>NZ_JAMDGY010000052.1 GCF_028656955.1 Pseudomonas fontis
ACCCATTGCCTGGAGGGGACAAGCCATGTCGGCTGCGTTTCTGATGTTGCTGTCCAAGCCGGCGCCAACAGGATATTCACTGACCCTGCAGGAGCAACTGTCGCGCACAGATTTTGTAGCCGCTGCCGTAAGGCTGCGCTGGAGCCCGTGAGGGCTCCCAACGGCGGCGCCTGCGTTGCAGGCGAGCGCAGCCTTACGGCAGCGGCTACGTTTGCGAGCGATAGGCCTGTGCAGTTGATGTTGATCTGCCGGCCCCCACAAAAAAAGACTTCGCGAGCTGCTAATACTGTGGCCACACAATAAATTTGTAGGGAATTTCCTGCCGGAAAGTGGGAAATGTCTATTTGATTGCCCGCACATTGAAGCCCATCCGCTCTCGGCGCAGTCTCCAGATTCCCCTGTCTGTGGAGGATCTGAAGATGCTGGTCATAGGACGAGAAGTCGGCGAAGTCATCGCCATCGATCACGAAATCAAGGTCAAGGTGCTGCAAGTAGATGGCAACACCGTCCGCTTCGGTATCAGCGCCCCCCGCAACATCAAGGTGCATCGCGCCGAAATCTACCGGCGCATCCTCGCCCACATGGGCAAGGAGGACGCCTGATCAGTCCAGCAGTTCCTTGGGCACATCGTGCTTGGCCAGCAGTTGGCACTGCTGGCTCTCAAGGTCGAACAGAATGAACGCCTGCCCCTTGGCCAGCGCCTGGCGCACACGCAGCACGCGGGTCTCCAGCGGCGTGTCGTCGCCATTGTCGGTGCCGTCGCGGGTCACGAAGTCCTCGATCAGGCGGGTCAGGGTCTCGGCTTCCAGTTGGTCGTAAGGGATCAGCATAAAAAGGGCACGGTTCGCAGAAGGTTTCGCCCATGCTACGCGAAACCTTCCTCGACCTGTGACTAGCTCTTGTTCCCCACCAGGCTGTCCACCGCCGGCACCCGGGTCTCGCTTTCCATCTGCGCATCGTGTTCCAACTGGTGGCTGAAGCGCTCCAGGGAACTGCCGGCCGGCTGCGAGTCGCTGGCGAACACCGGTGGGCTCAGCAGGTAGGCGCTGAGCAGCCGGCTCAAGGCAGCCAAACTGTCGATGTGGGTGCGCTCATAGCCATGGGTGGCATCGCAGCCGAACGCCAGCAGCGCAGTACGAATATCGTGCCCGGCGGTGATCGCCGAATGGGCATCGCTGAAGTAGTACCTGAACAGGTCACGCCGCGCCGGCAGATTGTGCTCGCGGGCCAGTTGCAGCAAATGGCGGGACAGGTGGTAGTCGTAGGGGCCGGCCGAATCCTGCATCGCCACGCTCACCGCGTGCTCGCTGGAGTGCTGGCCGGGCGCGACCGGGGCGATATCGATACCGACAAACTCACTCACGTCCCACGGCAGGGCGGCCGCTGCCCCGGAACCGGTTTCCTCGGTGATGGTGAACAGCGGGTGGCAATCGATCTGCGGCTGGATGCCGCTTTCGACAATGGCCTTGAGCGACGCCAGCAAGGCCGCCACACCGGCTTTATCGTCCAGGTGACGGGCGCTGATATGGCCGCTTTCAGTGAACTCGGGCAACGGGTCGAAGGCGACGAAATCGCCAATGCCGATGCCCAGCGATTCGCAGTCGGCGCGGGTTGCGCAGTAGGCGTCCAGGCGCAACTCGACATGCTCCCAGCTCACCGGCAACTGGTCGATGGCGGTATTGAAAGCGTGCCCGCTGGCCATCAACGGCAGAACACTGCCGCGTATTACCCCGGTATCGGTAAACACGCTGACGCGGCTGCCCTCGGCAAACCGGCTGGACCAGCAGCCCACCGGCGCCAGGCCCAGGCGGCCGTTGTCCTGCAAGGTGCGTACGCTGGCGCCGATGGTGTCCAGGTGCGCTGAAACGGCGCGGTCGGGCGAGCTTTTACGGCCCTTGAGGGTGGCGCGGATGGTGCCGCGCCGGGTCAGTTCGAAGGGGATGCCCAGCTCTTCCAGGCGCTCGGCCACATAGCGCACGATGGTGTCGGTAAAACCGGTCGGGCTGGGGATCGCGAGCATTTCCAGGAGGACCTTCTGCAAGTAGTTCAGGTCCGGTTCGGGTAGGCGTTGTTCAGGCATGCGGACTCCTCGTTACAACACCGGCCGGCTGTGCGGGAACAGCAGGTCGACGAAGCGTTCGGCAGTGGGTTGGGGTTCGTGGTTGGCCAGGCCGACCCGTTCGTTGGCTTCGATGAACACGTGCTCGGGCTGGTCGGCGGCCTTGATCATCAGGTCCAGGCCGACCACCGGGATATCCAGCGCCCGCGCGGCGCGGATCGCGGCGTCGGCCAGGGTAGGGTGCAAGCGGGCGGTGACATCTTCCAGGCAGCCACCGGTGTGCAGGTTGGCGGTGCGTCGCACCGCCAGGCGCTGGCCGGCAGGCAGCACGCTGTCGTAGTCGACCCCGGCCGCGTGCAGGGTGCGCTGGGTTTCGGCGTCCAGCGGGATGCGGCTTTCACCGCCGGTGGCCGCCTGGCGACGACGGCTCTGCGCCTCGATCAGCGCGCCGACGGCGTGCTGGCCGTCGCCGACGATGGTCGCCGGGTGGCGGATCGCGGCAGCCACCACTTCAAAGCCGATGACCACGATGCGCAGGTCCAGCCCCTCATGGAAGCTTTCCAGCAGCACCCGGCTATCGAAGCGCCGGGCCTGCTCGATGGCTGTGCTCAGCTCATCCAGGGTGGTCAGGTTGACGGCTACGCCATTGCCCTGCTCGCCGTCCAACGGCTTGACCACCACGGCGCCGTGGTCTTCGAGAAAGGCCAGGTTGTCGTCGGCGTTGCCCGCCAGTTGCTGCGCCGGCAGGTTCAGCCCGGCGCCGGCGAGGGTCTTGTGGGTCAGGCTCTTGTCCTGGCACAGGGTCATGCTGACAGCGCTGGTCAGGTCGCACAGCGACTCGCGACAGCGCACCCGGCGCCCGCCATGGTTGAGGGTGAACAGGCCGGCATCGGCGTCCTCGACCTGCACGTCGATACCGCGCCGGTAGGCCTCCTCGACGATGATCCGCGCATACGGGTTGAGCCCGGCTTCGGGGCCGGGGCCGAGGAACAGCGGCTGGTTGATGCCGTTCTTGCGCTTGATCGCGAAGGTCGTCAGGTTGCGAAACCCCAGCTTGGCGTAGAGCCGCTTGGCCTGGCGATTGTCGTGCAGCACCGACAGGTCCAGGTGGCTCAGGCCCCGGCTCATGAAGTGCTCGATCAGGTGGCGCACCAGCACTTCACCGACTCCGGGGCGGGTGCAGTTGGGGCTGACCGCCAGGCACCACAGGCTGCTGCCGTGCTCCGGGTCGGCAAAGGCCTTGTGATGGTTCAGGCCCATGATGCTGCCGATCACCGCGCCGCTGTCTTCGTCCTCGGCCAGCCAGTACACCGGCCCGCCCAGATGGCGCGGGGTGAGCAATGCCGGGTCGATCGGCAGCATGGCGCGGGTGAGGTACAGATGATTGATCGCCTGCCAGTCGCTGTCGCTTTGTGCCCGGCGAATGCGAAAGCCGCGAAACACCCGCTGCGAGGGGCGATAGTCGCTGAACCACAGGCGCAGGGTGTCGGAAGGGTCGAGAAACAGCTGCTGCGGCGCTTGCGCCAGCACCTGCTGCGGCGCTGCGACATACAGCGCGATATCGCGCTCACCGGGACGCTCTTCGGCCAAGGCGTCGGCGAGGCTGGCCGGGTCCGGGTAGGTGTGGCCGATCAGCAGCCGGCCCCAGCCGCAATGCAGTGAGCGCGGCTGATCGTGGGGCTCGCTGCCGTCGCCGGCGAGTTGCGCCTGCAAGCGTTCGTAGGAAGGCACCTGGCCGCGCAGCAGGCGCTGTCCGTAGGGGGAGGCGTGCGCTTTCATTGGTCAGATTCCTTGTTCGCTGAGCCACAGGTTCAGCGCGGCCAGTTGCCAGAGTTTCGAGCCGCGCAGCGGTGTCAGCTGGCCGTGTGGATCGCTCAGCAGGCGGTCGAGTTCTGCCGGGTTGAACAGGCCGCGATCCTGGCTCGGGTCCAGCAGCAGGTCGCGTACCCAGCCCAGCGTCGCGCCTTGCAGGTGCTTGAGGCCGGGCACCGGGAAGTAGCCTTTCTTGCGGTCGATCACCTCGCTCGGGATCACCAGGCGCGCGGCTTCCTTGAGCACCTGCTTGCCACCGTCGGGCAGCTTGAAGCGCGCCGGAATGCGTGCCGACAACTCGACCAGGCGATAGTCGAGGAACGGCGTGCGCGCCTCCAGGCCCCAGGCCATGGTCATGTTGTCGACCCGCTTGACCGGGTCGTCGACCAGCATCACCGTGCTGTCCAGGCGCAGCGCCTTGTCGACCGCAGCGCTGGCGCCGGGCTGGGCGAAGTGCTGGCGGACAAAGTCGCCGGCGGCATCGTTTGGCAACTGCCAGGCAGGCTGCACGGTATCGAGGTAGGCGCTGTGGCTGCGGTCGAAAAACGCCTCGCGGTAGGCCGCATACGGGTCGCTGGCGCCATCGACTTGCGGGTACCAGTGGTAGCCGGCAAACAGCTCGTCTGCGCCCTGGCCGCTTTGCACCACCTTGCAGTGCTTGGCCACTTCCCGCGAGAGCAGGTAGAAGGCGATGCAGTCGTGGCTGACCATCGGCTCGCTCATGGCGCGGAAGGCGGCCGGCAGTTGCTCGATGATCTCGCCTTCGTCGATGCGCAGTTGGTGGTGACGGGTGCCGTAATGGCGGGCGATCAGGTCGGAGTACTGGAACTCGTCGCCACGTTCGCCGCCGGCATCTTCGAAACCGATGGAGAAGGTCGACAGGTCTTCGACGCCGACTTCACGCAACAGCCCGACCAGCAGGCTGGAATCGACACCCCCGGACAACAGCACACCGACATCGACTGCCGCTCGTTGGCGAATGGCGACGGCTTCGCGGGTGCTGTCGAGCACGCGGTCACGCCAGTCTTCCAGGGTCAGATCCTGCTCGTCGGTACGCGGGCCGTAATGCAGGTGCCACCAGGTTTGCTGCTCGCTGCGCCCATGGGCGTCGATGCGCATCCAGGTGGCCGGTGGCAGCTTCTCGATATTGGCCAGCAGGGTGCGCGGGGCGGGCACCACCGAGTGGAAGTTCAGGTAGTGGTTGAGTGCCACCGGGTCGAGCACCGGGTTGATATCGCCGCCCTTGAGCAGCGCTGGCAGGCTGGAGGCGAAGCGCAGGCGCTCGGCGGTGCGCGACAGGTACAACGGCTTGACGCCGAGACGGTCGCGGGCGAGGAACAGCTGCTGGCTGTCGCGCTCCCAGATGGCCAGGGCGAACATGCCGTTCAGGCGTGGCAGCAAGTCAGCGCCCCAGGCGTGGTAGCCCTTGAGCAGCACCTCGGTGTCGCCGTCGGAGTAGAAGGCGTAGCCGAGGTCTTGCAACTCGTTGCGCAGTTCCGGGAAGTTGTAGATCGCGCCATTGAACGCCAGGGACAAGCCCAGGCCGTTGTCGACCATGGGTTGGGCCGAGCCGTCGGACAGGTCCATGATTTTCAGGCGACGGTGGCCCAGGGCAATCGGGCCCTGGCTGTGGAAGCCCCAGGCGTCGGGGCCGCGAGGGGCCAGGTGATGGGTCATCCGCTCGACCGCGGCGAGGTCCGCCGGGCGTGGTGGGGTGGCTACAGGGGTGAAACGAAACTCTCCAGCTAATCCGCACATAAGTCCTTACCGGTTTTGCCGTTGGGGAAGGTGCCCAAAACGACGGGCACCCAGGAACTGACCGGTGAGGATTGTGGGAGTTTTAGATCAATACGTTATAAGCGGTGGTTCAGGCACCTAATGAAAACCTACCAGCCTGACTCTGTGGGAGCCGGCTTTGCCGGCGATGCCTTGCCATTGGGGCTGCTGTGCAGCCCATCGCCGGCAAGGCCGGCTCCCACAGGGTTCTGTGCAGTGTTGGGGGGAGTCAGGCTTTTTTGCCTCGAATCAACTCCCGCAACATGAACCGGTTCGGGTGGCACGCCTCTGCCACGCTGCGTGGCAACGGCAGCGGCGCACCGCTGACCCAAGCGGCAATCAGCTCACCTGACAACGGCGCGGTAATCAGCCCGCGCGAACCATGCCCACTGTTCACATACAAGCCAGCAAGCCACGGGCACGGCGCATCAGGCACCTGCCGGGCATCCTTGGCGAGCACCGCATAGGTGTCGGCAAACGCCACCTGGTCGGCCAGTGGCCCGACGATGGGCAGGTAGTCCGGGCTGGTGCAGCGGAACGCCGCGCGCCCCTGCAAGGTTTGTGGGTCCAGCTCAGCAGCGCCCAAACGTTCCGCCAGGTCATGGGATATCTCTTCCAGCAGCCCCAGGTTGCCCCGGTGTTCAGCGGCGGTGGGCGTCAAGTCGGTACTGTGGAAGTCGAAGCTGGCGCCCAGCGTATGTTCGCCATGACGCGGCGGCGCCACGTAGCCATCGGCACATACCACGGTGGTCAACGCACCACTGGCCTCGGTCAGCGGCAGGCGGGTGATCTGCCCGCGTATGCGCTTGAGCGGCAATCCGGCACACGGCTCGAAACGATGGATCTCGGCCGCGCTGGCCAGCACCACCAGCGGTGCGCTAGCCAGCAGGTGGTCACCGTCCCAGGCCTGCCACAGGCCATTCACCTTGCGCAGGTGCAGCACCTCATGCCGGGTCAGCAGGCGAATGTTCGGCTGCGCCGCCTGCCATTGGCACAGTGCTGGCGGGTGCACCCAGCCACCCTCGGGGTAGAACAGCCCGCCGTTGGCCAGCGCCACCCCGGCGACCGCCTCGGCCTGCGCGCGCTCCAGGCGTTGCAGCAACTCGGGCGGGAACGCCTCGGCAAGCTTGGCCTGGCGCTGGTCTTCCTTGTCGTCAAAGGCCAGTTGCAGCACACCGCAATCATCCCAGTCGCTGCCGCGTTGCAGCGACTCCAGCAGCCGGCGAGTGTAGCCAAAACCGCTGAGGATCAGCCGTGACAGCGCGGTCCCATGGGCCGACAGCTTGAGGTACAGCACGCCCTGCGGATTGCCCGAGGCCTCGGCCGCCGGTGTGGCATGGCGCTCCACCACAGTGACGTTCCAGCCGCGTGCAGCCAGGCTTGCCGCAGTCGCGCAGCCGGCCAGCCCCGCGCCGATCACCAGCGCTTCACGCGGGCCGCTCAGCGGTGTGGGCCGGCGATACCATGGTGCAGTGGGTGGCAATGGCTGGTCTTCTGGCCACCCCAAGAACGCCCCGCGCAGGATCTCCCATTTTTTACCGATGCCCGGAATGCGCTTCATCTTGAAGCCCACCGCGATCAGGCCTCGGCGTACCCAGCCGGTGCTGGTGAAGGTGCCCAGGGTCGCGCCCGGGGCCGACAGGCGGCCGACCTGGGCAAACAATTCCGGGGTCCACATTTCCGGGTTCTTTGCCGGTGCAAAACCGTCGAGGAACCAGGCGTCGATCTGCGCGTCCAGCTGCGGCAGTTGTTCAAGCGCATCGCCAATCATCAACGTCAGCGTCACCCGGCCCTGTTCGAAGACGAACTGCTGAAAGCCTTCATGCACCGCGACGTACTGCGCCAGCAACGGCGTGCTGAAGGGCGTCAGCT
Organism: Pseudomonas fontis; assembly: GCF_028656955.1. Taxonomy (GTDB): domain Bacteria; phylum Pseudomonadota; class Gammaproteobacteria; order Pseudomonadales; family Pseudomonadaceae; genus Aquipseudomonas; species Aquipseudomonas fontis. Next base: position 7,520 of record NZ_JAMDGY010000052.1, read on the forward strand.
CAGGCCACAGGGCCAGCGCGCGGGTCAGGTCTTCACGGGTCAGCGGGTATTTTTCCACGCTGACGAAATGCAGCCGCGCACCCGCAGGCGCGCACTCGGCGAACACCTGCCAGGCGCAGAAAAAGTTCAGGCCGGTGCCGAAACCGGTTTCGCCGATGCTCAGGCAGTCGCCGTCGGCCATGGCCGCGAAGCGCTGGTGCAAGGCGTTCTGGTCGATGAACACATGCCGGGTTTCCGCCAGGCTCTGTTCCTTGGAGAAATAGATGTCGTCGTATTGCCGCGAATGCGGGCGGCCGTGTTCGTCCCAGTCGATCAAGGCATGGCGGGGGGCGGTGGCAGGGGTGTCGGTCATGTTCGGCTCGGCAACGGCAGGTTGCGCATTCTAGCTGATCGGCCATGGCAGTTACTGCCGACAAAAGGTCGCGTCTTCCGCTAGTCTTGCTTATCCATGAAGGGAGCCTGGTATGTTCGAATCCGCCGAAATTGGTCACGCCATCGACAAAGAAACCTACGAAGCCGAAGTGCCGGCCCTGCGCGAAGCCTTGCTGGAGGCCCAGTTCGAGCTCAAGCAGCAGGCCCGCTTTCCGGTAATCGTGCTGATCAACGGCATTGAAGGCGCCGGCAAGGGCGAGACGGTAAAGCTGCTCAACGAATGGATGGACCCCCGCCTGATCGAAGTGCGCACCTTCGACCAGCAAAGCGATGAAGAGCTGGCGCGACCACCGGCCTGGCGCTACTGGCGCGCGTTGCCGGCCAAGGGGCGGATGGGCATCTTCTTTGGCAACTGGTACAGCCAGATGCTCCAGGGGCGGGTGCATGGCGAATTCAAGGACGCCGTGCTGGACCAGGCCATCAGCGGCGCCGAACGCCTGGAACTGATGCTCTGCGACGAAGGCGCGCTGATCTTCAAGTTCTGGTTCCACCTGTCCAAGAAACAGATGAAGGCGCGCCTCAAGGCGCTCAAGGACGACCCCCTGCACAGCTGGCGGATCAGCCCGCTGGACTGGCAGCAATCGGAAACCTATGACCGCTTCGTGCGTTTCGGCGAGCGCGTGCTGCGCCGCACCAGCCGCGACTATGCGCCGTGGCACGTGATCGAAGGGGTCGACCCGCACTACCGCAGCCTTGCCGTCGGCAAGATCCTGCTCGAAGGCTTGCAGGCAGCGCTCAAGTCCACCGGGCCGGCGGAGCGCCAGACCAACATTGCCCCGCTGGGGCACAGCATTGACGGCCTCAGCCTGCTCGGCAGCCTGGACCTGAGCAAGCGCCTGGAGAAGAAGGACTACGAAGAGCAGTTGATCACCGAGCAAGCGCGCCTGGCCGGTTTGCTGCGCGACAAGCAAATGCGTCGGCATGCGCTGGTGGCGGTGTTCGAAGGTAATGACGCGGCAGGCAAGGGCGGGGCGATCCGGCGGGTGGCGGCGGCGCTGGACCCGCGTCAGTACCGCATCGTGCCGATTGCCGCGCCGACTGAAGACGAGCGGGCGCAACCGTATCTGTGGCGTTTCTGGCGGCATATTCCGGTACGCGGCAAATTCACCGTGTTTGACCGCTCGTGGTATGGCCGGGTGCTGGTGGAACGGGTCGAGGGCTTCTGCAGCCAGGCTGACTGGATGCGCGCCTATGGCGAAATCAATGATTTCGAGGAGCAACTGCGCAATGCCGGCGTGGTAGTGGTCAAGTTCTGGTTGTCGATCGACAAGGACACCCAGCTGGAGCGCTTCCAGGAGCGTGAGCAGATCCCCTTCAAGCGCTTCAAGATCACCGAAGAAGACTGGCGCAACCGGGACAAGTGGGAGGTCTATGCCGAGGCGGTGGGCGACATGGTCGACCGCACCAGCACCGAGATCGCACCCTGGACGCTGATCGAGGCGAACGACAAGCGCTGGGCCCGGGTGAAGGTATTGCGTACGTTGAATGAAGCGTTGGAGGCGGCGTTCGCCAAGCACAAGAAATAGGACGGATTGCCTCTTTAGCCGTTCATTCCCCCGTAGAATCCTGCCTATTCACCACAGGCTTTATCGAGGCAGGTCATGCATATCTCTTCCGGTCGCTGGGCCTATGGTCTTTTCCTGGCCCTGCTGACTGCGTTTCTCTGGGGCATCCTGCCAATCAAGCTCAAGCAGGTATTGCAGGTGATGGACCCGATTACCGTCACCTGGTATCGCCTGCTGGTTTCCGGCAGCCTGCTGGCGGCCTACCTGGCAGCTACCCGGCGCTTGCCGTCGTTCAAGCTGCTGGGCCGCAAGGGCAAAGGGCTGGTGCTGCTGGCTACCTGCGGGCTGCTTGGCAACTATGTGCTGTACCTGATCGGCCTGAAACTGCTCAGCGCCGGTACCGCGCAACTGGTCGTGCAGATTGGCCCGGTGTTCCTGTTGATTGGCAGCGTGTTCCTGTTCAAGGAGCGCTTCAGTGTCGGGCAGGGGATTGGCCTGGTGATTTTGCTGCTGGGTTTCGGCTTGTTCTTCAATCAGCGCCTGGAAGAACTGCTGACTTCGCTGAGTACCTACACCACGGGAGTGCTGGTGATCCTGCTGGCCTCGACCATCTGGACCTTCTATGCGTTGGGCCAGAAGCAGCTGCTGACGGTGTGGAACTCGATGCAGGTGATGATGGTGATCTACCTGCTGTGCGCGGCGGTGCTCACGCCATGGGCGCAGCCGTTGGAGGTGTTGCAGTTGAGCCCGCTGCAAGGTTGGCTGTTGCTGGGTTGCTGCCTGAATACCCTGGTGGCCTATGGCGCGTTTGCCGAGGCGCTGGCGCATTGGGAGGCTTCGCGGGTGAGTGCGACGTTGGCGGTCACGCCATTGGTGACCTTTGTGGCGGTGGCTGCGGCGGCGTGGTTGTGGCCGGATTTTGTAGCGGCTGAACAGATCAATGCGCTGGGGTATTTCGGGGCGTTCGTGGTGGTGTTGGGGTCGGCAATGACGGCGCTTGGGCCGTCGATTGTTGCCGGCTGGCGAGCCAGGCGGGCGCGTATAGCCCGCTGAGTCATGTGGGCAAGGCTGTGCCTTGCATCGCCGGCAAGGCCGGCTCCCACCGTATTGGGGTGTACACCACTCCTGTGGGAGCTGGCCTTGCCAGCGATGAGGCCCTGAAAGTCAGCCCTTGCCACCCGCCTCAAGCATCTGCTCCGGCCGCACCCATTGGTCAAACTGCGCATCCGTCAGATACCCCAACGTCAACGCCGCCTCACGCAGCGTGGTGCCTTCGTTGTAGGCCTTCTTGGCAATTTCCGCCGCCTTGTCATAGCCGATATGCGGGTTCAGCGCCGTCACCAGCATCAACCCGCGCTCCAGGTGCGCGGCCATCTGCGCGGCATCCGGCTCGATCCCCGCTACGCAGTGCTGCTGGAAGTTGCTGCAACCGTCAGCCAGCAGCTCGATGGACTGCAACAGGTTGTGAATGATCACCGGCTTGAACACGTTCAACTGCAAATGCCCCTGGCTCGCAGCAAAGCCGATGGCCGTGTCGTTGCCCAACACCTGGCAGGCGAGCATCGACAGCGCCTCGCACTGTGTCGGGTTGACCTTGCCCGGCATGATCGAGCTGCCCGGCTCGTTGGCCGGCAGGCGCACTTCGGCAAGCCCGGCACGCGGCCCCGAACTGAGCAGGCGCAAATCGTTGGCGATTTTCATCAAGGCCACTGCCAGGGTTTTCAAGCCGCCGGCCAGCGTGGTCAAGGGCTCATGCCCGGCCAACGCGGCAAACTTGTTCGGCGCCGTGACAAACGGCAGGCCTGACAGCGCCGCCAGTTCCGCCGCAATCGCCTCGGCAAAGCCGTGCGGGGCATTGAGCCCGGTACCGACCGCCGTACCGCCCTGGGCCAGCTCACACACCGCCGGCAGCGCCGCGCGGATTGCCCGGTCGGCGTAACCCAGCTGCGCCACATAGGCGGAGACTTCCTGGCCGAAGGTGATCGGTGTGGCATCCATCATGTGCGTGCGGCCGGTCTTGACCAGGTGCATGTGCCGCGCCGACAGCTCGGCCAGCCCGCCCGACAGCTCGGCAATCGCCGGCAACAGCTTGTGCTGAACGGCCTGGGCTGCGGCAATGCTCATCGCGGTGGGGAAACAGTCGTTGGAGCTCTGCGAGCGGTTGACGTGGTCATTGGGGTGCACTGGCGCCTTGCCGCCGCGGCCTTTGCCGGCCAGTTCGTTGGCGCGACCGGCGATCACCTCGTTGACGTTCATGTTGCTCTGGGTGCCGCTGCCGGTTTGCCAGACGACGAGCGGGAATTGCTCGTCGTGCTCGCCATCGAGCACCTCGTCAGCCGCCTGTTCGATCAGCCGGGCAATATCTGCCGGAAGGTCTCCGTTGCGGTCGTTGACCCGCGCCGCAGCTTTTTTCACCAGCGCCAGGGCATGTAGCACGGCAAGCGGCATACGCTCCTTGCCGATGGCAAAATTGATCAGCGAACGCTGCGTCTGGGCACCCCAGTAGGCGTCGTCAGGAACTTCGACGGGGCCCAGGCTGTCAGTTTCGGTACGACTCATGCGGCTGTCACTCCTTTGTTGGTGCTGATTTCGCAGTTTAGGCCCTGATTCGTCAGGCCGGTTCCATTGCCTATCGAGCCACTTGAGCAGCGTGCCCGACTCAGCGCAGAATGCTCTACTCTGGGTACACCCCCTTTTACAACTTTTCAAGGAATTCAGATGACCCGTCTTCGCGCTCTCTGCACGGCTGTTGCGCTGGTCTGCGCCAGCGGCCAGGCACTCGCCGATACCGCCAGCCACAATGCCAGCGCCGAGAAATTCCTGGTGATGGCGCACGCCGACAAACTCGGCACCCCGGTCTACATGCAGGTGCAACAGATGTTCGCCCAGCGTTTCGAGCAGACCAAGGCCCCGGCTTCGAAAAAATCCGTGCTCGACAGCTACCAGGCCAAGGCCAACGCCGCCCTGGACCAGGCCATCGGCTGGAACAAGCTCAAGCCGGACATGATCAAGCTGTACACCACCACCTTCACCGAGACCGAACTCAAGGACCTGGTCGCGTTCTACCAGTCGCCACTGGGCAAGAAAGTCCTCGAGAAAATGCCACAGGTTACCCAGCAGTCGGCCCAGCTGACCCAGCAGAAACTGGAAAGCGCAGTACCGGTGGTCAACAAGCTGCTGGCTGACATGACCAACGAACTGGACCCGTCCGCCGGCAAGGCCGCTCCGGCCAAGAAACCGTAAGCGGAGCCGTTTATGTCCATGCAGCAGAAGATCGAACAGAGCCTCCAGGCCTTGGCCCCGCAGCACCTTGAGGTGCACGACGAGAGCCATATGCACAGCCGTGGTCAACAGACCCACTACAAGGCCGTGCTGGTCAGCGAGCAGTTCGAAGGGCTGAACAGCGTCAAGCGCCACCAGAAGGTCTACGCCACCCTTGGCGACCTGATGGGCGAGTTCCACGCCTTGGCGCTGCACACCTACACCCCACAGGAATGGCAGAAGGTCGGCATCGCGCCGGCCTCGCCGACCTGTGCCGGAGGCAGCAAACACTGATTCCTGATCAGCTTTTTGCTAGAATCCGCAACGCGCCGCCTGTCGGCGCGTTTTTATTTGTCATCCGGTCCGCCCTTTGCGAGGGCAACCACCTGGAGAGTTAACGCATGACCCAGAACATCGTCGTGGCGGCGCTGTACAAGTTCGTCACCCTGAAAGACTACGTAGAGCTGCGCGAGCCTCTGCTCCAAGCCATGGAACAGAACGGTGTCAAAGGCACCCTGTTGCTGGCTGAAGAGGGCATCAACGGCACGGTTTCGGCGACCCGCGAAGGCATCGACGGCCTGCTGGCCTGGCTGCGCAGCGATGAGCGCCTGGTCGATGTCGACCATAAAGAGTCGTACTGCGACGAACAGCCGTTCTACCGCACCAAGGTCAAGCTCAAGAAAGAGATCGTCACCCTCGGCGTGCCAGGCGTAGACCCGAACCACAAGGTCGGCACCTACGTCGAGCCGCAGGACTGGAACGCCCTGATCAGCGACCCGGAAGTACTGTTGATCGACACGCGCAACGACTACGAAGTGTCCATCGGCACCTTCGAAGGCGCCATCGACCCGAAAACCACCAGCTTCCGTGAGTTCCCCGAGTACATCAAGGCCAACTTCGACCCGGCCAGGCACAAGAAAGTCGCGATGTTCTGCACCGGTGGCATCCGCTGTGAGAAAGCCTCCAGCTATATGCTCGGCGAGGGTTTTGAAGAGGTCTATCATCTTAAAGGTGGCATCCTGAAATACCTCGAGGAGGTGCCTCAGGAGCAAAGCCGCTGGCAGGGCGACTGCTTCGTCTTCGACAACCGCGTCACGGTGCGTCACGACCTGACCGAGGGCGATTACGACCAGTGCCACGCTTGCCGCACCCCGATCAGCGTGGAAGAACGGGCCTCCGAGCACTACTCGCCCGGTATCAGCTGCCCGCATTGCTGGGACAGCCTGAGCGAGAAGACCCGGCGCAGCGCCGTCGATCGGCAGAAGCAGATCGAGCTGGCCAAGGCCCGCAACCTGCCACACCCGATTGGCCACAACTACCGCAAAGCTGCCGAGGTGTAATGCATGACCGCGCGCCTGCTGTATGTGATGGACCCGATGTGCTCCTGGTGCTGGGGCTTTGCACCGGTGGCCGAGGCCTTGATCGCGCAGGCGCGCGATGCTGGCGTGCCGACCCACTTCGTGGTGGGCGGCCTGCGCACCGGTGGCAGCGCGTTGGACGCGTCCACCCGGCGCTACATCCTTGAGCACTGGCAGGCGGTCAACGAGGCTACCGGCCAGCCGTTCCTGGTGGAAGGGGCGATGCCGGACGGCTTCATCTACGACACCGAGCATGCCTGTCGTGCCCTGGTTGCTGCGCGCGGCCTCGATGCGCAGTGCGTCGGGCCATTGCTCAAACTGATTCAACAGGCGTTCTACCAACGCGGCGAAGATGTCACCGCCGTGCCCAAGCTGGTTGAGCTGGCCGAGCAGGCCGGCCTTGAGCGCCATGCATTTTCCGATGCCTTCATCAGCACCGAAACCCGTACGGCGACGGCGGCGGACTTCACCTGGGTCCAGGACCTGGGCATTGCCGGCTTCCCGACCTTGCTGGCCGAGCGCAACGGCCAACTGGCCTTGCTGACCAACGGCTACCAGCCGCTGAGTGAGCTGGCGCCACTGCTCGGGCGCTGGCTCGAACACCTGAAGGATCAGGAGCGCACCGCGCATGCTTGACCTGCCAGGCTCGCCCGACCCGCTGCCAGGGCCTGCGACAGCACCTGTCGATCGTCTGAGCTGGGCTGAGATCCGTCGCCTGGCGCTGCACCATAAAAAAGCCCTGTGGACCGCCAACGGCGTGGCCGTGCTGGCGGCGTTCTGCAGTGTGCCGATCCCGCTGCTGCTGCCGCTGCTGGTCGACGAAGTGCTGCTGGGCCATGGCGATGCCGCGCTCAAGTGGATGAACAATTTCCTGCCGGGCAGCTGGCAGGTGGCGGCGGGCTATATCGGCCTGATGCTGGTGGTGACCTTGACCCTGCGCTGCGCCGCACTGGCGTTCAACGTGGTGCAGGCCAAGCTGTTCGCCGGCCTGGCCAAGGACATCGTCTATCGCTTGCGGATCCGCCTGATCGAGCGGCTCAAGCGCATCTCCCTGAGTGAATACGAAAGCCTGGGCAGCGGCACGGTGACTACCCACCTGGTCACCGACCTGGACACCCTGGACAAGTTTGTCGGCGAAACCCTCAGCCGCTTCCTGGTGGCCATGCTGACCCTGTGCGGCACCGCGGGCATCCTGATGTGGATGCATTGGAAGCTGGCGCTGTTGATCCTGCTGTTCAATCCGCTGGTGATTTTCGCCACGGTGCAGTTGGGCAAACGGGTCAAGCACCTGAAGAAGCTTGAGAACGACAGCACCTCGCGGTTCACCCAGGCACTGACCGAGACCCTCGATGCCATCCAGGAAGTGCGCGCTGGCAACCGCCAGGGGTATTTCCTCGGCCGGCTTGGCCTGCGTGCTCAGGAAGTGCGCAACTACGCCGTGGCCTCGCAGTGGAAAAGCGATGCCAGCGGGCGCGCCAGCGGCCTGCTGTTCCAGTTCGGTATCGATATCTTCCGCGCGGCGGCGATGCTGACCGTGCTGTTCTCCGACCTGAGCATCGGCCAGATGCTGGCAGTGTTCAGTTACCTGTGGTTCATGATTGGCCCGGTCGAGCAACTGCTCAACCTTCAATACGCCTACTACGCGGCAGGTGGCGCGCTGAGCCGGCTCAACGAGCTGCTGGCGCGCAAGGACGAGCCGCAGTACCCGGGCGGCGCCGATCCGTTCAAAGGCCAGACTACGGTCGGTATCGAGGTGCGTGGCTTGCGCTTCGCCTACGGCGAGGAGCCGGTGCTGGACAATCTCAACCTGTCGATTGCGCCGGGTGAGAAGGTGGCCATCGTTGGCGCCAGCGGCGGCGGCAAGAGCACCTTGGTGCAACTGCTGCTGGGGCTCTACACCGCACAGGCCGGAACCATCCGCTTTGGCGGCGCGACCTTGCAGGAAATCGGCCTGGAAACCCTGCGCGAACAGGTGGCGGTGGTGCTGCAGCATCCTTCGCTGTTCAACGATACCGTGCGCGCCAACCTGACCATGGGCCGCGACAGCAGCGACGACGCCTGCTGGAATGCCCTGCGCATTGCCCAGCTCGACGCCACCATCGCCGCCTTGCCGCAAGGCCTGGACAGCGTGGTCGGACGCTCCGGCGTACGCCTGTCAGGCGGGCAGCGCCAGCGCCTGGCAATTGCCCGGATGATTCTGGCCGAGCCTAAAGTGGTGATCCTCGACGAGGCCACTTCGGCCCTGGATGCCGCCACTGAATACAATCTGCACGAAGCCATGGCGCGCTTCCTCAGCGACCGCACCACGCTGATCATTGCCCACCGCCTGTCGGCGGTGAAGCAGGCTGATCGTGTGCTGGTGTTTGATGGCGGGCATGTCGCCGAGGACGGCGATCACCAGCAGCTGATCGCTGAGGGCGGGCTGTACGCCAAGTTGTACGGACATCTTCAGCAGAGCTGAGCCGCCAATTGTTGCAAGGACCAGAAATCGTTTTTGGTCTTCATGGCAAATGGCCTAGGCTGTGCTGATATGGTTGCGATTCATCCGGCTCTGCGGCAAGGACCACATGAAGCGAAAACGGACTCTCGAAGCGCCCCGGTTGTTGGGCATCATCTGGCCATTCGTTGCGGTAGTGCTGTTCCAGGCAATGCTGGGCGGTATCAGCCTCTATGCGCTGTCGGCCATGCGCGGCTATGTGGCCGGCGAGAGCCTGTGGTCCAAGGGCCAGAAAGACGCCATCTATTACCTTAATTTGTACACCGAGACCGGCGACGAGGCGGTGTTCCAGAAGTACCATGGGGCGATTGCCGTGCCGCAGGGCGGGCATGACTTGCGCACCGCTCTGGACCGCGAGCCGATTGACATGGACGGCGCGCGCCGGGGCTTCCTGCAGGGTGGCAACCACCCCGATGACGCGACGCGGGTGATCTGGCTGTACCAGAACTTCCGGCATGTCAGCTATATGGAAAAAGCCATCGAGCTGTGGGCGATTGGCGATGGTTTCCTCTCGCAGCTCGACGCGTTGGCCAACGAAATTCATATCGGCTTCAAGCAGGGGCGGCCCAGTGCTGCCAGTGTCACTGCCTGGAAAAACCGCATCGCCACCATCAATGAGGGCGTGACCCCGGCCGCCAAGGCCTTCAGTGATGCCCTGGGCGAAGGCTCGCGGGTATTGCTGCGCCTGCTGCTGTTGACCAACCTGGCCACGGCAGTGTTCCTGATTGGCCTGGCCTGGTTGCGCTCAAGCAAGCTGCTGGCCCAGCGCCAGGCGTTTGCCAGCGCCTTGCAGGCGGAAAAAGACCGCGCGCAGATCACCCTGGAGTCGATTGGCGATGGGGTGATCACCACCGATGTGGAAGGCAACATCGTCTACATGAACCCGGCGGCCGAGCACCTGACCCACTGGAATGCCGAGCAGGCCCAGGGCTTGCCGCTGGCCGCGCTGTTCAGCCTGCTTGATGACAATGCCGAGAAAGACCACCTGACCCTCACCGAGCACATCCTCAATGGTGCGCTCAGGGGCGGCAGCGAGCACGCCAAGCTGATCCAGCGCCTGGACGGCAGCACGGTGTCAGTGACCTTGGTTGGGGCGCCGATCCTCAGTGAAGGGCAGATGGGCGGGGTGGTGCTGGTGTTGCACGACATGACCCAGGAACGCCAGTACATCGCCAACCTTTCCTGGCAGGCGACCCACGATGCATTGACCGGCTTGGCCAACCGCCGCGAGTTCGAATACCGCCTGGAGCAGGCGCTCAACGGGCTGTCCCGGCAGTCGGCGCGGCATTCGCTGATGTTCCTCGACCTTGACCAATTCAAGCTGGTGAACGACACCAGCGGGCATGCGGCGGGTGATGAACTGCTGCGGCACATCTGTGCCGTGCTGCAATCAGGGCTGCGTGAAGGCGATACCTTGGCCCGTCTGGGTGGGGATGAATTCGGCATCCTGTTGGAAAACTGCCCGGCCGAGCACGCCGAACGCATTGCCGAAGGGCTGCGCCAGGCGGTGCAGAGCCTGCATTTCGTATGGAAGGGCAGGCCGTTCATGACCACCGTGAGTGTCGGCCTGGTGCACCTGGCCCAGTCTCCTGGCACGCTGGAAGCTTCGCTGCGCGCGGCAGACATGGCGTGCTACATGGCCAAGGAAAAGGGCCGCAACCGCGTGCAGCTGTACCATCCCGACGACACCGAGCTGTCGATGCGCTTCGGTGAAATGGCCTGGATCCAGCGTTTGCACATTGCCCTGGAAGAAAACCGCTTCTGCCTGTACGCCCAGGAAATCGCCCCGCTCGGGGTCGAGGAGCATGCCGGCGGACACCTGGAAATCCTCATTCGCCTGCACGATGAAGGCGGCCGGATCATCCTGCCGGAAAGCTTCATCCCCGCCGCCGAGCGTTATGGCCTGATGACCGCGCTGGACCGCTGGGTGGTGCGCAGCGTATTCCAGGTCATTCGCCAATGCCTGGACGAAGGGCGAGACGGCCCGTTGGCCATGTGCGCGATCAATTTGTCCGGCAGCAGCATCGGTGACGACAAGTTTCTCGACTACCTGCAACGCCAGTTTTCCGAATTTGGGATCCCACCGGAGCTGATTTGCTTCGAAATCACCGAAACCAGCGCCATCGCCAATTTGGGCAGCGCCATCCGTTTCATCAATGAATTGAAAGGCCTGGGTTGCCGATTCTCCCTGGATGACTTCTGTGTCGGGATGTCGTCGTTCGCGTATTTGAAGCATTTGCCTGTAGACTTCCTGAAGATCGACGGAAGTTTCGTCAAGGACATGCTGGACGACCCGGTCAACCGCGCGATGGTCGAGGTGATCAATCACATCGGTCATGTCATGGGCAAACGCACCATTGCCGAGTTCGTCGAGACGCCGTTGATCGAGCAGGCACTGCAGGAGATAGGTGTCGATTATGCCCAGGGCTACCTGATTGAGCGCCCGCAAGTGTTCACTTGCGCCAGCTTGCAGCGTAAGCGCAATACCGCGAGGCCATTGATGTTCAAGGCGCCGGGAACCTTTCGCTGAAGCTTTCCTGCCTAAATCACAAGGGACAAGGAGTTGACAGTGATTGACGCGTACGTTCGGACCGGTCCATTGATGGACCCCTCGAGTTACCCGCTATGGGCGCAAAAGCTGATCCGCGACTGTAGTGAGAGCAAACGTCGGGTAGTGGAGCACGAACTGTATCAGCGGATGCGCGACAACCAGCTGAGCCTGGCGACGCTTCGCCAGTACCTGGTCGGTGGTTGGCCGGTGGTCGAGCAGTTTGCCCTGTACATGGCCCAGAACCTCACCAAGACCCGTTTCGCCCGCCACCCCGGCGAAGACCTGGCGCGACGCTGGCTGATGCGCAATATCCGCGTTGAACTCAACCATGCCGACTACTGGCTGAACTGGTCGCGGGCCCACGGCGTGACCCTCGAAGACCTGCAGGAACAGCGGGTGCCCGCCGAACTCAATGCCTTGAGCCATTGGTGCTGGCACACCAGTTCGTCCGATTCGCTGATCGTCGCCATCGCGGCCACCAACTATGCCATCGAGGGTGCCACGGGGGAGTGGTCGGCATTGGTCTGCTCGACCGGTGCGTATGCAGAGGGGTTCCCGGAAGAGCAACGCAAGCGCGCCATGAAGTGGCTGAAAATGCATGCCCAGTACGATGATGCGCACCCGTGGGAGGCGCTGGAAATCATCTGCACGCTGGCGGGCAACAACCCGCCGAAAACCTTGCAGGCCGAGTTGCGCCAGGCCGTGTGCAAGAGCTATGACTACATGTACCTGTTCCTGGAGCGCTGCCTGCAGCTGGAACTGGCGCAGCCCAAGCGCCAGGGCGCCGCAGTGCGGGTGGCCCTGGCCGAAGGCTGACGCTTACTGGGCGTTGAACGCCTGGCCGTTGATGCCGGTGCTGTCCGGGCCCATGAGGTACAGGTAGACCGGCATGATTTCCTCGGGCATTGGGTTGTTTGCCGGGTTTTCCCCGGGGTAAGCCTGGGCGCGCATGCTGGTGCGGGTGGCGCCTGGGTTGATGCTGTTGGCGCGTACCGGTGCCACACCTTCCAGTTCGTCGGCCAGGGTCTGCATCAGGCCCTCGGTGGCGAACTTCGACACGCCATAGGCGCCCCAGTAGGCCCGGCCCTTGCGCCCGACGCTGCTGGAAGTGAACACCACCGAAGCATCTTCCGACAGCTTGAGCAGCGGCAGTAGCGTGGCGGTGAGCATGAACATGGCGTTGACGTTGATGTGCATCACGCGCATGAAGTTCTCGCCCGACAGCTGCTCGATCGGTGTGCGCGGGCCGATGATCGAGGCATTGTGCAGCAGGCCGTCGAGGCGCCCGAACTCGTTTTCGATCATTACCGCCAGTTCGTCGTACTGATGGGGCAGGGCGGTTTCCAGGTTGAACGGGATGACCACCGGCTGTGGGTGGCCGGCGGCTTCGATCTCGTCGTAGACCGCGGTCAGGTTGGCTTCGGTCTTGCCCAGCAGCAGTACGGTGGCGCCGTGTGCGGCGTACGCCTTGGCAGCAGCAGCGCCGATGCCGCGGCCGGCACCGGTCACCAGGATGATTCGGTCTTTGAGCATGCCTGGGCGAGGGGTGTAATCGAACATGGGGTGTGCCTCTTGAATAGGGGGGACTTCATCGCGGGACCAGCCCGCTCCCACAGGATTCGATGGTGTGCACTGTGGGAGCCGGCCTTGCCGGCGATGTAAGGCGGAGCCTTACCAGATATCAGCAGCCGCAGAGCGCGTTATCGAGCACCGTGCGCAGCTCCAGCGGGTGGTCGACGACCACGTCCGCACCCCAGTTGTTGGGGTTGTCCTCTGGATGAATATAGCCGTAGCGCACCGCAGCAGTGCGGGTGCCGGCATCGCGGCCCGACTCGATGTCGCGCAGGTCGTCGCCGACGAACAGCACGCTGGCCGGGTCCAGGTTCAAGGTCTTGCAGGCAAGGATCAGCGGCTCCGGGTCGGGCTTGCTGTTTTTCACGTGATCGGGGCAGATCAGCAGGGCCGAGCGTTCAGCCAGGCCCAGGCGCTGCATGATCGGCTCGGCAAAGCGCAGTGGCTTGTTGGTCACCACGCCCCACAGCAGGTTGCCCTTCTCGATGTCGGCCAGCAGTTCGGCCATGCCGTCGAACAGCTTGCTGTGGACCGCGCAATCACGCTGGTAGCGCTCAAGGAACTCCAGGCGCAGGGCCTCGAATTCAGGTGCTTCAGGGCTTAGGCCGAAGGTTGCTTCGACCATCGCCCGGGCGCCACCGGAGATCACGTCACGTACCTTGTGCTCGTCGATCGGCGGCAAGCCTCGATCACTTAGCATTGCCTGGCAGATGGCGATGAAATCCGGCGCCGTGTCGAGCAGGGTGCCGTCCATGTCGAAAAGTACTGCTCGCAAACGCATGCTTATTCCTCGCGCAGAGTCTGGATCATGTAGTTGACGTCGACGTCGGCGGCCAACTTGTAGTGCTTGGTCAGCGGGTTGTAGGTCAGGCCGATGATGTCCTTGACCTCAAGGCCGGCAGCGCGGCTCCAGGCACCGAGTTCGGAAGGGCGGATGAACTTCTTGAAGTCGTGCGTGCCGCGCGGCAGCAGCTTCATGATGTATTCGGCGCCGATGATCGCGAACAGGTAGGCCTTCGGGTTGCGGTTGATGGTGGAGAAGAACACCTGGCCACCCGGCTTGACCATGCGGAAGCAGGCGCGGATCACCGAGGACGGGTCCGGGACGTGCTCGAGCATTTCCAGGCAGGTCACCACGTCGAACTGCTCGGGCATCTCTTCGGCCAGGTCTTCGGCGGTGATCTGCCGGTATTCGACGCTCACGCCCGACTCCAGCTGGTGCAGTTGGGCCACGGCCAGCGGGGCTTCGCCCATGTCGATGCCGGTGACGGTGGCGCCGCGCAGGGCCATGGCCTCGCTGAGGATGCCGCCGCCGCAGCCGACGTCGAGGACCTTCTTGCCGGCGAGCTTGACGCGCTCGTCGATCCAGTTGACCCGCAATGGGTTGATGTCGTGCAGCGGTTTGAACTCGCTTTCGCGGTCCCACCAGCGGTGGGCCAAGGCCTCGAATTTGGCGATTTCGGCGTGGTCGACGTTGCTCATGGAACAGTCCTCTGAAACTTTGATAATTCGCTACATGCCGGCAGCCGGGGCTGCCGACGGGTTATTCGTGCTGGCCGCCGATGCGTTGGCCCCAGGCGCAGGCGCTGGCGTGCAGCGCTTGTTCGTCCATCCGGGTCAGGCGGCCGTTGTCGAGCAGTTGCTTGCCGGCGACCCAGACATGCTTCACGCAGTCACGGCCGCTGGCGTAGATCAGTTGTGACACCGGGTCGTAGATCGGCTGTTGGGCCAGGCCCGTCAGGTCGAACGCGACGATGTCGGCTGCCTTGCCCAGCTCCAGTGAACCGGTCAGTGCATCCAGGCCCAGTGCGCGGGCGCCGTTCAAGGTTGCCATACGCAGCGCCCGATGGGCGTCCAGGGCGCTGGCCGAACCGGCCACGGCCTTGGCCAGCAGGGCAGCGGTACGGGTTTCGCCCAGCAGGTCCAGATCATTGTTGCTGGCCGCACCGTCGGTGCCGATAGCCACGTTGACGCCCGCCTGCCACAAGCGCTCTACCGGGCAAAAGCCGCTGGCAAGCTTGAGGTTCGACTCAGGGCAGTGCACCACGCTGGTGTTGCTTTCTACCAGCAGGGCCAGGTCGTCGTCGCTGATCTGGGTCATGTGCACCGCTTGCAGGCGCGGGCCGAGCAAGCCCAGGCGGGCCAGGCGGGCCATCGGGCGTTCGCCATGCTGCTCAAGGGCTTGCTGCACTTCGAAGGCGGTTTCATGCAGGTGCATGTGGATCGGTGCATCCAGCTCTTCGGCGATCACCCGCAGTTTTTCCAGGTTTTCGTCATTCACCGTGTACGGTGCGTGCGGCCCAAGGGCTACGCTGATACGTGGGTGATGGCGCAGATCGCCGAACAGCTCTACGCCCTGGTGCAGGGCTTCATCGAAGTTGCGCGCACCGGGAATCGGGAAATCCAGCAGCGGCACGGCAATTTGTGCGCGAATGCCGCTGTTGTGCACGCAATCGCTGGCCACCTTGGGGTAGAAGTACATGTCCGAGAAGCAGGTGATGCCACCCTTGAGCTGTTCGGCGATGGCCAGGTCGGTGCCGTCGCGCACGAAGGCCTCGTCGACCCAGCGTCCTTCGGCCGGCCAGATGTGCTCCTGCAGCCAGGTCATCAGCGGCAGATCGTCGGCCATGCCGCGGAACAGGGTCATGGCAGCGTGGCCGTGGGCGTTGATCAACCCGGGCGCGAGCAGGCAGCCGGGCAGTTCGCGGGTCTCGCTGGTGGTCAGCTTGAGGGCTTCGTCGCGCGGGCCGATATAGGCAATCTGGCCGTCGCGGATACCCAGTGCATGTGCCTTCAATACCACCCCGGCCGGTTCGACAGGCACCAGCCAGGTAGGCAGGAGCAGCAGGTCGAGGGGTGGGGCAATCTTGGGCATGGGCGGTTTTCCCGGCGTTGCAGAAAATGAGCGCGAAGTATACCCGAGCGCCCGTGGCGGGGGCTCGTTATAATCGCCGGCTTTTGATGTCCGAATGACGGGGTGAGGCATGCGCGATCGACTTTTGGCTGCGGAGAAGGTGAAGGCCATCGATTGGCGGGACGGTGCCTTGTACCTGCTTGATCAGCGCGCGCTGCCGTCCCAGGAAAGCTGGCTGGTTTACAGCGACGCGGCAGGGGTGGCTGAAGCGATTCGTTCGAGGGTGGTGCGCGGCGCATCGGCCATTGGTATCAGTGCGGCCTATGGCCTGGTACTGGCGCTGCGTCAGCGCCTGGCCCAGGGCGATGATTGGGAGCAGGCGCTGGAGGAGGACTTCGAGGCGCTGGTCGAGTCGCGCCCGACCGCGGCGAACCTGTTCTGGTCGTTGAACCGCATGCGTGAGCGCCTGTTGCGCCTGAAAGAAGGTGACGACGTGCTGGCGCTGATGGAGGCCGAGGCCGTCGTCATTCACGAAAGTGATCGTGAGGCCAACCTGACCGCCGCCCAGCTTGGGGTCGAGCTGATCCGCAAGCAGCAGGGTAGCGAGCAGGCGGTACTGACCCACTGCAATGCCGGTGCATTGGCGGGTGGTGGTTTCGGTACGGCGCTGGGGGTGATTCGCGGGGCGTTCCTTGAGGGCATGATCGAACGCGTCTACGTCGATGAAACCCGGCCCTGGCTGGAAGGTTCGCGCCTGACGGCCTGGGAGCTGGCCAATGAAGGCATCCCGGTGACCGTCAACGTCGACTCGGCCGCTGCGCACCTGATGAAAAGCAAGGGGCTGACCTGGGTGATCGTCGGTGCGGACCGCATCACCGCCAATGGTGATGTGGTGAGTGCGATCGGTACTTACCAGTTGGCGGTGAACGCCATGCACCACGGCGTGCGCTTCATGGTAGTGGCGTCGAGTTCGGCGATTGATCTGAACCTGGCCAGTGGTGAAGACATCCTGCTGGAAGAGCGCGAAGGCGACGAGCTTTTGGAGTTGGCAGGCCAGGTAGCAAGTGGTGTGGAAGCGTTCAATCCGCTGTTTGACGTCACGCCGGCGGACCTGATTGACGTGATCGTCACCGAAAAAGGCGTAGTAGAGCGCCCGGACACCGCCAAAATGGCGCAATTGATGTGCCGCAAGCGCCTGCACTAAGCGCATCGCGGGACCAGCCCGCTCCCACGGTGCGGTGTGCGCCGGCTGGTGTGGGAGCGGGCTGGTCCCGCGATGAATCCACCGCTATCTCACTTCACGCCCAGCGGCGGTTTGCCGTACTCCCATGCCCCCTGTGATTGTGGTAACATCCGGCGGTTTCCAAGACCGCCCGTTTGGGCTGTCTTTACTGCGCAGATCCATGGCATAACTCGTTGATTTGTCGTAAGTCGCTGCAGGGCGTTTCCCTGTGGCGGCGAGCTTCGTTCGTCCCATATGGATGTGACGAGGTTTCACCAGAAAAAGGAATCAGGCTTCTCATGGGCGAACTGGCCAAAGAAATCCTCCCGGTCAATATCGAAGACGAACTGAGACAGTCCTACCTCGACTACGCGATGAGCGTCATTGTCGGGCGTGCACTGCCCGATGCGCGTGATGGCTTGAAGCCCGTGCATCGCCGTGTTCTGTTTGCGATGAGCGAACTGGGTAACGACTGGAACAAACCGTACAAGAAATCCGCCCGTGTGGTCGGTGACGTCATCGGTAAGTATCACCCGCACGGTGATACTGCGGTCTACGACACCATCGTACGTATGGCGCAGCCGTTCTCGCTGCGCTACCTGCTGGTCGATGGCCAGGGCAACTTCGGTTCGGTTGACGGCGACAACGCCGCAGCCATGCGATACACCGAAGTGCGCATGACCAAGCTGGCTCACGAGCTGCTGGCCGACCTGCATAAAGAAACCGTGGACTGGGTACCGAACTACGACGGTACCGAACTGATCCCGGCGGTCATGCCGACCAAGATCCCCAACCTGCTGGTCAACGGCTCCAGCGGTATCGCCGTGGGCATGGCGACCAACATTCCGCCACACAACCTCGGTGAAGTCATCGACGGTTGCCTGGCGCTGATCGACAACGCCGACATCACCATCGATGAATTGATGCAGTTCATCCCGGGTCCGGACTTCCCGACCGCCGCGATCATCAACGGCCGCCAGGGCATCATCGAGGCCTACCGCACCGGTCGCGGCCGCATTTATATGCGTGCGCGCTCCAGCGTCGAGGACATCGACAAGGTCGGTGGTCGCCAGCAGATCGTCGTCACCGAGCTGCCGTACCAGCTGAACAAGGCGCGTCTGATCGAGAAGATCGCCGAGCTGGTAAAGGAAAAGAAACTCGAAGGCATCACCGAGCTGCGTGACGAGTCCGACAAGGACGGCATGCGCATCGTGATCGAGCTGCGTCGTGGCGAGGTTCCAGAGGTCATCCTCAACAACCTCTACGCCCAGACCCAGCTGCAGAGCGTATTCGGCATCAACGTGGTTGCCCTGATCGATGGCCGTCCGCGTGTCCTGAACCTCAAGGACCTGCTCGAAGCCTTCGTTCGTCACCGCCGTGAAGTGGTCACCCGCCGTACCGTCTTCGAGCTGCGCAAAGCCCGTGAGCGTGGCCATATCCTTGAAGGCCAGGCCGTTGCCCTGTCCAACATCGACCCGGTCATCGCCCTGATCAAGGCTTCGCCGACGCCTTCCGAGGCCAAGGAAGCACTGATCAGCACGCCGTGGGAATCCAGCGCCGTGCAGGTGATGGTCGAGCGCGCTGGCGCCGACGCCTGCCGTCCGGAAACCCTGCCTGAGCAATACGGCATGCGCGACGGCAAGTACTTCCTGTCGCCGGAACAGGCCCAGGCCATTCTTGACCTGCGTCTGCACCGCCTGACCGGCCTGGAGCACGAGAAGCTGCTGGCCGAGTACCAGGAGATCCTCAACCAGATCGGCGAGTTGATCCGCATCCTCAGCAGCGCCGAGCGCCTGATGGAAGTGATCCGCGAAGAGCTGGAGCTGATCCGCGCCGAATACGGCGACGTGCGTCGCACCGAGATCCTCGATGCCCGCCTGGACCTGACCCTGGGTGACATGATCCCGGAAGAAGAGCGCGTGGTGACCATCTCCCACAGCGGCTACGCCAAGACCCAGCCGCTGGCGGCCTACCAGGCCCAGCGTCGTGGCGGTAAAGGCAAGTCGGCTACCGGCGTCAAGGACGAGGACTACATCTCGCACCTGCTGGTTGCCAACAGCCACACCACGCTGCTGCTGTTCTCCAGCAAGGGCAAGGTGTACTGGCTCAAGACCTACGAGATCCCGGAAGCGTCCCGAGCTGCACGCGGTCGCCCACTGGTGAACCTGCTGCCGCTGGACGAAGGTGAGCACATCACCACCATGCTGCCGGTCGAGGAATACACCGAAGGTCACTTCATCTTCATGGCGACCGCCAACGGCACCGTGAAGAAGACCCCGCTGGAATCGTTCAGCCGTCAGCGTAGCGTCGGCCTGATCGCGCTGGAGCTGGATGAAGGCGATATCCTGATTTCCGCAGCCATCACCGATGGCGAGCGTGAGGTCATGCTGTTCTCCGACGCCGGCAAGGTCACCCGCTTCAAAGAGTCTGATGTGCGCGCCATGGGCCGTACGGCTCGCGGTGTACGCGGCATGCGCCTGGCTGAAGGGCAGAAACTGATCTCGATGATCATCCCGGAAGAAGGCAGCCAGATCCTCACCGCTTCCGAGCGTGGTTTCGGCAAGCGCACCGCGATTGGCGAGTTCCCTGAGTACAAGCGTGGCGGCCAGGGCGTGATCGCCATGGTCAGCAATGATCGTAACGGTCGTCTGGTAGGTGCGGTACAGGTGCTGGAAGGTGAGGAAATCATGCTGATTTCCGACCAGGGCACCCTGGTACGTACCCGTGTAGGTGAAGTCTCCAGCCTGGGCCGTAACACCCAGGGCGTGACCTTGATCAAACTGGCCAGCGACGAGACCCTGGTGGGTCTGGAGCGGGTCCAGGAGCCTTCGGATGAGGAAGGTGATGAAGATTTCGAAGGTGAGCTGGATGCAGAGGCTGGCACCGACGTCGTCGAAGGGTCGCAACTGGATGCTGCTGCCGACGAAGAGACACCGCAGGAATAAACTGTAGAAGTGCACCCTTTGGGAGCGGCTGTGGGAGCGGGGTAGCCCGCGAAAGCGGCGTCCGCTCCCACTGTTATCTAGAGCAGAGCGAGAGTGGATGTGAGCAAACGAGCCTTTAACTTCTGCGCAGGCCCTGCTGCGCTTCCTGAAGCTGTGCTGCAACGTGCCCAGGCCGAGATGCTGGACTGGAACGGTAAAGGCCTGTCGGTCATGGAAATGAGCCACCGTAGCGATGACTACGTGGCCATTGCCGAAAAGGCCGAGCAGGACCTGCGCGACCTGTTGTCCATCCCCTCCAACTACAAGGTGCTGTTCCTCCAGGGCGGTGCCAGCCAGCAGTTTGCCGAGATCCCGTTGAACCTGCTGCCGGAAAACGGCACGGCGGACTACATCGAGACCGGCATCTGGTCGAAAAAAGCCATCGAGGAAGCGCGTCGCTACGGCAACATCAATGTTGCGGCCAGCGCCAAGCCTTATGACTACCTGAACATTCCGGGCCAGAACGAGTGGAACCTGACCCCGGGCGCCGCCTACCTGCACTACGCCTCGAACGAGACCATCGGTGGTCTGCAGTTTGACTGGGTACCGCAGACGGGTGATGTGCCGCTGGTGGTCGACATGTCCTCCGACATCCTTTCGCGTCCGACCGATGTGTCGCAGTTCGGCATGATCTACGCCGGCGCGCAAAAGAACATCGGCCCGAGCGGCCTGGTCGTGGTCATCGTCCGTGAAGACCTGCTGGGCCATGCGCGCAGCAGTTGCCCGACCATGCTCGACTACAAGGTCGCGGCTGACAACGGCTCGATGTACAACACCCCGGCTACTTACTCCTGGTACCTCTCGGGCCTGGTGTTCGAGTGGCTGAAGGAGCAGGGCGGCGTCGCGGCCATGGAGCAGCGCAACAAGGCCAAGAAAGATCGCCTGTACGGCTTCATCGACAATAGCGACTTCTACACCAACCCGATTGCCACCAATGCCCGTTCCTGGATGAACGTGCCGTTCCGTCTGGCGGACGAGCGCCTGGACAAGGCATTCCTGCTGGGTGCTGATGCCCGTGGCCTGCTCAACCTGAAGGGCCACCGTTCGGTGGGCGGCATGCGTGCCTCGATCTACAACGCCCTGGGCCTGGACGCTGTGGAAGCGCTGGTTGCCTACATGGCCGAATTCGAGAAGGAGCATGCCTGATATGTCCGAACAGGAACTCAAGGCGCTGCGCGTACGCATCGACAGCCTCGACGAGCGAATCCTCGAACTGATCAGCGATCGTGCGCGTTGCGCGCAGGAAGTGGCGCGGGTCAAGACCGCTACCCTGGCTGAAGGCGAGGCGCCGGTGTTCTACCGGCCCGAGCGTGAAGCACAGGTGCTCAAGCGTGTCATGGAGCGCAACCAGGGGCCGCTGGGTAACGAAGAGATGGCGCGGTTGTTCCGCGAAATCATGTCCTCGTGCCTGGCCCTTGAGCAGCCGCTGAAAATTGCCTACCTGGGCCCTGAAGGGACCTTCACCCAGGCGGCGGCCATGAAGCACTTTGGTCACGCCGTGATCAGCAAGCCGATGGCGGCTATCGATGAAGTGTTCCGCGAAGTGGCCGCTGGTGCGGTGAATTTCGGTGTGGTGCCGGTGGAAAACTCTACCGAAGGTGCGGTCAACCACACCCTCGACAGCTTCCTTGAGCACGACATGGTGATCTGTGGTGAAGTCGAGCTGCGTATCCACCACCACCTGCTGGTGGGCGAGAACACCAAGACCGACAGCATCAGCCGGATCTACTCCCACGCCCAGTCGCTGGCTCAGTGCCGCAAATGGCTGGACGCCCATTACCCGAACGTCGAGCGCGTGGCTGTTTCGAGCAACGCCGAGGCGGCCAAGCGGGTCAAGGGTGAGTGGAACTCCGCCGCTATCGCCGGTGACATGGCGGCTGGCCTGTATGGCTTGACTCGCCTGGCCGAGAAGATCGAAGACCGTCCGGACAACTCCACGCGCTTCCTGATGATTGGTAGCCAGGAAGTGCCGCCGACTGGCGACGACAAGACCTCGATCATCGTCTCGATGAGCAACAAGCCGGGCGCGTTGCACGAATTGCTGGTGCCCTTCCATGAGAACGGCATCGACCTGACGCGTATCGAGACCCGTCCGTCGCGCAGCGGCAAGTGGACCTACGTGTTCTTCATCGATTTCGTTGGTCATCACCGCGACCCGTTGATCAAGGCCGTGCTCGAGCAGATCAGTCAGGAGGCGGTAGCCCTGAAAGTCCTGGGCTCCTACCCGAAAGCGGTGCTCTGAGGTATGCCAATGCGTGTTGTTCTGAACAGGGTCCTGCTCCGTGGTTGATGTCGTAAAACAGCAAGGCGGTCCTGTCGTCGGGCGTCTGGTCGTGGTAGGGCTGGGTCTTATTGGCGGGTCTTTCGCCAAGGGCCTGCGTGAAAGCGGCCTGTGCCGTGAAGTGGTCGGCGTCGACCTGGATCCGCAGTCGCGCAAGCTGGCAGTGGAGCTGGGTGTGGTCGATCGTTGCGAGGAAGACCTCGCTGCGGCGTGCGTGGGGGCTGATGTGATTCAGCTCGCCGTGCCGATCCTTGCGATGGAAAAGCTGCTGGCCAGGCTGGCGCAGTTGGACCTGGGCCAGGCCGTGCTCACCGATGTCGGTAGCGCCAAGGGCAATGTGGTGCGCGCTGCGCGTGAAGCGATGGGTGGTCTGCTGCCGCGCTTCGTGCCGGGGCACCCGATTGCCGGCTCCGAACAGAGCGGCGTGGAAGCCTCCAATGCCGCGCTGTTCCGCCGACACAAGGTGATCCTCACGCCGCTGCCCGAGACCGATCCTGCGGCCCTGGCCCTGGTTGATCGACTCTGGCGTGCGCTGGAGGCTGACGTCGAGCACATGCAGGTCGAGCGTCATGATGAAGTGTTGGCTGCAACCAGCCACCTTCCGCACCTGTTGGCATTCGGCTTGGTCGATTCGTTGGCCAAACGCAATGAAAACCTCGATATCTTCCGTTACGCTGCCGGTGGGTTCCGCGATTTCACAAGAATCGCCGGAAGCGACCCGGTCATGTGGCATGACATCTTTCTCGCCAACCGCGAAGCTGTCCTGCGCACTCTGGATACATTTCGCAGCGACCTCGACGCCTTGCGTGACGCGGTCGATGCAGGGGATGGGCACCAGCTGCTGGGTGTATTCACCCGCGCCCGGGTTGCCCGCGAGCATTTCAGTAAAATCCTGGCCCGCCGGGCCTATGTGGACGCTATGAACTCCAACGACCTGATTTTCCTGGCACAACCTGGTGGCCGCCTGTCCGGGCGTATTCGCGTCCCAGGCGACAAATCTATTTCCCATCGCTCGATCATGCTCGGCTCCCTGGCAGACGGCACCACCGAGGTGGAAGGCTTCCTCGAGGGTGAAGATGCCTTGGCAACGCTGCAGGCGTTCCGCGACATGGGCGTGGTCATCGAAGGGCCGCATCACGGCCGCGTGACTATCCATGGCGTTGGCCTCAACGGCCTGAAGCCGCCACCGGGCCCGATCTACCTGGGTAACTCCGGTACCTCGATGCGCCTGTTGTCCGGCCTGCTGGCAGCACAGCCGTTTGATACCGTGCTGACTGGCGATGCCTCGCTGTCCAAGCGTCCGATGAACCGCGTTGCCAACCCGCTGCGGGAAATGGGTGCGGTCATCGAGACGGCCGCCGAGGGGCGTCCGCCAATGACCATTCGTGGTGGCCACACGCTCAAGGCGCTGGACTACACGCTGCCGATGGCCAGTGCGCAGGTTAAATCCTGCTTGCTGCTGGCTGGCCTGTATGCCGAAGGCAAGACCACTGTCACCGAGCCGGCACCGACCCGTGACCACACCGAGCGCATGCTGCGGGGCTTCGGCTATGACGTCAGCGTCAACGGCCCGAGCGCTTCGCTGCAATCGGGCGGCAAGTTGAGTGCAACGCACATCGAAGTGCCGGCCGATATTTCCTCGGCGGCTTTCTTCCTGGTCGCAGCATCGATTGCCGAAGGCTCCGAGCTGCTGCTGGAGCACGTCGGCATCAACCCGACG
Organism: Pseudomonas fontis; assembly: GCF_028656955.1. Taxonomy (GTDB): domain Bacteria; phylum Pseudomonadota; class Gammaproteobacteria; order Pseudomonadales; family Pseudomonadaceae; genus Aquipseudomonas; species Aquipseudomonas fontis. Next base: position 31,757 of record NZ_JAMDGY010000052.1, read on the forward strand.
CGCACCGGTGTGATCGATATCCTGCGCCTGATGGGCGGCGACATCACCCTGGAAAACCAGCGTGAAGTGGGCGGGGAGCCGGTGGCAGACCTGCGAGTGCGCGGCGCCAAGCTCAAGGGTATCGAGATCCCTGAAGCCCTGGTTCCGCTGGCGATTGACGAGTTCCCTGTGCTGTTCGTTGCCGCCGCCTGCGCCGAAGGGCGTACCGTGCTGCGTGGCGCTGAAGAGCTGCGGGTGAAGGAGTCGGACCGTATCCAGGTCATGGCCGACGGCCTGCTGACCTTGGGCGTGAAGTGCGAGCCAACCCCGGACGGCATCATCATCGATGGCGGCGCGATCGGTGGCGGCGAAGTGCATGGTCACGGTGACCACCGTATTGCCATGGCCTTCAGTGTTGCCTCGTTGCGTGCTACGGCGCCGATCCGCATCCATGACTGCGCCAACGTTGCCACATCGTTCCCGAACTTCCTGTCGTTGTGCGCCGAAGTCGGTATCCGTGTGGCTGAAGAGGGCAAGTCGTGAACGTGAATGCACCGGTCATCACCATCGACGGCCCAAGCGGCTCGGGTAAAGGCACGGTTGCCGGCCTGCTGGCGCGCGAGTTGGGCTGGAAACTGCTGGACTCCGGTGCGCTTTATCGGTTGTTGGCGTTCGCTGCCGGCAATCATGGCGTCGACCTGACCAACGAAGAGCTGCTCACCAAGCTTGCCGCGCATCTGGATGTGCAGTTCATCGCCGCCGAGCCGGGCAAGTTGCAGCAGATCATTCTCGAAGGTGAGGATGTCAGTCATGTCATCCGTACCGAAACCGTCGGGGCGGGCGCCTCCATGGTGGCGTCGCTGCCGGCGGTGCGTGATGCATTGCTGCAGCGCCAGCGTGCCTTCCAGGAATCGCCGGGCCTGATCGCCGATGGGCGGGACATGGGCACGGTGGTGTTCACCGATGCACCGCTGAAGATTTTCCTGACGGCCAGTGCCGAGGAACGGGCGCGTCGTCGTTACTTGCAGTTGAAGGCAAAGGGCGATGATGTTAGTCTGTCGAGTCTGCTAGATGAGATACGTGCGCGCGATGAGCGCGACACCCAGCGCGCAGTGGCCCCGCTTAAGCCGGCGGCCGATGCAATTCAGCTGGATTCCACGGAATTGTCCATCGAACAGGTGTTGCAACGCATCAGAAGCGAGATCGCCCTGCGCGATATCGCCTGATGATCAGGGAGGCAGGCAGGGGCACCAGTCAACGTCCTGTCGGCATCCCTTTATATGAACGAAACCCACATTGTCTGGAATGTGGCTGATGGGCGTATGTTTCGCCCTAATTGACAGGAATTAAAATGAGCGAAAGCTTTGCGGAACTCTTTGAAGAAAGCCTGAAAACCCTCAACCTTCAGCCAGGTGCGATCATCACCGGTATCGTTGTTGATATCGACGGTGACTGGGTTACTGTCCACGCCGGTCTGAAGTCCGAGGGCGTCATCCCGCTCGAGCAGTTCTACAACGACGCTGGCGAGCTGACCATCAAGGTCGGTGACGAAGTTCACGTTGCGCTGGACGCGGTCGAAGACGGCTTTGGCGAAACCAAGCTGTCCCGTGAAAAAGCCAAGCGCGCCGAGTGCTGGATTGTTCTGGAAGCAGCTTTCGCCGCCGAAGAAGTGGTCAAGGGCGTTATCAACGGTAAAGTTAAAGGCGGCTTCACTGTCGACGTTAACGGTATCCGTGCGTTCCTGCCGGGCTCCCTGGTTGATGTCCGCCCAGTGCGCGACACCACCCACCTCGAAGGCAAAGAGCTGGAATTCAAGGTCATCAAGCTGGACCAGAAGCGCAACAACGTTGTCGTTTCCCGTCGCAGCGTCCTGGAAGCCGAAAACAGCGCCGAGCGCGAAGCTCTGCTGGAATCGCTGCAGGAAGGCCAACAAGTCAAAGGTATCGTCAAGAACCTCACCGACTACGGCGCATTCGTTGATCTGGGCGGCGTTGATGGCCTGCTGCACATCACCGACATGGCCTGGAAGCGTATCAAGCACCCATCGGAAATCGTCAACGTTGGCGACGAGATCGATGTCAAGGTTCTGAAGTACGATCGTGAGCGTAACCGCGTTTCCCTGGGCCTGAAGCAACTGGGCGAAGACCCATGGGTTGCTATCAAGGCACGTTACCCAGAAAGCACCCGCGTCATGGCGCGCGTCACCAACCTGACCGACTACGGCTGCTTCGCAGAGCTGGAAGAAGGCGTGGAAGGCCTGGTACACGTTTCCGAAATGGACTGGACCAACAAAAACATCCACCCTTCGAAAGTCGTACAAGTCGGCGACGAAGTGGAAGTTATGGTTCTGGACATCGACGAAGAGCGTCGTCGTATCTCCCTGGGCATCAAGCAGTGCAAGTCGAACCCATGGGAAGACTTCTCTGGCCAGTTCAACAAGGGCGATAAAATCTCCGGCACCATCAAGTCGATCACCGATTTCGGTATCTTCATTGGTCTGGACGGCGGCATCGACGGTCTGGTTCACCTGTCCGACATCTCCTGGAACGAAGTGGGCGAAGAAGCCGTACGTCGCTTCAAGAAAGGCGACGAGCTGGACACCGTTATCCTGTCCGTAGATCCAGAGCGTGAGCGCATCTCGCTGGGTATCAAGCAGCTGGAAAGCGATCCGTTCTCCGAGTACGTCCTGGTTAACGACAAAGGCGCTATCGTCAAAGGTATCGTCAAGGAAGTTGACGCCAAAGGCGCTATCGTTACTCTGGCCGACGACATCGAAGCTACTCTGAAAGCCTCCGAAATCAGCCGTGACCGCGTTGAAGACGCGCGTAACGTTCTGAAGGAAGGCGAAGAGATCGAAGCTAAGATCATCAGCGTTGACCGTAAGAGCCGCGTAATCAATCTCTCCATCAAGTCGAAAGACGACGCTGAAGAGAAAGAAGCTATCCAGAGCCTGAAACAGGCTCCAGAAGCTGCTGCCGATACCACCATGGCTGCACTGCTGCGCGAAGCAATGGCCAAACAGAACTAAGTTCTGCTTGATCATGAAAAAGGGCGACTTCGGTCGCCCTTTTTTGTGCCTGCGATTTGAGGGTGGCAAGCGGCTGGAAGTCCCGGCTTTGAGGGGTTTGGCTTTTTTGTAGCTGACCCGGCAGTTTGTAACAAATCTTGAATAATTGATTAAGTCAATAACCGAGCTGTTCAAATCCCTCGGGGCGTGCTAAAAACAATGAAGCAATGATCTAGCTGCTTGATAAAGAAGGGAAAAGTATGACGAAGTCGGAGCTGATCGAACGAATTGTCACCCATCAGGGGCTGCTTTCATCCAAGGATGTGGAGCTGGCCATCAAGACCATGCTTGAGCAGATGTCCCAGTGCCTGGCTACTGGGGATCGCATCGAGATCCGTGGTTTTGGCAGTTTTTCGCTGCACTATCGCGCGCCGCGGGTTGGGCGTAACCCCAAGACCGGGCAGTCTGTCAGCCTTGACGGCAAGTTCGTGCCGCACTTCAAGCCGGGCAAGGAGCTGCGTGACCGCGTCAATGAAGAAGACGAGCAGCATCCAGCCTGACGTATAGGGAATTCAGTATGCACAGCATCAAGCGCCTTGCGCTGGCACTTTCCATACTTGCAATAGCAGCGGCAGTTCTGTTTTTCGTTTTGGAAAACCAGCAGTCGGTTGCCTTGGTTCTCTTCGGTTGGTCGGCTCCGCCTGTTCCTCTTGCGATACTGGTTTTGGTAGCGCTCTTGGCGGGGTTGGTAGTCGGGCCGTTGCTATCAGGGTATATCGTTCTGAGATCCAGGCGGCGGTTGCGTCGTTCGCTCAGACGAGCTGAGCAGCCAGGTTAAGACTACGAAATAAACAGAAATTTCCTACGGTCTTGTTTCTTGTTTGCTCGCTTCACAGTTTTGTTATTTGTGGGGTAATACCGCTCTTGTCACTACGAGCAGAGCGAGCAGGTTTTTATGGATTATCCCTTCATCGTTCATCATGGCGCCACCTCAGGCGTCAGTGGTTCATGTCACCAGTTGCACTTGGATGCAACCCGTAGTTTGTTGGTTGATTGTGGGCTCTTTCAGGGTGTTGAGTCCTGCCCGGCGGAGGGGCTGGGGTTTACCCTTGGTGGGGTAGAGGCATTGCTGGTTACTCATGTGCACCTGGATCATGTCGGTCGTATCCCCGCTTTGCTAGCGGCGGGCTACGAAGGTCCGATCATCTGCAGTGAGCCTTCAGCGGCGTTGTTGCCGATTGTCCTGGAGGATGCGTTCAGGCTCGAGATCAGCCGAAACCCCGCTCGGGTAAAACGTTATGTTCAGCAGATTGAGCAAGCAATCTTGCCTTTACCATTCGGCACCTGGTATGACCTGGTTGAAAGTGCTGAGCTTAGCTGTCGCGTGCGGTTGCAGCCTGCTGGCCATGTGTTGGGTTCGGCATACATCGAATGTGATGTCTGTGACCTCGCCACGGGTAGTAGCCAGCGGATCATCTTTTCCGGAGATCTTGGCTCTGGGCGCAATCCAATGCTTTCTGCACCGGTTTCACCTGAACGGGCCGATACCTTGGTGCTGGAGAGTACCTATGGCAATCGAGTGCACGACAGCGTAAATGATCGCCAGCAGGCGCTGGAGCGGGTAATCGAAAGGGCGTTGCTTGATCAGGGGACCATCTTGATTCCAGCGTTCAGCGTAGGTCGTACTCAAGAACTGCTCTATGAGATAGAAGCGATTCTGCACCGAAAATCACTTGTTCAAGCAGGCGGGCGCACGGCTGAGGGCCCTGTAGATTGGCCACAGTTGCCGGTCATTCTGGATTCGCCTTTGGCTGGAAAGATGACGCGAGCGTATCGCCAGCTCAATGAATTCTGGAGTGATTGTGCTCGCCAGCGCTTGCTTGAGGGGCGTGCGCCGCTAGGCTTCAGTCAGCTCATCAGCATTGAAACCGTTGCTCAGCATCAAACGGTTGTGAATTATCTGGCCAGCACGGGACGCCCGGCAATCGTAATCGCTGGAAATGGCATGTGTTCAGGAGGCCGCATCGTCAACTATCTCAAGGCTATGCTTGGGAGCCCTCGTCATGAAGTGGTCTTTACAGGTTATCAGGCCAAAGGCACGCCGGGCGCAGTGATAAAAGCGAGCGAGGGGGCGTCAGGTTTTGTGAAAATTGATCTGGATGCGCAGATGTATGAAATCAACGCCAAAGTGATCACACTGACTGGGTATTCGGCGCATGCTGACCAGGCAGGATTGCTGGGGTTTGTGAGTGCGATGAGTGGGTGGCCCTCTAAGGTCGTGTTGGTGCATGGTAGCGAGGGTGACAAACAAGGGCTTGCTGCGGCGTTGCAGGGGCTCTATCGGCAGGCTGGAAAGCAGGTTGTTACGCTCATACCGAGCTGAGTTGCCATTGTGGACGACGGTCGGTGCGAGCAGGGTGGAACTCATTAATGAGAAAACACTCTAAATGTCAAATTGCACGATGGATTTTGTTTTATATGGGTATTTATTATAAGGTTTTTTAGGTGGCAAGAGAGGGGGGGCAGCTAAGCTCAGGTCAGGAGCTGACGTTAACGAAAGACGTTAGTGAGACTTCCTGGTCTTGCGCTCTCCTTCCTTGGTGGATGGTAGTGAAAAGCCCTTAAGGCATAAAATTAAACAAATCTGGGCTTAAGGAAAAACAGATTAAATGCGCATTGATCGTGAGCGTTCGCAAGATACTGATGAAGTTGAACTCAAGAAATATGTTAGGGAGTTGTGGGACAAGCGTTTACTGATTGCATCGATTGCAATCATTTCGACATTGCTTGCTGCTGTATATATTTATTTTGTGAAGCCCGTCTATGAGGCCAAGGCATTTGTTCAGCCGCCCACGCAGAATGATATCGCTGCCTTGAATTATGGGCGCGGTGGTGATTCGGGATTGCCGCTTTTGACCGCGAAGGGCATCTATGATGTTTATCTTCGAGCGTTACACTCCGAATCCCTGCGCCGTGAATTTTTCAGGAAGTACTACCTTCCTGTTGTCGCTAGCAGTGGCTCGGCGTATTCGAGTGACGAGTTGTATGAGAAATTTTCTAAGGTGGTTGAAGTAGCGCAAGCGAGTAAAAGTTTTCAAGATAGCTACTCTGTCAGTGCGCGGGCTAACAATCCGGATCGAGCTGCAGAGTGGGCTGGTCGGTATACCGAGATGGCCGCTGGCTATGCGAAGCAAGAGGTGTTGAATGGCGTTAAAAGTGATGTACTGATGATCGTCAGCAACATCGAGCAGCAAATTTCTATCGCGCAGGAAAGTGCCCAGAGGCAGCGTGAGGATAGAATTGCGCAACTGAAAGAAGCACTGCTTGTTGCAAAGTCTATCGGGCTTGAGCGGCCGCCTATTATTGCCAATAACCTTTCTGGCGAGCTTTCCGCGAGCATGGAAGGTTCGCTTACCTATATGCGTGGCAGCCAGGCATTGCAGTCAGAAATCGACAATCTTGAAAAGCGCCCGTCTAACGATCCCTACATCAAGAGCCTGCGTAATAAGCAAGCTGACTTGGCGTTCTACCGGGGCCTGAACATCAAGCCAGATGATATACAGGTGTTCCGTCAGGACGGCGTTATTGAGTTGCCCGACCAGCCAATCAAGCCGAATCCACCCCTGGTGTTAGCCATTGGCGTCTTGGGCGGTTTGCTGCTTGGCGTGGGTCTGGTGTGCATTCTGCTGATCTGGCGCGAAACCTTTAGAGGGGAAGGGGGGCGCGCCGTCAGGTAGCGATCAGCGAACTGGAGGGGGAAGGATGCTAAGTGGTCGTCAAGGTTAATAGGCGCTGCTGTGCTGCTTTCTCCTTGCCATGTGATAGGGGGGCTTGGGGTTACAAGGTTTTGATCGTAGTGATAGGAAAAAGTATTGAAGTACACCCAACGTCATTGAGCATCCTTGAATATCGTTGATCATCAGATTTTCAGGTGGGATTAGTAAGTCAAAAGCTTAGGTGCCGATCCTGATACCCCGAAGTTTTCATTTTCGGGTTGATGGTTCATCTCGGGGGAAGGGAAAGACAGTAGTCTTGACTGGCGAGGCTGTTTTGGATGCTAAGGGGTCGTCTCAGGTTAAAGCCTATTTTGTCAAGTCTTGAAAACTCCCCAATTGATGTCAGACTGCCAGAGAACACGGTTACAGTGAGATCCCTAAGCGCATGGAGGTCTGAGTGAGCTCCTTGGCCCTATTTTCCTTCGGAAATGTTATTGCTTAGGGGGCAACCAGGTAGTCACACCTTTTGACGATGGGCAAAACATTGAGCGGTTTTTTTGAAGCACCGACGCACTCCCCTGGTACCGAAATTGATTTTTACGCCTTGTCTCAAGCCATCTGGCGACAAAAGCGTCTGGTCATGGTTGTGGCTCTGGTCGGGTGTGTTCTCTCCTTGGGCTATGCTTTTCTGACTACGCCCGTCTATCAGGTTAGTAGTGTCTTGCGGCCGGCAGCTGTGAATGAGCTGGATGCCTTGAATCGCTCGGAAATCTACAGCCTCCCTCCCAATGCCGCGCTTTCCAGAGTCGCCGTGTCGCTAGGCTCATACGAAACGCAGTTGAACTTCTTCAGGGACAATGAGGAGCTTTTTAGTAGGTATATTAAGCCGGGTCGCTCACTCGAGCAAAACTTCAGGGCATTTAACAAGGATTCTGCAGCGTTTGATTTGCAGGATGTCAATCAAGTAGATGAGTTCAGGCGATTAATTGAGCTCAAGTTTGATTACGTTGAAGGCGTCGATGGTGCAGCAGTGCTCAATAAGTTTGTGGCTTATGCAATCGATGTCGAGCGCCAAAAAATCACCGCCGATTTGAATGTTTTGATAAAAAACAGATTATCTGAAATTAACGGGAAGATTGACTTTGCCCGCGCTACTTATCAACTCGACAAGGGCGCAAAAATCGCAGTTTTGCGTGAGTCAGATAACCTGAAGCGTGCAAGGCTGCAGGATGAGTTGAAAGCACTTCGGCTGCAGTTGAAAATATTGCGTGGCGATCGAGCCAGTCAACTCAATGAGGCGATCGCTATCGCTCGCAGCCTGGGTATTAAGAAGCCCTCGACGCCTTCATCGCTCACGGATTCCGATCTTTCGAGCGGGGCTAATATTATCAGGACTGAAGTGAGCAGCCAGCAGGCACCGCTTTACTTCTTGGGGACAGACGCGCTGGAGGCAGAGCTCTCGACGTTGCAAAAGCGCACCTCGGATGATTTTGAGGGCGGGCGCATCGCCGAAATTGCCAAGGAGTTGCAGCTGCTTCAGGCAAACCGAGAGATAGAGGTGCTGAACAGTCGCTCGAATGAAGATATATTCCTGCGTGATGTTCAGGCTTCGCGGGCTGAGGCAGCGCGTCTCGGTAGTCTGGGGACAGATCTCAGTCGAGTTCAACTGGTCTCTGTCGATCAGCGAGCGATGCCTTCCGACTCTCCCATTAGGCCCAAGCGTCTGCTTGTCGTGCTGTTCGGCACGGCATTGGGATTGATTCTTGGTTTGTTGCTTGCATTCGTGCGCTACCAGTTTTCGGTATTGCGAGCTCGTTCTTACCTGCATCCTGCGACGCAAGTACTTGACGTGCAAGCACCTGCTGGTGTTTCACAGCGAGAATCGGCCCGTCTGGGGTGAAGCCACCGAACAGTTGCATGGATGGCAGGTTGCATTTTTTGCCAAGCGCTCAGTGCTGGCCCCCCGTATAGTCGGGAGGGTTTAAAGTGACGGTGGCGATTACGGCGGGCGCCAGTTTCGTGCAGGCAACGTCCTGTATCGTGTCCTGGGGCGAGCTGAAAGTGTTACGCAGGTGTATCACCCGTCAACGTGTGGTCTGAGACTCACCCGGTAAGCGCGGTAGCGTATCGTTAAGGCTTTTGATGCGTACAGCGATTGCATGGCGACGTTAAGGGTGTATGGAATATTTACTCGCATTAACAGTTGAGGCTTAAAAATGAGTTTGATCAACCTTGTGGACGTTCAAGTCTTAGGTGATGAACGTGGTCATCTTAACGTTCTTGAGGCAAATAGAAATATTCCGTTCGCTATTCAGCGTGTCTATTACTTGACCGCGACGCAGCCGGGAGTTTCGCGCGGCTTTCACGCGCACAAAGAGCTGGAGCAGATGGCCGTCTGTGTGGCTGGGCAGTGCCGCATGATCATGAATGATGGTCACTCTGTTGAAGAAGTCATGCTCGACTCCCCTGCCAAGGTGCTGCACGTCGGCAAGATGATTTGGCACGAAATGCACGACTTCAGTGATGACTGCGTATTGCTGGTACTGGCCAGCGATTATTACGATGAGCAAGATTACATTCGTAATTATGAAGATTTCCTCGCGTTGGCTACTCGTAACTAACATTCAGTTCATGCGCTGACGCGCAGCGTATTACTATCTGAATACGTTCTGAGGTCTCCTGGTGGGCATGCTCCCCGGCGCTTTGCCGTCGTGAATGTACGCAACGGTGCTGTTGTGTCCAGCGGGCCCATCCAGGAAGCCTTGATGAGCCCGCTCAGTAGACTCCCCATCTCAATCCGCCGGCATCCTCAGGACATCCTTAGGCTTGGTAAGGCGTGCATGCATCCAATTAAATTACCTTCTTCGGCTCGCCGAGGAAGTGCATTTCTACGCAGTCGGACAGGGGCGTGAGTCGCAAGTGAACTGGTCGCCACCGAGCAGTGTCAGTAGGGCTGACTGCATTTATTGAGCGTTGCGTGGGCGCTGCGCTTTGGCGATCGTCTTCAGGGCGCGATCCGGTTCAGTTCGGTGAGAAGCGGCTGTTGACGTATTGGCTTGTACTTACCAGCGTATTCGGCTCGGAAACAGCGCATTTTGTAGTATTACGTGGTTTCTGATCGACGCAGCGAGCCAAGCGCAAAGCGCATGGACTGGGTTACAGGCACATCCAGTAGGCCGTATAATAAATTTCAGTGCGGGCCTTTCGCGGGGCACCAGGCCGGTTAGCTTCACCAGACCCAGGCTGATCCGCAGGCTCTGGATCATGGCAGGTAGCGGTGCTTATGATGATCTGGCTCGTGTCGGAGGCTTGTTGGCAACTCATAAGCACTTAACGAACAATGTACTCGATGTCGTAGCTGCCCTAAACGCTTCAGGTTAACGGGCGAAATTTTATCGGTAGAAAAGGTAGTTATGCAGAGCTATTTTTGGCTATATGGAGTGGTGGTCTTTTTTACCTCATTTCTTCTGACAGCGTTATTACGTAAATACGCGCTGTCCCGCAGTATATTGGACGTACCCAACAGCCGAAGCTCGCACAAGGTGCCGACTCCTCGCGGCGGAGGGGTCGCAATTGTCCTCACGTTTTTACTGGCGCTGTGTGCACTTTGGTTGAATGCCGCGATTTCTGCTGATTTTGCGATCTCTTTGGCCGGCGCCGGGGCTGTTGTCGCGATCATCGGATTCCTTGATGATCACGGGCATATTGCTGCGCGCTGGAGGCTTTTGGGGCACTTCTTTGCGGCCTTCTGGGCGCTTTGGTGGATGGGCGGAATGCCCTCGGTGACGATTTTCAACGTTACCCTCAGCCTTGGCGTTCTGGGGTACGTGTTCGGTGCGCTCTATCTGGTGTGGATGTTGAATTTGTTCAACTTCATGGATGGTATTGACGGCATCGCCAGTATTCAGGCGCTTTGTACATGCATAGGTGGGCTCCTGCTTTACTTGTGCGTGGACGCCAGTGCCTCTGGGTTACCGAGTATTGTCCTGGCCATCGCAGTAGCAGGTTTTCTTGTCTGGAATTTTCCTCCTGCACGCATCTTCATGGGGGATGCCGGCAGCGGATTTCTCGGGATAACCCTTGGCATATTGTCGCTGCAGGCGGCATGGATTTCCCCGGCCTTGTTCTGGGGGTGGCTGATATTGATGGGCGTGTTCATCGTTGATGCAACCTTTACCCTGATCAGGCGGTTGGCACGGGGCGACAAGGTCTATGAAGCGCATCGTAGTCACGCTTACCAGTTTGCATCGCGACATTATAATAGCCACCGCTGTGTCACCTTGGCGGTGTTGGCGATCAACGTGCTTTGGCTGATGCCGTTGGCTGGTATCAGTGTGTTTTACCATCTCGATGGGCTGTCGATGACGGTGCTTGCGTACCTGCCCCTGATTTTTATCGCTTTCAAGTTCCGTGCGGGCGAACTCGAGAAGCAGTCTTGAGCCAGGCTTGGCTGGCTGCCAAGGAGCCGTCTCGATAGGTCGGCGCGGACAGCGCCTGGTTCAGTTCCCAAAATTATTTTAAGGATTAACTATGAACGTCCCTTTTCTGGATCTTAAAGCAATAAACCAGGGTTGCCGCGAGCAACTGATCGAGGCCATGACCCAGGTGCTTGATTCGGGTTGGTATATTCAGGGGAAAAGCCTCGAAGCGTTTGAACAGCGCTTCGCTGAGTACTGTGGTACCCAGTATTGCCTTGGCGTCGCCAATGGTCTGGACGCACTGACCCTTACCTTGCGCGCCTGGAAAATCATGGGCAAGTTGCAGGTGGGTGACGAGGTGATTGTTCCTGCAAATACCTATATCGCTAGTATTCTGGCCATCAGTGAAAATGGACTGGTGCCGGTATTGGTCGAGCCCGATAGCCAGACATTCAATCTTTGCCCGGAAAACGTCAAGCGCGCGTTGACACCGAAAACCCGAGTCCTGTTGCCGGTGCACTTGTACGGTCAGCTTGCCGACATGCCAGCCCTGTTGGACATAGCGACCGAGCACCAACTACTGGTTCTCGAAGACTCAGCTCAAGCGCACGGCGCGGCGATTGCCGGGCGCAAGGCAGGAGGCTGGGGTGATGCATCTGGTTTCAGTTTCTATCCAGGTAAAAATTTAGGGGCCCTGGGTGACGCCGGTGCAATTACCACCAGCGACCCAGCGCTGTACGACGTATTGAAAGCACTGCGTAACTACGGCTCGCATGAGAAATACAAGAATATTTTCCAGGGCGTGAATAGCCGGTTGGATGAAATGCAAGCGGCTATTTTGAGCGTTAAGCTGGGCCTGCTGGACAGTCAAACTGCTCACCGTCAGCACATCGCTGAGGTGTACCTGAATAATATCGTGTGCGATGAAATTACATTGCCCACGCTGGTCAGAAGCGAACAGCATGTATGGCACCTGTTCGTTATTCGCACGGCCAACCGCGAAGCATTGCAGCGTCATCTGGCGGACAACGGTGTACAGACGCTGATTCACTACCCGATCCCACCGCACAAGCAGCAAGCCTACCCTGGGTTGCAGCACCTTGAGTTGCCAATTACTGAAGAAATACATGAGCAGGTTCTCAGCCTGCCAATGGGGCCGACCTTGACCGTGGAAGAGGCCCTGTACGTCGCTAAGGTGTGTAATAGCTTCGTCAGCAAGGGCTAGTCCGCGACTATGAACTTGATCAAGACAAGCGTGCTGAATGCGATAGCAGTACTTGTAAAAATGCTGACCTTGTTGGGGATCAATAAGGTGTTGGCCATTTATGTCGGGCCATCGGGTTATGCAGCATTGGGGCAGTTTCAAAACGCTGTCCAGATGATTACAACCTTTGCCAGTGCATCCATTAATACCGGCGTGACGAAATACACAGCTGAGTATTACGATGACGAGAGCAAACAGCATTCAATCTGGCGTACCGCGGGTACGTTGGCCCTGATCGGTTCGATCGTGTCAGGGGCGCTTGTCGCCGCGTTCAACAAACAACTAGCGGATTGGTTTCTAAAGGACCCTGCGCTAGGTGGGGTTTTCATTTGGTTTGCTGTAGGCCTGGTGTTTTTCAGTTTCAATACGTTGCTACTGGCGGTGCTCAACGGTAAAAAGGAAATCCCTCGCTACGTCGCTGCTAATATCTCAGGTAGTTTGTTTGCCTTGGTCATCACGGCGGTCATGGCAATGCAGTTTGGCTTGTACGGCGCGTTGGTGGCGTTGGCAATATACCAGTCACTGGCGTTTTTCGTCACCGTTGTAATTTGCAGTAAGTTGAATTGGTTCAAGCTTCGTCATTTTGTTGGGCGTATCGATAAAGACTCGGCGCTGAACCTTTCAAAGTATGCCGCGATGGCATTTACTTCCGCGACCTGTGTGCCACTTAGTCTTATTTTAGTTCGTGATCACTTGGGTGAGTCGTTTGGCTGGTCGGCCGCAGGGTATTGGGAGGCCATGTGGCGCCTGAGCGCCGCCTACTTGATGTTGATTACCACGACCCTGAGTGTGTACTACTTGCCGCGGCTGTCGGAACTTAAAGATAAAGCAGCCATTCGGCAGGAGTTGGCGCTCGGCTATAAAGTGATTATGCCGGTCACCATGGCGGGGGGGATCACGTTGTATCTTATGCGTGACGTGGTCATTGCGCTGCTGTTTACCAGCGAATTCTCGCCGATGCGTGAGTTGTTCGCATTGCAGATGCTCGGGGACACGTTAAAGATTGGTGGGTGGATCCTCGCCTACCTGGTTCTGAGTAAGGCGATGTACAAGTTCTATATCGCTGCTGAAATTATTTTTTCGATCAGTTTTGTTGGCTTTACTTGGCTGCTCTCGGATTTCTACGGCATGCAAGGTGTGGTCATGGCGTATGTTGTCAATTACGCGCTTTATTGGCTGGTTATGGCTGTATATACCGCAAGATTTTTAAAGGTTTAGGGGGCAGTAATGTTAAAGACTCTATGTGTTTTTGGTACCCGGCCGGAAGCGATCAAAATGGCACCGGTCGCTATTGCACTGGCGAACGATACCGGAATAGAAGCGAGGATCTGCGTCACTGGGCAGCATAGGGAAATGCTGGATCAAGTGCTTAACTTGTTTGACCTGACGCCAGACTTCGATCTGAATATCATGAAACCTTCGCAGGACCTGACAGATGTGACTGTCAGGATTCTTGAAGGGCTCAGGGGTGTGTTTGCTGATTTCGTGCCTGATGTGGTGCTCGTTCATGGTGATACCGCCACGACCTTCGCTACCAGCCTTGCCGCCTACTACCATCGAATTCCTGTTGCACATGTGGAAGCAGGGTTGCGCACATGGGATATCTACTCTCCCTGGCCAGAGGAGGGCAACCGAAAACTGACCGGCGCGTTGGCTAATCTGCATTTCGCACCTACGGCAACTTCTCAGAGTAACTTGCTCAGGGAAGGCGTGGCGCAAAGCAATGTCATCGTGACTGGCAACACGGTCATTGATGCATTGATTTCTGTCATTGGCCGCTTGAAGAGCGACCCGGTCTTGAGTGCGGAAGCCGCCAAGCCGTTCTCGTTCATCTCATCTGATCGGCGCATCATCTTGGTAACCGGGCATCGACGCGAGAGCTTCGGTGATGGCTTCGAGCGTATCTGCAAAGCGCTTGCACATATCGCCAATGCCCACCCGGACGTCGACATCATTTACCCGATGCACATGAACCCCAATGTTCGCGAACCGGTCAACCGGATTCTCAAGGGCATCAACAACGTTTACTTGATCGAACCATTGGACTATCTGCCCTTTGTCTACCTGATGGAGCGCTCCTACCTGATCCTTACCGATTCGGGAGGCATTCAGGAAGAAGCACCTTCCCTTGGGAAGCCGGTGCTGGTTATGCGTGACACGACGGAGAGGCCCGAAGCGCTGCAGGCGGGAACGGTCAAGCTGGTGGGGACGAATGAAGAGGTGATGATCGCTGAGGTGGAAGAGCTGCTGAATAGCCAGGAGGCTTACGATAAGATGTCGTTTGCCCATAACCCCTACGGTGATGGCAACGCCTCTGGCAGAATTGTCGAGACATTGAAGCAGTTTTTCGGTAAGTAACTTGGCAACAGCGGTGGTATCGGTAGTTAAAAGCCTAAACTTAGCAAGTTTAGGTTTTTTATTTAGGGAAAGGTGCGCAGTGGATCACAATCATGTAAAGAAGCTTGACAGGGGAGTTGTGCTGCAAAACTTGTTTTTGTTATCTATTTCGCTGATTTTTTTTCCTATCTTGCCCGGTGTTTCAGAGACGCAGCCTATTTTGTTGTTGCTATTGGGTGGCCTGTGTCTGCTCACTGGGCGTATGAGTGTTAATATTTATGCTGCACTCTTGTATTATTTTTTTATACTATTTTTGATGGTTTTGTTTTTATCGGATTTTAACAGCGAGTATTTAGCTGAGGTGTCCAAGCTGCTGCTCGTATTGCTGTTGGTGGTATTGGCTTACCCGTGGATAGGGTTCGGTAGCAAGGGGTTCTATAAGCTATTCATTGCGGCGCATTTATTGATTGCAGTGCTTGCTATGCTGGGGCTCACGGCATGGATGGAAAGTTATTTCGGTCGTTACACGACACTTGAGGGGGGCAGGGGAATATCCTACCTCGCCAGTGAGCCCTCCTATGCGGCAACTTATATATTTTACGTGGCCTTGGTGTACACCTTGGGGTTGAATAAAGGGATTTTCAACTCGCGCGTGATGCAGGTCATGTTGTTGTTGATATTGCTCAGTACCTACTCACTGATGGGTTTTTTGTTTTTTGTGCTGATTTTGGCGGTGGATATATCACTTGGAAGGATGTATAAAAAAATCATTATGGGTGTGCTGGCTGTCTTGGGCGGCGCGCTGTTTTTCGTTACGGTGGACCGGGTGTCAACCGAGTTGATTCCCCTGGCGACGTCAGTGTTCTCGAGTGACGAAGGTGTATTGCAATTGGCGCTGGGCTTTCCCAGTGCGAGCACTCGATTCATCCTGAATGGCGTGGCTATTCTTGATGGTCTTCAGCGGGTATTTTATTTCCCAACAATCTCTTTTAATGGTGCACTGCCGACCATACTGAGCGATTACGGACTGGGCCCTGTTCTCTATCAGCATGAGGTGATTGGCGCTTTGTATAAGGCGGGTGTCGAGTTGAAGCCGCAGGCGCTATTCCCCTATGTTGTTTACATGTTTGGGGTGCTGGCAATCCCGCTGCTGTTGAACCCGCTATCTGTGGCATTTAAAGTGCTGGGGCAAAGGAAGTATCTTTTCTTCATGGTGTGCCTGGCATTGATATTTATCTTTTTTTTCTACCAGTCTCAGTACGTAAACCCCATACAGTTTTTTGTATTCATCATAATTCATAAGTTTCTAAAAAAGACGGAGGGGGTCGTATGAGTTTCGTTTTTTATAGCCCAAGCCGAGTGGTTGGCGGCGCGGAGCATCTGTTTTTCAGGTTGTACACGCTTTACAAGCATCAAGGCTACGAGTGCAAAGTGGTGGATTACGCCGATGGGGCATTTTCCAAGCTGGGTGTGCCTGATGAAGACATCGTTGTTATTAGCTCTATTCGGCAGGCTTTTCAGGTTGACTGCGATTATTTTGTATTGCCACCGAATATGGCTTATGAGGCGTTGTGCAATGCAGTGATGCAGGACCGTACCAAGATTATTTTTTGGTCACTCCATCCCTATAACTGCATCCCTATTCTGCCGCTTGCGTTCTATAAAAAACTTGATGCGTCGAGCTTTTTGAAGCGAATGATCGATCTGTTCGTACTGCGTAAACAGATAAATTACGCTCGTGCCTTGTTTACCGACGCGTCGAAAAAAAGCGCACTGATTTTCATGGACGGAGAAAACTACAGCTCTGGCCAGCGCTTCCTTCAGTCCCCCGTCGACCGAAAATTCTTACCCCTCCCGTCCCCGGTGATATTTGAGACTCGCGCGCAGCGTCATACTCGACCAACCGTGCTGAATTTTTTCTGGGTGGGTAGGCTGGTTGACTTCAAAATTGGCTCACTGAACAGGTTGATTCAGGATCTAGATACGTGGAGTCAGGGGCAGCAGTTGCCAATCACTTTGCACGTAGTGGGCAGCGGGGACGCAGAAGGGCAAATGCTCTCTGCAGCCCATTTCAAAATTGAAAAGCACGGCTACCTGGATAACCAGGCTCTACATAAGGTACTCGCCACGACAGCGGATGCAGTGTTCAGTCAAGGCACCTCTGTATTGGAGAGTGCAGCGATCGGGCTGCCATCTTTTATCGTCATGCCGACATACGAACCGGTGGGGAACGAATGTTCTTATATGCCGTTGTCTGAGACTAGAAATTTCGATCTCGGCAGTTTTTCAGCCACTGAAGGTTTGCGCACATTCGCCGAGTTGAGCGAAGGCAGGTACTTTGACGGCACCTATGGTGCCGCGTGTCGGGCATATGTACTTGAGCACCATGATCTATTGCAGGTTGCTGCCCAATTGTTGTTGATGGCACAACATTCCAATTTCTTGTTTAGCGATGTTCGCTCCGCTTACAGGCAGCGTTTTCTTTCCAGGTATGTATTCTCAGCGTTAAAAGGGAAGTGAGATCGGTTATGCGTATTCTATTTGTGGGAACTGAGGTTTCCTTGAAAAATAGTCCTGAAGGGATCGTATCTCGGGCCCTGGTAGAAGGCTTCATTAAAAATGGCTGCTCGGTTGATCTGATATCGCCGCGCTTGCCAGAGGTTATCGACGGGCTTGCTCAGCATTTCTCTTACGACGCCAAAGAAAATTTTGTTATTAACAAGCTGCACAAAAAAATCACTGGCCTGGAAGGCGGCGGTTTTTATGACTATTGCTGCACACTGATCAGCGAAATTTCTGTAGCGACCTATGACCTGATCTTCATTAGAAGTGACCCGGTCTCACTGCATAAGATCGCGCTTTTCATTAATCAGACGTTCGGCATCAGCTGTGTATGTTCCTTCGGCGATGTCGGATCGGTTAACCCCTACTATTCAGGTGGCTTGTTGACGCGTCTGCGCAAGAAGAATCTGGTTGCGCTGGAGCGACAACTGATTTCGGCAGGCAATATCGTCACGCAGACGAACCAGCGGAGTATTGACCTTTACCGTGATGCGGGCTTTGATGTCTCACGCTTCTGTGTATTGCCAAACCCTATCGTGAGTACCGTTGACAGGAACCAGGCGCTGTTGAGCGCTGAAGAGCTGGCGGTTTTTCCCGAGACGGTGGCGGCGTGTTACCGTGACGTGGTCGCCACGTCGTCTCAGCATGCGCACAATGTTGCGTTTATCGGGTCTTTCTACGGGGAGCGTAAACCCGATGCAATGCTGGATTTCTTTGCGGGTCGCGAAGATGTCGCGTTGCATGTGTTTGGTGGTGTGCGGAATATTCTATTTGAGAAAAATGGTATTGCCTATCGATGGATGCGTGAGAAGGGCCTCAAGGCGTTGATGGACAGCGCCAAGGAAAAAGGGGTTAAAAACTTTTACATTTGGCCGTTTATGCCAATAAAGTTGATTAACAGTCTGGTGGTTAATCGCTTTGATGGATTAATTAATGTCGATGCAGACTTCAAGCCCAACCCTTTCCTGTCGTCCAAGGTTGTGCAATACCTGAGCTACAATAAATCCGTGTTTAACTTCAGCAATGAGGGGGCGACTGTCGACTTGCTGAAAGAGGCGGGCATTGAGTATTTTATCGACTATTCGAACCCGCTGCCTGAGCGCTGCGCGTTCGAGGTGCTTTCCGAGCGGACTCGTCCGACCGTCGACTTGGCTGATCACTACTCTCGGGAAGCTGTTATTCGGCGCTTTCTGGATGAGCGGGTGATTGCTGAACGTTGCGCATGAGCGGACGTTGAGAGCCCCCTAGGAGGGGCTTTCGTAAAGCGTTTGCCTGGCAATATGGGTTCATTGACTCTCTTGCTGTGCAGCATGAGAGTCAATGAACAGGCCGGCTGCATCGGCTGGAGGATGCCGGGTCAGGCGGCAGTGGCGACACCGTCTTGTGCGTTGTTGGGTTGCTTACGAGTAATGCGCGCGGTTATAAACTGACTCAGGGCCGTGCTCAGGCGTTGTTCGATTAGAGCATGGGGCAGGGTCGACAGTAGCAGAACCACCACGATCAAAAAGACAACGTAGCCAATGCCAAGGTGGTCGGCAAGCGGGGTGTTTTTTAATACCCGGGTGAGGGCTAAGCCTACCGTGGTATGCAGTATGTAAATCGAAAAAGAAATATTACCCAGCCACATCAACACCGCTCCAGGCTTCCAGCCGGCGCCAGACTTCTCAGCGATGGCAAAACCCAGCACCAGCGCGATAGCACCTGCGCCCATTCCGTAGATCCCAGGTTTATTGTAGAAGCCGTCCAGATACTGCCAGACAGCAAACGAAACAAGCAGCCCCGCGATTGGCAGGCCCATGCGTTTGCTGACGGTAATGTTGGACATGAAGAACGCGGCAATGACCATCCCGGCGAAAAACTCTGGGATACAAGGGTGTATGGCTTGGCCGAGTAACGGCGTCAGGAAACTAAGGCTGGGTGGGACAAAGGAAAAGTCCGTTACCATGGATTGTACGGCAACAGTTAGTGTTATCCAGGTTCCGGCCACAAGCCAGCGCAGTCGATTAAATAACAAGCAAAAAGAAAAAACGAGGTAGAAATATATCTCAATATTCAAGGTCCATCCGACATCAAGTGTCGGTGCGGGAGCGACCGGGTAAAATACTAGGCTAAGTGCGGTTTTTATATATTCTTCCGTTGTCATCCAGCCAAGGCTGATGAGGAACAAGACATACAGTATCGTACCGAATGCGTAAAGTGGCCAAATCCTTGCGAAGCGTTTTGCCAGGAAGACCAGGGCATTTTTAGCGCCCCCAGATCGGCCGCCAGTGGAATAGACCATGATGAATCCGCTGATGACAAAAAACACATCAACGCCAGAAAAGCCGTTGGCAAAAAATAGTGTCAGCACGGAAGACTCGATATCTCCCTTCACGGCAGGCCGAAAATGCCAAATCAACACCATCATTGCCGCAAGGGCTCTCAGTGCTTGAATAAAATGGATCTGGGGTTTATCTGTCATTGCGGGTCTGACGGTTGAATAATGGAGCCGCATCTAAGCATTTCTCCGACTGTTTTTCCATCGGCGGACCTTAAAAAGGCCTGTTGCATACTTCAGGTATCAACCCACGGATCAGCCCGATCTCAGGTGTATTGAATCAGCTCCTGGCATTACTGGCGATCTCGTTGCAGCATGGGCGAAGGGTAACGAAA
Organism: Pseudomonas fontis; assembly: GCF_028656955.1. GTDB lineage: Bacteria > Pseudomonadota > Gammaproteobacteria > Pseudomonadales > Pseudomonadaceae > Aquipseudomonas > Aquipseudomonas fontis. The sequence goes on from NZ_JAMDGY010000052.1 coordinate 51,692, forward strand.
CCCAGTAGGCTGCAAGCCGCTCGGGCATGTCAATGATTCAGGGGCGACTGCTGGCAGCGCGTTTTATTCGGCAAGAATAGAGGTTGCTGTCATCCTTTGAATTTATCGATAATCAGAGGCAGCGCATCCGCACGCCAAGCAATGATGTGTTGCACAGCAAAAATTTTTGCGATGCCATCAGGTACAAGGTCAGCATTTAATGAATTCTTCAGTTCTATTGACTGGTGCAACCGGCTTTGTCGGCAAGGCGACCCTTGACAGTCTTATCGCTAGCGGACACCCCGTCGTTGCCGCGTTGCGTGGAAACGCCAGCTTGGATTGCCCAAGTGCCACAATCATGCGTATTGACTCGTTGGACGAGCAAACGCAATGGCAGGACGGCCTCTCCGGTATCGATATTGTTATCCATTCAGCCGCTCGGGTTCATGTGATGGACGACACCGATACGGACCCGTTGGCGGCCTACCGCAAAGTGAACGTTGAGGGGACGTTGAACCTGGCGCGCCAAGCAGTGGCTGCCGGTGTCAAACGTTTCATATTCATCAGTTCGATCAAGGTAAACGGCGAGGGCACGCTTAAAGGGCAACCCTATCGTGCCGACGATACTCCGGCGCCGGTTGGCCCCTATGGTATTTCGAAAATGGAGGCTGAACAGGGCTTGCGTGCGCTGGCAGAGCAATCATCGCTGGAAGTTGTCATTATTCGCCCTGTTCTCGTCTACGGTCCCGGGGTCAGGGCCAACTTTCTCTCTATGATGCGTTGGCTGGATAAAGGTGTGCCTTTACCGTTTGGCGCAATTGACAATCGACGCAGCCTGGTCGCTCTGGACAATCTGGTCGACTTGATTATCACCTGCATCGATCATCCTGCTGCGGCGAACCAGACATTCCTGGTCAGTGATGGCGATGATCTGTCGACCACTGGGCTGCTCAAAAAAATGGCCAGCGCGCTTGGCAAACCGGCACGGTTGCTGCCGGTGCCATCGGTACTGTTGAAGTTTGCCGCCACTGCACTTGGCAAACGCTCGTTGTCTCAGCGCCTGTGCGGATCACTGCAAGTGGATATCGAAAAAACCCGGTCACTGCTTGGCTGGGAACCGCCCATCAGTACGGATGACGCATTAAAGTTGACCGCTCGCAGCTATCAGGGCAGCGACAGAGGTTGATTGCCTCAGGGCAGCCGGCTACCTATGGCGCTCTGGCCCACGAGGGTGGCCTGTGAGTTTTCTGCTAAGTCCCTGGCACTTTTTTTCAGTTGTTACAGTAAACTCTGTGGGTCATGCTGCTGGGGTTGTGGCTTGAGTGTGCAATGAGGTGGAACGTTACTGCGGTTCTTGCCACCGTGGTTATGGTTAAACCGCTTTGGCTCGACGGGATTACCCACGAGCTGAAGTGCCCACCTCAACGAAGAAAGACGGATTCGATACGGGAGCAGTAAAGGTGTTCGAGAGGTTTATGGATAGGATGCGGGCATCATTGCTGGGGCTGCCGCGTGGCAAGAAGCGGCTGGTTCAGGTATTGACCGACGTTGTGCTGGTTTGGGCTGCGTTGTGGCTCGCGTTTGTCGTGCGCCTGGGGATCGACGAAGTAGCCAATCCTATCAAGGACCATTTGTGGCTGTTCCTCAGTGCTCCGGTGATTTGCATACCTCTATTTATTCGGTTCGGCATGTACCGCGCCGTCATGCGGTATTTCGGTAATGACGCCCTGATCGTGATTATCAAGGCAGTCAGCCTGGCCTCACTGATTCTCGGCTTCGTCGTGTATTGGTACAGCGCCCATCAGAATATTGTGCCTCGCTCGATCATCTTCAACTTCTGGTGGTTGAGCCTGATCATGGTGGGCGGGCTTCGCTTGGCAATGCGCCAGTATTTTCTGGGTGATTGGTATGCCGCCTCTCAACATGTACCGTTCACCAGCCGTGATGATGGACTACCGAAAGTAGCCGTTTATGGTGCCGGTGCAGCTGGTAATCAGCTGGTGGCGGCATTGCGACTTGGCAAGGTCATGCGTCCGGTGGCATTTATCGATGACGACAGTAGTATTGCCGACCGGGTGATCTCCGGCCTGCAAGTGTACAAACCTCGCCATATCCAGCGCATTATCGATATGACCGGAGCCCAGGAAGTACTTTTGGCTATTCCTTCAGTCAGTCGAGCGCGGCGGCGCGAGATTCTTGGTTTTCTAGAAGGTTTCCCGCTGCACGTACGAAGCATTCCCGGCTTTATGGATCTGGCCAGTGGACGCGTCAAGGTTGATGATATTCAGGAAGTCGATATCGCAGACTTGTTGGGGCGCGACGCTGTGCCTGCCCAGGATGATTTACTTGAGCGCTGCATTGTTGGCCAGTCGGTAATAGTGACCGGGGCCGGGGGCTCGATAGGGTCAGAGCTGTGCCGGCAGATTCTAGGGCTTGGCCCCAAGACCCTGCTGCTGTTCGAGCACAGCGAGTTCAATCTTTACAGTATTCTCTCGGAGCTTGAGCAGCGCATATCGCGTGAGTCGCTGCCTACCCGTGTGCTGCCGATTCTCGGTTCGGTGCGCAACCAGGGGCAACTGCTCGACATCATGAAAACCTGGAGCGTGGACACGGTGTATCACGCGGCCGCCTACAAGCATGTGCCCATGGTTGAGCACAATATTGCTGAAGGTGTTCTGAACAATGTCATGGGTACCTTGAGTACGGCGCAGGCGGCACTACAGGCTGGCGTCTCCAACTTTGTGTTGATTTCCACAGACAAGGCCGTGCGGCCGACCAATGTCATGGGAAGTACCAAGCGCTTGGCAGAACTGACTCTGCAAGCGTTGAGTCGCGAACTGGCCCCGGTTTTGTTCGCCGATTCAAGCAATGTGTCTCAGGTCAACAATACTCGCTTCACCATGGTTCGATTCGGCAATGTACTGGGCTCATCTGGTTCGGTTATTCCACTGTTTCATAAACAGATTACTTCAGGTGGCCCGTTGACGGTCACGCACCCGAAGATCACTCGCTACTTCATGACCATTCCCGAGGCAGCACAACTGGTCATCCAGGCCGGTTCAATGGGGCAGGGCGGGGACGTATTCGTTCTGGACATGGGCGAGCCAGTGCGGATCGTCGAGCTGGCGGAGAAGATGATCCACTTGTCCGGCATGAGTGTGCGTTCAGAGCGCAATCCGCACGGTGATATCGCCATTGAGTTCACCGGCTTGCGTCCAGGTGAGAAACTCTATGAAGAGCTGTTGATTGGTGACAATGTGGCTGCCACACGTCACCCCAAGATCATGAGTGCCAATGAAGATTATCTTTCATGGGACGCCCTCAAAGATAAACTCACGCAGTTACTGGCTGCTGTCTCCATCGACGATTATGACCGTGTTCGGCAGTTGCTCCGAGAGACCGTGAGTGGCTACGCCCCCGAGGGTGAAATAGTCGACTGGATTTATCTGCAGCGTCGTCTTGACCCTTGAAGATCTATTTTTCAAGTAATTGTTTTTTAATGGTTTTTAGTGTGTTGGTCGCACTTGGTAAAACCTTGATGCCCCCCACCATTTGACGCATGCGCTCCAGCATCTAGGTTTCAAAGGCAGCCAAGGAAAAGCTGCCTTCGAATCTACTAGACACCATGGAGCACACCCTATGCGTCACACCTACCTCGCTTCCCTGCTGATGGCCCTCGTTACCACTTTCTCCCTTTCGGCAGGGGCCGTTCCGGCCTCGCCGCCGGTAACGGTACTGGCGCCTGTCAGCGTGACTGCAGCACAAGCCATTGACAAGCTCGACCTCAACACCGCAGACGCGACGACCTTGCAGCGTGAACTCAATGGCGTCGGAAAATCCAAATCCGAGGCCATCGTTGCCTACCGTGAGGCCAACGGAAACTTTGCAACGGTGGACGAGTTGCTGGAAGTGAAAGGGATCGGCAAGTCGATCCTGGAGCGCAACCGCGACAAGGTGACGGTCAACAACTAAGCAAGACAGGGGCGGGTGTGCAGGCGTTGCGCCCGCCCTCTAAGCGATGTGAAGCAGGGCCCCGGATCAACGGTCCTGCGCATCCTTGGCATCCATTTCTGCATTGCGCTCATGAACCCGTTTGAGCTGCTCCTCGGTCAACGGCAATTTCTTCGCCGTATCGCGCAACATCATCAGGCCACCTACAATCGAGCCGATCGCAACCAGCAATATCAACCAGGCATACCAGGGCATGGAATTCTCCTTTGGACGGCGAATGACGCCGCACCTGAAGTTTCGAGTGATGGCGCCGGGCTTTGGTTCAATTATAGGAGGGCTGGCCCTGATGGCCTAATTAGCGATCATCGGCCCCCCTTGCTACGCTGCATCGGCTACAATGCGCGCCGATTTCGACTTGCCCAGAGAGCCTGCCCATGTCCGTCTGTCAGACGCCCCTCATCGTCGCCCTGGATTTCCCCACCCGTGACGCCGCCCTGAAACTGGCCGATCAGCTGGACCCCAAGCTGTGTCGGGTCAAGGTCGGTAAAGAGCTGTTTACCAGCAGCGCGTCCGGCATCGTCGAAACCCTGTGCGACAAGGGTTTTGAAGTGTTTCTCGATCTGAAATTCCATGACATCCCCAACACCACCGCGATGGCCGTCAAAGCCGCCGCCGAGATGGGGGTGTGGATGGTCAACGTGCATTGCTCCGGTGGCCTGCGCATGATGTCGGCCTGCCGTGAAGTGCTGGCCCAGCGCAGCGGCCCGCAGCCGTTGCTGATCGGTGTGACCGTGCTGACCAGCATGGAGCGCGAAGACCTGGCCGGTATTGGCTTGGACATCGAGCCGCAGGAGCAGGTGTTGCGCCTGGCGGCACTGGCCGAGAAAGCCGGGATGGATGGTTTGGTGTGCTCTGCGCTGGAAGCAACTGCGCTGAAGGCGGCGCACCCATCGCTGCAATTGGTAACGCCGGGTATTCGTCCCGCCGGCAGTGCACAGGATGACCAGCGCCGCATCCTGACCCCGCGTCAGGCACTGGATGCAGGCTCGGATTACCTGGTGATCGGTCGTCCAATCAGCCAGGCGGCTGACCCTGCACAAGCGCTGGCAGCCGTGGTTGCTGAAATCCGCGCGTGATCCGCTTTGCCAGGTCTCTAACGGGAACTGGCTGGCGAGAAAAACTGTGGGAGCTGGCCTTAGCGGGCCCGATCGCCGGCAAGGCTGGCTCCCACAGAGTTGATGTGATGCTGTGAGGGGTGGTGGTCAGACCTTCAGCACCAACTTGCCGAAGTTCTCGCCACTGAACAGCTTGAGCAGGGTTTCGGGGAATGTTTCCAGCCCCTCGACCACATCTTCCTTGCTCTTGAGCTTGCCCGTCGCCAACCAGCCGGCGATTTCCTGGCCCGCTTTACCGTAGTTGGCCGCATGGTCCATGACCACGAAGCCTTCCATCCGCGCACGATTTACCAGTAGCGACAGGTAGTTGGCCGGGCCTTTCACCGCCTGCTTGTTGTTGTACTGGCTGATCGCCCCGCAGATCACCACGCGGGCCTTGAAGTTCAGGCGGCTGAGCACGGCATCAAGAATGTCGCCGCCGACGTTGTCGAAGTACACGTCCACGCCTTTCGGGCACTCACGCTTCAAGCCCTCCAGCACGTCCTCGGCCTTGTAGTCGATCACCCCGTCGAAACCCAGCTCATCCTTCAGGTACTGGCATTTCTGCGCACCCCCGGCGATGCCCACCACGCGGCAGCCCTTGATCTTGGCGATCTGCCCGGCAATGCTACCCACCGCGCCTGCTGCGCCGGAGATAACCACGGTTTCGCCGGCCTTTGGTTGGCCCACATCCAGCAGCGCGAAGTAGGCAGTCATACCCGTCATGCCCAATGCCGAAAGGTAGCGCGGCAGGGGTACCAGTTTCGGGTCGACCTTGTAGAAACCTTGTGGCTCGCCCAGGAAGTAGTCCTGCACCCCCAGCGCACCATTGACGTGATCGCCCACGGCATAGCCGGGATGCTTGGACGCCACTACCTCGCCAACCCCCAGCGCACGCATCACCTGGCCAATGCCTACCGGTGGGATGTAGGACTTGCCTTCATTCATCCAGCCGCGCATCGCTGGGTCCAGTGACAAGTAGAGGTTCTTCACCAGCACTTGCCCGTCGGCGAGTTCGCCAACTGGAATCTGCTCGTAGGTGAAGTCCTCACGACTCACGGCGCCAACAGGGCGTTTGCTGAGCAGGAAGCGGCGATTGGTCTGGGCAGTCATGTGCAGGCCTCGTAAGAGATAGGGCAAAGCTTGTTGATAGACCCTGAACGGCGAACCGGCAAGGTTTACCCGCCGGGCGAATGAAGTGTGATCGATATAGATGATAAAGCCAGTACTAGATAATCACTTGCCCGGATGATGCTTCAACCGGGCGGCTGATGATACTGCTCAAGCACCCCACGGCCTGACTAGACTCCAGCCATTGTCTGTTCTCACCTCGTTGCGGGAGTTATTGATGAGCATGAAGTTTACTGGCCGGGTTGCCCTGGTCACCGGCGCTGCTGCAGGTATTGGCCGGGCCACGGCGCAGGCCTTTGCTGCTGAAGGATTGCAGGTGGTGGTCGCCGACCTTGATGTGGCCGGCGGCAATGCCACTGTTGAGCTGATCCGTGCGGCCGGTGGCGAAGCGATTTTCGTCTCGTGCAACGTGACGCGCGATGCCGACGTGGCGCAGTTGATTGCACGTACCGTTGAGGCCTACGGCCGCCTGGATTACGCCTTCAACAACGCGGGCATCGAGATCGAGCAGGGGCGCCTGGCCGAAGGCAACGAGGATGAGTTCGACGCGATCATGAGCGTCAACGTCAAGGGCGTCTGGCTGTGCATGAAGCATCAATTGCCGGTCATGCTCGCCCAGGGTGGCGGTGCCATCGTCAACACCGCCTCGGTCGCAGGCCTGGGGGCGGCACCGAAGATGAGCATCTACAGCGCGTCCAAGCACGCGGTGATCGGCCTGACCAAGTCAGCAGCCATCGAGTACGCGAAAAAGCAGATCCGTGTGAATGCCGTGTGCCCGGCGGTGATCGATACCGACATGTTCCGCCGCGCCTATGAAGCAGACCCGCGCAAGGCCGAGTTCGCTGCGGCAATGCACCCGGTCGGGCGCATTGGCAAGGTTGAGGAGATCGCCAGTGCGGTGCTGTATCTGTGCAGCGATGGCGCAGCGTTCACCACGGGCCAGGCACTGGCGGTCGACGGTGGTGCTACGGCTATTTGAGGGCGGCGAGTGCAGGTGCCCTCAGCCGCGCATCGCTGCGCAGCAACGCCATCCCGACCACCAGGCAACTGATGGCCAGGGCCACGCCGAACAGCAGCAATGCCATGGCAGCGCCGAGCCTGTCAGCCAGCACGCCGGTGAAGATCACCGGCAGGCTGAACCCCAGGTAGGCCAGCAGGAAGAAGCCCGCGCTTGCGCGGGTTTTTTCATGGCCGGCGAGCTGAGTGACCGCCGACAGGCCGCCCAGGTAAATGAAGCCATAGCAGGCGCTGCTGGCGGCCACGGTGCCGACCAGCATGGCGGTCAACTCGCCATGGTTTGCCCCCCACGCCAGCAGCGCGTAGCTGCAGGGCAGAATCAGCAAACCCAGGCTTGTCGCCCGCACCGGCGTCATGCGCCGTGCCAGTGGTTGGAACAGCAGTCCGCAACTGATCACGCAGAACGTCGAAAACCCTGACCAACTCGCCAGCCCATGCTGCTTGAGGATCGACGGCAGCAAGGCAATCACCAGGCCGACACAGGCCCAGGCAAGCAGGATCGACAGGCCATAGGGCAGGCTGCCGGCAGGGTAAAACGGCAGGCGCAGCAAGGGTGACTTGAGTGCCGGGCGTGGGTCCGGCAGGCGCCAGACGATCACCAGTGCAACCGCCGCCAGCAGCAGGTGCAGGTAGAAGCTGCCCGGTGTCAGGCTTGGCCCGCGCAACAGGAAGGCGCTGGTCAACGCGGCGCCCAAACCGAAACCCAGCGACGTCGAGGCCGTGACCCAGTTGGCGGCGCGGCGATTATCTGCGGCCTGCATCAGCTCGCTCATGTACGCCGTGCCCGTCGCCGACGCCAGCGCGGTGCCGATGCCCATCAGCAACCGGGCAAGGCCGAGGGTTTCCAGGTTTGGCGCGCACAGCATCAGTAGCGTCGCGGCCATCGACAGGCACAGCGCCAGCAGGATAAGCGGCCGCCGACCCACTCGGTCGGCCAGCCCGCCCAGCAACAACAGCACCGGCACCACGCCCAGTACATAACCGGAGAAGGCGATCGCGGTGGCGGTTGCGCCGCGCCCCGAGAGTTCGGCGTAAGCGGTGTACAGCGGTGCCTGCAAGTTGACGGCGAAGGTGATCAGGCACAGGGCCAAGGCCAGGGTATGCGGGGCGCGGGAGGCGGCCATGGGCAAGCTCCAAGGGATGAGCGCCCAACTCTCGGCTACGCGCGCATGACCAACAAGGCACAGCACCGACGCTTTTGTGATTAACTGTTCGGTAAAAATCAGCGAACACTTTGTCATGGACTTGAAGCTTGATCGTGCCGCCGCAGCGCCACTGGTGCAGCAATTGGTAGATAGCCTGCGTAGCTGGATTGAAAGCCAGCGTTTGCGACCAGGCAGCCGCTTGCCGTCGATTCGCCAATTGGCGACGGAGCAGGGGGTGAGCCAGTCGTGCGTGATCGAGGCCTATGATCGGCTGGTCGCCTCGGGCTGGCTGGAGGCGCGTCATGGCGTCGGTTTTTTCGTCGCCGAGCGCAAACACCAGCCGCCGCTCGACGAAGCGTCGCCTTGGGATGATGGTGTCGACAGTCGCTGGCGACAGTTCAGCGATGCGCATTCGGCGTTGCTGAAACTGGGGTGTGGATGGCTGCCCGGTGGTTGGCGACAGCCTGAAGAAATCGCCCAGGCGATTCGTCATGTCAGCCGTGGCGCCGAGCCGGACCTCTTCTGCTATGGCCCACCGTTGGGGCTCGCCAGCCTGCGGCTGCAGATTCGCAAGCGCCTGGCACCGCTGGACATCCACGTGCAGCCTGAGCAGATCCTGACCACCCAGGGCGCCAGCCACGCGCTGGATCTGCTGGTGCGCACGCTGCTCAAGCCAGGCGACAAGGTGCTGGTGGAAAGCCCGGGCTACTACAACCTCTACAACCTGCTGCGGCTGCACGGTATCGAGATGCTGGTGGTGCCGCGCACTGCGCAGGGGCCTGACCTGACGGCTCTCTGTGCATTGCTGGCCGAGCACCAGCCGCGCTACCTTTTCATCAACAGCATGTACCACAACCCGACCGGCACCAGCCTGTCGCCCAAGACTGCGCAGCGTTTGCTGGAGCTGGCGCGCGAGCACGATTTCCGGATTGTCGAAGACGATATCTACGCCGACTTCCAGGCAGGCACGGTGACCCGGCTGGCCACGTTGGATAACCACCAGCGGGTGATCTACCTGGCGAGCTTTTCCAAGACATTGAGCAGTTCGCTGCGGGTCGGCTACCTGGTGGCCGACCCTGCACTGATCGCGCAGTTGGCCGAAGTGAAGATGGTAACGGGGATTGGCGCTTCGCGCTTTGCCGAGCAGGTGGTGGCGCAGTTGCTCGCCAGTGGTGTCTACCGCAAGAGCGTCCAGCGCTTGCGCGTGCGTCTGGCCCAGCACATGGCCAGTGCCTTGCAAATGCTCGAGGCCGCAGGCTGGGAGGTGTTCGCCGAGCCGTATGGCGGGATGTTCGTCTGGGCGCGCTGCCCCAATCGATCATTTGCCGACTTGCATGGCGAAGCCTTGAAGGCCGGCGTGCTGTTGTCGCCCGGTGCTGCGTTCTACCCGGACAATGCTCCCAGCGACTGGCTGCGCATCAACGTCGCCTACGCGCAGGACCCACGCGCCCAGGGGTTTTTCCAGGCTGCTGGGCAACCATCGCGATGACGACCTCCAGTGTCCTGAATACGACGCAGGCGTAGCTTATTGCCATTATTGTGGCGCCAAAGGCTTGTGCTGCCAGCAACGGGATTGCCACTCTGCGAGCCGGGCATCAACCGGTGGCGTCGTGGCGGCGCAAGAGGGTGGCTAGCAATGAATTCAGGCACACGTGGCGGTTTTGCCAACCTGGGCATGGCCCGCAAGCTGGGGCTGGGGTTCACCCTGGTGCTGTTGTTGACGGCGGCGGTGGCTGCCATCGGCATCGCGGCGCTCTACAGCGTGGGCCAGCGTTTCGACGGGCTCAAGCAGATGACCGCCTTCAACGAGGGGCTGCTCAAGGTGCGCTTGCAAGAGCAGGCCTTTGCCCAGCGCTCCGATATCAAGGCGGCCGAGGCGTTGCATCAAGGGGTGGATGCTCTGGCTGAGCAGGTCGTCGCATTGCCGGCGTTGACCAGCAGCGACGTCGGCACGGCACTGGCGGCCTACCGGCAAGCGTTCGACCAGTTTGTCGAGCTGACCCAGGCCAAGGAGCTGGCGCTGGACATGGCCAGTTGGTCGGTCTCCAGTGTCGCCAACAACCTGGATGTATTGCAGGCCGGGCTGGCGGACGACGGCACCTACACCTTGAAGGACTCCCAGGGCCAGCAGGGCGCCGAGTTTGTCGAGCAGGCCGGGCAGGTCGCCCAGGTCGCGCGGCTGATGTTGCAGGCCATGGATGAAGCCCGGGTACGTCTGGAGCAGAACCGCAAGGGCGCTGAAGATGCCCGCCAAGGGCGGATCGAGCAGGTCGAGCAGGCGGCGGCGTTGGTCGAGCAGCTCAAGGGGAGCGTCAAGGACCCCGGCTATCAGACCGTGCTGGGCGAAGTCAGCAGCCATATCAGCAGTTTTGCCGAAAAGCTGGGCGAGTACACCGACCTGCTGGCCCGCGAGCAGCAGTTGCGTCAGCAGCTCAAGGCACGGGCTGACCAGGTGATGGCGCGGGTTGAGCAGGTCAGTGCGGGTATCGATGGGGCAATGCAGGCTGAGCTCAAGCGCAATGCGCTGTTGATTCTGCTGTCGTCGCTGTTGGCGCTGGTGGTGGGAGTGATTGCCGCCTGGCTGATTACCCGCGCGGTGGTCGGGCCCTTGCAGCGGGTGATCGGCCGGGCGCAGCGGATTGCCGCCGGTGACCTGCGAGATGAAATCAGTGTCGATCGGCGCGACGAAATTGGCCAACTGATGCAGGCCATGCAGCAGATGGGCGGTGGCCTGAGCCGCATTGTCAGTGGCCTGCAGGCCGGGATCGAACAACTGGCCAGCAATGCCCAGTCGCTGTCGGCGGTGACGGAGCAGACCAACCGTGAAGTCAGCAGCCAGAAGGAGGAGACCGAGCAGGTGGCCACTGCCATGCAGCAGATGACCGCCACGGTGCACGATGTGGCGCGCAATGCGGAGGAGGCCGCGCAGGCGGCGCAGTCGGCTGACGACAAGGTCGACAGCGGCCAGCAGGTGGTGCGCCAGAGCTTGCAGCGCATCGAGAGCCTGGCCACTGCCGCCGAATCCGCCAGCCACAGCATCGAGAGCTTGAGCGTGCAGATCCAGGGCATCGATACGGTGCTTGAGGTGATCAAGAGCGTGGCCGAGCAGACTAATCTGTTGGCCTTGAATGCCGCCATCGAGGCGGCCCGGGCCGGCGAGCAGGGCAGGGGCTTTGCCGTGGTTGCCGATGAGGTGCGGGCGCTGGCGAGGCGTACCCAGCAGTCCACTGAGGAGATCGAACGGCTGGTGAGCCGTTTGCGCAGCAGTGCACAGTCGTCGGTGGCGACCATTCAGGGCAGTGGTGAGCTGGTGAAGTTGGCGGTGGCCGATGCGCTGCAAACGGAAAGCGCGCTGGGCGGGATTGCGGCGGCGGTGTCGTTGATCCAGCAGATGAACCAGCAGATCGCGGCGGCGGCCGAGCAGCAGAGTTCGGTGGCCGAAGAGATCAGCCGCAGCGTGACGCAGATCCGCAGTAGCGCGGATCAGTCGGCGTTGGCAATGCAGGGCAATGCCAGTTCAAGTGTGGAACTGGCGCAGCTGGGGAGTGAGTTGAAGGGGATGGTCGGGCACTTCCGGCTTTAGAGCCTGTTGCAATGGCTTTTGTGGGAGCCGGCCTTGTCGGCGATGAGGCCGGTGCGGACACCATCGCTGGCAAAGCCAGCTCCCACAGAAGGCCAGCTCCCAAAGATTCCCAGCGCTCTCAGGTGACCGGCTCAGGCAGCCTTGCGCCAGTTGAGGATCAACAGCGTCAGCACCCCGGCAACAATCCCCCAGAACGCCGAACCAATCGAGAACAAGGTAAAGCCCGAAGCCGTGACCATGAAGGTGATCAACGCCGCTTCCCGCTCGCGGGCCTCGTTCATGGCAACCGTCAGCCCGTTCATGATCGAGCCGAACAGCGCCAGGGCGGCAATCGACAGCACCAGCTCCTTGGGCAGCGCGGCGAACAGCGCCGCGAGCGTGGCACCGAATACCCCGGCGATACCGTAGAAAATCCCGCACCAGACCGCGGCGGTGTAGCGTTTGCTCGGGTCTTCATGGGCGTGCGGGCCGGTGCAGATCGCCGCGCTGATGGCCGCCAGGTTGATCCCGTGGGAGCCGAACGGTGCCAGCAGCAACGAGGCAAACCCGGTAACGCTGATCAGTGGCGAGGCCGGAACCTGATACCCGTCAGCACGCAACACCGCAACACCTGGCATATTCTGCGAGGTCATCGCCACCACGAACAGCGGGATGCCGATGCTGATGGTGGCGGCCAGCGAGAAGCTCGGCGTGGTCCAGACAGGCGTGGCGACCTCCAGGTGGAAGCCGCTGAAGTTCAGCAGGCCGAGCATGCCGGACAGCGCAGTGCCTACCAGCAACGCTGCCAGCACCGAATAGCGCGGCGAAATACGCTTGATCAACAAGTACGCGAAGAACATCCCCAGTACCAGCGTGGTACGGTGCTGGGCGGCAACGAAAATCTCGCTGCCGATCTTGAACAGGATGCCGGCCAGCAGGGCCGAAGCAAGCGAGGCGGGGATGCGCTTGACCAGTTTCTCGAAGCTGCCGGTCAGCCCGCAGATCACCACCAGTACGGCGCAGGTGATGTAGGCACCGATGGCTTCGCCATAGCTCACCCCGCCCAGGCTGGTAATCAGCAGGGCGGCGCCGGGGGTCGACCAGGCCACGGTCACCGGAGTGCGGTAGCGCAAGGACAAGCCGATGCTGCACACCGCCATGCCGATCGACAGCGCCCAGATCCACGAGGAGATCTGCGCAGTGGTCAGCCCGGCGGCCTGGCCCGCCTGGAACATCAGCACCAGGGAGCTGGTGTAGCCCGTGAGCATGGCAATGAAGCCGGCAACGATTGCCGAGGGTGAAGTGTCGGCCAGCGGACGCAGTTGGCTGGAGGTGGCGTCGGGCATGGGGAATTCCTTATACAGGTGTAAGCAGATTTTGCAGACTACCCTGCGAATCTAGCCGTTTTGCCATACAGCAACCATTGCAATTAGCCGTACAGTCGCCAACTATGTGCGGCGTGTTCGATTCAGCATTTCGAGAGGGAGAGCGATGTACAAGGTCTACGGGGATTACCAGTCGGGCAACTGCTACAAGGTCAAGTTGATGCTGCACCTGCTCGACAAGCCTTACGAGTGGCACCCGGTAGATATTCTCAAGGGGGAGACGGAAAGCCCCGAGTTCCTCAAGATGAACCCCAATGGCAAGGTGCCGGTGCTCGAACTTGAGGACGGCACGTACCTGTGGGAGTCCAACGCGATCCTCAACTTCCTTGCCGACGGCAGTGAGTTCCTGCCGAGCAATCCGCGTTTGCGCACGCAGGTGTTGCAGTGGCAGTTCTTCGAACAGTACAGCCATGAGCCCTATATCGCCGTGGCCCGGTTCATCAAGCATTACCTCGGCCTGCCGCAGGAGCGCCAGGATGAGTACCGGATGCTGCACAAAGGTGGCTACAAGGCATTGCGGGTGATGGAGAAGCAGCTGCAGATGACGCCATACCTGGTGGGGGATCAGTATTCGATCGCCGATGTGGCGCTGTATGCCTACACCCATGTGGCGCATGAGGGGGAGTTCGACCTGGGCGAATACCCGGCGGTGCAGGAATGGCTCAAGCGCGTGGCGAGCCATCCGCGGCATGTGACCATGATCGGCTGAGGCGCTTTCGTGTACTGGTAGCCGCTGCCGTCAGGCTGCGCTGGAGGCCGCGAGGCCTCCCAATCGGTGGCAGGCGAGCGCAGCCTGCACCAGCGGCTATAAAGCCTCAGACAGCCGAAAAACGCTTGTTCAGGTAGTCGATGATCACCTTGGACTCATACATCCAGGTGGTCTTGCCGTCTTCCTCGATCCGCAGGCAAGGCACCTTGATCTTGCCGCCCTCGGTCAGCAACGCCTGACGATCCTGCTCGTTGTTCTTCGCATCGCGCAACGCTACCGGCACATTCAGCTTGTGCAGGGCACGGCGGGTTTTCACGCAGAACGGGCAGGCGTGGAACTGGTACAGGCTCAGCCCCTTGGCGGCTTGCTCGACCTTGGCTTGGGCCGCGGCATCACGCTTGTGTTTGGCCGGGCGGCTGATCCAGTCGAGAAAGACGATCAACTGACCCAGGCCTACGCGCAGTGCTTTGACGATCATGGCAACTCCTCACAATGAAAAAAGCCGACCAGGGTGACCGGTCGGCTTGATCTGGGCCCGGCGTCGCCGGGCTTCGCCAGCAAGGCCGGCGATTACTTGATCAGGCTGAGAAACTCGCTGCGGGTAGCCGCGTTTTCGCGGAACTCACCCAGCATCACCGAGGTGATCATCGACGAATTCTGCTTCTCCACACCGCGCATCATCATGCACATGTGCTTGGCCTCGATCACCACGGCCACGCCGTTTGCGCCGGTGACCTGCTGGATCGCCTCGGCGATCTGGCGGCTGAGATTTTCCTGGATTTGCAGGCGACGGGCAAACATGTCGACGATCCGTGCCACCTTGGACAGCCCCAGTACCTTGCCATCAGGGATGTAGGCAACGTGGGCCTTGCCGATGAACGGCAGCAGGTGGTGTTCGCACAGCGAGTACAGCTCGATGTCCTTGACCAGGACCATTTCGCTGTTGTCGGAGGTGAACAGTGCGCCGTTGGTCACTTCTTCCAGGGTTTGGGTGTAACCGCGGCAAAGGTACTGCATGGCCTTCGCAGCCCGCTTGGGCGTGTCGAGCAGGCCCTCGCGGGAGACATCCTCGCCGAGCTGGCCGAGGATTGCGGTGTAGTTCTGTTCCAGGGACATGGATCTACCTGTGAGATTTATCGCAAACGCGAAGGGTACGGTGGCAGCGGCGGCGCTGCAAGTATGACGTTACTCGTCGCGGCCTTCGAGCATGGTCCGCTTGAGCATCACATACACCGCGCCGGCGCCGCCGTGGCGGGGCTGGCACGAGGTAAAGCCGAGCACTTGCGAGTGCTGGCGCAGCCAGGTGTTGACGTGACTCTTGATCATCGGCCGCTTGCCGTCCAGGCGTACCGCCTTGCCGTGGGTGACGCGCACGCAACGTACTTCGAAACGGGTGGCTTCCTCGATGAACGCCCAGAGGGTTTCACGGGCTTTCTCCACGCTCATGCCGTGCAGGTCGAGGCTGCCTTCAAAGCCGATCTGGCCAAGCTTGAGCTTGCGCATCTGGCTTTCCTGGACGCCGTCACGGCTCCAGTGCAGGTCGTCTTCAGGGCCGACATCAATCACGAATTGATCGGAGAGGCCATCGACCACGGTCTGGCCGCTGCGTACGGTGGCGTGCTGGCGCAGGTTGGCCAGTTGCTTGCGGTCGGCCTTGGGTTTGCCGGTGTCGGCGCGATCAGTCGTGATCTGCTTGACGCCGCGCATCTCGCTTTTGAACAGGGAAAATTCGTCGTCTTGCATGTAAGCCTCCGCCAAGGCGGCGTAGTTTACGCGACTCTCCCTGAGGTTGCAGTCAATCGTGTTTTTTCATCAGGTGCGGCGAGAGGTTCAGTTCGCGGCTACGGCGCAGGCGCAAGCGGCTGCGGCGCCAGAACCAGATGCCCAGGTACAGCAGCAACAGGCCGCCACCGAGAATCACGGCAGCACCGGCGGGGTTGGCGTTGAGTTCGCCCAGGGCCGCAGGGCGGCCCAGCAGGCTGGCGGCGCCGGCCATGGCCAGCAGCACGCCAAGGGTGGCAAGCAGGGCCGAAAAGCCGGCCGCCAAACGCATGCCCCAGTTGCGTCGTTCACGCGGGCGCAGGCGCTTGGCGTCGAAACCACCGGATAACTTCATTCCGTTTCCCTCAATGGATATTCGGGGTTGGACCGAAAAGCCGCAGGGTGGTTCCAGCTGCCCGCCAGGCGGTCGATCAGATCAGGCTGTTGGCTGGCGCCACGCAGGCGAAGTTGTCGGCCATGATGGCCATTTCGCTTTGTTGAATCTGTGCAGCAGGGATCACGCCGCCTTTGAACGGCAGGTCGCGGGTGGCACAGGCGTCTTCGACCAGGGTGCAGCGGTAGCCGTAGTCCTTGGCCCGGCGCACGGTGGTGCTGACGCTGGAGTGGCTCATGAAGCCGCAGACGATCAGGTCCAGGTGGCCATACTTCTGCAGGGTTTCATGCAGCGTGGTGTTCTTGAAGGCATTGGGCATGCGCTTTTCGATGATGATTTCATCACCTTGGGGCTCCAGCCCCGGGATGAATTCACCCCGTGGACCCTGTGGGTCGAACAGGCCACCGACGGTACCCAGATGGCGCACGTGGACGATCGGGCGACCGGCCTTGCGTGCTGCCTCGAGCAGCTTGCCGATGTTGGCCACCGCCTCGTCCATGCCCGCAAGCGCCAGAGGACCACTCAGGTACTCCTTTTGCGCGTCAATGATTACCAGGCTGGCGTTGTTCAGTTTGGCCGGCGGATAGCCGCGGCCACTGAGGTGGAACATCGTCGTTGGAACAGACATCAGGGGCTCCTTTGGATAGGGCTTTTAACCTATTGTCCCCTGCTTGGGCGCTTATGTGAATCGCTTCGCGTACAAGCAGCGTGGTTAGTGGCTTGCAGCCACCTTGGCGAATCTGCCACAGGGACATTTGCCGGCCACTTCTTTGGCTGGGCTGTTAGAATTGCCGGTCGAATTTCTAGGAGTCTACCGTGATCACTTCTCGCCTGCGCACTCTGCGCGACCATATCCGTTGGGCTGTCAGCCGTTTTCATGAGCAGGGGCTGTTCTTCGGGCATGGCGCCGACAATGCCTGGGACGAAGCACGGCTGCTGGTGCTGGGCGCGGTCCACCTGCCATGGGAAGTGGCGGACAGCTACCTGGACTGCCGCCTGGAAGACGACGAACTGGTGAAGTTGCAACGCTTGCTCAAGCGGCGCATCGACGAACGCGTGCCGACCGCCTACCTGTTGGGTGAGGCGTGGTTCTGTGGCATGGCGTTCATTGTCGACGAGCGTGTGCTGATCCCCCGTTCGCCAATTGGCGAGCTGCTGGAGAAACGTTTCGAACCTTGGCTGGCCAGCGAGCCGACGCGGATTCTCGACCTGTGCACCGGTTCGGGCTGCATCGGTATCGTCAGTGCCGAGGTGTTCCCGGAGGCGGAGGTGGTGTTGGCCGACCTGTCTTTCGAAGCACTGGAAGTGGCCAACCAGAACATCGAGCGTCATGGTCTGGATGAGCGTGTGTTCACCGTGCAGGGCGATGGTTTCGAGGGGCTGCCAGGGCAGCGTTTCGACTTGATCCTGTCCAACCCGCCGTATGTCGATGCTGAAGATTTCGCCGACATGCCGCAGGAATATCAGCATGAGCCTGAGCTGGGCCTGGCCTGTGGCGAAGACGGTCTGGACCTGGTACGACGGATGCTGGCCGAGGCGGCGGACCACCTGACCGAGAAGGGCTTGCTGATCATCGAGGTGGGCAACAGCCAGGTGCATGTCGAGCAGCTGTACCCTGAGGTGGACTTCGCCTGGCTCGAGTTCGAGAATGGCGGCCACGGGGTATTCATGTTGACGGCTGAGCAGTGTCGCCAGCATCAGGGGCTGTTTGCTTCGCGGGTGTAAGGCTTGAAATCACGGTGAATTCATCGCGGGACCAGCCCGCTCCCACAGGGATTCATGTGGGAGCAGCCCATTCCCACAGGACTTCATGTGGGAGCGGGCTGGTCCCGCGATGCTTTTAGCGGTGCGTGGCAATCCAGATCAGCAAGCCCGCCTGGAACACTGCAAAGGCCACCAGGCAAGTAATGGTGAAGCGCAGCCCGTTGTCTTCACGCTTGAACTTGGCCACCCGCTCATCGCGCTCGCGCAGCAGCACTTCCTGCTCCTGCAACTTCTGCTCAGCCTGCTGCAGCATGTTCGCCGCATCGAGGATCTCCATGCGCTGAACCTTGTCGGTGTTCCAGGTCGCTTTGAGCTGGCCCACCGCAATCTCCACGCACCGCCCCTTCATGTGCTGGGCATCGGCATATTCCACTTCCAGGCCATGGGCCCGCAGGAACTGGTCGCGGCGCAAGCGACTGTCTTCGTTCAACGAGTCCTTGCTTTGCAAGGCCATGCCTTCGACCCGGTAGTGCGACCACTTGCGCTGCGCCCACAGCACCGCCTGGGCCAGCATGAAGCGCCCCAGGCCGCGGTTCAGCGGTTCGAGCTGCAAGCCGGTGTCCGGGCTGATTTTCAGCGTTTTCTGCTCGTGGTCCACCCAGATGTCCAGGTGGTTCTGTTCCTTGCGCACTTTTTGCCCGGGCAGGCGAATGTCCATGCGCAGCAGGCTGTGTTCCTTGCTGTGGCGCTCGGCAGAACCGAACTGCACAAAGCGCAACGGCCGTGCACCGCTGTTGCGGTCGGTGGGCAGCGGGGACAGGCGCAGCATCTGGAAATGCTCGGTGGTCACCTCGGCCCAGGGCAGCGGGGCGGCCTCCGGCACTTCGGGTTCGTCAGACGCTTGCGGGGCGTCCTGGGTAGGGGCATCAGTCATCACGGCGGTCCTCTTATGCGCAACAGGCTGGTCGCAACGGCAATGCCAGCATCGGCTTATCGGCCGATTCATTCAGGACTGGAGGCACAATTTGCGCCAGATCGCCTCAGGCCGCCGGCAATCGGCGGATGAAGGCGACGATCCGCTCACCCAGTGCCTGGGCCAGGGGCAGCTGCGGATTGATGTAGGTGTCGCGTTGGGCACCCATGTCACGCGGGCTGATACGCAAGGTATGGTTCATGCCGTCGATCAGCGCAAGTTCGGCATCGGGTTTGGCCGCGTGCAGGCGTTCGGCATCCTGCAGGTCGACCTGGATGTCGTTGCGGCCCTGGACGATCAAGGCGGGCATCTTCAGGCGGGCGAACGCGGTCGCCGGGTCCTGGCGGAACAGCGAAATCAGGTAGGGCTGCACGCTGGGGCGAAAGACGTTGCGCAGCGGCGCCGGGACGTCAGCGGAAAACTGCCCGGCCTTGAGCCGGTCGAGTACTGCCAGGCCGCCGGCAAGGTTGCCCTTCGTCAGGCGCTCGCCCAGTTGCTCGCGCAACACCTGGTCTACCGGGCGACCGCTGCCGGCCAGGGAAATCACCGCGCTGGCGCCGGCCTGCTCAGCTGCCAGGCTGGCGATCAGTGCGCCTTCGCTGTGGCCCAGGAGAATCAGCGGCCCGAAGCGCGGGTCGGCCTTGAGCTTCTGCCCCCAGGCGACAGCATCGGCGACATAACGCTCAACCGTCAGGTTGCGCTCGTCCGGCGTGGCCGCCAGGCTCGCGGCTACGCCGCGCTTGTCGTAGCGCACGCTGGCGATATGGTTGTTGGCCAGCAGCAGGGCCAGGCGCTTGAGGTTGTCGATGCGCCCGCCCTCGGGGTTGTTGCCGTCGCGGTCGGTCGGCCCGGAGCCGGCAATGATCAACACCACCGGTGGTGGCGTGTCACCGCGCGGCAACAGCAAGCTGCCATGCAGGGTGCCCTGGCCGGTATCGAGGCTGATCGGTCGTTGCAGCACGGTGGGCGCACCCGCCTGGGCGAGGCCGGTGAACAGCAGGAAGAGCAGGGCGACGAAGCGCGACATCATCTGGCTACTATCGGGGAGATGCGCTTTGGACTCGCTCGCTTGCAGAAGGTTCGCCGTCAGGGATGAACTGAAGGGGTAGCCTGCGTATACTGAAGCCCTTGTTCAAATCAGGCTGATTCGCGGAGCGTCCTGCATGTCCGGCAATACCTACGGCAAGCTGTTCACTGTCACCACCGCTGGCGAGAGCCATGGTCCGGCGTTGGTCGCCATTGTTGATGGCTGCCCGCCAGGCCTGGAGCTGTCGCTGGCCGACCTGCAGCACGACCTGGATCGGCGCAAGCCGGGCACCAGCCGGCACACCACGCAGCGTCAGGAGGCCGACGAAGTCGAGATCCTCTCCGGCGTCTTTGAGGGTCGCACCACCGGCTGTGCGATTGGCCTGCTGATCCGCAACACGGATCAGAAGTCCAAAGACTACTCGGCGATCAAGGACCTGTTCCGCCCGGCCCACGCCGACTACACCTACCATCACAAGTACGGTGAGCGCGACTACCGTGGCGGTGGCCGCAGTTCGGCGCGGGAAACCGCGATGCGGGTGGCCGCCGGTGCCATCGCCAAGAAGTACCTGGCGACCCAGGGCATTGTCATCCGTGGCTACATGAGCCAGCTCGGCCCGATTGAAATCCCGTTCAAGACCTGGGATTCGGTCGAGCAGAACGCCTTCTTCAGCCCCGATCCGGACAAGGTGCCGGAGCTGGAGGCCTACATGGACCAGTTGCGCCGTGACCAGGATTCGGTCGGGGCCAAGATTACCGTGGTCGCCGAAGGCGTCATGCCGGGCCTGGGCGAGCCGATCTTCGACCGCCTGGACGCGGAACTGGCCCACGCGCTGATGAGCATCAACGCGGTGAAAGGCGTGGAAATCGGCGCAGGCTTTGCCAGCGTTGCCCAGCGCGGCACCGAGCACCGTGACGAGATGACCCCGCAAGGCTTCCTCAGCAACAATGCTGGCGGCATCCTTGGCGGTATTTCCTCTGGCCAGCCGATTGTCGCCCACCTGGCGCTCAAGCCGACGTCCAGCATCACCACGCCAGGCCGCTCGATCGATGTCGACGGCAACCCGGTCGACGTCATCACCAAGGGTCGCCATGACCCGTGCGTCGGCATTCGCGCCACACCGATTGCCGAGGCGATGATGGCCATCGTGCTGATGGACCACCTGCTGCGCCACCGTGGCCAGAACGCCGACGTACGCGTCAGCACCCCGGTGCTGGGCCAACTGTAATGCCGCGACCCGGCACCTGCGCCACGGCCATTTGAGCCGTGGCGCCGATTCCCTACTGGCGGCTGTCCAGCTTCTACCTGTTCTATTTCGCCCTGCTGGGCTCGACCGCGCCGTTTCTGGCGCTGTATTTCGACCATCTGGGGTTTTCCAGCGCGCGCATCGGTGAGCTGGTGGCCATTCCCATGCTCATGCGCTGCGTTGCGCCGAACCTGTGGGGTTGGCTGGGTGATCGCACCGGCCAGCGCCTGCTGATCGTGCGCCTGGGCGCCGTGTGTACGCTGGCCAGCTTCTCGCTGATCTTTGTCGCCAAGAGCTACGCCTGGCTGGCGCTGGTGATGGCGCTGCATGCGTTCTTCTGGCATGCGGTGTTGCCGCAGTTCGAAGTGATCACCCTGGCGCATTTGCAGGGGCAGACATCGCGCTACAGCCAGGTACGTTTGTGGGGCTCCATCGGCTTCATCCTTACCGTGGTCGGCCTGGGCCGCCTGTTCGAATGGCTCAGCCTGGATATCTACCCGCTGGCGCTGGTGGTGATCATGGCCGGGATCGTGCTGGCCAGCCTATGGGTGCCCAATGCCCAGCCACCGGGGCAGCATGAGCGGGCGAGCGGCAGAGGTTTTCTCAAGCAACTGGCCAGCCCCGGTGTCGCCGCCTTTTATATCTGCGTGGCGCTGATGCAGCTCAGCCATGGGCCGTACTACACCTTCCTGACCCTGCACCTTGAGCGGCTCGGTTATGCCCGAGGCACCATCGGCATGCTGTGGGCGCTGGGGGTGGTGGCCGAGGTGCTGATGTTCCTGGCGATGAGCTGGATCCTGGCGCGGGTGTCGTTGCGCTGGGTGCTGTGTTTCAGCTTTCTGCTGGCCGCCTTGCGCTGGCTGCTGCTCGGGCAGTTTGCCGATCACCTGGCGGTGTTGCTGGTTGCGCAAGTCATGCATGCGGCCACTTTTGGCAGCTTCCATGCGGCGTCGATCGCTTTTGTCCAACGCAGCTTTGGCGCTCGTCAGCAGGGGCAGGGCCAGGCCCTGTATGCGGCGCTGTCGGGTACCGGCGGGGCGTTGGGCGCGTTGTACGCGGGTTACAGCTGGAATGCGCTGGGCCCGATGACCACCTTTAGTATTGCCAGCGTCGCGGCGCTGGCTGCAGCCGTTATCATTGCGGCCCGAATGAACGATGCCAAGTATTAGGAGTTGCCTCGATGAGCAGCCTTGCCGTTTACCACCAATCCACCCCTGACATCCCCAACAAGGTGCTGACCCACTTCGAGGACATTGCCGCGACGCTGGCCGAGCACGGCGTACGCTTCGAGCGCTGGACGGCGAGCGCGCCGGTTCAGCCGGAGGAGGTGATGGTTGCCTATCAGGCGCAGATCGATCAGTTGATGACCGAGCGTGGTTATCGCAATGTCGAGGTGGTGAGTGCGGCCAGCGATGTGGCCATGCAGGTGGTGGGCGAGGTGACGGTCGCTGAGGACGTGGTGCGGGTGTTCGTGGCGGGGCGTGGGCAGTACGCGTTGCGTATCGAGGATTATGTGTACGCGGTGGTGTGCGAGAAGGGCGACTTGATCGTGGTGCCGGCAGGTGTCCGGCATTGGTTTGATGGTGGGGAGAACCCGCATTTTGTCGCGTTGCGCATGTTCAAGGAGCAAGGTCAGGCTATGCCGCAGGCGACGGGTGATCGGATTGCGGAGCAGTTTGCCCGGTTTGATGATTGACCTTCAGGCCCGCTCCCACGGGATCGTACATACCCTGTAGCCGCTGCCGATAGGCTGCGCTGGAGCCCGTGAGGGCTCCCAAAGGCGGCGCCTGCGATGCAGGCGAGCGCAGCCTTACGGCAGCGGCTACGGTTACCAGCGATGAGGTCGCAGTGCAGGGGTCATCAGCCCCTTGAATCACCGATAAGTCGGCAAGGCAAAGCGCTGCTGGCTTTGCAGCAACGAAATCACCGGCAACTCGCTGGCCTGCTCGGCCAGGTCGCGGCGAATCGCACTGATCGCCCAGGACAGCTGCTCGGCACTGTGCAGTTGCCCATAAGACAACGTCCGTTTCACCTGTTTGCCGTCGGCAGCGCGCAGGGTCAGCAGGATGCCGCCGTCCGGGCGGGCCTGGGTGGTGACGTCATAGGCAGAGAAGAGCGAGGTGAATTTTTCCTGGATGAGGTCCATATCAGCTCCTGGCTGTGGGTGGCAGACATGGAGTGATGGGTGCAGCGACTGTGCCAGCTTTTAAATGTTAAATAATCTTTATAAATCAATAAGTTAAAAAACATGCCGAACAGGCCGTCCGTGCATTGTGCATGGTCGTGCAATTTGCACAGTGCATTTTGCAAGATCCGCAGGCCAATAGATTTCGTCTGTCGGCGCCATGGGTTATCCACAATTGACCAAAAGCTGCGACTGGCAAAGACTTGGGCTTTTCCGGCAGCCAGGAGGTTCCCCATGTCCGACCAACGCACACCCACCCCGATGAACGACGATGAAGCCGCTGCATTCGCCGAGCAGGTGTTCGACCGGGCCCGTGCCGGGGATGCCGACATGCTTGGCCGCCTGCTCGACAACGGCTTGCCGGCCAATCTGCGCAACCACAAGGGCGACACCCTGTTGATGCTCGCCAGCTACCATGGGCACCTCGATGCGGTGCAGGTGCTGCTCCAGCATGGCGCCGACCCGCTGATCGCCAATGACAACGGCCAACTGCCCATGGCTGGCGCCGCCTTCAAGGGTGACCTGGCCATGGTGCAATTGCTGGTGGGGCAGGGTGTGCCGGTCGACTCGGCCTCGGCCGACGGGCGTACCGCACTGATGCTCGCGGCCATGTTCAACCGCACGGCCATGGTCGACTACCTGCTGGCGCAGGGCGCAGACCCTCGGCACCAGGATGCCAAGGGCGTCAGTGCCCTCGGCGCCGCCCAGGCGATGGGCGCTACCGACACCGCCGCGCAGTTGCAGGCGCTGGCCGGCTAACCCCCAGGGGCCGTTTGCGGCTATCCTTGGCGACTTTTTTCCGTGTCGCAGGGCCCCTTACATGAAAAACCAACTGGTCGAACTCATCGGCAAAATCAGCGCCGGCTGCATGCGCGACGAAGACATCGAGCGCATTGCCGATGAAGCCGCCCAGGCCTATGCCGACCCCGCCGCATTCCTCGCCGCCAACCCGGACATCAACTACGACGACAGCTTCCCGATTGCCCTGGGCGAATGGATCGTGGTCGGCAGCCTGCCAGACACCGTGCTGTTCCAGGCCGACAGCTACCAGGACCTGTTCGGGCAGATCGTCGATTCCTTCGACAAGAGCGTGCCGTTCAACTTCAAGCCCAAGCAACTGGCCAAGGTCGAACCACTGACGGCGCTCAACCGCATCCAGGTGCAGATGGGCAGCATGAACAAGGAAGCCGGCGGCTATGTGCTGATGAACTTCAGCCAGTTGCTGGACGACGAATTGCAGCTGGTGCTGGTGGGCGGCAATGACCTGCCACGGGTACTGGAGCTGTGTGCTGAAGTCGGCATTGCCGCAGCGCCTTCGCTGGAAGCGCTGCGGGTGGCCGTGCACGTTTAACCGAGCGCGGTATCGAGGAACATCATCACCGCAAAACCGCCCATCAAGCCCAGGGTGGCCGAGGTCTGGTGGCCGTTGCGGTGGGTCTCCGGAATCACCTCGTGGGACACCACGAAGATCATCGCCCCGGCAGCCAGGCCCATGCTGACCGGGTAGGCGATGGCAAAGCCGGTGGAAATCCCCAGGCCGATCACCGCCCCCAGCGGCTCCATCAGGCCGGAACCGATGGCAACCAGGGCGGCTTTCAGCGTCGACAGGCCGGTGGCACGCAGGGCCAAGGCCACCGCGAGGCCTTCGGGGATGTCCTGGATGGCGATGGCGCTGGTCAGCGGCAGGCCGACATTCATGTCGCCGGTGGCGAAGCTCACGCCGATGGCCATGCCTTCGGGTAGGTTGTGCAGGGTGATCGCCAATACGAACAACCACACCCGGTTGATTCGCTCGGCCTGCGGACCGCAAGGGCCGGTGCTTTCGTGTTCGTGCGGGGTGAAACGGTCGAGGCCAAGCATCAGCAGCACGCCCAGGCCCATGCCGACCACCACGGTCAGCGCGGCAAACGGGCCGTTGCCGGTGATTTCACGGGCCGCATCCAGGCCCGGCAGAATCAACGAGAACGAACTGGCGGCGAGCATCATGCCGGCGGCGAAGCCGAGCATCACGTCCTGGGTGCGGGTGCTGACCTCTCGCAATACCACGGCCATGATCGCGCCAAGGGCGGTGGCGGCAAAGCCGGCCAGGCCGCCGAGCATGGCCAGTTGCAGGTTGTCCTTGTTGTCGCCGTGTACGGCGTTCCAGGCGCTGGCGACCAGCAGGCCGAGCACTGCCAGCAGGCTCAGGCCCAGGCCGGCGCTGAGCCAGGGAGTGGATTGCGCCTGCGCGAGCCAGGCGCCTCCAAGCGAGTAGCGGGCGGTATTGCTGTGGCTGTTGGCGGGCGGCATGGCGGACCTCTCTGGGGCTGTTCGTTGAAGAAAGTGTAACCAGCGTTTTCCTGCTGCGGTGAGCGGTTCACGTCTATGGCGGTGATAGCCAGCTATCCTCAAGGGCAGGATCAATCATCGGAGTATCAGCATGGGTTCCACGTTCAATGGCCTGGTTGGCCTGATCATTCTTGCCCTGGATATCTGGGCGATCATCAATGTGATCAAGAGCAGCGCCGGGGGCGGGGCCAAGGTGCTGTGGATATTGCTGATCATCCTGCTGCCGGTACTGGGGCTGATCATCTGGGCGATTGCCGGGCCACGGGGGAATGTGCGGTTGTAGTGCATCGCTCTGTGGGAGCCGGCCTTGCCGGCGATGGGGGCGGCATGCTCGCGACTGTGTTGCGGCCATTCGGGGGGTGTCAGAAATTTTGTGTTCGGGCATAACATGAGCAAGAGGTGCATGTATGCCAACCAAAAAGAAACCCGCGCGCCAAGCGCCACGAGAATTACCGAAAATCCCGAAAGAGCTGCTTGAGCAGTTCGGGGACGGGCTGATGACGGCAGAAGCCATCGAGGATGCCTCTGCTGCCTTCAAGATGGCC
>NZ_JAMDGY010000053.1 GCF_028656955.1 Pseudomonas fontis
CCTCTTGCTCATGTTATGCCCGAACACAAAATTTCTGACACCCCCGCCGTCACGGCGGAAGGGGCCCGAAAGCCCCCCAGAAAACCACTACCCAGGCAAATCCGGCCACCGATCCGACACCAGAAATACCCGTTCCTCCTCGTGCCAGACCCCGTCACCAGCTTCCACCACCCGCACCAGCAACTGCGCTGGCGCCAGCGGATCCAGCGCCGCGAGCCATTGCCCCCAATATTCAAGCGACCAGACCTCGGCCGCCGCGATCCGAGCCGGTGCCAGCCATGATTGGCGAGGCAGCAACTGCCACCGGCCATCCTGGCTCAACGCCGCAAACCCTGGCCAATCCCGCTGATACACCCAGCGCCCGCGCAAATGTTGCGGATGCGCCCCGGCAGGCGAATCCGCATGCCCCGGCCACGGATACAGCAGATACCCGCCCATCCACAATTGCGCAGTGAAAGCCCCGATCCCCAGCGCCGCCAGCGCCTGGCGACTCTCGGCCCTGGCAGAGATCGGCAATTGGTGCCCGGTCAGGTGCGCCAGCTTGCGATCCAGCCGGTCATGGCACCCGGGCCCCAGCCAGTGCGCCGGGTCCAGGCCATCGCCCCCGGGTGGCCCGAGGTACAGCTTGATCGCCAGTTCCTGATGATGAACCCCTTCGGCATCGCGCAGGAGCATGTCCAGCTCACCGAGGGTATGCCCGCCCTCGCGAATCGGCAGGTTCGATGCGAGTAGCTCGACCCCCGGCGCATGCATCAATGCAAACTGCCACAAGCGTTCGTAATACAGTCCGAGTCGCCGGCTGACCGCCAGGGCCAGCCAGTCCAGCAACGGCTGGCTGTCGCGATCCAGCGCCAGCAGCCAGTCGCGCAGTTGTTCAGGCGCCGCCGCCCAGTCACTGGCCGCCAGCGGATGACGCTGCGGCCAGGGCGTTACCTCAAGCAATGGCGGCGTCACCAGCACCCACGCAAGGTCGCGCACGGCGGGTTGGCGCAGTTGGCGGGGCAGGGCGGCGAGGCTGGCAAATGGGTTCATCCAGCGAGCATAGCCCCGATGCCCCACGCCCAGCGCAAAAACCGCCGTTTGCCGCTACCCGGCGCTTTCGCCCATAATCGAACTCTTTGGCGCAGATCGCCTATTTACCGCCGCAGAGCCTCGCAGGAGCCCCATGGAGCAATTTCGCAATATCGGTATCATCGGCCGCCTCGGCAGCTCCCAGGTGCTCGATACCATTCGCCGACTGAAAAAATTCCTGCTGGCGCGTCACCTGCACGTCATCCTCGAAGACACCATCGCCGAAGTGCTGCCCGGCCACGGCCTGCAAACCTCCTCGCGCAAGCTGCTCGGTGAGGTGTGCGACATGGTCATCGTGGTCGGTGGCGACGGCAGCCTGCTCGGCGCCGCCCGCGCCCTGGCCCGGCACAATATCCCGGTGCTGGGGATCAACCGCGGCAGCCTGGGCTTCCTCACCGACATCCGCCCCGACGAGCTGGAAGTGAAAGTCGCCGAAGTGCTCGACGGCCACTACCTGGTGGAAAACCGCTTCCTGCTCCAGGCCGAAGTGCGCCGCCACGGCGAGGCCATCGGCCAGGGCGATGCGCTCAACGACGTGGTGCTGCACCCGGGCAAATCGACCCGGATGATCGAGTTCGAAATCTACATCGACGGCCAGTTCGTCTGCAGCCAGAAGGCCGACGGCCTGATCGTCGCCACCCCGACCGGCTCGACCGCCTACGCGCTGTCCGCCGGCGGGCCGATCATGCACCCCAAGCTCGACGCCATCGTCATCGTGCCGATGTACCCGCACACCTTGTCCGGCCGGCCCATCGTGGTCGACGGCAACAGCGAGCTGAAGATCGTCGTCTCCCAGGACCTGACCATCTACCCGCAGGTCTCCTGTGACGGCCAGAACCACTTCACCTGTGCGCCCGGCGACACCATCACGGTGAACAAGAAGCCGCAGAAGCTGCGCCTGATCCACCCGCTGGACCACAACTACTATGAGGTCTGCCGGACCAAGCTCGGCTGGGGCAGCCGTTTGGGTGGTGGAGGCGACTGATGCTCGATCCCGCGCGCAGTTACGACCTGATCGGCGATGTCCACGGCTGTGCCCACACCCTGGAACACTTGCTCGACACCCTCGGCTACAAGCGCCAGGGCGGTGTGTGGCGGCATCCGCTGCGTCAGGCGTTGTTCCTCGGCGACATCATCGACCGTGGCCCGCGTATTCGCGAGGCCCTGCACATCGTCCATGACATGGTCGAGGCAGGCCAGGCCCGCTGCATCATGGGCAACCACGAATACAACGCCCTGGGCTGGACCACCCCGGCCTTGCCCAGCACCGGCAAGGCATTCGTGCGCGAGCACACGCCACGCCACGCCCGACTGATCGACGAAACCCTGACCCAGTTCGCCCACCACCCCGGCGACTGGCATGACTTCCTCGAATGGTTCTACGAGCTGCCGCTGTTCCTTGATGCCGGGCGTTTCCGCCTGGTGCACGCGTGCTGGGACGCGCGGCTGATCGACCCGCTGCGCCAGCAACACCCCAATGGCTGCATCGATGAGCATTTCGTCCAGGCCTCGGCACTGCCCGACAGCTTTGCCGGGATGGTCTGCAACCGCCTGCTGCGCGGCACCGACATGCGCCTGCCGGACGGCCTGACGCTGACCGGTGGTGACGGCCTGACCCGCGCCTTCTTCCGCACCAAGTTCTGGGAAGAAGACCCGCAAACCTACGGCGATATCGTCTTCCAGCCTGACGCCCTGCCGGCCGAAGTGGCCAGCGCGCCGCTCAGCCGCAGCCAGAAGAATGCCTTGCTGCGCTACGGCGAGGACGAGCCGATGCTGTTCGTCGGTCACTACTGGCGCAGCGGCAAGCCGGCACCGATCCGCGCCAACCTGGCCTGCCTGGACTACAGTGCGGTGCTGTACGGCAAGCTGGTGGCCTATCGCCTGGATGATGAAACCCGAATCGACCCGCGCAAGTTCGTCTGGGTCGATGTGGAACGGCCGGAGGCCAGCCAATGAATGTGATTGAGGTGCTACGCCTGCCGCTGAGTGTTGATCTCAGCGGTTTTGTCAGCCTGTTGCGGCGCCTGCAGGTGCCGCACCGGGTCAGCGAAGAGAGCGGCAACCAGGTGCTCTGGGTGTCTGAAGGGCTGGCGGACGATGTGCGTCAGTTGTACCAGCGTTATCCCGAGGGCAATGCCGACATCGAACTGCCCCAGGGCGAGGCGCTGGCCGGGCCGAAGCGGCCAGGTTTCACCGAGCAGTTGCGCACAAGCAAGGCGACCGCCGGGATCCTCCTGCTGTGCCTGATCGTCGCCGGCCTGACCGGCCTTGGCGACAACTGGCAGACCCTGAGCTGGCTGACCTTCCTCGATTTTCGCGTGCAGGGCGACTACCTGTACTTCACGCCGCTGGCCGACAGCCTTGCCCAGGGCCAGTACTGGCGCCTGATCACGCCGATGTTCGTGCATTTCGGCATCCTCCACCTGGCGATGAACGGCCTCTGGTACTGGGAACTGGGCCGGCGCATCGAACTGCGCCAGGGCGCCTGGGCCATGCTCGGCCTGAGCCTGGTGTTCGGCCTGGTGTCCAACGTCGCCCAGTACTGGTTTGGTGGCCCGAGCCTGTTCGGCGGGTTGTCCGGGGTGCTGTACGGCCTGCTCGGGCATATCTGGCTGTACCAGTGGCTGGCGCCCAACCCGGTGTATCGCATGCCGCGTGGTGTGCTGGTAATGATGCTGGTCTGGCTGGTGCTGTGCCTGTCCGGTTTTGTCAGCCTGCTCGGCTTCGGCCAGATCGCCAACGCCGCCCATGTCGGCGGGTTGTTGGTCGGTTGCCTGAGTGGGCTCTTGGGTGGGGCGCTGGCCCGGCGTAAACTGTCCGCTTGATTTTTGGAGTCGCTATGACCACTTTTGCGCAAATGATCGAAAACATCACACCGGATATCTACCAGAGCCTGAAACTGGCTGTGGAACTCGGTAAATGGTCCGATGGGCGCAAGCTCACCACCGAGCAGAAAGAGCTGTCGCTGCAGGCGGTGATCGCCTGGGAGCTGCAGAACCTGCCGGAAGAGCAGCGTACCGGCTACATGGGCCCGCAGGAATGTGCCTCCAAGTCGGCGCCTGTGCCGAACATCCTGTTCAAGTCGGATGCGATCCATTGATCGAAGTCGGCCGCGGTTCCATCAGTAAAATGTCCGCGCGTCTCGAGACGCCGGTCGTGCAGTACGCGTTTCGCCTGGGCGATACCGAGGTGCCGGTCAACCCCATGCTGGGCAAGACCGTGCGTTTGGAATACCTGGGCGCGATCCATTGCAGCCATTGCGGGCGCAAGACCAAGACCAGCTTCAGCCAGGGCTACTGCTACCCGTGCATGACCAAGCTGGCCCAGTGCGACGTGTGCATCATGGCCCCGGAAAAGTGCCATTACGACGCCGGCACCTGCCGCGAGCCGTCCTGGGGCGAGCAGTTCTGCATGACCGACCATGTGGTCTACCTGGCCAACTCGTCGGGCATCAAGGTCGGTATCACCCGCGCCAGCCAGTTGCCAACACGCTGGCTCGACCAGGGCGCGAGCCAGGCCCTGCCAATCGTGCGGGTGGCCACCCGGCAACAATCCGGGCTGGTCGAAGACCTGTTCCGTAGCCAGGTTGCCGACCGCACCAATTGGCGTGCGCTGCTCAAGGGCGATGCCGAGGCGGTCGACCTGGTGGCTGTGCGCGAACAACTGTTCGCCAGCTGCGCCGAAGGTTTCCGCGGGTTGCAGGAGCGATTCGGCCTACAAGCCATTCAGCCGCTTTCCGATGTAGAACCGCTGGAAATCCGCTACCCGGTTGAAGCGTATCCAAGCAAGATCGTCAGCTTCAACCTGGACAAGAATCCCGTGGCCGAAGGCACGCTGCTGGGCATCAAGGGCCAGTACCTGATCTTCGATACCGGTGTGATCAATATTCGCAAATACACGGCCTACCAGCTGGCCGTGCATCAGTAAAAGGACCGCCACATGCGTACCGAACAGCCGCAAGTGATCTACCTCAAGGACTATCAGGCACCCGAGTACCTGATTGATGAGACCCACCTGACCTTCGAACTGTTCGAGGACCACACCCTGGTCCACGCGCAGTTGGTCATGCGCCGCAACCCGGCACGCGGTGCGGGCCTGCCGCCGCTGGTGCTCGATGGCCAGCAGCTGGAACTGCTGAGCGTGGCACTCGACGACCAGGCGCTGAACGCTGGCGACTACCAGCTGGGAGACAGCCACCTGAGCGTGCAGCCAACGGCGGCGACCTTCACCCTGGGCACCAGCGTGAAGATCCACCCCGAGAGCAACACCGCCCTTGAAGGCCTGTACAAGTCCAGCGGCATGTTCTGCACCCAGTGCGAGGCCGAGGGCTTTCGCAAGATCACCTATTACCTCGACCGCCCGGATGTGATGAGCACGTTCACCACCACGGTGATCGCCGAGCAGCACCGCTACCCGGTATTGCTGTCCAACGGCAACCCGATTGGCTCGGGCCCGCAGGAAGACGGCCGGCACTGGGCGACCTGGGAAGACCCGTTCGTCAAGCCGGCCTACCTGTTCGCGTTGGTGGCAGGTGATTTGTGGTGTGTCGAAGACAAATTCACCCGTCAGTCCGGGCGTGACGTGACCCTGCGCATTTATGTCGAGCCGGAAAACATCGACAAGTGCCAGCACGCCATGAACAGCCTGAAGAAGTCCATGCGCTGGGACGAAGAGGTCTATGGTCGCGAGTACGACCTGGACATCTTCATGATCGTTGCGGTCAACGACTTCAACATGGGCGCCATGGAAAACAAGGGCCTGAACATCTTCAACTCCAGCTGTGTGCTGGCCCGTGCCGAAACCGCCACCGATGCTGCGCACCAGCGCGTCGAAGCGGTGGTGGCCCACGAGTACTTCCACAACTGGTCGGGCAACCGCGTGACCTGCCGCGACTGGTTCCAGCTGTCGCTCAAGGAAGGCTTCACGGTGTTCCGCGATGCCGAGTTCAGTGCCGACATGAACTCGCGCACGGTCAAGCGCATCGAGGACGTGGCCTACCTGCGTACCCACCAGTTCGCCGAAGATGCCGGCCCGATGGCCCACGCTGTGCGCCCGGACAGCTTTATCGAGATCTCCAACTTCTACACCCTGACCGTCTACGAGAAGGGTTCGGAAGTAGTGCGCATGGTGCGCACCCTGCTCGGCGCCGAGGGCTTCCGCAAAGGCAGCGACCTGTATTTCGAGCGTCATGACGGCCAGGCAGTGACCTGCGATGACTTCATCAAGGCCATGGAAGACGCCAACGGCGTCGACCTGACCCAGTTCAAGCGCTGGTACAGCCAGGCCGGTACGCCGCGTCTGGCGGTGAGCGAGTCTTACGACGCCGGTGCGCAAACCTACAGCCTGACGTTCCGCCAGAGCTGCCCGGCGACGCCGGACAAGGTCGAGAAGAAGCCTTTCGTGATCCCGGTGGAGCTGGGCCTGCTCGACGCCCAGGGCAACGACATTGGCCTGCGCCTGAGCGGCGAAGCGGCCGCCGTGGGCACCACCCGTGTGCTCTCGGTAACCGAGGCCGAACAGATCTTCACCTTCGTCGATGTCGCGGCCAAGCCGTTGCCGTCGCTGCTGCGCGGCTTCAGTGCGCCGGTGAAGCTGAGCTTCCCGTACGACCGTGACCAGCTGATGTTCCTGATGCAGCATGACAGCGACGGCTTCAACCGCTGGGAAGCGGGGCAGCAGTTGTCGGTGCAGGTGTTGCAGGAGCTGATCGCGCAGTACCAGCAAGGTGCCGAGCTGGTGCTTGATCAGCGCCTGGTCACGGCGTTGGGCAGCGTGCTGGCCAACCAGCAGCTGGACCAGGCCATGGTGGCCGAGATGTTGTCGCTGCCGGGTGAGGCCTACCTTACCGAGATCAGCGAAGTGGCCGATGTCGATGCCATCCATGCAGCCCGCGAGTTTGCTCGCAAGCAGTTGGCTGAGCAGTTGTTCGATGGCCTGTGGGCGCGTTATCAGGCCAACCGTGAGTTGTCGAAAACCACTGCCTATGTGGCCGAGGCCGAGCATTTTGCCCGTCGCAGCTTGCAGAACATTGCCCTGTCGTACCTGATGCTCAGCGGCAAGCCGCAGGTGCTGGCGGCGACACAGGAGCAGTTCGACGCGTGTGACAACATGACCGAGCGCCTGACCGCGCTGGCCGTGCTGGTCAATTCCGCGTTCACTGCCGAGCGCGCCAAGGCGCTGGAAGTGTTTGCCGAGAACTTCAAGGACAACCCGCTGGTCATGGACCAGTGGTTCAGCGTGCAGGCGGGCAGCACCTTGCCGGGTGGTCTGGCGCGGGTGCGTGAGCTGATGCAGCACCCGGCGTTCACCTTGAAGAACCCGAACAAGGTACGCGCGTTGATCGGTGCCTTTGCCGGGCAGAACCTGATCAACTTCCATGCGGCGGATGGTTCTGGGTATCGCTTCCTGGCGGACCTGGTGATCGAGCTGAACGCGTTGAACCCGCAGATTGCCTCGCGGCAACTGGCGCCGCTGACCCGCTGGCGCAAGTATGACGCGGCGCGTCAGGCGCTGATGAAGGGCGAGCTTGAGCGCATTCGCGGCTCGGGTTCGCTGTCTAGCGACGTGTTCGAAGTGGTGAGCAAGAGCCTGGCCTGATTGCAGGTGAGGTAAGAAAGGGCTGGCCTGTCACTGGGCCGGCCCTTTTTTATGGGCTCTTGTAGCCGCTGCCGTCAGGCTGCGCTCGCCTGCAACGCAGGCGCCGCTGTTGGCAGCCCTTGCGGACTCCAGCGCAGCCTGACGGCAGCGGCTACAAGAGCGGCGCTGCGACGATTCGGCTCGGGTCGCAATAGGAATTACCCAGTCTTAACAAAAGATAACGACAACCGCGTTGTCATCCCGATCCCTGGCCTGTTAGCTTGAGCTCAAGATTCGCGGGGCTCTAACCTGCAGCTTTGCGCCCCGCAGGCACTACTCCAATAACAATAATCGTGGGAGAGGTCTATGAGCGAGCCTGTCATGGCGCGCGCCGTCCAAGGTGCACCGCGAGGAAGGGCAGCCCCCGCCGCACTGGCTGCCAGCGCGTTGCTGGCCCTGGCGATGGGGCTCTTTGCCAATACCGTCGAAGCCGCCAAGAACGACGACGCAGCAAAGACAATCTATTCACAAACCTCGGACAAGGCTTCACGCAGCCTGCTGATCGATGTTGTCCATGCCGGGCCACGTCTGGTCGCGGTGGGTGATCGCGGGCACATCCTGTTCTCCGACGACCAGGGCAGCACCTGGACCCAGGCCCGCGTGCCCAGCCGCTCGTTGCTCACCGCCGTCAAGTTTGTCGACGACAAGCACGGCTGGGCCGTCGGCCACGACGCGCAGATCCTCTCCACCGACGACGGTGGCGCCACCTGGAACAAACAGTTCGAAGACCTCACGCGCGAAGCACCGCTGCTCGACGTATGGTTCGAGAACACCCAGCACGGCATCGCCATCGGCGCCTACGGGGCCGCCCTGGAAACCACCGACGGCGGCAAGCACTGGCAAGACATCGGCGATCGCCTCGACAACCAGGACGGCTACCACCTCAACGGCATTGCCGCGGTGAAGGATGCCGGCCTGTTCATCGTCGGCGAGCAGGGCAGCATGTTCCGCTCCAGCGACAACGGCCAGACCTGGGAAACCGTCCAGGGCCCATACGAAGGCACGTTGTTCGGCGTGATCGGCACCTCCCAGGCCAACACGCTGCTGGCCTACGGCCTGCGCGGCAACCTGTACCGTTCCACCGACTTCGGCACCAGTTGGGACAAGATCGCCCTGCAAGGCGTACGCGGCCCGCTCGAATTCGGCCTGTATGGCGCTACGCTTCTCGATGATGGCAGCCTGGTATTAGTCGGTAACGGCGGCACGGTGCTGCGCAGCAGCGACGACGGCGTCAGCTTCGCTGTCGTCAACCGGGCAGACCGCCTGGCGCTTTCGGCCGTGAGTGGCCTGGCGGACGGCAACCTGATCGTGGTCGGGCAGGGCGGTGAACACGCCGCCACTGCGACCGGCGCCGAGAGGGCGCAACCATGACCAGTCGGGAGTCGATCAGCATGAATCAGCAACACCATCAGGACAAAGCGACCCTGCTCGAGCGCCTGATCTTCAACAACCGTCCGGTGGTCATCGGCATCTGCCTGCTGGTGAGCATCTTCCTGTTCTGGCAGGCGACCCTGATCCGGCCGTCCACCAGCTTCGAGAAAATGATCCCGCTGGAGCACCCGTTCATCCAGAACATGCTCGAGCACCGCAACGACCTGGCGAACCTGGGCAACACCGTGCGCATTTCGGTGGAGTCGACCAACGGCGACATCTTCAGCAAGGAGTACATGGAGACCCTGCGTCAGATCCATGACGAGGTGTTCTACATTCCAGGCGTTGACCGTTCGGGCCTGAAGTCGCTGTGGAGCCCCAGCGTGCGCTGGACCGAGGTGACCGAAGAGGGCTTCGCCGGCGGCGAGGTCATCCCGCAGACCTAC
This sequence comes from Pseudomonas fontis, assembly GCF_028656955.1. Taxonomy (GTDB): domain Bacteria; phylum Pseudomonadota; class Gammaproteobacteria; order Pseudomonadales; family Pseudomonadaceae; genus Aquipseudomonas; species Aquipseudomonas fontis. The sequence continues at coordinate 9,525 of NZ_JAMDGY010000053.1, forward strand.
AACGGTTCTCCCGACAGCCTCGAGGACCTGCGCAACAACGTGCTCAAGTCCGGCCAGGTCGGGCGCCTGGTGGCGAACAACTTCAAGTCGAGCATCATCGACATCCCGCTGCTGGAGTCCTACCCGGACCCGCAAGACCAGGGCAAGCAGATCAAGCTCGACTACCAGGCCTTCTCGCACCAGCTGGAAGAGAAGATCCGCGACAAGTTCGAAGCGCAGAACCCCAATGTCCAGATCCACATCGTCGGCTTTGCCAAGAAGGTCGGCGACCTGATCGACGGCCTGATGATGGTGGCGATGTTCTTTGGTATCGCCCTGGTCATCACCTGGATCCTGCTGTACTGGTTCACCTGGTGTATCCGCAGCACCATCGCGGTGCTGATCACCACATTGGTTGCGGTGGTCTGGCAGCTCGGCCTGATGCACGCGGTAGGCTTCGGGCTGGACCCGTATTCAATGCTGGTGCCGTTCCTGATCTTCGCCATCGGCATCTCCCACGGGGTGCAGAAGATCAACGGTATCGCCTTGCAGTCCAGTGATGCCGAGAACGCCCTGACGGCGGCGCGGCGCACCTTCCGCCAGCTGTTCCTGCCGGGGATGATTGCCATCCTGGCCGACGCCGTGGGCTTCATCACCCTGCTGATCATCGACATCGGGGTGATCCGCGAGCTGGCCATCGGCGCTTCCATCGGCGTGGCGGTGATCGTCTTTACCAACCTGATCCTGCTGCCGGTCGCCATTTCCTATGTCGGCATCAGCAAGAAGGCCATCGAGCGCAGCAAGAAGGACGCGACCCGCGAACACCCGTTCTGGCGCCTGCTGTCCAACTTCGCCAGTGCCAAGGTGGCGCCGGTGTCCATCGTGCTGGCCTTGCTGGCCTTCGGTGGCGGCCTCTGGTACAGCCAGAACCTGAAGATCGGTGACCTCGACCAGGGCGCGCCGGAACTGCGCCCGGACTCGCGCTACAACAACGACAACAGCTTCATCATCAGCAACTACTCGACCAGCTCCGACGTGCTGGTGGTGATGGTCAAGACCAAGAGCGAAGGCTGCTCGGTGTACCCGACCATGGCGCCGATCGACGAACTGATGTGGAAGATGGAGAACACCCCGGGCGTGCAGTCGGCGATCTCGCTGGTGACCGTGTCCAAGCAGATGATCAAGGGCTTGAACGAGGGCAACCTGAAGTGGGAAACCCTGTCGCGCAACCCTGAGGTGCTCAACAGCTCGATCTCCCGTGCCGATGGCCTGTACAACGGCGATTGCTCGCTGGCGCCGGTGCTGATCTTCCTCAACGACCACAAGGCCGAGACCCTCGACCGCGCGGTCAATGCGGTGCAGGAGTTTGCCAAGGAGCACAACACCGAAGACCTGCAGTTCCTCCTCGCGGCCGGCAACGCCGGGATCGAGGCGGCCACCAACGACGTGATCAAGTCGGCCGAGCTGACCATCCTGATCCTGGTGTACATCTGCGTGGGGGTGATGTGCATGATCACCTTCCGCTCCTTTGCCGCGACCTTGTGCATCGTCCTGCCGCTGGTGCTGACCTCGGTACTGGGCAACGCACTGATGGCCTACATGGGCATCGGCGTGAAGGTGGCGACCCTGCCGGTGGTGGCATTGGGTGTGGGGATTGGTGTGGACTACGGCATCTACATCTACAGCCGCCTGGAAAGTTTCCTGCGCGCGGGCATGCCATTGCAGGAAGCGTATTACCAGACGCTGCGTTCGACCGGCAAGGCGGTGCTGTTTACCGGGCTGTGCCTGGCGATCGGCGTGTGCACCTGGATCTTCTCGGCGATCAAGTTCCAGGCTGACATGGGCCTGATGCTGACCTTCATGTTGCTGTGGAACATGTTCGGTGCGCTGTGGCTGCTGCCAGCGCTGGCGCGCTTCCTGATCAAGCCGGAGAAACTGGCGGGCAAGCAGGGCGGGTCGATTTTCGCCCACTGACCGACCGCGTCGCCTCTATCGCCGGCAAGGCCGGCTCCCACAGTACCGGTTGCACATGCAACCTCCTCTGTGGGAGCCGGCCTTGCCGGCGATGCTTTTGCGGTATCATGCAGCCTTTCCAGCACGATACCCATGCCAATGACCACCCTCTCCCAAGCCCTGCACACCTGCGACATGCTCCTTGTCGACGGCTTGCACGCCTTTGAATTCACCCGTCGCGATGACGGCCTGCAAGTCGAATGCATGGATGGCAACAAGTTCAAGCGCTGGTTCTTCACCGCCGCCCAGGTCATCGAAGCCCGCGCCGATGGCCCGGACTGGCTGATCAATGCTGACCAGAGCGAGCATCGACTAGTCTGTATGAGTGCTTTCTGCGCCCCGGACGAAGACGATGATGAAACACCTGCTGACGCTCCTGCTAACGACTAGTGCCATGCTGCTGAGCGCCACCGCCCACAGCCATGATCTGCTGGTGGGCAGCTACACCGATGGTACCAGCGAAGGCATCTACCGCTATCGCTTCGACAGCACCACCGGCAGGATCAACACCACGCCGCAGCAGGTGCTCAAGAGCAGCAACCCGTCCTGGCTGACCCTCTCGCCCGACCACCGTTGGCTGTTTGCAGTCAACGAGAATGGTGCCGGCAAAGGCGAAGTCAGCAGCTTTAGCATCGACCCCAACCCCGTCAGCCACGTGCTGAGCCCTCTGAACCAGGTGCCCAGCAAGGGCGATGAGCCGACGCATTCCAGCCTCAGCCACGATGGCAAGTTTCTCTTTGTCGCCAACTACGGCGTGCAACCGGTGCCAGGCGGTAGCCTGAGCGTGCTGCCGGTGGCGGCCGATGGCCGGCTTTCCGCGCCCAGCCAACAGTTGCAGCATCAGGCCAGTCATGTGAACCCCGAGCGCCAGGCCGGGCCGCATGTGCATTCGGTGGTGTCGTCGCGCGATGGGCGTGAGGTGTTTGTCAGCGACCTGGGGGCGGACAAGGTCTTCATCTATCGCTATGACCCCAGCCATGCCACAACGCCCTTGAGCCCGGCCAACCCGGAAGCGATCCACCTGCCGCCGGGCAGCGGGCCACGCCACCTGCTGTTTTCCAGGGATGGCGCGCATGCGTACCTGACCCTGGAAATGAGCGCTCAGGTCGCGGTGTTCGATTACCGGGACGGCACCCTGGTACCGCGGCAGATCGTTGACCTGACGGCCCAGACCGAACCTGCGGCCAAGGCCGCTGGCGCCTTGCACCTGTCGGCTGATGGCCGATTCCTGTATGTCAGCAACCGTGGCACGACGAACGAGTTGGTGGTGTTTGTGGTGAACGAGCAGGACGGCAGCCTGCAATTTCTGCAGCGGCGTTCGGTGGAGGGGGATCACCCGCGTGAGTTCGCGTTGGACCCGAGTGAGGGTTACGTGCTGATTGCCAACCAGAAGAGCAACCAGATCGTGGTGATCAAGCGTGATCCATTGACCGGTTTGCTGGGTGATACCTTGCAGACGCTGGAGCAGGCGGCGCCTTCGGACCTCAAGTTCATCGACTGACTATCAATTGCCTTGATATCCGCTACTGCCTCAATGAATTTTTCGGCGCGGGGGTGGCGGGCGTAAGTTTGATTCACGGCCTCAGACGGCCCTTTCAAACTACCGACTTCGAGGTCAATGCCATGAACTTCAATCTCTTCCCGGTCATCTCCGCCTCCGCCATTTCCGCTTCGGTCGTGTTGCCCGCCGGTGCGCAGATCGAAATCAACGAGCGCAAAACGTCGACCCCCAGCTATACCCAGAAGTATTTGCAGCAAAGTGCCAATTTTTATGCGGCGCTGGATCACAAGACCCAGCACTGAGTCGGGGCGTCAGAAGCATCGCCGGCAAGGCCGGCTCCCACAGGGGTTGGATGTGCAACGGATACTGTGGGAGCCGGCCTTGCCGGCGATGCTTTTTCAACGGGCCATGATGGCCTTGAACAATGCCGACTCCAGCCACCCTTGCAGCCAACCGCGCACACCAGGATAGGGCGCCTGGGCAAACCACTGCGGTTCGACCCCGGCAAACTGGCGAATGAACGGCATCAGCGCAACATCGGCCATGCTTGGGCGTTCGCCCAGCAGGTAGGCGTGCTGCGTCAGCCGCGCCTCCAGGTCTGCCAGAATTTCTTCCGCCAACGCCCGGTACGCTTCACGCGACTGCTCCGGGTAGCGCTCGGCATATTTGTAGTGATTGAGCCGCACCTTGAACAGCGTGTCGTTGCGGCTGATCAACGCCTGCATCTGTTCGATGGCTTCAGGCTCGTCACGCAACAGCCAATTTTCCGGGTCGTGTCGTGCCAGTGCCCAGCGCATGATCTCCAGGCTTTCCTCAATCACCCGGCCCTCCACGCTCAGCACCGGCACCGTGCCCTTGGGCGACAGCGCGAGCATTTCGGCCGGCTTGGCTTTCAGGCTGACTTCGCAGATCTGCACCGGACAGCCGCTGTAATGGAGGGCCATGCGCGCACGCATGGCATAGGGGCAGCGTCGGAACGAATAGAGGATCATCCACTGACCTCCACGGTACTCAAGCCATTGCCCTGACGACGTACCTGGATTTGCACCGGGATCCGCTCGTGCATTTCCTGCACATGGGAAATCACCGCCACTTTGCGGCCTTGGGCCTGCAAGCCATCCAGTGCGTCCATTGCCAGCTGCAGCGATTCCGGGTCGAGGCTGCCGAAACCTTCGTCGATAAACAGCGATTCGATGCGCAGGGTGCTGGAGGCCATGGAAGCCAGGCCCAGGGCCAAGGCCAGCGACACCAGGAAGGTCTCGCCACCCGACAGCGAATGCACCGAGCGCAGCTCATCGCCCATCTCGGTATCCAGCACCAGCAGCCCCAGCAGGCTGCCGCCACGCTTGAGGCGATAACGTCGGGCCAGCTGACGCAGTTGGACGTTGGCGTGGTGCACCAGCAAGTCGAGGTTGTAGCCCTGGGCGATCTTGCGGAACACATCGCCGGTGGCCGAGCCGATCAGCGCACTCAGCCGCGCCCAGCGCTGCCATTGGCCATGAGCCTCGGCAATGCGCCCGGCCAGGGCCTGGTTGGCCTGCTGGCGGCGCTGGTCTTCAGCCTGTTCAGCGCGCAGCTCGGCACACTGGTGCTCGCGGCTGGCCAGTTGCTGTTGGGCCTCGACCAAGGCCTGCTCAAGCTGCTCGGCAGACAGTTCGCCGTTGCCCAGGGCCTGATGCTGTTGCAGGCGCTGTTCGCGCTCCTGCACCAGCACCTTGGCCTGTTCGATGGCCTTTTCGGCGTTTTGCAGGCTTTGGCGCAGTTGGCTGAGCTGTTCCTCGTCAATCGCCAGCAGCGCGTTCAGGCCGCTGTCATCGAGGTCCGGGTGGGCAAGGCGCCATTGGGCGATCAGGCTGTCCAGCTGTTGGCTTTCCTGTTCGAGCGTGGCGCGTTGTGTTTCCCGTGATTTCAGTTCGGTGGTCAGTTCCACGGTGCGCGTGCGGGTGTCTTGCAGTTGCTGGCTGGCGCCGCTTTCGGCTGTGCGCGCGTGCTCCACGGCGTGTTCCAGCTGCTGCTGCCAATGCTCGGCACTGGCATGTGCGCCGACCAGCGCGGCCAATGCCTCGCGGGCGCTGTGCTGTTGCGTGCTCAGTGCGACGACCTGCTGCTGCAATTCTTCCTGCTTTTGCAGCCGTGCCTGCTGCTGCAACTGGAGCTTGTCCAACTGCTGCTGGCGCTCGCCCAGTTCCTGCTGCTGGTCTTTCTGGCGGTCCAGCAGTTCCAGGCGTTGCGAGAGTTGCTGGTCCAGGTGCAGGAAGGTGGCCGACGGCTCTTCGCGCAGGCGTTGCAGAATGTCAGCCGGCAACAGCGTGGCAAAGCCGGTCAGCTCCTGCTCCAGTCGCTCGGCGTCCGCGTTCAGCGCCTGCTGCTGGTGGCCCAGCTGTTGCGTCGCCTGTTGGCTGGCCTCGTTGGCTGCCTGAAGCTGCTGGTGCAGGCGCGCGGCGTCCTGTTGCAGGGTGAGCAGGGTGTTCTGGCGCTGCTCATCACGACCGATATCGTCGTTCAAGCGCCGCAGTTGCAGCTCCAGCCAGGCGCTACGGCCGTTGCTGTCCTGTTCGGCGAGCTGTGCATGCAGCGGGTGCGCTTCCAGGCTCGGGGCAGCGGCCTGTTGCTGGCTGGCCAGTTGTTCGAGCTGGTGCAGGTATTCCTTGATCTGGCCGTTGACGCCACCCAGTTGCGTGCGCAACTCATCGAGCCGGGCCTTGAGCTGGTCGACCGAACGCTGGGCGTTGGCTTCCTCGTCCTGGTCGTGGCGGCCGAGGCTTTGCAGCAAGGCTTCGGGTTGGTGATAGGGGTGTTCCTGGCTGCCGCACACCGGGCAGGGCTGCTCGTCCTGCAACTGTGCGCGCAGCTCTTCGACGCTGGCGCTGCGGGCCAGGCGCTGGCGTTCGAGCAATTGCCGGGTGACGCTTAGCGCCTGCTCGGCAGCGGTCAGTGTGGTCTTGCCTTGGAGGCCTTCGGCAATCAGCTGTTCGCGCTGCTGCTGGGCAGCCTGCTGACGCTCTCGCAGGGCCTGAACGCGTTGTTCCAGCTCCTGATGGCTGCTCCACAGGCGAGTCAATTCCTCGATGCCGCGTTGCTGTTTGCGGTTGTCTTGCAGCAGGGTGCCGAGCAGGCCGATCTGTTCGGCCAACGCCTCCGGTTCGGCGCCGGCTTCCTGGAACAGCAGGGCCAACGCGGTGCGTTGCTCGTCGCACTGGCGGGTAGCGGCCGCGGCGCGTTGCTCCAGCAGCGGCAGCTCTTCGCGGCCTTTGCTCAGGCGGTTGCCGATCAGCATCAGTTGCTGCAATTGGCCACGGTAGGCGTTCCACGCATCGCCGATGCTGGCGAGCGGGGCGCTGTGGGCGAGTTGTTCGGCGATGCCGTTCAGGCGCTCGCGGGTGTGGGCTTGCAGTTCGTTCAGGCTGGTCAGCTGTTGCTGGCCATCAGTGCTGGCCTGTTCGGCCTGTTGGCACAGTGCAGCCTGGCCGCTCAGTTCCTGTTCCAGGCGGGCCAGGGTGTTTTGTTCGGCAAACGCCTGGCGCAGCGGCGCAACGCTGTCGGCTTGTGCCGCGAGCGCCTGTTTCAGCGCGTCAGTGGCGCTGAGCAGGTCCTGCTCCAGTTGGAGCTGGCGGTCGTGCAGCGCAGCCTGTTGCTGGTGTTGCAGGGCGATTGCCCCAGCCAGCGCAGTACGCTGGCTGACCAGCTCCCGTTGCCGGGCAAATTGATGGCGCTGCGGGGCGAGTTGTTCCAGGCGGGCGAGCTTCAGACGCTCGTCGGCCAACTGTTCCCAGTGTTGCTGGGCACTGTGCTGGCTTTCGCTGGCGGCGCGCTGCTGGTCCTGCAATTGCAGCAGCTCGGTCAGCCAGGCGCGTTGCAGTTCGTATTGGCGCAGCTGGCCTTGCTCCAGCTTGAGCTGGCGCTGCGCTTGACCCAGACGTTCATCCAGGTCGGCGCGGGCCTCGTCGCTCATCGGGATGACGCCGCTGGCCTGGTCGAGCAGGGCCTTGTGCGCGTCTTCGGCTTCCTTGCTCTTGCTGTAGGCGCGGCGGCCCAGCTGGCTGTAGATCGCCGTGTTGGTGAGCTTTTCCAGCAGCTCGCTGCGTTCGCGGTCATCGGCCTTGAGGAAGGCGCTGAACTCGCTTTGGGCGAGCATCACGGCGCGGGTGAACTGCTCGAAGTTCAGGCCCAGGCGGGCCTCGATCAGTTGCTCGTATTCACGTTTGCTCTGGTTGCTCAGCAGTTGGTTGCTGTCCAGGTCATGCAGGCTCTGGCGGCTGCCTTGCAGCTTGCCGGTGGCCTTGTCGCGGGCGCGGTTGGTTTCCCAGCGGGCGCGATAGCGGCGTGCGTCGATGCCGACGAAGTCGACCTCGGCAAAACCGCTGCCGGTGCCGCGGCGCAGCAGGGTGCGCGGGTCGCTGGTGAGGATCTCGCTGTCCACTTCCGGCAGCTTGGTTTCGCGGCCGATGCTGCTCAGGCGCGGCACCGAGCCGAACAACGCCAGGCACAGGGCATCGAGCAGGGTGCTCTTGCCCGCGCCGGTGGGGCCGGTGATGGCGAACAGGCCGGCACTGGCCAGCGGCTCGGCGGTGAAATCGATTTCGAACGGCCCGGCCAGCGAGGCGAGGTTCTTCAGGCGGATGGCAAGAATCTTCATGGCTGTTCCTCTTCCTGCTGCACGTCCTGCAACAGCAGGGCGAAGTCGGCCAGGGTCTGCTCGTCGACCGCGCTGCCGTAGGCCTGCTCCCAGGCACGGCTGAACAGTTCGTGCGGGGTGAGCTGGCCGAGCTCGATCAGGCGCGCGCCGTCTTCGCCGTCGGCGCCATTGCTGCCGGCGTATTCGGCGGCGATGCGCACCAGGCGCACGGCTTTGCCGTGCAGGGCTGCTTCGATCTGCTGGCGCAGGTCGGGTTGCGGCTCATCAAGGCGCACGCGCACTTCCAGCCAGGGCTGACGCTGCGGGTCATCCAGCAGGTCGACCACTGGCAGCTCGAGCAGTTGTTCGAGTATTTCCGCCAGCGGCGCCGGGCCCAGGCGTTGCAGGTGAACGGCGCGCGGTACCAGGCGCGATTCGACGCTGCTCAGGCTGGCGCCGTCGAGTTCGACTTCCAGCACCTGGTGCGGGTAGCCGATCTCGGAGAACGACAACGGGATCGGCGAGCCGCTGTAGCGGATGCGTTCTTCGCGGTTGACCCGTTGTGGCTTGTGCAGGTGGCCGAGGGCGACGTAGCTGATGTCCTTGCCGAACAGGCTGGCGGGCAGGGCTTCGGCGTTGCCGATGATCAGGCTGCGCTCGGAGTCTTCAGACACCGAGCCGCCGGCCATGTGGGCGTGGCTGACGGCGATCAGGGCCTGGCCGGCTTTGCGTTTTTCCAGGGCGGCGGCAATCAGCCGTTCATGCACCTGGCCGATGCCGCGCAGGTAGTCGTCCCCCAGGGCGGCGCCGGTGACTTCGGCGGGGCGCAGGAAGGGCAGGGCCAGGCACCAGGCGGTGGTCTTGCCTTTGGCGTTGCTCAGCGGGATGAGCAGGCGTTCGCTGTCGAGTACGCCGTCGTCGAGCCATTGCACCCGGCCCAGGGCGTGGGTGCGCAGGCGGCGCATCAGTGCGGCGGGCAGTTCGATGCGCGAGCCGGAGTCGTGGTTGCCGGCGATCATCACGATGTCGAGCTTGGGTTGCTGTTCGTGGGCCTGGACGATGAAGTCGTAGAGGCGTTCCTGGGCTTTGACCGGCGGGTTGACCGTGTCGAAGATATCGCCGGCGATCAGCAAGGCGTCGGGTTGGCGCAGCTTGAGCTGGCCGAGCAGCCAGTCGAGGAAGCAGGCATGTTCGAAGTCGCGTTCCTGGCCGTGCAGGGTTTGTCCCAGGTGCCAGTCGGAGGTGTGAAACAGACGCATGGAGAGTCCTGTGGGCCAGGTCGGTGGAAATAGCCGGGTATGGTAACGCGCCCAGGGCGTTGAGGGGACCTTGCTTGATGAGCTTGTGCTTGGGCGAGTGCGCTGCACTCGATCGCTGGCAAGGCCAGCTCCCACAGGTGTTCGCGGCGCTATTGCTCTCTGTGGGAGCCGGCCTTGCCGGCGAAGAGGCCGGCAGGGGCAGTGAACAAGTTGTGAGCTTTACTCAAGCAGTGCTATTTCGGATACAGCGGCGGCAAGCTGCCGTTTTCGCCATTTACCAGCTGGCCAAGCTCGGCCGTCGGGATCGTGCCGATCGCTCGCCACAGGTCTTCGCCCTGCCAGTACTGCCCAGACTCGCTGTACAACGCCCCATTCAAGCCATCCAGCGCATCCGACAGCGGCACGAACCGCGCCGCCATGTCCGCCAGCGTCTCCGGCTGCTGCCGCGCCCAGGCATCCAGGGCCTGGCGCGTGGCCTGCGGATCATTGGCCTGGCAGGCGCGCTTGAGATCATCCAGCAGGGTGCGCGGGCTCGGCCCGCTCTGCGCCGCGCGCAATACCGCCGGCTGCGAACGCGCACGCCACCACAAGGCAAACCCCGCCAGCGTGGTCAGCGCCAGCACCAGCGTACTCAACTGCCATGGCCACAACGCATACAACTCACTACTGCCGGTACTGGCTGGCGCTTCAGCAGTCAGCGCCGGGTTGTCGGCAACCTGCACGCTGCGCGCCGGCAGGCTGCTGCGCTCCAGGTGATCTTCACGGGTGTTCCACCAGGTCACCTCCAGGCTCGGCAACTCCAGGCCGCCACTGTGGGTCGGCACCAGCGCCTCACGCTCTTCACGGCTGCCCAGCAACCCGCGCTCGTTAATCTGGTTGCGCAGTTGCGGTTGGTCCGGATAGCGCCGCAACCCCGCCACCTCGGTGGCCGGCAGGGCCGGCAACTGGGCGCTGGACAAACCCTCGGCCTTGAGCACGATGCTGCGAGTCAGCGAGTCGCCAATCTGGATCGGGGTCTGTGCCGGGTCCGGGCTCCAGTGTTCCTCCAAGCTCAGGCTGCGCGCCGGCAGCCAGGGCTGGTCCGCCGGGTAATCAAGCGGCCGCGCCTTGACCTGCAAGGTCATCGGCGCCGAACTCACCCGCACCTGCTTGCCGGTGCGTGGCGATGCGCCGGCCTGTGGCGAGCTGTCCACCATGCTGGCGCTGAAGGTCAACGCCGGAATGCTCAGCTCGCCACTCTGCTGCGGGTAGATGGCATAGCGCATTTCGATCACGCCATGGCGCACACCATTGATCAGCTTCTCGTAGGTGCGCGACTCCCCCAGTGGCTCGACCTTGGCATTCTCGACCTGCAACGGGCTGAGGTTGCTGTCGTCATACAGCGATACCGAATGGTTGATTCGCAGGGTCAGCACCGCCTGCGCCTGCACATAGGCGCTCTGCTCATCGAGGCTGGCCTCCATGAACACCGGAGCCAGGTCCACCGGGGTGTTGGCGTCGGAAGGCAGCACCTGCACCTGTACCGGCTCGCTGCGCGCGTCCCCCAGTTGCAGGGCGGGGATCTCCAGCGAGCCACTTTGGCGCGGCATCAACGTGATCACCCAGCGCGTGGTCGCCTTGGCCTGGCCCTCAAGGGTATTGAGGCTGTTGAGCTGTCGGGTGCCGCGCACCTCGAACTGCGGCTGCAAGGGGGTCAGGTCCGGCTTGCCGAACTGGGTGACGTCGTTCATCTCCAGCGTCAGTTCAAGGGTTTCGCCCGCACTCAGGCGGGCTCGGTCAACACTGGCGTGCAAGCTGGCGGCCTGCACCTGCAGGGCCAGCAAAAGGCTGAAAACGAAGGCGCATACGCGACTCATCGATGGGTTTCCTGATGTTGTTGCTGTTCGTACCAGAATTTGCGCCGCAGCAGCTCGGCCGGGTTGTCCGGGATCTGCCGCAGCCATTGTTCCAACGCCTGGCGCTGTTCGGCGTCGAGGGTGCTGCTGGTTGGCCGCTGAGGTGGCCGGGTGCTGTCCTCGTCTTGTGCGGTGCCGGGCGCCTGGGTCTCGCCGGGCTCGGTGGAATCTTGCGGCTCGCCGGTCTCGGCCTGGTCGTCGTTGCCACTTTCGCTGCTGCTGGACTGCTGACCGCTGCTGGCGCTGTCGGTGGGCATGTTCTGGCTCGGCTGCTCGGGCTCGTCGCTGGTCTCGGGTTGCTCCGGGCTCGCGGCTTTTTGTTGTTGCAGTATCTGCTCGACCAACGCACGGTTGGTTAGCGCGGCCTGCAATTCGGGCTGGCGTTCGAGGGCTTGCTCGTAGGCGTCCAGCGCCGCTTCCAGCTCGCCGCTGCGGGCCAGGGCATTAGCCCGATTGTAGTGCGCGGCGGCGCTGTTGCCTTGGGCAAACAGGCGGGCGGCACCGGCATAGTCGCCTGCCTCGTACAAGGCCAGGCCTTTCCATTGCGGGTCCTTGAAGTGCCTGGCCGCCTCGGCGGGGCGCTTCTGCTCAAGCAACTGCTGGCCCTGCTGGTCGGGGCGCAGCCACAGTTCGCTGAACTCGAAGGCATAGCTGGGCTGCGGCAGGCAGAACAGCAGCGGCAGGCAGAACAGCCAGCCGCGTCGCCCGGCACAGGCCGCCAGCAGCAACAGCGGCAGGAGCAGCCAATAACCCTGGTCGGCCCAGCTGTCGAGCTTCACGGTCTGGCCTTCGGCACGCAGGCTGTGGAGGCTGTCGAACAGGCCCAGGCCACGCAGGTCGAGGTCGTCGATGCGGGCATGCCGGTAGCGCCCGCCGGTGCTGTTGATAAAGGCCTTCAGGCTGGCGCTGTCGAGCCGTGGCAAGAGAATCCCGCCCTCGGCGTCCTTGATGAATTCGCCATTGGCCTGCTTCACCGGAGCGCCTTCGGCGGTGCCGACCCCCAGCATCAACAAGCTCGGGCCCTGACGGCCGAGGGCCTGGACGATCCCTTCGCGCTCTTGCTCGCTCAGTTCCGAGCCGATCAGCAGCAGGCGGCCCTGGCCCAGGCCACCCTGGGCCAGCAGCGACAAGGCCTTGCGCACCGCCAGGTCAGCTCGCTGCCCGGTTTGCGGCATGATCGAGGGGTCGAGGGCTTCAAGCAGGTTGCGGCTGGTGGCCAGGTCGTCGGACAGCGGCACCAGCGTGTGCGCACTGCCGGCATAGACGATGATTGCCGTTTGGCTGTCGCGACGATGCTCCAGCAGGTCGAAGATCTTGCGCCGCGCCTGTTGCAGGCGGTTTGGCGGGCTGTCTTCGGCGAGCATCGAGGGGGTCAGTTCGAGCATGATCACCAGCGGATCGGCGGGGCGCTGATGGCTGTCTTCCAGGCGCTGCCAACTCGGCCCGAGCAGGGCCAGCACGGTCAACACCCAGGCCAGGCCGAGGGCGATCCACGGCAGTTTGCTGTCGCGGCCATTGCCGCCACCGAGCAGTACCGCGTGGAAGGCCGGCGGCAGGATCATCTGCCAGCGCCCGGCACGCTTCTGCCGGTGCCAGAGTTTCCACAGCAGCCAGCCAAGCACCGGCAGCAACAGCAGCCAGGCGGGGCGCAGCCATTCGGGCCACAAGTCGCTCATCGACGCCTCCGCAAGCGCAGGCGCTTGAGCCGTTCACGCCAGTCCGGGTGCGGCTGCAAAAAATGCGGGCGACGCAACAGGCGTTGCAGCAGGTTGTCCGGCCAGCGGTCGCGCACTACCAGCAACATGCTCAGCAGCAGCGCCAGGGCCAGCGGCCAGGCGTACAAGGCCTGGGCGGTACGGGCCTGGGTCGGTTGCTGTTCCACCGGTTCCAGGCGGTCGAGGGTTTCACCGATGGCGGCCAGCTCGTTGCCGTCGTGGGCGCGGAAGTAGGCACCTTGGGTCAGCTCGGCGATCTCCTTGAGCGAGGCTTCGTCCAGGTCCAGGCTCGGGTTGATGCCGAGCAGGCCGGCGGTGCCGCTCTGCTCGGGGTCGGCGCCGATGCCGATGGTGTAGATGCGGATGTTCTCCTGCGCGGCCAGGCGGGCGGCGGTCAGCGGGTGGATCTGCCCGCCGTTGTTGGCGCCGTCGGTCACCAGGATCAGCACCCGGCTCTGCGCCGGGCGCGTGCGCAGGCGTTTGACTGCCAGGCCGATGGCGTCGCCAATGGCGGTGTTCTTGCCGGCGATGCCGATCTGCGCTTCGTCGAGGAAGGTGCGCACGGTGCGCCGGTCGAAGGTCAGCGGCGCTTGCAGGTAGGCCTGGCTGCCGAACAGGATCAGGCCGACACGGTCGCCTTCGCGGTCCTGGAGGAAGTCACCGAGCAGTTCCTTGACCAAAGTCAGGCGGCTGACCTCTTCGTCCTGCCAGCTCATGTCGGGGTAATCCATGGAACCGGACACATCCACCGCCACCAGCAAATCGCGGCCACTGGCAGCCACCGGCAATGGTTCGCCCAGCCACTGCGGGCGCGCAGCAGCACACAACAGCAGCACCCAGAGCAGCACGAACGGCGCCTGCTGGCGCCAGGTCGGCAGGTTCAAGCGGGCGCGGCGCCCGGCCAGGCCTTCGAGTTCGTCGAGGAAACTGACCTTGAGCACCGGTTCGCCGCTGTCGGCGGCGGGCAGCAACAGGCGTGCGATCCACGGCAAGGGGAGCAGGGCAAACACCCACGGCCAGGCCAGTTCAAACATGTTTGCGAATCCAGGTGTCGACCGCCTGGTTGAGCCCGGCGATGGCCTTGTCGTCGAGGCGGCATTCCGGCTTGTAGGCACCCTCTACCAGGATCATCCAGCGGGTCAGGCCCGCCGCCGGGCAGCGGTTGTCGAGGAAGGCCAGCCATTTGCGCCCGTTGAGGGTGTGGCTGTGGCTGTCCGGGTAGTGGTTGCGGCACAGGCGCTTGAGCAGTGCGTTGATCTGCTGCAGCCAGGCACCGGCCGGGGCGCCATCGTAGGGTTTGGGCAGGCGCGCGAGTTCCGCCAGGGCTTCCAGGCGGATCGGGTCCAGCGGCTGTTCGGCGCGCGGGATCGGTGCCTTGCGCGGGCGCCAGTGGCGCAGGCGCCAGGCGGCCCAGCCGAGCAGCGGCAGCAACATGAGCAGCAGCCACCAGCCCGGTGCCGGTGGCCACAGGCCGATCGGCTCGGGGGCGATCAGGGGTTGCAGCTGGTCCAGGGTATTCATCGGTGCTTACCCGAGCGCTGCGGGTCGAGGTACTCGCGCAACTGCTCGATCATTTCGCTTTGCGTGCTCAGCGGCATCAGCACTACGCGCAGTTTTTGCGCGAGCAATTCCCAGCGTTCGATGCGCGCTTCGGCCAGGCTGCGGTAGCTTTGGCGCAAACTGGCGTCGAGGGTGTCCAGTTCCAGCTGGGCGCCGCGCTGGGCAAAGCGCAGCAGGCCGGCAGCCGGCAGGGCATGGTCGAGCGGGTCGGACAGCGGCAGCAGCAACAGGTCGCAATGGCGTGACAGCAGGCCCAGCTGTTGCTCGACCACAGGGTTGAGCGCGCGCTCGTCACAGATCACGATGGCCAGGCTGCCCGGGCGCAGCACCTCGCGTGCCCGGCGCAGCGCCGTGCCGAGGATGTCGCCCTGGGCCTGGGCCTCGGTGTGCAGCGACTGGTTGACCCGCGCCAGGCGGTTGAGCAACTGCAACAGGCTCTGCTTGCTGCGCCGTGGCTTGATTTCATAGTGCTCGTTGTCGCCGAACACCAGGCCACCGATGCGGTCGTTGTGGCCCAGTGCAGCCCAGCCGATCAAGGCGGCGGCCTGGGCGGCGAGCACCGATTTGAACATCAGGCCCGAGCCGAAGAACAGCCGGCGGCTTTGCTCGACGAGAATGTAGATCGGCCGCTCGCGCTCCTCATGGAACAGTTTGGTGTGCGGCTCCTGGGTGCGTGCGGTCACCCGCCAGTCGATGTTGCGCACATCGTCACCGGCCTGGTAGACCCGCACCTGGTCGAAGTCCACGCCGCGTCCGCGCAGTTTTGAATGGTGCAGGCCGACCAGCGGGCTGCGCTGGCCGGGGGCGGAGAACAGCTGCACTTCGCGCACGCGATGGCGCATCTCGATCAGCTCGGTGAGGCCGATGCGGATGCCGTGGGAAGTCAGCGAGTGGTCGGGCATAGGGTTCAAGCTACGGCGACGACGTCGAGGATGCGCTGGATCACCCGGTCCTGGTCGATACCGGCCGCTTCGGCCTCGAACGAAAGAATGATGCGGTGGCGCAGCACGTCGAACAGCACGGCCTGGATGTCTTCAGGGCTGACGAAGTCGCGCCCGGCCAGCCAGGCATGGGCCCGCGCGCAGCGGTCCAGGGCGATGGAGCCCCGTGGGCTGGCGCCGTAGGCGATCCAGTCACCCAGTTCGGCGTCGTACTTGGCGCCGGTGCGGGTGGCCATGACCAGTTGCACCAGGTATTCCTCCACCGCATCGGCCATGTACAGACCGAGGATTTCCTTGCGCGCGGCAAAGATCGCCTGCTGGCTGACCCGGCGCTCGGGCTTGGTTTCGCCGTTGAGCGCTTCGCCACGGGCCTGCTGGAGGATGCGCCGCTCTACCGCGGCATCCGGGAAGCCGATCTTGACGTGCATCAGGAAGCGGTCGAGCTGGGCTTCGGGCAGCGGATATGTGCCTTCCTGCTCGATCGGGTTCTGCGTGGCCATCACCAAGAACAGCGGCGACAGCTCGTAGGTACTGCGCCCGACGCTGACCTGGCGCTCGGCCATGGCTTCGAGCAGCGCCGACTGGACCTTGGCCGGGGCGCGGTTGATTTCGTCGGCCAGCACCAGGTTGTGGAAGATCGGCCCCTGCTGGAACACGAAGCTGCCGGTTTCCGGGCGGTAGATCTCGGTGCCGGTGATATCGGCCGGGAGCAGGTCGGGGGTGAACTGGATGCGATGGAACTGCGCTTCGACACCTTCGGCCAGTTCCTTGATCGCCTTGGTCTTGGCCAGGCCAGGTGCGCCTTCCACCAGCATGTGGCCGTCGGCAAGCAGCACGATCAGCAAACGCTCGACCAGTTTTTCCTGGCCAAGGATCTGGGTTGAAAGAAAGGTGCGCAGCGCGATGAGCGCTTCACGATGTTCCATCGTCGACGGTTCCTGGAATGGCGCCCGGACGTACTGCGAAAAGCGCCCGGGCAGGGGCTGATACTTTAATCCATCCGGGCCTCTGCCGACTAATGGCACCGAGCAAATTTATCCGCGACATTGCCGCAGGGGTTTGCCGAAAAGTCTTTCAGCACAGGGCGAATCGGCTGCTTTCGGCCGGTGTGCGGGTATTCATTAACTGTTTCCCTTTAGCCGGGAGACAGGCCTCATGAACGTTGCAGCACCGCATGATCAGCAAGCCAGGACACTTACCGTGCGCATCGGGGTGTTCTTTGACGGAACTGGAAACAACCGCGACAACAGTCGCAGCACGGCGCAGTGTCGGGCCTGGTCGAGCGGCGCGCCGCTGGATGATGCCAGTGCAGGTTTCTGCCGGGCGCATGGTTTCGATGCCCAGGGCAAGATGCCCCATGACAGCTATGGCAACGAACCGAGCAATATCGCCTATCTCTACGAGCTGTACCGCGACCAGGCCGAGGAGGTGCTGGGGCCCGAACAGGGTGAGGTGTCCCTGGCGGTCTATGTCGAAGGTGTCGGCACCACTCGCGCCGGGCCTGACTCGCTCTATGCCCAAGGCACCGGGCGTTGGGGCACTGGCGTGCTGGCGCGGGTGGCGCAGACGCCGGCGAAGATCCTGCAGCGGCTCGCGGCCTTGCAGGCGCGCAACCCGGGCCTGGTCGTCGGGCGCCTGGTGTTTGACCTGTTCGGCTTCAGCCGGGGTGCGGCCGAAGCCCGGCACTTTGCCAATGATCTGCTCAAGGGCGCGAAAAGCCTGCTGGCCATTGAACTGGCCGGCGGCGCAGTCCAATTGGCGGGCAGCTTTGCCTGGCGCCGGGACAGCGACATCAGCCTCAATTTCATCGGCCTGTTCGACACCGTGGCAGCCATCGTGTCGCCGCTGGTGGGCAACTTCAGGCCGGGCAACGACGTCTACGGCCGCCTGGCGCTGGGCTTGGCCAAGGGCGACGCGCGGCGGGTGGTGCAACTGGTGGCAGCCGACGAGCAGCGCGAGAACTTCGCCCTGGTCGCCAGCGATGACGACATCCTGCTGCCGGGGGTGCATGCCGACCTAGGGGGTGGCTACCTGGCGCAGATGCACGAACAGGTGCTGCTCAGCCGGCCTGACCGCTGTGAGGTCAATCTCGCGGTGGCCGACGAGCAATCCCCCGCCAGCCAGCGGGTACGCCAGGTGCTTGAAACCCAGGCACGCAACTGGCAGGCGCGCGGGTTGATGCCGGCGCTGAAGGTCTGGAGCCAGGCGCTGCCGTTTGACCGTGAGGAGTATGTGCAACCCGTCAAGCGGGTATTTGCCGCAGTGCAGAGCGAGCGCGAAGTGCTCGGGCAGCTGTCGCGGGTCTACCTGCGGGTCATGCGCGAACTGGCCGTGGTGTACGACGTGCCATTGGCCAGCCCGGAAGGTATCGCCGCGTTGGCCTTGCCGGATGAACTGCTGGAAATCACCGAAAAACTCCAGGCTTTCGCCCTGGGGCAGACCCCGCGCTGGAACCTCTGCGAGCAGGAGCAGCACCTGCTCTATAGCCGCTATGTGCACTGCTCCGCGCACTGGGGAATGCCCGGCAATACCAGCGACAGCCGCCTGGAAGCGCTGTACCTGAACCGGCCCGCCAGCGCGGGGCGGGCCGTGCACGGCAATCGCTGAGCAGCCGTCCATCGCAGAGATAGAAAGCAAGCTAATTAATTGTTTGACATTAGCTGCTTAGGCAGTAGTATTTCGCCAACTTACTGCCTAAGCAGGTAACTCCCCGATGCAGCACTTCACCCCGGAAAACTTCCAGACCTGCACCATTGGCATGCTCCTGGGGCGTGCAGCGCTGGTCAAAGACCGCATCCTCGACACCCACCTGCAGCAGTACGGCGTAACTGCTGCGCAGTTCAAGGTGCTGATCATCAACGCCCAATACGGCGTCGATACCCCGGCCGAGCTGTGCCGCTATCTGGAGCTGGACAGCGGTTCGATGACGCGGATGCTCGATCGTCTGGTGCAGAAAGACCTGATCGCGCGCCGCCCCTGCGAAGACGACCGCCGCCAGGTGCGCCTGCAGTTGACCGAGGAAGGGCAGAAGCTTGCCGATCAGTTGCCGCACGTCGGGGCCGCGGCCATGAACGAAGTGGTGGGTGGGCTGGAGCCGGATGAGCTGGCCACCCTGGAAAAAATCCTCACCAAGATGCTGCTGGCCGTTGGCGATTCGCTGACGGCCATGCGGGTAGGTGCGCAATGAACATCAAGCCTTTGCGTACGGGGCTGAGCCTGATTGTCGTGGCCTTGACCCTGGCAGGTTGTGCCAACTACAGCGGCTTGCTGCCTGAAGGCAAAAGCCTCAAGGCCGGCGACTTGCATGCCGAGCAAACCCTCAAGGGCGTGACCTTGTCCGCCGCCGCCTGGCCGAAAAGCGACTGGTGGCGCAGCCTCGGTGACCCGCAGCTGGACAGCCTGATCGCTGAAGCGCTGCGCGACAGCCCGGACATGCAGATCGCCAGCGCGCGGGCCCACCAGGCCAGTGCAGCGGCCTACGCGGCTGATGCCGCGCGCATGCCGAGCCTGGATGCCAGCGCCGGCGTCAACCGTTCGCGGCTGGCCCGTGACCAGGACCCGAGCGGAGCAGGCGGCACCTATGCCACCGTACGCACCCTCGAAGCCGACTTCAGCTACACCTTTGACTTGTGGGGCGGCCAACGCGACGCCTGGGAAGCGGCACTGGGCCAGGCCCGCGCCGCTGAAGTGGACCGTCAGGCTGCGCAACTGACCCTGGCGGCCGATGTCGCCAGGGCCTACAGCCAGCTGGGGCAGGCCTACATCGTCAACGACCTGACCCAGGACGACCTCAAGCGTACCCGGCAGATGCTCGACCTGGGCAAGCGCCGCCTGGCTTCCGGGATCGACAGCGACTACCAGCTCCAGCAGACCGAAAGCCTGGCCGCCAGCTCCGAAGAGCAGGCGATCAATGCCGAGAAACAACTGCGCAGTGCGCAGATCGCCTTGGCCGTGTTGCTGGGCAAGGGCCCGGATCGCGGCGCGCAGATCACCCGGCCCAATGTGCTCAAGCCGAGCGCGGTGGCCTTGCCGTCGGTGCTGCCGGCTGAATTGCTCGGCCGTCGCCCGGACCTGGTGGCTGCGCGCTGGCGGGTCGAGGCGGCCAGCAAGTCGATCGATGCCGGCAAGACCCAGTTCTACCCCAACCTCAACCTGAGCATTGCCGCCGGCACCCAGGCTTTGCTGGGTGACGCGATCTTCGGTGCGCCGAGCCGCTTTTTCAGCATTGCCCCGACCGTATCGCTGCCGATCTTCGACGGTGGCCGCCTGCGTGCCGACCTTGATGCCCGCGACGCCGACTACGACCTGGCGGTGGCGCAGTACAACAAGAGCCTGGTGCGCGCACTGGGTGAGGTCAGCGACAACATTGACCAATTGCACGCGCTCGGCCGGCAGATCGCCGCCAAACAGCACGCCGCCGACATCGCCCAGCAGTCCTACGACACCGTGGCCCAGCGTTATGGCGCCGGTATCGGCAACTACCTGGACGTGCTCAGCGTCGAGCAGCAACTGCTCCAGGCCCAGCGCCAACTGGCGGACCTGAACGCTGAACAGATCGACCTGTCGATTCAACTGATGCAAGCGCTGGGTGGCGGCTTCCAGGCTGACACCGGCGCCGCTGCGCAGACCGCGGCGGTGCCGTCGGCCTCCCGTAAACAATAAACGCCAAGGTACTAGTCATGGCCACTGACACTTCTTCGGACACTGCCGTCACCGCGCAGGACCTTTCCAACCAGCGCAAGCGCAAGGTCTGGCTGTTCACCGTGCTGCTTGTGGTGCTGCTGCTCGGCGCCGGGATATGGGGCTGGCATACCTTGTACGGGCGTTGGAGCGAAAGCACGGACGACGCCTATGTAAACGGCAACGTGGTGGAAATCACCCCGTTGATTACCGGCACGGTGATTAGCATCGGCGCCGACGATGGCGACCTGGTGCATGCCGGGCAGACCCTGGTGCAGTTCGACCCGAGCGACGCCCAGGTCGGTTTGCATTCGGCCGAGGCCAAGCTGGCCCAGGCCGTGCGCCGGGTGCGTGGCTTGTACAGCAATGTCGATGGCATGAAGGCCCAGGTGGCTTCGCGTCAGGCTGACTTGCAGAAGGCCCAGGAAAACTACAACCGTCGCAAGACGCTGGCGGCCGGTGGGGCGATTTCCCAGGAGGAGCTGTCCCACGCCCGTGATGACCTGAGTTCGGCGCAGAGCGCACTCAACAACGCCCAGCAGCAGTTGAGCACCACCAGCGCGCTGGTTGACGACACCGTGGTGTCGTCGCACCCGGAAGTGCAGTTGGCCGCTGCCGACTTGCGCCAGGCCTACCTGAACAATGCCCGCAGCACGTTGGTGTCGCCGGTGACTGGCTATGTTGCCAAGCGCACCGTGCAGTTGGGCCAGCGTTTGCAGCCGGGTGTTGCGACCATGGCGGTGATCCCGTTGAACGAGCTGTGGATCGATGCCAACTTCAAGGAAACCCAGCTGCGTGACATGCGTATCGGCCAGCCGGTGGACATCGTCGCCGACCTGTACGGCAGCGAAGTGAAGTACAGCGGCACGGTCGACAGCCTGGGCGCGGGCACGGGCAGTGCCTTTGCCCTGTTGCCGGCACAGAACGCCACCGGCAACTGGATCAAGATCGTCCAGCGGGTGCCGGTACGGATCCACATCAACCCGCAGCAATTGCAAGATCACCCGCTGCGCATCGGCTTGTCGACCCAGGTCGACGTAGACCTGCATGACCAGAGTGGCCCGGTGCTGGCGCAGCAACCACCGCAGAAGGCCTCGTTCGAGACCCAGGTGTTTGATCGTCAGTTGGCTGAGGCCGACACCCTGATCGCCCGCCTGATCCACGACAACAGCGCCACTGCCAGCAAGACGGCGCAACGATGAGCAGCAATGCTTCGTTCTCGCCGCCGAGCCTGTTGCTGACGACCATCGGCTTGTCGCTGGCGACCTTCATGCAGGTGCTCGACACCACCATTGCCAACGTGGCATTGCCGACCATTTCCGGCAACTTGGGCGTGAGTTCGGAGCAGGGCACCTGGGTCATCACCTCATTTGCGGTGAGCAACGCGATTGCCTTGCCGTTGACCGGTTGGTTGAGCCGGCGTTTTGGTGAAGTGAAGCTGTTCATCTGGGCCACGCTGCTGTTTGTGGTGGCCTCGTTCTTGTGTGGCATTTCCCAGTCGATGCCGGAGCTGGTGGGCTTTCGGGTGTTGCAGGGGGTGGTGGCCGGGCCGTTGTACCCGATGACCCAGACCTTGCTGATAGCCGTGTACCCCCCGGCCAAAAGGGGGATGGCCCTGGCCTTGCTGGCGATGGTCACGGTGGTGGCGCCGATTGCCGGGCCGATTCTCGGTGGCTGGATTACCGACAGCTACAGCTGGCCGTGGATCTTCTTCATCAACGTCCCGATTGGTTTGTTTGCCGCGGCGGTGGTACGTCAGCAGATGCGTACGCGGCCGGTGACTACCAGCCGGCAGCCGATGGACTACGTCGGCTTGCTGACCTTGATCGTCGGGGTAGGGGCCTTGCAGATCGTGCTCGACAAGGGCAACGACCTGGACTGGTTCGAGTCGAACTTCATCGTCATTGGTACGTTGATATCGGTGGTGTTCCTGGCGATTTTCATTATCTGGGAACTGACCGACAAGCACCCGGTGGTGAACCTGCGCCTGTTTGTGCACCGCAACTTCCGTATCGGCACGATTGTGTTGGTGGGGGGGTATGCGGGGTTCTTCGGGATCAACCTGATCTTGCCGCAGTGGTTGCAGACGCAGATGGGTTATACCGCGACTTGGGCGGGGTTGGCGGTTGCGCCGATCGGCTTGCTGCCGGTACTGATGTCGCCGTTTGTGGGCAAGTATGCGCACAAGTTTGATTTGCGTGTGTTGGCCGGGTTGGCGTTTTTGGCGATCGGCGCCAGTTGCTTCATGCGGGCGGGGTTCACCAGTGAGGTGGACTTCCAGCATATCGCCCTGGTGCAATTGTTCATGGGGATCGGGGTGGCGTTGTTCTTCATGCCGACCTTGAGCATCTTGCTGTCTGACCTGCCGCCGAACCAAATTGCCGATGGCTCGGGGCTGGCGACCTTCCTGCGTACCCTGGGCGGGAGTTTTGCGGCGTCGTTGACGACGTGGATCTGGATTCGCCGGGCGGACCAGCATCATGCTTATTTGAGTGAAAGCATCAGCACCTATGAGCCGGCGACGCGGGACATGCTGCTCCAGTTGGGTGGGGCGAGTACGCAGTCGTATGCGCAGATGGACCGGATCCTTACCAGCCAGGCGTATATGATGTCGACCGTGGACTATTTCACCCTGCTGGGGTGGGTGTTTGCCGGGTTGGTTCTGTTGGTGTGGTTTGCCAAGCCGCCGTTTACGGCGAAGGCTGGGGCGGCTTCTTCCGGGCATTGATTTTGGATTTTGAGTTGGGTTGCTGCCGGCGCCCTCGGCGCTTTCGGGCCATGCAAAGCTACACACTGCGGGGGTGCACAATTTCTGTAGCCGCTGCCGTTAGGCTGCGCTGGAGCCCGTAAGGGCTCCCAAAGGCGGCGCCTGCCATGCAGGCGAGCGCAGCCTTACGGCAGCGGCTACGTTTGCCAGCGATAGGCCAGCCCACAGTTAACAAAACAAGCGCAATCACCATCAATCAAACAACGAGACCCCTGATGACCCCTGAACTCCAGATCACCGACCTCCACCTGGGCGAAGGCAAAGCGGCCATCAAGGGCGCCCTGATCACCACCCAATACACCGGCTGGCTGGAAGACGGCAGCGAATTCGACTCTTCCTGGTCGCGCGGCAAGCCCTTCCAGTGCGTGATCGGCACGGGCCGCGTGATCAAGGGCTGGGACCAGGGCCTGCTGGGCATGCAAGTCGGCGGCAAGCGCGAACTGCGCGTCCCTGCCCATCTGGCATATGGCGAACGCAGCATGGGCAAGATCCCCCCGCATTCGAACTTGCGCTTCGAAATCGAACTGTTGGAAGTCCTGACCCGCGACGATTGATGCACCTTTCGTCGTCTTATTTCAGCAATACATTGGCGTTAAAGTCCGTCGTGCTCAGGGATGAGCACCCCATGGATGAACCAATCGGCTTCAAGGCACTCTGAAGAAGCCCGTGCCCATGGAAGGAGCAGCAGACAAGGACAGCCCCGCGAGTACAATCGCGAGGCGGTATAGGCGGGTCAGCCTCAACCCCATTGCCGTAAAGAGCCCGCCCCTCATGAAGTTGCCATCGTTCCTTCGTCGTCACCGCCACGCGCTGACGGCTGTTGCCCTGGCTGCCATCGTCATGCCGCTGACGTTCCAGGCAGTCGAAAGCCACGACCGGCCCATGGATGGCACCCAGACCCTGGTGTTCCTGCGCCATGCCGAAAAGCCCGGTGAAGGCCTGGGGCAACTCAATTGCCAAGGGCTCAACCGTGCGCTGGACCTGGCAACGCTGCTGCCGGAAAAATTCGGCAACGCCAACTATGTATTCGCCGCCAACCCTTCACGGCATGTTGAAGAGGGCAGCCACGACGATGCCTACAGCTACATCCGCCCCTTGATGACCATCAGCCCGAGCGCCATCAAGCTCGGCCTGCCGGTGAACATCGATTTCGCCGCCAACGACACCGCCGACCTGGCCAATGAGCTGTTGCAGGACAAATACCGTAATTCGGTCATCTACACCGCCTGGTCGCATGGTTACCTGCCTGAACTGATCAACACCGTGGCTGGCAAGGCGCTGGGCGAGAAGCGGGTGATCACCGATGACTGGGACGGTGCAGATTTCGATTCGCTGTATGTGCTGACCCTGACCTGGCACGACGGCAAGGCCAGCCTGCTCAGCCGCAACTACAAGCAAGGGTTGAATGGCGGGGCGCAGACTTGCCCTAGCTGAGGCGCAGGCTGCTCTGGCCTTATCGCCGGCAAGGCCGGCTCTCACAGGTTTGTGCGGGCACTCAAACCTGTGCGGGCCTGGTGATCTTATTTCATCGGCGGCAGGCGCCGCTTGACCGGGGTTTTCTTGACAATCGCGGTGTTGGTTTCGGCATGGCTGTTGAGCTTGTCGAGCAAGGTATCCAGCTGCTCCATCGAGCGCACATGCAAACGCGCGATAAAACAGTCATCGCCGGTCACTTTGTCGCACTCGGTGAACTCCGGGATCGCCACGATCTGCCGCTCGACTTCCTGCAACTGCCCAGGCAACGGCCGAATGCGCACAATCGCCTGCAACTGATAGCCAAAGCAGCGAGGGTCGACCTCAACGGTATAGCCCTTGAGCACCCCGCGCTCTTCCAGCCGGCGCAAACGTTCGCTGACGCTGGGTGAAGACAACCCGCTCAACTGCGCCAGGGCCTTGAGCGACAGGCGCGAGTCGTCCATCAGGGCCTGGATCAGCAACTGGTCGATGTCATCGGTCATCACGGCCTCCTAAGGCAATACGCGGAAACGGCCTTGATAATAAAGGCCGATGGTCAGTCTAGCCTGATTTATCAACTGGAACGCTGGCCTTCAGCCGTCGCATACTTTTCCCATCGTCGAGGAGGTGTGAGATGGACAGTTCGTTACGCCGTGGTTCGCTGGAGATGGTTGCCGCGATGCTGATTTCCGGGACCATCGGCTGGTTTGTGCTGGTGTCCGGGCAGCCGGTGCTGGATGTGGTGTTCTGGCGCTGCGTATTCGGCGCGGTTACCTTGCTGTTGATTTGCGCAGCCATGGGCTTTCTCAAGCCTGGCATCCTGAGCTGGGCCACCTTTGCCCTGGCGGTGATCAGTGGCGTGGCCATCGTCGGCAACTGGGTGTTGCTGTTCGCCTCCTATTCGCGCGCCTCGATTGCCATCGGCACGGCGGTGTACAACGTCCAACCGTTCATGCTGGTGGGGCTGGCCGCGTTGTTCCTGGGCGAGAAGATCACCACCGCCAAGCTGTTCTGGCTGGCGGTATCGTTCGCCGGGATGCTGGCCATCGTCAATGCCCACGGCAATGCCAGTGGCAGCGGTGACGACTACCTGATCGGTATCGCCCTGGCGCTGGGCGCGGCGTTCCTCTATGCGGTCGCGGCATTGATCATCAAGCGCCTGACCGGCACGCCGCCGCACCTGATCGCGCTGGTCCAGGTCAGTACCGGGGTGCTGTTGCTGGCGCCGTTTGCCAACACCAGCGGCTTGCCCGGCATGGGCGGTGAGCTGGCCAGCCTGATCACCCTGGGGGTGGTGCACACCGGTGTGATGTACGTGCTGCTGTACGGCGCGATCCAGAAGCTGCCGACGGCACTGACCGGCGCGCTGTCGTTCATCTACCCGATTGCGGCGATCTTCGTCGACTGGTTGGCCTTCGGCCATCAACTGGTGTTGCTGCAATGGCTGGGTGTCGCGGCGATCCTGCTGGCGGCGGCGGGGATGCAGCAGGGCTGGTGGTTCAAGCCAGCCGCTGGCGCTGCAACGTTGAAAGCCGACTAGGCCCGCGCGGCCCGGTCGATCAGCGCCGCCACTTCGGCGGCGCGTGAGGCCAGCGAGGCGTGGCTGGCATCGAGCTTGAGCAACTCCTTTGGCTTCATGCGCCCGGCCATCATCTGCTGGTTGGCCGGGTGGATCATCTGGTCGTGGTTGGAGAGCTGGTACCAGCAGGGTTTGTGTTTCCAGGCCGGGTCGCTGATGGTGTCGCCAAAGGTGCTGGCCAGCGGCGCCTTCTGGGTGACCCCCATGACCAGGCCTTCATCCTTCGACAGGTCCTGGCAGAAGCTTTCGTGGAATTTGTCCGGTTTCAGCCACAGGTAACCGTCGCTGTCCGGCGCCAGGTTCGGCGCGGCTGCGGGCAGGTTCTGCTGGGTAATGCCGCCGGGGCTTTCGCCTGCATCCGGGGCAAATGCCGCGATATACACCAGGCCGGTCACGTTGGCCTGGTTGCCCATCTGGGTGATGACCGCACCGCCATACGAGTGCCCGACCAGCAAGACCTTGCCCGGTTGCTGGGCGACCATCTTGCGGGTGCGCTCGGCGTCGTCGGCCAGGGCGGTCAGGGGCATTTCGACAGCGTGCAGATTGCTGTGGCCGAGGCGATGCAGTTCGAGGATGACCCGGGTCCAATGCGCGGCACCGCCCCAGAACCCGTGGACCAGCACGATCGCGGGAAGATCACTCATGGCCTTGCTCCTGCTGTAGGTGGGAATGGCAGTGTAGACGCTGCACCTGCGATTCGACGGAACACAGGACGGACGCGCTAGAATAGGCCGCTTTGCCCCAGCGACCTTTGCCATGACCCCTGAAATCGCCACGCTCCACGCGCACCTGCTCGGTGCCTTGAACCCTGTACCTGCCGAAACCCGCCGTGTGTTCCACGGGCGCGGGCGCTGCTGGCCGGGCCTGGAGCAGATCACTGTGGACTGGTTGCAGGGCGTGTTGCTGGTGTCGCTGTTTCGCGAGCCGCCCGAGGGGCAGCAGGCGCAGTTGCAGCAGATGCTCAAGCAACTGGCCGCCAGCCTGGGCTGGAGCAGCGAAGCGATCCTGATCCAGCACCGCTACCTGCTGGAAAGCACCGGCCAATGGTTGCTGGGTGAGCCCTGCGAGCAGCGGGTGATCGAGGAAGACGGGCTGCGTTACCAGTTGGACCTTGGGGTGAAGCAGAACACCGGGCTGTTCCTCGATATGCGTTATGGCCGGCGCTGGGTGCGTGAGCAGGCGGCGGGCAAGCGGATCCTCAACCTGTTTGCCTACACCTGCGGGTTCTCGGTCACGGCGCTTGCCGGTGGCGCCGAGCAGGTGGTCAACCTCGACATGGCGCGCTCGGCGCTCAGCCGTGGCCGGGACAATCATCGCCTGAACGGGCATGACGTGTCGCGGGTGGGGTTCCTTGGGCATGAACTGTTCAAGTCATGGGGCAAGGTACGCAAGATGGGCCCGTATGACCTGGTGATCATCGACCCGCCGACCTTCCAGAAGGGCAGCTTCGTGCTGACCCAGGATTACGCGAAGATCTTGCGACGCTTGCCGGAGTTGCTCAATGCCGGCGGGACGGTGCTCGCTTGTGTGAATGACCCGGCTATCGGGCCGCAATTCCTGATTGAAGGGATGGCGGCCGAGGCGCCGCAACTGGCCTTTGTCGAGCGCCTGGAAAACCCGCCGGAGTTTCCCGACAGCGAGGTGGCGGGTGGGTTGAAGGCGTTGGTGTTCCGGCTGAACTGAGCCTTTTTATGATGTGGAATACCGACCAGGCACCGCGTCGCTTCCAATCGCTGGCAAGGCCAGCTCCCACAGGTGTCAGTCATTAAGTGTCAGTCATTGTGGGAGCTGTTTCTGTGGGAGCTGGCCTTGCCAGCGATGAGGTCTGAGCCCTCACAGAGAATCGGGCAATACAGTCAATGCCGCAACCGCCGCCACCCCAGCACCAACCCGGTCCCACTGATCAGCAGGCCGCCCACACTCAGCACGATCATCCACACATCCCACAGTGGCCGGTTGTGCAGCAGCGGCAACCAGTCCCAGCTGTGCAGCAGGGCGAACAGCCAGCGCGATGCCCGCTTGGGCTGATCGAGCACCCCGAGCACTTCACCGGTGTACAGGTCCAGGTGCAGCCAGGTCTGCTGCGGATCATCAAACTTCACCCGCAACACCGGCAGGCGCTTCTCGATATGCCCCATCATGCTGTGCTCGGCGCGGGCGTAATAGTAGAAGTCGTAGGCCTCCAACTGCTCACTGTGCATCCGCCCCTCAGGCCATACTGCCTTCGCTGCACTTTCCAGCACCTCGCGCGGCAAGCGCGTCAGCACCTGCCCATCGGCCATCGACAGCACCCGCGTGCTGCCCGCGCCGTCATGCCCGACCAGATACCCGGCCCCCCCGATCAACCGCCATTCCAGCTCGCGCGCCTTGAAACCTTGCCCATCGAAACGCGCCAGTGCCTGCTGCGCGGTCAGTGGAAACGCCGTGGTCGTCAGCGGCCCAGCCGAATACGCCGCCACCTTCAACGGCGTCGCACTGCTGAACACCTGCCAGGGGTTCATCGACATCAGCCCGCTGAAGATCCAGGTGATCGCCAGGCTGCCAAATATCAGCCCGCCCAGGTGGTGCCAGCGCGCAAACCCGCGATACGGCGAGCGCGAGCCGCTGCGATACGGGCGCTGGAAGCGCCAGCGCAACACGCCGATCACCGAACCGAGCAGCGCCATGACCGTCGCCGCCAGCGACAGGTAGATCACGATATTGGTCCAGATCCCGTCCAGGCCAATGCCGCGCAGCGGGTACAGCCAGTGCAGCCAGGCGCCTACGTAGTTCCAGCCACGCTCCAGCCGGGTGGCATCGCGCACCACCGCGCCGGTTTGCCCGGAGATGTACAGCAAGGTGTTGTCGCTATCGTCCAGTTCCACGCGCTGCAGCGGACGGTCCGCATCCAGCCCGCGGGAATGGCTCCACAGGTCTTCGTCCACCGCCCCGCGATATTCGGCGTGTGCCTGCGGCGCGTATTGCCGGGCGCTGGCCAGGGCCTGCTCACGATCAACCGCCGGGATTTTCTGCCCGCTCACGGCGCTCACCGCCACATTGCTGTGGCCCGGATAAGTGAACAGGTAACGCGGCTCGCCGGCCACCGTGCTCAGGCGCATGCTGGCGGGTGGGCGCAGCGGGTCGGCCGCCGTCATGGCCGCGTCCAGGCCCACGCTCGGCGCGGGGCTGCCCAGCACCGGCAAATGCAGCAGGTGCTCGCGCGGCGTCAGTTTCGGGTAGCCGACATAGAGCATGACCACGCCGGACACGAACCACAGCGCCATGAACAGGCACAGCACGATGCCCAGCCAGCGATGCCACAGGTACAGGTAACGCTTCATCACACAGTTCCTCGCAGGCCGGGGCATTCAGCCCCGGCCTGTTCCAGTCAGAAGCGGGTCTGCACGGCCAGCTCGAACGTCCGTGGCGCGCCCAGGTAGAGCATGCTCGACGACGTCCAGCGGGCGTACACCTCATCGGTCAGGTTGCGCACCCGCGCGGTAATGCGCGTGTCTGCATCTACCTTGTAGCCGACAAACGCGCCGAACACCGTGTACGCCGGGGCATAGCGGGTGTTGGCGGCGTCGGCATACACCGAGGACACGTAGCGGCTGTCACCGCCAATCTGCCAGCTCGGGTCGATGTCGTAGGTCAACCACAGGTTGGCCACCCGCTCGGGGATGTTGGTCGGGGTGTTGCCCTTGCGCGACACGCTGGTGCCGCCGACGTTCTCGTTGAACTCGTCGTACTGGGCATCGACATAGGCAAAGTTGCCCTCGGCCAGCAGTTGCGGGGTGACGCGCAGCGAGGCGGCCACTTCGATGCCGCGTGAGGTCTGCTTGCCCACCGGCTGGGTCACGCCCGGATTGGCCGGGTCGGCGGTGGCCAGGTTTTTGCGCTCGATCTGGTAGGCGGCAACCGTCGCCGAGCCCAGCCCGTCGAGGAAGTCGAACTTGCTGCCCACCTCGATCTGCTTGCCGGTGCTCAGGTCGAAGTCACGCACCGTGGCAAAGCTTGCAGTCGAGAGGATGCCAGCCGGCGGGTCGGCGGCGGTGCTGTACTGCACGTAGACGTTGGCGGTCGGGGTCAGTTCGTAGACCAGGCCAATGCGCCCGGTGGTGGGCTCGTAGACGCGCTTGAAGTCCAGCGGGTTGTTGGCGTCCACGGCGCGGTAGTTGTGCACCTGCAGGTCGACATGGTCATGGCGCAGGCCGGTCAGCAGCGACAATCGATCGGTCAACTGCTGGCGGTTCTCGAGGAACACGGCCCAGGTGTCCACGGTGTTCTGGCGGTTCTTCTGGTAGCCGGGGAGCATGCCGGGCAGGTCGTAGAACTTGCCTGGGTCGAAGTTGCCCGGGTCGACGCTGTCGAACACCCGGTTGATCGAGCGCGGGTAGTTCATCGACACGTTGTGGCTGTAGTCCACCCCCGCCGACCACTGGCTGCGCCGGCCGAACAACTGCCCTTCATGCAGCAGTTCCAGGCGGTTGCCATTGAGCTCCTGGTCGTGGCGTTGCAGCAGTGCGTTGGAGCGGATCACCCTATTGTTGTCGGCGTTGTAGGCGTAGGTCTCCAGGTTGCGGAAATTACGCTCGGCGTTGTAGTGGTAGAGCGTGTTGCGCAGCGAAGTGTCGTCGTTTAAGCGGTAGTCGGTGATCGAACGCAGCCAGCGCACGCGCTGCTCGTAGCGGCCATCCTCGACGTTGTAGTTCTCGAAGCGGCGGCTCTCGTCGACCTTCATTTCGCCGCCCAGCGGGTTGAGCACGGGGCTGCCCCAGTATGGGCTGTCGACCACCTCGTTCTGGTATTCCAAAGCCAAGGTGTGGGACAGCTGGTCGTTGAAGTCGGTGAGTAGCGAGAAGGCGACGGTCCAGGCATCGCGCTCTTCGCGGTCGACATAGCCGTTGCTGTGGCTGTGGCTGAAATCCAGGCGCGCGTAGTTGCGGATGCCGTCGCCGTCGTTGAGGGCGTGGTTGAAGCCGAACGAGGTTTCGCTGCTGTCGTAGGAGCCGTACTTGATGCGCCCTTCGTTGAAGTTTTCGTCGCGGCTGGCCAGCTTGGTGATGTAGTTGATCGAGCCGCCCACGGCGCCGGCGCCGAACAGGAAGCTCGACGGCCCGCCGATGGCCTCGACGCGGTCGTAGATCCAGCTGTCCACCGGGCGGGCGGCAATCGCGTCGTATTGCACGGTAATGCCGTTGAACAACTGGGTGATCTGCGCGCCGGAAAAGCCCCGGTAGGCCACCGACCCCGCCGAGCCTGGTGGCGACGCGGCGGTCATGCCGGGTACGCCGGCGAGGGCGTCCTGGGTGGTTTGTGCGCCGCGCTGTTCGAGTTGTCGATGGTTGACGATATTGACCGAGGCCGGCGTTTCGCGGGGCGTGAGGCCCAGGCGCGAGCCGGTTTGTGATGGCGTATCGAGCAGCACGCCTTCGTGCGAGTCTTCGACATCGGTGATTTGTACGTCAGGCAGGGTCACGGTGTGATCGGCCATGGCGTTGAACGACAGCGCGCAGAGCAGGGCTGCGCACCCAGGGTAACGGGAGGTGTTGGTCATCAAGCGAACTCTGGAAATGAGCCAGCGGCCGGTGGCACCTGCTCGGGCAGGCGCAACAAAAAAAGGCCGGTTTTGGGCGGCCGCACGGGCGGCCTGGGCAGTCAGACCAGAGCGGGGGAGGCGCGGGGGTTGGCGGCGGGCCAGCAATAACGCGGCGGGGCTTTGCTGCGCAGCTCGCGGACATAGCGGCGTGGGCGACTGATCGCCAGCAGCCAGCCAATGACCAGGCTCAGGCCCAGGCACACCACGGCAGCGGCGCACACTGGGCAGGTTTGCATGCTGTCCCAACCGGCAACGCTGTCTTCGCTGTAGTCGCTCTTCAGGGTCGGGCCGGGGTTGCCCATGGCGGAACAGAACGCCCCGCCAATGCCGTTGAGCTTCAGGCCCATCATCTGGCCATGGCCCAGACCGCAGGCGAACAGATTGAACAGGACACAAAAATAGAGCGTCCAGGCAATCAGCGGGCGGTTGGGGGTGGCAGAGAAGGTCATGGCGGGGACTTTAGCATCGAACGGTTATGGGCAGAAGGCAAGGTATGACATGAATGTCAGGGTTGGGCAGTGGACGAGTACGAGTTTTGGTTTTTTGTGGGGCTTGCGGGCCCCTTCACTCCAGTGAAATTGACCTTTCAGCAAGGCCAGCTCACACAGTGGGTATGTGGGTGGCTTTGCTTTGTACGGTGTAGGCAGCAACGTCAGCAAACCCTTGAAACCGCACGATCAACCCGTAAGATGTGTCCGATCTGCCACGGGTGTAGTCTCACCCTCTAATTAACCGGATCAACCGGCGCCCCAAAACCCCGGTTCCCCACGTATTTTCAATGACGAGGTACAGACATTGGCCATCATTAAACCCAAAGTTCGCGGTTTCATCTGCACCACTACGCACCCGAAAGGCTGCGAACTGAACGTACGTGATCAGATCGAGGCAACCCGCAAGCTGGGCTTGCGCAAAGATGGCCCGAAAAAAGTCCTGGTCATCGGCGCCTCCAGCGGCTACGGCCTGGCTGCACGCATCACCGCCGCCTTCGGCTACGGCGCCGATACCCTGGGTGTGTTCTTCGAGAAGCCAGGCACTGAGACCAAGCCCGGCACCGCCGGCTGGCACAACTCCGCCGCCTTCGACAAGTTCGCCAAGGCCGAAGGCCTGTACAGCAAGTCGATCAACGGCGACGCCTTCTCGCACGAAGCCCGCGCCAAGGTCATCGAGCTGATCAAGAACGAAATGGGCGGCCAAGTCGACCTGGTCGTCTACTCGCTGGCCTCGCCTGTGCGCAAACTGCCAGACACCGGCGAAGTCATTCGCTCGGTACTCAAGCCCATCGGCCAGCCGTACAAGTCGACCGCCATCGACACCAACAAAGACACCATCATCGAAGCCTCGATCGAGCCTGCCACCGAGCAGGAAATCGCCGATACCGTCACCGTGATGGGCGGCCAGGACTGGGAGCTGTGGATCAACGCCCTGAGCGACGCCGGCGTGCTGGCCCCGCAAGCGCGCACCGTGGCCTTCAGCTACATCGGCACCGAAATCACCTGGCCGATCTACTGGCACGGTGCCCTGGGCAAAGCCAAGCAGGACCTCGACGAAACCGCCCTGCGCCTGAACCAGAAAGTCGCCGGCGGCGCCAACGTTGCCGTGCTCAAGTCCGTGGTTACCCAGGCCAGCTCGGCCATCCCGGTAATGCCGCTGTACCTGTCGATGGTCTTCAAGATCATGCAGGAGAAGGGCGTTCACGAAGGCACCCAGGATCAACTGGACCGTCTGTTCCGCGACCGCCTGTTCCGCGCCGATGGCCAACCAGCCGAACTGGACGAAAAAGGCCGCCTGCGCCTGGACGACTGGGAACTGCGTGACGACGTACAGGATGCCTGCAAGGCACTCTGGCCACAGGTGACCACCGAGAACCTGTTCGAACTGACCGACTACGCCGGCTACAAGAGAGAGTTCCTCAAGCTGTTCGGCTTTGAGCGTCAGGATGTCGACTACGAAGCCGACGTTGCTACCGACACGCCGTTCGACTGCATCGAGCTGTAAGCAGCACTCGCTGTAAACCAAAAAGGCCCATGTCGCGAGACATGGGCCTTTTGCGTTACGGGCGGTGATTACTGCCCGGTGTAGATCTGGTCGAACACGCCACCATCGTTGAAGTGGGTCTTCTGCACGGTGCGCCAGTCACCAAAGGTCTTCTCGACCGAGAGGAAGTCGACTTTCGGGAAGCGGTCGGTGTACTTGGCCAGCACCGCCGGGTCACGTGGACGCAGGTAGTTGTTGGCGGCAATCTCCTGGGCCTCAGGCGACCACAGGTACTTCAGGTAGGCCTCGGCTACCGCACGGGTGCCTTTCTTCTCGACCACTTTGTCGACCACGGTCACCGGCGGCTCGGCTTCTGCCGACACGCTCGGGTAGATCACTTCGAATTGATCACGACCAAACTCGCGGGCAATCATTTCCGCTTCGTTCTCGAAGGTCACCAGCACGTCGCCAATCTGGTTGGTCATGAAGGTGGTGGTGGCCGCGCGGCCACCGGTGTCCAGCACTGGCGCCTGCTTGAACAGCTTGCCGACGAAAGCCTTGGCCTTGTTCTCGTCGCCGCCGTTCTTCAGCACGTAGCCCCAGGCCGACAGGTAGGTGTAGCGGCCGTTACCCGAGGTCTTCGGGTTGGGCACGATGACCTGGACGCCGTCCTTGAGCAGGTCTGGCCAGTCTTTCAGGGCCTTGGGGTTGCCCTTGCGCACGATGAACACGGTGGCCGAGGTGAATGGCGCACTGTTGTTCGGCAGGCGCGTTACCCAGTTCTCCGGCACCAGCTTGCCGTTGTCGGCCAGGGCATTGATGTCGGTGGCCATGTTCATGGTGATGACGTCGGCCGGCAGGCCGTCGATCACCGAGCGCGCCTGCTTGCTCGAACCGCCGAAGGACATCTGCACCTGGAGCTTCTCTTTGTGCTCCGCTTCCCAGTGCTTCTGGAAGGCCGCGTTGTAGTCCTTGTAGAAGTCGCGCATCACGTCATAGGAAACGTTGAGCAGCGGCGGGGCCGCCTGGGCCAGAGTGCTCAAGGCCAGACCTGCGGCCAGAAGCGAGGCACTGAAGAGTTTTTTCACTGCGCATTCCTTGTTGGAGTTGGCTAAGAAGCATTATGGCGACGACTATAACGGCTGGCCTTTAGACACTAAAAGATTAAAAAGTACTTTGCTTATTCCACTTTCTTGAAAAGCACATTGCCGCAGCGGGAGCAGAAGGCCGCGCCATGTTCGTGGCTGCTTTTGCGGCAGGTCGGGCAGTCGTGCTTGAGCTGTTCACCGCGCATGGCATTGGCCAGTTCGGCGGTGAAGATGCCGGTGGGCACGGCGATGATCGAGTAACCGGTGATCATCACCAGCGAGCTCAGCACCTGGCCTAGCGGGGTCTTGGGCACGATGTCGCCATAGCCCACGGTGGTCAGGGTGACGATGGCCCAGTAGATGCCCTTGGGGATGCTGGTGTAGCCGTGCTCCGGCCCTTCGATCACGTACATCAGGGTGCCGAACACGGTCACCAGGGTCGACACGCTGAGCAGGAACACGATGATTTTCTGCTTGCTGCCCTGCAACGCCGCCAGCAGGTAATGCGCCTGCTTGAGGTAGGGCGCGAGCTTGAGCACGCGGAAGATCCGCAGCATGCGGATGACCCGGATCATCATCAGGAACTGTGCATCGGAATAGTAGATGGCGATGATCCCCGGCAGGATCGCCAGTAAATCCACCAGCCCGTAGAAGCTGAAGGCATAGCGCAGCGGCTTGGGCGAGCAGTACAGGCGCACCAGGTACTCGATCAGGAACACCGCGGTAAAGCCCCATTCGATGATCGCCAGCAGGTTGGCGTAGTGCTGGTGGACCTCGTCGATGCTGTCGAGGACCACGACCACCAGGCTGGCGAGGATGATCAGCAGGAGGATGGTGTCGAAGCGTCGCCCGGCGACGGTATCGGTTTGAAAGACGATGACGTAGAGCCGGTCGCGCCAGCTCGAAGGGGTTTCCATGCGCAGCTCCATTCAACAATGGAGCTGAGCCTAGGGGCAGCGCTTCAGCTATGCAAGCGCCCGGCGCGGCGTGCCAGCGGCTGGCGCAGCACGCGCTGGCCGATCAGCACCAGCCAGCAGGCGAGGATGAACGGCGCGGTCAGGCCCGGCACCGGCAACTGGGCAACCAGCGGTTGCAGGATGATCGCCAGGAGCATCGCCAGCAGTGGCAGCCAGGGTTGCTTGCGGGTCTGGCTGAAGGCCAGGGCGGCGAGGGCGGCGTTGAAGCCGTACAAGCCGGCATAGGCGGCGCTGGCTTCACCGCCGATCAACGCGACGCTGCCCCCGACGGCGGCGCCGAGCAATGCCCAGGCGGCGGCGTAGCGGTTCGACAGCAGCAGGCCGATGGCGATCAGCAGGCCGGCTAGCGGGTTGTCCAGCAGGAAGATCTCGCCCAGGCCACGGGCCAGTGCGTACAGCGCGTTGTGTTCGACCGGGGCGGCGGCAGCGTTGGCGCCGGGCTCGCTGACCAGCAACACGGCCCAGCCGATCAGCACGAAGGGCGCGGTGTAGGCGGGCAGCAGCAGGTTGGAGCTGGCGCGCTTGAGCCATTGGTGCACGAGCATGCTGCTCAGGCCGCCGGCGGCGATGATCAGCGGGGCGAGGATCGCCGACCAGGGCAGCGCGTAGCTCAGCAGCAGGCCGATCAGCACGCCGTTGTAGCTGTAGAGGCCGGCTTGGCGGTCGGTGCGGTTGTAGCCGCGGCGTTGCGCGGTGAGCAATCCTGCGAGCGCGCCGAGCAGGGCGCCGCCGATCAGTTCTGGGGCACTGATGAGAATGGCCAGCAGGCAGAACAGGCCGCACAGCGGGTTGCGCTGCAAGAGCACCTGGCTGAAGCCGTTGAGCAAGGCCGTTGCCCAGTCAGGGCAAGGGTTTACAAAATTCTTGGTGTACATAGGGGCAGGTCTGGTGGGTGAAGTGGGGCGCCTCTTTGGGCTGTGTTTCCCACATGGGTTGGGTAGAACGGTGGTGGATTCATCGCCGGCAAGGCCGGCTCCCACAAAGTTGAATACACCTCCAACCCTGTGGGAGCCGGCTTTGCCGGCGATAGCATCACATCAGATCAACGTCTCGATCCGTAGCGTGTTAGTCGACCCCGGCTTGCCAAAAGGCACACCGGCGGTGATCAGCAGCGTGTCACCACGGCTGGCCATACCTTGCGCCTGGGCGATTTCCAGCGCCGTCGAGCAGACTTCATCTACCTGGCGCAGGCGATCATTGACCACCGAGTGCACACCCCAGGCCACGCTCAGGCGCCGTGCAGTGTTCAAGTTCGGCGTCAGGTTGAGGATCGGCGCCCGTGGCCGCTCGCGCGCGGCACGCAGGGTCGAACTGCCCGACTCGCTGTAGTTCACCAGCACGGCCACCGGCAGGATGCTGCTGATCCGGCGAATCGCGCAGCTGATCGCGTCCGACATGGTGGCTTCCGCCTGCGGGCGACCGACGTCGAGCTGGGCCTGGTAATCCGGGCCGCCTTCTACCTGGCGAATGATCTTGCTCATCATCTGCACGGCTTCCAGCGGGTACTCGCCCGAGGCCGTCTCTGCCGACAACATCACCGCATCGGCGCCTTCGGCCACGGCATTGGCCACGTCAGTAACCTCGGCGCGGGTCGGGGCAGGGGAGAAGCGCATCGACTCGAGCATCTGCGTCGCCACGACCACCGGGCGACCCAGTTGGCGGCAGGTGGTGATGATGTTCTTCTGGATCTGCGGCACGCTTTCGGCCGGGACTTCCACGCCCAGGTCGCCACGGGCGACCATGATCGCGTCGCTCAGCTCGGCGATTTCGCGCAGTTGGGTCACCGCCGACGGCTTCTCGATCTTGGCCATCAGGTAGGCGCGGTCACCAATCAACTGGCGCGCTTCAATAATGTCTTCCGGGCGCTGCACGAACGACAGGGCCACCCAGTCCACGCCCAGCTCCAGGCCGAAGCTCAGGTCGCGGCGGTCCTTGGCGGTCAGCGGGCTGAGGTCCAGCACGGCCTGTGGTACGTTCACGCCTTTACGGTCGGACAGCTCGCCGCCGTTAAGCACTTCGGTGTCGATGGCGTCGGCGTGCTTGGCGGTCACGCGCAGGCGCAGCTTGCCGTCGTCGAGCAGCAGGTCCATGCCTGGCTCAAGCGCGGCGATGATTTCCGGGTGTGGCAGGTTGACCCGCTCCAGGGTGCCCGGGGTGCTGTCCAGGTCCAGGCGCAGGGCCTGGCCGCGTTGCAGCTGGACCTTGCCGTCGGCAAAGCGGCCGACGCGCAGCTTCGGCCCTTGCAGATCCATGAGGATGCCCAGCGGGTAGTTCAGCTGGGCTTCCACTTCGCGGATCCACTGATAGCGCAGGGCGTGGTCGGCGTGCTCACCGTGGCTGAAGTTGAGGCGGAAGATGTTCACCCCGGCTTCGACCAACTGGCGAACGTCGTCGATGCCGTTGATTGCTGGGCCGAGGGTGGCGAGGATTTTGACTTTTTTGTCAGGCGTCATGTTGGGCAGTCTCGAGAATCAGGATGGCACGGAAGTCGTTGACGTTGGTCCGGGTCGGCTCGGTAACGATCAGTGCGTCGAGCGCGGCGAAGTAGCCGTAGCCGTTGTTGTTGTCCAGCTCGTCCGCTGCCGACAGGCCCAGGGCCTGGGCACGCGCGTAGCTGTCCGGGGTCATGTAGGCACCGGCGTTTTCTTCCGAACCGTCGATGCCGTCGGTGTCACCGGCCAGGGCGTAGACACCCGGCAGGCCCTTGAGGCTTTCGGTCAGGCTCAGCAGGAACTCGGCGTTGCGCCCGCCACGGCCGTTGCCGCGCACGGTCACGGTGGTTTCGCCACCGGAGAGGATCACGCAAGGGGCCGCCAGCGGCTGGCCGTGCAGGACGATCTGGCGGGCAATGCCGGCGTGCACCTTGGCCACTTCACGCGACTCGCCTTCGAGGTCGCCGAGGATCAGCGGGCTGAAGCCGGCCTGGCGCGCCTTGACCGCAGCAGCCTCCAGCGATTGCTGGGGCCGGGCGATCAGTTGGAAGTGGCTGCGGGCCAGGGCCGGGTCGTCGGCCTTGACGGTTTCCGAGGCCGGGTTGTTCAGCCAGTCGATCACCGCTTTGGGCGCTTCGATGTGGTAGCGCTTGAGGATCGCCAGGGCTTCGGCCGAGGTGCTCGGGTCGGCCACGGTGGGGCCGGAGGCGATGACCGTGGCGAGGTCGCCCGGTACATCGGAAATCGCATAGGTGTAGACGGTGGCCGGCCAGCAGGCCTTGGCCAGGCGGCCGCCCTTGATCGCCGAGAGGTGCTTGCGCACGCAGTTCATCTCGCCGATGGTGGCGCCGGACTTGAGCAGGGCCTTGTTGATCTGCTGCTTGTCGGCCAGGGTCAGGCCGGCGGCAGGCAGCGCCAGCAGGGCAGAGCCACCGCCAGACAGCAGGAAGATCACGCGGTCTTCGGCCGTGAGGTTGCTGACCATTTCCAGTACGCGCTTGGCGACGGCGAGGCCGGCGGCATCCGGGACCGGGTGGGCGGCTTCGACCACTTCGATTTTCGAGCAGCTGGCGCCGTGGCCATAGCGGGTCACGACCAGGCCCGAGACTTCGCCTTTCCAGCTGCGCTCGACCACTTCGGCCATGGCGGCGGCAGCCTTGCCGGCGCCGATGACGATGACGCGACCGCTGCGGTCGCTGGGCAGGTACGCTTCAAGGACCTGGCGTGGGTGCGCGGCGTCGATGGCTGTGTCGAACAGCTCGCGCAGGAATTGTTGCGGATCGACCGACATGGCAGGCTCCAATCTTATTGTTCTGCAGAATCGAAAACGCCCTTGGGCCTGCCTCCGTGCAGGCCGACCCAAGGGCGGTTGTTGCCCGGGTATTACTTGTTGTCGCGGATCGAGAAGTTGGCCATGTGCTCAAGGCCTTTGATCAACGCCGAGTGGTCCCAGTTGGCGCCGCCGATGGCTGCGCAGGTGCTGAACACCTGTTGCGCGTTGGCGGTGTTGGGCAGGTTGATGTTCAGTTCCTTGGCGCCTTGCAGGGCCAGGTTCAGGTCCTTCTGGTGCAGGCTGATGCGGAAGCCTGGGTCGAAGGTGCCCTTGATCATGCGCTCGCCGTGCACTTCGAGGATCTTCGAAGAGGCGAAGCCGCCCATCAGTGCTTCACGCACCTTGGCTGGGTCTGCGCCGTTCTTGGCAGCAAACAGCAGGGCTTCAGCAACGGCCTGGATGTTCAGGGCGACGATGATCTGGTTGGCAACCTTGGCAGTCTGGCCGTCGCCGCTGCCGCCGACGCGGGTGATGTTCTTGCCCATGACCTGGAACAGCGGCAGTGCGCGTTCGAAGGCATTCGGGCAGCCGCCGACCATGATGCTCAGGGTTGCAGCCTTGGCACCGACTTCGCCGCCGGAGACTGGCGCGTCGAGGTAGGTAGCGCCGGTCGCCTTGATTTTCTCGGCGAAAGCCTTGGTGGCGGTAGGGGAGATCGAGCTCATGTCGATCACGACTTTGTTCGGGCCAACACCGTGGGCAACGCCGTTCTCACCGAACAGGACCGCGTCGACCTGGGGGGTATCGGGCACCATGATGATGATGAATTCAGCTTCCTGGGCCACTTCTTTCGCGTTGGCCAGGGCCACCGCGCCGGCGGCGACCAGGTCGGCTGGAGCTGCGTCGTGGTGGGTGGTCAGGAACAGGCTGTGACCTGCTTTTTGCAGGTTCTGGGCCATTGGAAGACCCATGATGCCGGTGCCGATAAATCCGATTTTAGCCATGAGAGTTGCCTCTTGTAATTGTTGATTCTCGGCTGGCTTGCCGTAGCCCCCTGTGGGAGCTGGCCTTGCCAGCGATGGGAACAATGCGGTGTGTCAGGAAGGGCCTCATCGCTGGCAAGGCCAGCTCCCACAAAGGGACCGTGAGGCCGTCGGCGACTCAGATTGCGTTGTGCGTCTTCAGCCAGCCCAAGCCTGCTTCGGTGGTGGTCAGCGGCTTGTACTCGCAGCCCACCCAGCCCTGGTAGCCGATGCGGTCCAGGTGTTCGAACAGGAAGCGGTAGTTGATCTCGCCAGTACCCGGCTCGTTGCGGCCCGGGTTGTCGGCCAGCTGGATGTGGTTGATCTTGGCCAGGTTGCCTTCCATGGTGCGGGCCAGGTCGCCCTCCATGATCTGCATGTGGTAGATGTCGTATTGCAGGAACAGGTTGCTGCTGCCCACCTCGGCCTGGATCTCCAGCGCCTGCTGGGTGGTGTTCAGGTAGAAACCGGGAATGTCACGGGTGTTGATCATTTCCATGACCAGCTTGATCCCGGCAGCCTGCAGTTTCTCGGCAGCGAATTTCAGGTTGTCGACGAAGGTCTTGCGCACGCTGGCGCAGTCCGGGCCTTGTGGACGAATACCGGCCAGGCAGTTGACCTGGGTGTTGCCCAGTACCTGGGCATAGGCGATGGCCAGGTCTACGCCAGCGCGGAATTCCTCGACACGTGCCGGGTCGCAGGCGATGCCGCGATCACCCTTGGCCCAGTCGCCGGCCGGCAGGTTGAACAGCACCTGGGTCAGGCCGTGGCTGTCGAGTTGCTGCTTGATTTCAGCCGAGCTGAAATCGTACGGGAAGAGGTACTCGACCCCGCTGAAGCCGGCATCGGCAGCAGCCTTGAAACGGGCGAGGAAGTCCTGCTCGGTGAACAGCATGGACAGGTTGGCGGCGAAACGTGGCATGGTTGTCTCCTTGCAAAAGTGGGCCCTGCGCGCAGTGGCGCAGGGCCGCTACAACGATCAGTCGAGCATCGAAATCGCGGTTGGCGCGTCGTCGCCGACCAGGGCCAGGTCTTCGAATTCGTTGACCGCGTTGATTTCGGTACCCATGGAAATGTTGGTGACGCGCTCGAGGATGACCTCGACCACTACCGGCACCTTGAACTCTTCCGCCATTTGCTGGGCCTTGCGCAGGGCCGGCTGGATTTCAGCTGGATCAAATACGCGCAGTGCCTTGCAACCCAGGCCTTCAACGACCGCGACGTGGTCTACGCCGTAGCCTTTGAGTTCTGGAGCGTTGATGTTCTCGAACGCCAGTTGCACACAGTAGTCCATCTCGAAACCACGTTGCGCCTGACGGATCAGCCCCAGGTAGGAGTTGTTCACCACGACGTGGATGTACGGCAGGTTGAACTGCGCACCAACGGCCAGTTCTTCGATCATGAACTGGAAGTCATA
Organism: Pseudomonas fontis; assembly: GCF_028656955.1. Classification (GTDB taxonomy): domain Bacteria; phylum Pseudomonadota; class Gammaproteobacteria; order Pseudomonadales; family Pseudomonadaceae; genus Aquipseudomonas; species Aquipseudomonas fontis. Next base: position 51,245 of record NZ_JAMDGY010000053.1, read on the forward strand.
GTCGCCCGACAGCGCAACCACTTTGCGCGACGGATCGGCCTTGACCACGCCCAGTGCTGCCGGGATGGTCCAGCCCAGTGGGCCGGCCTGGCCGCAGTTGATCCAGTGACGTGGCTTGTACACGTGGAGGAATTGCGCGCCGGCGATCTGCGACAGGCCGATGGTGCTGACGTAGCAGGTGTCCTTGCCGAACACCTGGTTCATTTCCTGGTACACGCGCTGTGGCTTGACCGGGATGTTGTCGAAGTGGGTCTTGCGCTGCAGGCTGGCTTTACGCTGCTGGCAGTCTTTGAGCCACTCGCCACGGCACTTCAGCTTGCCGGCGGCTTTCCACTCGCGGGCCACTTCGAGGAAGGTGTCCAGCGCAGCGCCTGCGTCGGAAACGATGCCCAGGTCCGGGGTGAACACACGACCGATCTGGGTCGGCTCGATGTCGACGTGAATGAAGCGACGGCCTTCGGTGTAGACGTCGACCGAACCGGTGTGACGGTTGGCCCAACGGTTACCGATACCCAGCACCACGTCGGACTTGAGCATGGTGGCGTTGCCGTAGCGGTGCGAGGTCTGCAGACCGACCATGCCGACCATCAGCGGGTGATCGTCCGGGATGATGCCCCAGCCCATCAGGGTCGGTACCACCGGGATACCGGTCAGTTCGGCGAACTCGACCAGTTTCTCGCAGGCGTCGGCGTTGATGATGCCGCCACCGGCTACCAGCAGCGGGCGATCAGCCGAGTCGAGCATGGCCAGGGCTTTTTCGACCTGGATGCGGTTGGCCGCAGGCTTTTGCACCGGCAGCGGCTGGTAGGCGTCGATGTCGAATTCGATTTCAGCCATCTGCACGTCGAACGGCAGGTCGATCAGCACAGGGCCTGGGCGGCCGGAGCGCATTTCGTAGAAGGCTTTCTGGAAGGCGTACGGCACCTGGCCCGGTTCCAGGACGGTGGTTGCCCACTTGGTCACTGGCTTGACGATGCTGGTGATGTCGACGGCCTGGAAATCTTCCTTGTGCATGCGAGCACGCGGCGCCTGGCCGGTGATGCACAGGATCGGGATGGAGTCGGCGGAGGCGCTGTACAGCCCGGTGACCATGTCGGTGCCCGCAGGGCCCGAGGTGCCGATGCACACGCCGATGTTGCCGGCCTTGGTACGGGTGTAGCCCTCGGCCATGTGCGAGGCGCCTTCAACGTGACGAGCGAGGACGTGATCGATGCCGCCGACTTTTTTCAAGGCCGAATACAGCGGGTTGATCGCAGCTCCCGGGATGCCAAACGCGGTGTCAACACCTTCGCGGCGCATCACCAGAACGGCTGCATCGATTGCTCTCATTTTGCTCATGGTTTTGTGCCTCTTTGATTTTGTAATTGTATACAAATAGCTTTTCGCCAGAGTGTATTCACGGCAGGCGACTCTGGTCAATCCATTTTCATCGGCTGCCGGTGCATTCGTCGAAACGCCATTAAAAACGGTGTTTGGTCTGAATTGAATCAGATGGCCGAAATTATTGTATACAAAAATAATCACCATTGTGTTCTATTTGTCGTATTGAATTTTCACCTGCCCACCTGGGCTTCTAACAACAAGAGGACCTTTCCATGAACGCTTTGAGCTTGAAAGTGGCTGTCAATCTGGTGAATGGCGCCATTGCTGCGGGGCGCAAGATTTCTGCGGCGCCGCTGACGGTGGTGGTGCTGGACGCCGGTGGTCACCTGGTGACCTTGCAGCGCGAGGACGGCGCCAGCCTGCTGCGTCCGCAAGTGGCGATGGGCAAGGCCTGGGGTGCGATTGCCCTGGGCAAGGGCTCGCGCCTGCTGGCGCTGGACGCGCAGCAGCGCCCGGCATTCTTTGCCGCGCTCAATGGCCTGGGCCAGAGCCCGATCGTGCCGGCGCCGGGTGGCGTGCTGATTCGTGACGAGAAGGGTGTGGTGCTGGGGGCGATCGGTATCAGTGGCGATACGTCGGATATCGACGAGCAGTGCGCGATCAGTGCGATCGAGGAAGCGGGGTTGACGGCTGATGCGGGTGTAGCAGCCTAAATCGCTATCGCCGGCAAGGCCGGCTCCCACAGAAACCGTGGGAGCCGGCCTTGCCGGCGATGCTCTTCAGCAGCAGTCAGGCATCCGGTGCACAGCCCTTGAGCACCAGGCGGATGATGGTCTGCGCCGCCGCCTCATAATCCGCGTCATCCAGCTTGGCCTTCCCGGTCACTACCGAAATCTGCCAGTCAAAGTCCGCGTAGGTCTGCGTCGCCGCCCAGATGCTGAACATCAGGTGATGCGGGTCGACCGCCGCCATCTGCCCGCGATCAATCCAGCCTTGAATGCACTCGATGTTGTGCCGCGCCTGCTCGTTCAGCGTGCGTACCTGGCTTGGGCTCAGGTGCGGCGCACCGTGCATGATTTCGCTGGCAAATACCTTCGACGCAAACGGTAAATCGCGGGAGATGCGTACTTTGGCGCGAATATATGCACTGAGCACGTCATCAGGCTCGCCGTCGGCATTGAACGGCGTCGAAGCCTGCATGATCGGCTCGATGATGCTTTCCAGGACCTCGCGGTAGAGGTTTTCCTTGGACTTGAAATAGTAGTAGACGTTGGGCTTGGGCAAACCGGCCTTGGCGGCGATGTCGCTGGTCTTGGTGGCGGCGAAGCCCTTGTCGGCGAACTCTTCGCTGGCGGCCCGCAGGATCAGTTCTTTGTTGCGCTCGCGGATGGTGCTCATGGACCGGGAAACTCCTTGCCGGAAACGGCGGTGGGGCATGGTAGCACCGGCGCCGAAGAAGGCTCAAGAATGCTGCTCCAGGCCCCTGCGGGCGCGGGCTGGCCGACGTTGTCAGGCGCCAGCCGGCCCGCTTCAGCCGAGGGCTTAGAAGTCCACGGTAGCGGACAGCTCGAAGGTGCGCGGGGCACCCAGGCCAAGGCTGGCGGTCAGCGGTACGCCCCAGTAGTCCTTGTTGGTCAGGTTGGAGACGTTGGCCCGCAGGGTCACCGGGCGGCTTGCTACCTGGGTGGCGAAGCGTGCGCCGACGTCGAAGATCGTGTAACCGGGGATCGACAGGCTGTTGTCGGCACTGATGTACTGCTTGGAGAGCGAGGTGGCGTTGGCGGTCAGCGTCAAGCCGTCGACCACGGGGGTGTCCCATTCCACGCCGAGCTTGCCTTGCAGTTTGGGATAGGCGGTGGCGGTCTTGCCTTCGTTGACACCGCCTGCGGTCTTGGTCAGCTTGGGGTCGACATAGGCAATGCCGCCCATCAGGCGCAGATCGATCAGCGGTGAGCCGAAGAAGCCCCATTCCACGCCACGGTTACGCTGCTCTCCACCAAACGAGAAGATGTTGGTGGCCGGGTCGGTGTAGCTGCTTGGACGCTTGATTTCGTACAGCGCCAGGGTATGGGTGAACGTACCCAGGTCCAGCTTCAGGCCGACTTCCTTCTGCTTGGATTTGAACGGTTCGAACACCGTGCCGGCGTTGGCGGCGCTGACAGGCGCCGTGGCACCCTTGCTCAGGCCCTCGATGTAGTTGGCATAGAGCGAAAGGTTGTCGGTGAGCTTGAACAGTATTGCGCCCGAAGGGGTGGTGGCGTGGGTGTCGTAGTTGGGCTTGTTGCGCGCGCCGGTCCCGGTGTTGAAGGTGTCGGTGACCACTTCCTGGCGACGTACGCCGAGGGTCAGTTGCAGGCGGTTGTCGAACATCGACAGGGTGTCGGCGATGCCGTAGCTCTTCAGGTCGTTTTCCGTGTGGATGATCAGCGGCCAGGCTTCCGCCGCCTTGGGGCCCCAGACCGGATGGTAGATGTTGGTGGTCCAGTTCGCGCCGGGTACCGACCTGCGGCCCCAGTCCTTTTCCTTGTCGGAGTACTGGGTGGCGTTCACCGACCATTGATGGTTGATGCCGAACGTGTCGAAGTGGCCGCGCAGGCCTACCTCTGCGGAGGTCTTCTCGATCTCGAACTTCAGCTGGCCCATGGTGGTGGTGAAGTCACCGGCGTTGTTGATCAGCGTGGCAGACAGCGCACCGCTGTACTTGTAGTTGGTCTTGCTGGTGCCGATGGCCGCATAGGCCATCAGTTGATCGTTCAGGTCATATTCGCCGCGCAGGATCGCGCCTTTGTCCTTGCTCTCGACGTAGGCCCAGTCGGGGTTGAGCAAGGTGTCGGCTTTCGGTGGCTTGGGTATCGCGACGCCGGCAGCCAGGCCGATGCCGCGGTTCTGTCCCTTGATGTAGTCGTCGCTGTCGAACAGGTCGAGGGACAGGCGCGCGCGCTCGCCACGCCAGTCCAGGGCCAATGAGGTGAGCCCGTTGCGCCGGCTCTGGTGGTCGATGGCCGCGTCACCATCACGGTAGACACCGTTGAAGCGCACGCCGAACTGGTTGTCTTCACCAAAGCGTCGGCCGATGTCCAGGTGCCCACCGAACTGTGAGTCGGACTCGTAGATGCCGGTCAGGCGCGTCAGCGGCGTATCACCGGCACGTTTGGGAATCAGGTTGACCGTTCCTCCCACCGAACCACCCGGCGGCATGCCGTTGAGCAGCGCCGAAGGGCCCTTGAGCACTTCAATGCGTTCGTACATTTCCGGGGATGCCCGGTAGAAGGGCGCCATGCCGTACAGGCCATCGACGGTCATGTCGCTGACGCTGGAGGAGAAACCGCGAATCGAGTAGTTCTCGCTGTACGTGCCGCTCAGGCCGTTGCTGAACACCGAGGGGTCGGTGGCGGCGATCACGTCGGTGATGTCTTTGGCTTGCAGGTCCTGGATGTATTTTTCCGTGTAGCTGATGGTGCTGAACGGCGTCTCCATGATGTCCTTGTTGCCCAGCAACCCGACCCGGCCCCCGGTCGCAACCTGGCCGCCGGCGTACTCGGGCGGCAGGTTGTCGGCGGGCAGGTGGGTGCCTTCGACCGTGGTTTCCGAGAGCACCAGGCTCTCGCTGGCCGCCTCGGCTTTGGCCGGTTCAGCCTGTTCGGTCTGCGCGTCGGGTTGCGCTGCGGTCACGGCCATGGACACGCCGCCCAGGCCGAGCAGCAATGCCATGTTTACGGCGGTGAAGGTGCGGTTCAATGCGAATTGCGGCGCCTGCGACAAGGCTGGGTTGAAGCGCCGTGGCTTACAGCGTTCCGACATGCTGGATTCCTTTCGATTCGGAGACTAGTGAGGGGGATTCACTAGGTATTCCGAACCAGAGTCACAAATCCTCAGTGAAAATCATTAGCATTTGTAAAAAGGCCAGTACCGCGATGGCACTGGCCGTTGATCTGGCACCCACAGCGATGGCGAATCAGCCCTGATAGCCCTGCACCACTTCATCCGCCATGCGGTTCAGGCAGGTCACGCTGGCGGTGCACAGGTACCAGGTCTGGGCATCGACGAAGATCACCCGGCCGTTGCTCCAGGCCTTGGTCTTGCGCAGCAGGGGGTTGTCCAGGCTGTCGAGGTTGAGCGCCGGGCGCCGCTCCATGACCGCCGTGCGGTCGATGACATAGAGAATGTCGGGGTCGGCCTGCTGGATGAATTCATTGGAAATCGGCTGGCCATGCAAGCCGGCCTCGATATCGGTGCTGGCCGGCTTCACGCCCAGGGTGTCGAAGATGAAGCCATAGCGCGACTTCACGCCATAGGAGGTGAACGCGCCGTTGTTGTGCAGCACGATCAACGCTTTTTCAGGGCGGCCTTCGGTCACCTTGCGGGTCTGTTCGACCTTGGCGTCCATCTGCGCGACTTTCTCGCGGGCCAGGTCTTCCTTGCCGAAAATCCGCCCGAGGGTGGTCAGGTGGGTTTTCGCCGCATCGATGAAGTTGCCCTGCTTGTTGCTCAGGTCGACATCGTCGTACACGGTGGGGGCGATCTGGCTCAGCTCGGCATAGCTCTGCGCCTGCAAGGGCGAGATCAGGATCAGGTCGGGCTTGAGCGCATGCAGCCGTTCGAGGTTGGGCTGGATGGTGGTGCCGACATCGGCCACGTTCGGGTCGTCGCGGTACTTGATCAGGAAGTCGGCCACGTAGTCCTTGGCCATGCCCACCACTGGAGCCCCCAGTTGGTCGAGGCTGTCCAGCTCGCTCATGTCGAACGCCACCACCCGCTCAGGCAACTTGTTGATCGCCGTGGTGCCCAGTGGGTGCTCGATCTTGATCGGGGTGTAGGGCGCAGCTACCGGGACGGTTGCGGCTGTCGCGGTGGCTTCGCTCGCCGGTTTGTCACAGCCTTGCAGCGCGGTGGCCATGGTGATTGCCAGCAGCACGCCGGTAATCGTGTTCAGCTTTCCAGCACTCATATCAGTTCCCTTGACGTTGATGGGTTGAAGTAGTTGCAGACGAAACCCTGCTCACTGCGCAGGATCTCGAAATCCAGGTCGAACAGGTCGCGCAGGCACGCCTCGTTGACCACCTGCGCCACCGGCCCATGGCAATGCACGGCGCCGCGCTTCATGGCGACGATATGGTCGGAATAGTTGGCGGCGAAGTTGATGTCGTGGACCACCAGGATCACCGTGCGGCCCTGCTCGTCGCATAGGCGACGCAGGGCGCGCATGATCAGCACGGCGTGCTTCATGTCGAGGTTGTTGAGCGGCTCATCCAGCAGCAGGTAGTCGGTTTGCTGGGCGATGGTCATGGCCAGGAACGCCATCTGCCGCTGCCCGCCACTGAGCTCGTCGATGTAGGACAGGCGCAGCGCCTGCAGCGACAAAAAAGTGATGGCCTCATCGATGGCCTGGTGATCGGCGGCGGTCAGGTTGCCCCGGCTGTAGGGAAAGCGGCCGAACGCGACCAACTCCTCGACGGTCAGGCGCAGGTTGAATTCCGGGGCCTGGCGCAGGGTGGCGACCTGCTTGGCGTAGTCGCGGATCGGAATCGAGGCAATGCTGCGCCCGCCAAGCTTGAGCTCGCCGCGTGTCGGCGCCTGCAAGCGTGCGATCAGCATCAGCAGGGTGGTCTTGCCCGCGCCGTTGGGGCCGATCAATGACGTCACCTGCCCCGGCGGGAACTCGATGCTGACATCGTTCAGCACCTGCTGGTTGCCGTAGGCCTTGTAGACATGGCTAAGGGAGATCATGCGCTGCCTCGTGTGCGAACCATCAGCGTGAGGAAGTACACGCCACAGACCAGGTTGATCAGAATGCTGACGGAGGTGTTGTAGTTGAACAGTTGCTCGACCAGGTACTGGGCGATGATTAACAGGGCGATGGCAATCGCGCTGGCCATGGGCAGGGTGACGCGGTGCCGGTTGGTGCGGGCCAGTGCATAGGTGATGTTGGCGACGAACACGCCCATGAACGCGGTCGGCCCGACCAGGCTGGTGGAGACCGCCACCAGCACGGCAATCAGCGCCAATTGCAGGCTGACGCTGCGCAGGTAGTCGACCCCCAGGGAAATCGCCTGGTCACGCCCCAGCGACAGCACGTCGAGCAGCGGCAGGGTGCGCTGCACCAGCAGGCAAACCAGCGCCACCAGCAGCCCCGAATAGATCACCTGCGCCGGCTGCGCCTTGTTGAACGAGGCGTAGTTGAAGCCTTGCAGGATCGAGAATTCGCCGGGGCTGATCTTCAGCTGGATGAACTGGGTGAAGGTCGCCATGACCATGCTCAGTACCAGCCCCAGCAGCAACAGCATGTACACGTTGTTGCGACCGTTGCGAAACAGCCAGCGGTGGATCAGCCAGGAATAGCCGAGCATCAGCAGGATCGACAGCAGCACATTGCCGTGGCGCCCCAGCAGCACCAGGCTCTGGGTGCCCAGCAGCAGGATCAGCAGTGCCTGGAACAACAGGTAGATGGCCTCATAACCCATGATGGCCGGGGTCAGGATGCGGTTGCCGGCGATGGTCTGGAAAATCACCGAGGCATAGGCGATGCACACCCCGGCAATGCCGATGGCCGCCAGGCGGGTCAGCCGCTTGGGGATCACGTAGGCGAAGTCCAGGCCCGAGCCCAGCAGCAGGAAGCCTAGCGCCAGGGCCAGCACCAGCAGCCAGACGCCGTAACGGGCAAGTAGGCGGCTCATGTGTACTTCCTGATCAGCAGCACGAGGAACACCACGCCACCCACGCTGCCGGCGGTGAGGCCGATGGGCACTTCGAACGGGTAGATCAACAGGCGCCCGAGGATGTCGCAGGCCAGCAGCAGCGATGCCCCGTACAGGGCCACGATGGGCAGGGTGCGCTCGAGGTTTTCGCCGTAGTACATCGCCACCAGGTTGGGCACCACCAGCCCGACAAACGGGATCGCGCCCACGGTGATCACCGTGGCGGAGACGGTCACCGCCACCAGCATCAGGCCCAGCGTCGCATTGGCCGTGTAGTTCAGGCCCAGGCTGCTGGCCATGCCTTCACCCATGGCCAGCACGGTGAAACGCTGGGCGAACAGGTAGGTCAGCACCACGATCGGCAGGATCAGGTAGATGATTTCGTAGTTGCCCTGGACGATCTTGGAAAAGTCCCCCAGCAACCAGCCCTGCATGCTTTGCAGGAAGTTGTGGCGGTAGGCGTAGAACTCGGCGATGGCGCTCAGCACACTGCCATACATCAGGCCCACCACCGGCACCAGCACGATGCTCTTGAACTTGATGTGGCGGATGATGGCCACGTACAGCAGGCTGGCGACAAAGCAGAAGGCCAGGGCAAACAGCATCTTGCCCACGGTGCCGATCGACGGGACCACGGTCAGCGATATGAGGATGCCCAACTTGGCTGCATCCAGCCCGCCGGAAGTGGCCGGCTCGACAAAACGGTTGCGCACGATCTGCTGCAGGATCACTCCGCACATCGCCAGGCCCACGCCCGTCAGCACCAGTGCCGCCAGGCGCGGCAGGCGGCTGGCGGTGAGGGTCAGCCAGGCATCGTCGGAGAAACTCAGCAGTGCGCTCCAGGACACCTGCTTGACCCCGACCATCAGTGACAGGCAACAGAGCAGCAGAAACAGCAGGGGCAGGGCGGCGCGTCTCAAACACTGCCCTCGCTGGCCGGCTCGCCTGCAATCCGCCAGCCCTTGGCGGCGCGCCGCTGGGCGAGGAAGTGGGCGTACAGGCCGGGTTGTTCACTCAGTTGTGCTGGCGAGCCGTGTTCGCTGACCTGGCCGTTGTCGAGCACCACGATCTGGTCGGCCATGGCGACCGTCGACAACTGGTGGGCAATCACGATCAGCGTGCGCTTGCCGCGCAAACGCGCCAGCGCCTCGGCAATCGCCGCCTGGTTTTCGGCATCGAGTGCGGCGGTGGCCTCGTCGACCAGCAGGATCGGTGCATCCTTGATCAGCGCCCGGGCAATCGAGATGCGCTGGCGTTCGCCACCGGAAAGCCGCGTGCCGCCTTCGCCGACCGGGGTGTCCAGCCCTTGCGGCAGGCGCTCGATGATTTCCACCACGCCGGCCTGGCGTGCAGCTTCCATGACTTCGGCATCCGTGGCGTCGGCTTTGCCGATGCGGATGTTGTCGGCGATGCTGCCCTGGAACAGGTAGGCGTCCTGGAATATCTGGCTGATCTGCGCCGCCAGTTGGCCGCTGGACATCTGCCGCACATCCACGCCACCGACCAGGACGCTGCCCTGGCTGGCATCGAAGAACCGCGCAATCAGCCGCACCAGGGTGGTCTTGCCCGAGCCGGACGCACCGACCAACGCGGTCATGCTGCCCGGGGCAATCTGCAGGCTGACCTTGTGCAGTACATCGGGTTGGTCGGTCTCGTAGCGCAAGCTCACGTCGCGCAGCTCAACCGCACCATCACTCGGTGCCTGCGGGTTGCGCGGCTGCGGCAATGGCTGCACGGCAAACAGTTCGCGTACCACTGCCAGTTGGCTGCGGGCGTTGCGCAGCACCTCGCTGTAGCTGGCCACCTCCAGCAGCGGGTCGACAAAGCGGCTGACCAGCAGCAACGCGAGCATGACCGCGACCACGGAACCTGCCGGCAGTTGGCTGCCGGTCAAGTCCCCCAGCCACAGCGCAGCGGCGATCAGCAGCGCGGCGAACGCGGCCTGCACCGCCCAGGTGTTGAACACCACCGACATCGCCGAAACATGAATCAGGTGCCGCGCCGACTGCTGCTGGCGGGTGATCGCCTGTTCAAGGAAGCGCGTGCCGCCGTCTTCGCCATTGAACGCCCGCAGCACCGACTGCGCCTGGGCGAACTCGACCATGCGCCGGCTGGTATGTGCGGTGTCGCTGTTGAAACGTTCGTCGGCATGCTGGCCGAGGCGGGCGGTGAGCACGAACACGGCGAACAGGACTGGCAGGGTCAGCAGGGCGATCAAGCCCATGTGAATATTGAGGGTGAACAACGCCGCGACCACCACCACGGGAGTGACCACGCCGGTAATCACTGGGGTGAAGACGTGGGCGGGCAGCTGCGCCAGGGCCATCATTCCTTGCGAGGTGACATGGCTCAGGCGTGCGGTGTTGTGTGCGTTGAACCACCCCATCGGCAGCTGCGCGACATGATCACCCAGGCGATGACGGCCACGTTGCAGCACTGCGATGCCAACGCGAATGCCGGCTTTTTCAACCGTGCGCCGCAGCGCCCAGCACAGCAGCACGCCGACCAGCAGCACGGCCAGCCATTGCCAGGCAGTACGCAGGTCTTCGGCCAGCAGGCTGTTGAAGACCGGCATCAGGGTGATGATGGTCAGCCCGCAGAGCACGCCATAGACCAGGGTCATGATGAGGTAGCGGTGCAGTACGGGCGCGTCGTCGCCCAGCAGTTGGATAAAGGTTTTCAGCATGGTGATTGCGCCTTTTCCTTGGCCTGTTGATAACCGCCCAGTGCCCACAGCCGGGCGTACTGGCCGTTGCGCGCGAGCAATTGGGCGTGGTTGCCTTGTTCGCGGATGCTGCCGTTGTCGATCAGGATGATCTGGTCGGCGTGCATCACCGTGTCCAGGCGGTGGGCGATTACCAGCAGGGTGCGGCCACGGGCAAAGCGCGACAGGGCGTGCTGGATCTGCACCTCGTTTTGCGCATCGGCAGCGGCGGTGGCTTCGTCCAGTACCAGGATGGGCGGGTCGAGCAGCACTGCACGGGCGATGCTCACGCGTTGCAGTTCACCGCCGGAGAGCTGCGCGTCTTCACCGATGACCGAGTCATAGCCGCGAGGCAGGGCGAGGATGCGCTGGTGAATGTTGGCGGTACGTGCCGCTGCCTCGATTTCTTCCTGGCTGGCGCCGGGGCGGCCCAGGGCGATGTTGTCGCGCAGGCTGGCATGGATCAGGCGAACCTCCTGCAACACGAAGCCGATATGTCGGTACAACTGCGCGGTATCGAGCTGGCGCAGGTCGACACCGCCCAGGGTGATGCGCCCGGCGCTCGGGTCGAAGAAGCGCAACAACAGCCGGGCCAGGGTCGACTTGCCGGCACCGGATGCGCCGACAATCGCCGTGACGGTGCCGGGCTTGAGGGTGAAGCTGACGTCGTCGAGCACGCGGGTTTCGCCGTCGTAGCTGTAGCTCAGGTGCTCGACGCGCACTTGCGCGTTTTGCGCCAAGAGCGGGGCGGTACCGGCGAGGTTTTCCAGCACGGGCGTATGCAGCAGGGTGTGTACGCGCTGGGCTGCGCCGGTGGCGTTGTGCAGATCGTGGGTGATGTAGCTCATCAGCAACAGCGGGGCGCACATGCCCGGCGCGACCAGGGCGAACGGCAGTATTTGCAACGGGGTGATCCAGCCCAGGCTGACGAACAGCGTGCCAAATGCCAGGACGATGCCGAGTACCGCCACCGGGGTTATCAGGGCATGGGCGTTGGCCATTGCGCTGACCAGCGGCCGGGTGAAATCGGTGAACGCTGCCGCGAAGGCATCGACGGCTTCGCGGTAGCTGCCATGGGCCTTGCCCTCGACGCCAAAGGCCTTGACCACCGGGATACCGTTGACGAACTCGACCACGGCATTGTTGATCCGCGCCATGCCGGCACCGAAGGCCTGCATGTTCGCGCTGCTGGCTTTGGTGGCCCGCGCTACGAACAGGAAGAACAGCGGGAAGGGCAGCAGCGAGACGATTGCCATGCGCCAGTCCATGGCGAACAGGTACAGCACGGCAATCAGCGCCGCGCCGACGGTGCGGCCCAGGGTGGTGTAGAAATGCGCGGTCAGGCTGTGCAAGGTATTGATGTCTTCCTGCATGGCTTGCTTGACCTCGCCGGAGGCCCTGCTGGTAAACCAGCCCAGTGGCACCTTGGCCAGCCGCCGGGTAATCGCCAGGCGCAGGTGGCCGGTGATGCGGTTGTCGGCCAGGTGGGCAATCATCTCGCCCAGCGAGATCAGGATCATCCCCAGGAACAGGCAGCCCAGGCTGACGCCGAGTACCTGCCAGACCTGGCCGCCGATCTGCGCCCAGTTGCCGACCGCATCACCCTGGCTCAACGCAAGCTGGGCGATGTGGGCGATGCCAGCCAGCGGCACCATGGTCAGCATGCTGCCCAGGGCGGCGAGCGTGCCGGCGCCGATCAGGCGCCCGCGGATCGGCTGCAATACCTGGGATACCGTGCCGCTGGCGGTGGCCTTGGCCTCGTTGACGCTCATTGAACCTCCTCAGTAGCTGCTGCAGGCAGCGCCTTGGCGTGCCTGGTGTCCTTTGCGTGTGGGCGGATTGCGCGGTACTTACTGTGTATTACGAACAGCAGCGCAAAACCCTCAATCGGTTTCAGCGAAACGGCCTGCGCTTGACGGCATATGGGGTGCAGGCGCGCAGGCCCGAGGCGATGTATTTCTCCACCGACGACACCGAAACCTTCAGTTCAGCGGCAATGTCGCGGTGGCCCATGCCGCTCAACTTGTGCATGAGCAAGGCCTGGCGTGCCTTGCTTGGCTGGTTGCGCAGGGCGGCATCGACATGGCTCAGCGCCTCCACGGCCAGGGCGCGGACTTCTTCGGAGGGCACCAGTGGCTCGGGTTGTTCGCGCAGCGCCTCGAGGTGGATGGCCTCCAGGCGTCGGCGGCGGTACAGGTCGATGACCATGCCTTTGGCGATTTGCGTGAGGTGGCGGCGGCAGTTCTCTGCCGAGGGCACGCCGCCCTTCCTGATGAGGTTCAGATAGACGTCATGGGCGAGGTCAGCGGCATCTGATGAGTTGCTCAACTTGCGCCGCAACAGGCTGCTCAGCCAGCTGTGATGATCGATATACAGCTGCTCCAGCTGTTGCATCAGCGCGAACGATCCGTTGTCCACGTTACGTCTCCAGGCTTCAGCATCCGTCAGCAGATTTTGACTAATGCGAATATGTATGATTACCATTTAGAGCATACGGTGTTCACCTAGCCCGTGCAACGCACCTTGCTGGGCCTCCTGCCAGCGTTCAAGAAATCCGCGTTTTATCTCCAGACCGAGGATGGGTCTGTCGGCATCCGATGCCGTCTCTACTTCTTACTATTCAGTTTGTTAAGGTGGGAAATCTCCATGATGGAACTCAACCCAGGGAAGGCGTCGCCACTCTCTGTAACGCCGCACGAAGAGCAGGTCTGGCTCGTGCAACAGCAATACCCCGAACAAGTCCTCAAGCATTTCAGCGCCTGGCGCCTCGCGGCCGATACCGATCCGGCCAGGCTCGAAAGGGCCCTGCAAACGCTCGTCGCCTCGCTGCCAGCACTCAACGCCCGCTATCAGTTCGATGACGGCGGTGACTTGCGCAAGACCTTCAGCACTGATTGGCAGGCCTGTGTTGCCGTGTTGCGCGCGCGTGACGATGGCGATGCCAGCAAACAGTTGCTGGCGCAGCAGGTGCAGCCCTGGGATGCAGAGTGCCAGGCGCCGTCGGCCGCACTGATCATCCACAGCGAACACGACCTGATCCTGGCATTCGTGCTGCATCAGGTGCTGGACCAGACCTGCCGCGAAGACGACCTGTACCGGATGGTCATGGATGCCTATGCCGGGCGCCCGGTCGGCGCGCCACACCTGCCCTGGTTGCAGCGCCAAGCGGCCGACGCGGCGGTAGCGACGGTTGTGAGCACCGAAGGGGCAGCCGACAGCAGCGCCATTGCCGCCGTGATCCTCAACGAATTTCGCACGGCCCTGGCCGCGCCCAACATGACGTCGACCGATGATTTCTTCGATTTTGGCGGGCACTCGCTGCTGGCCACGCGGATCATCGGCAAGCTATCGGGCAATCATGGCATTGAAGTACGTTTCAACGACTTCTTCAGCGCCTCGTCAGCTGCAGCACTGGCGGCGCGTGCACAGGTGCTCGGCCAACCCGTTGAATCCGTCTGCGCCCAGCAGGGCGCAGAGGTGCAGAAGGCACCGTTCGCGCTTGCCCAGGCGTCACTGGGTCGCGCCTATGCGGCTTTTGAATTCGGCACCATCTTCAACCTGCCGTTTGCCATGGAATTCCTCGACCAGGTCGATGAGGTGCTGTTCGAACAGGCCTTCTGCGACCTGCTCAAGCGCCACGCCAGCCTGCGCACCACCTTCCACTTCGACGCGGACGAGGCATATCAGCAGATTGTCCCGGTCACGCAGTTGGCGCAGTACAAGTGGTTCTGGTCGAGCCAGGCCAGCCACGGCGCGAGCCTGGCCAGCGAAGCCAGCCATCAGTTCGACCTGTCCCGCGAGCTGCCGCTGCGCGTGCGCTTCCTGTACGACGCGCAGCGCCAGCGGCAGACCTTGTCGTTGCTGGTGCACCACATGGCCATCGATGAATGGTCGCTCAACGTCATGATGGAAGAGCTGGCCCACGCCTACCGGATGCGTGCAGCCGACCAGGCGCCGGCCTGGGCCACCCCGGCGCGCTCATTCCACGCCTACGCCGTGCAGGCCCAGGCCACTGGAATCAACCCGCAGCACTTGGCCTACTGGACCGACATGTTGCGCGACGCCAGCCGTGGCCTGACCCTGCCAGCCGCAGCGCATGAGCCGAGCGTGCCGGCTGCCGAGTCGTCGACCCGTGCACAGTGGTTCGAGATCAAGCCCGACCAGGCGCTCACCGACAACCTCTACGGCTTCGCCCGGCAGAACAATGCGTCGCTGTTTGGCGTGGTGTACACCGCCATTGCCCTGGCCCTGCACAAGGTCGGCGGCCTGCACGACCTGGTGATCGGCACCTCGGCCTCCGGACGCACTGACCCGGCGTACTACGACACGGTCGGCTACTTCACCACCATGGTTGCGCACCGCGTGCAGTTCGATCCGCAACAGGCGGTGGGGGCGCTGATCGAGCAGGTCAGCCGCCTGATCAACGACTCCATGGCCTATGCCGACGTGCCGATGGAGCAGATCCAGCAGGCGCTGGGCATGACGGCAGCGGACGGCCTGCTGTTCGATGTGTATATCCAGATCCACGCCAATAACGCCCTGAATGGCGCATTGAGTACGCCTGAGACGGGCAGCATCCGCTACCGGCAGATCGACCCGGACAAGAACCAGTCGATGTTCGGCATCCAGTTCGAGATCATGGAAAACATGATCGAGGGCAAGCGCGCGTTGCGCCTGGTGGTCACCCACCGCACCGACCGCTACAGCACCGAGCAGATGGCGCAGGTACGCAGCGCCATCGAACAGGTGCTTGCCCTGTTCGTCAGCGACGATGCGGCGGGTGTGGTGGTGGAGCACATACGTACGTAAAGCCGCCAAGCCGGCCTGATTGTCTTCAGGCCGGCCGCTATCGGTGCTCGTTCAGCTACCGCTCATTTCAAGCTTCGTGCATGCCGTAGCGCTGAAACGCCGAACGCTTGGGCAGGCGGTAGTGCGGGCGGCCCAGCAACTGATTGGCAATCGTCGCATTGCGCACCGGGGCGATGCCCAGGTCCGGCGAGCCGACGCCATGCTGGAAGATCTCGGCATTTTGAATGAATACCTGCCCGGCGCCGTCATCACAGCGACGCGCGGTGAAGTCCTCCTGCACGATGCAGTCACCCTGTTCATCAGTTGCCAGCACGCTGCCCTTGAGCCGTTCAAACCACTGCGGCCAGGCATGCCCATAGCCCGTCGCCGCCACGATTGCATCTGCCTCCAGGGTGCTGCTCTGGCCCAGTTCGCGGTGCCGATAGGTCATGCGCAGACGCCCGTCGATGTCCTCGACCTGCTCGATTTCACAGTTGGACAACAACGTCAGGCCTGGGTCGGCGCCGCCAATCGAGCGCTCGTAGATCAGGTCGAAGATGTCGCCAATCGTCGAGAAGCTGATGCCTTTGTACAGCAGCCCCTGGCCGGCAACGATGTCGCGGCGGCGTTCGCGCGGGATGCTGTGGAAGTACTCCATGTAGGCCGGGGTAAAGCATTCCTGGCCAAGCTTGGAATACTCCATCGGGTGGAAGCCCGGCGAGCGGGTGATCCAGCGAATCGATGCGCCTGCGGCAACCCGCTCCGGGGTCAGCTCATTGAACAACGCCAGCACGCACTCCGCAGCACTCTGCCCGGACCCGATCACCGTGACCTGTTGGCACTGCGCCAACTGCGCCTGGCGCTTGCCGAACTCGGCCGAGTGCATGATCGGTGCTGCGCTTTTTACCTGGGCCCAACGCGGCAGCAGCGGGGTGGTGCCGACACCGACGGCCAGGTGCTGGCTGTGGTACTGGCGCTTGAAGCCCGACAGCGACTGGCTTTCGATCAGGAAGCGCCCGGCGCTGGCGTCGTAGCGGACATCGCAGACTTCTTCGCCGAAATGACAGGCCGCCAATTGCTGTGAAGCCCAGCGGCAGTAGTGATCGTATTCGCGGCGCGGTACCTGGAAGTTGTCGTAGTAGTAGAACGGGTACAGGCGATCGTGCTGATGCAGGTAGTTCAAGTAGCTCAGCGGGTGGGTGGGGTCGGCCATCGTCACCAGGTCGGCGAGGAAGGGCACCTGCAGCGTGGTGCCGGGCAGGAGCAGCCCCTCATGCCAGCGAAATTCCGTCTTGCGCTCAAGGAAAATGCCGCGCACTTCGGTGTGCGCGGCAAGCAGCGCGGCCAAGCCCAGATTGAACGGGCCAATGCCAACGCCGACGATGTCTACAGCGGGAATATCCTTCATCCGATCCAACTCCTTAGGTCTTGCAGTTTGGGTGTCGCGGTCGCCCGTACAGGCGCCGCGCTCGATTCAAAGCGATGCTGTTCGTGGGCTCATGCGCTGACCGCCGCAAGCAGCTGTTCAACCTCCTGGGCATTGCGGCAGCGCAGCAGTTGCCCGGGTGACAGGGCGACGGCGAACTGTTCCTGCACCTGCGCCGAAATGGCTTTCAGGTGCTGCGGGCGCAGGCCCAGGCTGATGAAGTCCAGCGCTGTGTTGGCACCTTCGTGCGCCGGGCGACCCAGCACGTTCAGGTAGATGGCCAGCACCTTGTTGGTCGCCGGGGGCGTGTCCGCCACTGGCGCGCTGAGCAGGCTGCGTGCGCGCTGACGATCCGCCTTGCCGTTTTGCGACAGGGGCAGTTCGGTCACGCAGAGCAGCCGGGTGGGCACATGCGATTGCGGCAGATGGCGGCGCGCGTAGGTGCGTAGTTCGGCCATGCTCGGCTCGGCGGCATTCGCGGCGCTGACGTACAGCGCACCGAGGCTGACTTCGCCTTGGCGTGCATCGCCGTAATCAACCACCAGCACCTGGCGCAGCGAGGGGTGATTGCTCAGGGCCATTTCGATATCCGGCAACGACACGCGCACGCCGCGTACCTTCACATAGCCGTTGACCCGGCTGTCGAACAGCAGCGTGCCGTCCTGGCGATAGCGCCCGCAATCACCAGTGCGGAACGCGCGGACCGTCTCGCCATGCTCGTCGTTGACAGTGACGAAATCACTTTGTTGCAGCGCACCGTCCTGCAGGTAACCCAGCGCCAGGTTGACCCCGGCGGTGTGAATGCGGCCCACCACACCGGCTGGGCAATGCTCGCCCTGTGCATCGAGCACAAGGTAGCGATTGCCGGGCAATGGCTGGCCGTAGGGCACTTGCGCGCGGTCAGCGTCGCCGATCTCGTGCCAGATGCTCCAGATGGTGGTCTCGGTCGGTCCGCCGAGGGAAATCAGCCGGGCCTGTGGCAGCAATGCACGCAACTCGGCAATGGTTGCCGGCTTGATGTAGTCGCCGCCTTGGGCAATCAGGCGCACGCTGTGCAGCGTGTGGTTGCCACGGCAGGCGATGAGCATCTCCAGGATCGCCGGCACCGAGCACCACAGGGTGACCTGATGCTGGGCAATCAGCTGGTTCCAGCGCAGCGCGTCCTTTTCCTCGCCGGGGCCGGGGAGGACCAGTGTCGCGCCCGCCGTCAGGCTGCCGAGAATGTCGAACACCGACATGTCGTGGTGCAGCGGGGTGACCGAGATGAACACGTCTTGCTCGCTGACACCCCAGTGCTTCAAGGTGCTGCCGATGACGTTGGCGGTGGCGCGGTTGCTCAGCACTACGCACTTCGGCTTGCCGGTGGTGCCGGAGGTGTACAGGTAATAGGCCGGGGCGTCGCTCAGCGACAGGTCGGTCAGGGTGGGTGGTGCACTGGCAGGCTCGGCGAGCAGCATCGCGCAGGTCGCCGCCGGGTGCTCGATGGGTTCCAGCTCGGCGAGCACCACCAGGTCGGGGCGGCAGTTTTCCAGCAGGTACGCTCGCCGCTCCTCGGGTGCCGAAGCGTCGATGGGTACCCAGATCACGCCGCTCAAGGCACAGGCCAGGGTCAGCAGGGTGTGTTCCGGGCTGCGCGGCAGGCAGATGGCGACCACGTGCCCCGGCCCAAACCCGCGGGCTTTCAGTGCTGCGATGAGCCTGGCCACGTTGTGGCCAAGCTCGGCATAGCTGATGTGCCGCTCACCGCTGATCAATGCGACCTTGTGGTTGTCGGGGTTGAAGATATTGTTCGCGATGCGCCCGAGGAAGCCTTCGCGACACGCCTCATTGGCGGGGCTGTTGAGGCAGTAGTGACTTGTGTCGATGATCGCCGGGGCGTCGAGGGCCAGGGTGCCACTGGCGGCAATCTGCTGGATCGCTTTGTCCAGCGCCCGCAGGATATCGCTGATCAATGCCGGGGCCAGTACCTCGCGGGCGTAGTCGATTTCGAGCAGCAGCGCGCCTTCGGCGTTGGCCGAGAAGCGGATGTCCATGGCCACTTGTGGCGTCTGGGTCAGGCCGTCATGCCAGTGCAATGGGCTGTCTGCAGGGGTGACCGGCCAGGAGAAACCGTTGGTGATCACCACCGGCAATATCGGGCCGGGGCCGTGGGTCTCGAACAACTGGCGCGCCAGGTCGACGCCGGAATACGCCAGGTGTTGCAGGCCTTCCATGACATCCACCTGCAGCGCGGCGGCGCGCTGCGCGAAGGTGTCGCCAGCCGTTGCCCAGTTGACCGCGATAAAGCTGGAACGGTTGGCAAACGCGGCACTGGTTTGCGCTGCGACAGGCACGGCGACACACAGATCGCCCTCGTGCACCCAGTGCGAGAGCACCTCCAGCACCACCGCCATCAACGCCGAGTTCTTGAACAGGCGCTGGTGTGCGCCCACCTTGCACAGCGCCGCGAAAGTTTGCTTGGGCACCAGCAGGCGTTGGCGCTCATAGCGGGACGCGCCGACCTGCTCTAGCGGGATAGTCCAGGGCAAGCGTGGTGCGCCGGTCACAGCGGCCAGCTTGGCGCTCCAGTAAGCGGCGTCGGCCTTGCGTTGCTGGGCCAAGTCAGTCGGCGCTGTATCGGCTTCGCTCGCCTGCGTTTCACTTTCGCTGCCGGTGAACAGCTCCAGCAGCAGGGCGGCGATTGAACGTCCATCCAGAATCAACGCATCCAGACGGACGAACACCACTGATTGCGCCTGCCCAAGGTGGAACACCGTGACATTCCACGGGCTGCGATCCAGCTCGAAAATCCCATGCGCATAGACTTCACGGCGCGCCTCGATGTCGCGCAGCGCCTCTTCTATAGGCAGGTTGGAGAGGTCGATTTCATCCAGGTTCACCTGCACCTGGTCACTGACGTACTGCACCAGCCGGTGTGCGTCGATGTGTGTGCGCAGGCTCGGGTGGCGGCGCACCATTGCAGTCAGGCGGCTGCGCAACTGGGTGATGTCCAGCTGGCCGCGGTACTCGCGAAACTCCTGCATGGCCACACCCCCCAGTGGCATCTGCGCGCTGCGCCCTAGCAGGTAGGCCTGTTGCAGCGTATTCAGGGGCTGCTCGCCAGCGGGGCGTGCCAGGGGCTGGTCGAGGGTGGCGGGGTGTTCGGCCACTGCGCGTACCAGCGTCACGAAACGCTCGAACAGTTGAGTTACCCAGGCCAGTGGCAACGCGTCGAGGCGAATGTCCCAATTGATCAGGATGCCGCCATCGGCGCAGGCAATCTGCGCATCCAGGGCAACCTGCGGCCCTTGCGAAATCACCCAGTTCAACGGCCCGAAAGCCCGTTTTACCCGCTCGGAAAACAGCTCCCCGCCGGGCATGTCCAGCGCGGCGGTAAACACCACCGGTGCCAGCTGTGGCGAGCCATGGTGACGCGACAGGTCGCGCATCAGGTTGACCCCTGGATAGGCGCTGTGCTCCAGCAGTTCAAGCATTTTCGCCGCCAGTTGCCGGCACATTGCCGCGGGGTTTTCAGCAGCTTCGGCATCCACGTCGAGTATCAGCACATTGGCAAATTCGCCGACGCTGCGCTGCACATCTGCCACCAGTGGTTGACGCCAGAAGCTTGGGACATTGAGACGCAAGCGACGATCGCCGGTCTGCGCGCCCAGCACCGAGGCAAACAGCCCGAGCACCAGGTTCGACAGGGTAACCCTGCGGTCGCGGGCCAGGCGCTGCAATGCCTGGCGTTGCTCGGCGCCGAGCCAGGTGTGCAGGCGATGGCTGCGGGCTTGCGCGGGTTGCTCAACCAGATAGGGCAGGGTGGGGGCTGGGGCGATGTGTTCAAGACGCTCACGCCACCAGCGCCGGTCGCGTTCTTGCGCGGTTTTCAGTGCGCTGTCGGCACGTGCGCGGTCCCACCATTCAAAGAAGGTCGGCGTGGCCGGCATGGGTGCATCGGGTGCTTCGTAGCACGCCGCCAGGTCTTCCATCAGCGGCCGGAAGCTTGAAGGGTCGATGGCGATCATGTCGGTATCGACGTGCAGGCGGAACTGCTCATCCGCCAGCAGGCTGACACTGAAGCGGGCGCCGGAACAGTGGCGCAAATCCAGTTGCTGATGCGTCCACTGATCACGCTTGTGCAGCAAATGTTCGGTCACCTGCGCAGCGGGCAGCTGGCGCAGATCATCGACTTCCAGCGTCGGTGACTGGTCCATCGAGACCACGCTTTGCAGCCCTTCGGGGCTCAGTCGCAGGCGCAACATCGGGTGAAGCATGCAAACCTTTTCAAGGGCCTTGCGCAGTCGTTCCAGGTCGATGGCATGGCCATCGAACTCAGCGTACAGATGAGCTGAAACCTTCCCTAGATCCGCATGAGCAGTGCGCCCGATCCAACAGGCAGCTTGCATTGAAGTTAACTCTCTCATGGCTCAATCGTCTCGCTTGATTGACAAGTTCCAAATATTGGAGTCCCCTATTAGAAACGATAATGATTAAGATTCACACTCTAAATTTTCTCGAGCAAGCATGGAGGCTCACTACAAAATGAGTGCGGTAATCCTTAGGGAAAAGGACATGGACGAAGTACAAGTGTTTAATCAAAAAGGGATTTTTTCATTTACCTCGGGGGATCGAGAGTTAATCGCAAGCGGTGCCCTGCAACGCGTCGAAACCCCTGCCATTGGCGGTGCTGACGCTGACAGCCTGTTTCAGAAGACCATCGAACAGGCCTTTGAACGTGCCCGCAAGGCCGGGCAGAGCAACCCGATTATCGTTGGTGCGATCCCGTTCGATCCTGCCGAGGCCTCCTGCCTCTATATCCCCGAACACGCTGAATGGCGGGCGCGTTGCGCCACTGCGGCGGGTAACGATGACGCCCTGCCAAGCTTGCTCGAACAGCACAATATTCCGGATGAACACGCCTTCAAGCGCTCGGTAGAACACGCCATCGTCAATTTCCGCCTTAGCGATGTGCGCAAGGCGGTGCTGTCAGTGCAACGTGAGCTGGTGTTTGCGCAGGACGTCGATGTCGATGTCATGCAGCGCAACTTGCGGGCGCAGAACCAGGGCGGCTATCACTTCCGTGTGCCAATGGCCGATGGCGCCACCTTGCTGGGCGTTAGCCCCGAGTTGCTGGTGCGCAAGGACGGTCTGAACTTTGTCTCCAATCCGCTGGCCGGCTCGGCCAAGCGCATGGCCGATGCCCAGGACGACCGGCGTAATGCCGAGTGGCTGGCCGCTTCGGAAAAGGATCACTACGAGCATGCTTTTGTCACCCAGGACATTGCCGCCCGCGTTGGCGAACTGTGCACCCAACTGGACGTTCCACAGCGCCCTTCACTGATCAGCACCCCTGCGCTTTGGCATCTTTCCACGCGCATCGAGGGCACATTGTCCGATGCGACGGTGTCGGCCTTGCAGCTGGCCTGCCGTCTGCACCCGACCCCGGCGGTGTGCGGCTTCCCGACCGAGCGGGCGCGGCGGTTGATCCGCTTTGTCGAACCGTCCGAGCGCGGCCTGTTCACCGGCATGGTCGGGTGGTGCGATGCCCAGGGCAATGGCGAGTGGGTAGTGACCATCCGTTGCGGCACGGTCAAGCGCAATCGCGTCCGCCTGTTCGCTGGTGCCGGCATCGTTGAGGCCTCGCAGCCCGATTCCGAATGGGCAGAAGTCCAGACCAAGCTCGGCACCATGCTGCGGGCCTGCGGGCTGCAGGCTTAATCCAACCCTTCGACGTGTGAAACCATGACTCTAGAATTTACTCACTGGCCCGCAGAGCGGGCCCAGCGCTATCGCGACCACGGCTACTGGATCGACCAGCCGCTGACCCAGATCCTCCACGCACGCAGCCAGGCACAGCCTGATGCGCTGGCGATCATTTGTGGGGAGCGGCGTTTCACCTATGCTGCGCTCGAACAACTGTCGTCCAACCTGGCCTCGCGCCTGGCCGAACGCGGGCTAGGCCAGGGCGATGCGGCGCTGGTGCAGTTGCCCAACGTGGCCGAGTTCTACATCGTGCTGTTTGCCTTACTCAAGGCTGGCATCGCGCCGCTCAATGCGCTCTACAGCCATCGCAAGCTGGAGCTGACGGCCTACGCCAAGCAAATCGTGCCCAAGCTGGTGATCGCCTCGCGTGAACATGAAGTGTTTCGTGATGATGGCTACCTGGAAACCTTTGCCCAGGTGGGCGCGCACCCGCAAATCACCTTGCTGATGGGCGAGGCACACGCCGACAACAACCTGGCGCAGTGGATCGAACAGCCGAGTAGCCAGCCTGTCCACTATGCCCCCACCGGCGCCGATCAGGTGGCGTTGTTCCAGCTTTCCGGCGGCAGTACCGGCACGCCAAAACTCATCCCGCGTACCCACAACGACTACCACTACAACGCTCGCACCTGCGCCGAAGTCTGCCAGCTCACCGCGCGCACCCGCTTCCTCTGCGCCGTGCCGGCCGCGCACAACTTCCTGCTCAGCTCGCCGGGCGCACTGGGCGTGATGCATGCCGGTGGTTGCGTGGTCATGGCGGCCAGCCCGGAGCCAATGAGCTGCTTCGAGCTGATCCAACGCCACGCAATCAATACCGTGGCCCTGGTGCCAAGCGCCGTCGCCTTGTGGCTGCAGGCGGCTCCGCAGCACCGCGAGCAACTGCAATCATTGGAGTACCTGCAGGTAGGAGGCGCAGTGTTTGCCGACTCGCTGGCGCGTCAGGTGCCGGGGGTACTTGGCTGCCAGTTGCAGCAGGTATTCGGCATGGCCGAGGGGCTGATCAACTACACCCGCCTGGATGACAGCGACGAGCAGGTCTTCACCACCCAGGGTCGCCCGATCAGCCCGGCGGACGAAATCAAGATCGTCGATGAACACGGCGAGCCCGTGCCGGTCGGCGAGGCCGGCATGCTCGCCACGCGTGGCCCGTACACCTTCTGCGGCTACTACAAGAGCCCGGAGCAGAATGCCCAGGCCTTCGACCAGGACGGTTACTACTACTCCGGCGACCTGGTACAGCTCACCCCAACGGGTGATCTGCGGGTGGTCGGCCGGATCAAGGACCAGATCAACCGGGGTGGCGAGAAAGTCGCTTCGGAAGAGATTGAAAACCTGATTGTCCTGCACCCCGATGTCACCCACGCGGGCCTGGTCGCCATGCCCGACGAGAGCCTGGGTGAGAAGAGCTGCGCGTTCGTGGTCTCGCATAATCCGAACCTCAAAGCCCCGGCACTCCGCCGTCACCTGCTGGAGCTTGGCATCGCCGAGTACAAGCTGCCTGACCGCATCCGGCTGATCGAGAGCATGCCCCTGACGGCGGTCGGCAAGATCGACAAGAAGCAGCTGCGTCAGCTGCTGGCGGTGGAGACCACCCGTGCCTGGCTGCAAACGCGCTTGCTGCAATTGATCGAGGATGGTGAAGAACTCGACCCGGAGGAGAACCTGATTTTCTACGGCCTCGATTCGTTGCACGTGATGAAGCTGGCCGCCGAGCTTAAGGAACGCCGCGTCGCCGTGAGCTTTGAAGAGCTGGCCAGTTCGCCAACCCTGTCCCGTTGGTGGTCGCTGGTGGAGTCGCGTCAGCAAGCAGCCTGATTTACTGCTGCGGGCCGCACCAGCATTGGATGCGGCCCGCCAAGTCAATTTAAATGGAGTTAGATATGACTTTGTCTTCTGCCGATCAAATTCAGCTGGACACGTTCTGGCAGCATTGCCTGAAACACCAGTATTTCAATATTGGCTACCCGGAAAATGCCGACTTCGATTACTCCCAATTGCACCGCTTCCTGCGCTTCTCCATCAACAATTGCGGGGACTGGAGCGAGCACAGCAACTACGTGCTGAACTCCTTCGATTTCGAGAAGGACGTCATGGCGTACTTCGCCACGCTGTTCGACATCCACCCTGAAGACAGCTGGGGCTACGTCACCAACGGCGGCACCGAGGGCAATATGTTCGGTTGCTACCTGGGCCGCGAGCTGTTCCCGGACGGCACCTTGTATTACTCGAAGGACACCCATTACTCGGTGGCGAAAATCGTCAAGCTGCTGCGCATCAAGTGCCGTGCCGTCGAGTCGTTGGCCAATGGTGAAATCGACTATGACGACCTGATCGCAAAAATTGCCGAGGACGGGGAGCGCCACCCGATCATTTTCGCCAACATCGGTACCACGATGCGTGGCGCCATCGACAACATCGCGACTATCCAACAGCGCTTGCAGCAGGCCGGTATCGCCCGCCAGGACTATTACCTGCACGCCGACGCGGCGCTGAGCGGGATGATCCTGCCGTTTGTCGACAAGCCGCAGCCGTTCACCTTCGCCGATGGCATCGATTCGATCTGTGTCTCCGGGCACAAGATGATTGGTTCGCCAATCCCCTGCGGGATTGTCGTGGCCAAGCGCGAAAACGTTGAGCGCATTTCGGTCGAGGTCGACTACATCTCGGCCAAGGACAAGACCATCAGCGGTTCGCGCAACGGCCATACGCCGATGATCATGTGGGCAGCCCTGCGCAGCTATTCGGCGGCGCAATGGCGGCGACGGATCAAGCACAGCTTGAGCACCGCGCAGTATGCCGTCGACCGTTTGCAGGCTGCCGGCATCCAGGCCTGGCGCAACGACAACTCCATCACCGTGGTGTTTCCGTGCCCGTCGGCGCGGATTGCCAAGAAGTATTGCCTGGCCACCTCCGGCGACACGGCGCACCTGATTACCACGCCGCATCATCAGGACAATCGCACCATCGACGCCTTGATTGATGAAGTGATCGCCGAAACCGAGCCGCACGCCTGGCGCGCCAAGCGTGGGAGTGATGAGCAGCGCGAGGGGGGCGCGCAGGTGCCGGCGCAGGTCCGGGTTTCCAATGCGCGTTTTGACGTCATCTGACGGCATGCCGCTGACTTTCATTTTTGCTGATTCGAGAAAACCAACATGTCGCCACTCAAAACCCCAGAGGCCTGCACGAGCCTGAATGATATTCGTGCAGGCATCGACCATTACGACCGACAGATCTTCGAGGCGCTGGAAAAACGCCTGGGCTACGTCAAGGCAGCAGTGCAGTTCAAAGCCAACGAACAGGCGATACCGGCGCCGGAGCGGGTCGTGGTGATGTTGAAGGAACGCCTTGAATGGGCCGCCGAAGCAGGGTTTGACCCCGACTTCATCGAGACATTATTTACGCAGATCATTCACTGGAACATCCAGCAGCAGATTCAGCATTGGCGTTCCCTTCATCAAGAGGCGTCCTGATCCAGCCGCTGCTCAATCCTGCTGCACCACCCGCTGAGGCTTGTCCGGTACCCAGTCGAGCAGGTGCTGCTTGAAGCCATGGCTGGCCGCCTGGTAGTAGGCGATGGCGCGCTTGATCAGCGGGTCGTCACGGGTGGCCGGGACTTCGCGGCTTTCTCCCAGCGCATCCTTGTGCAAGCGCAAGCCATCACGCGGGCTGAGGATCGCCAGGTCCTTGCCATCGAACAGGCCCAGGTGCTGGTAGTTGCCGATCAGTACGCGTGGGGGCAGGGTGTCTTCGAGCATCAGGTCACGGCCAAAGAAGGTCGAGGTGTAGCTCATGTTCAACAGGCCCAGCAGGGTCGGTGCGAGATCGATCTGGCTGGCCAGCTTCGACACTTCACGGGCCTCGATCAACTTGGGTGCATAGATGAACAACGGGATCTGGTAGTTCTGCACCGGCAGGTCTTCCTTGCCCGCGCTACCGGCGGTGTGGTCGGCAACGAAAATGAAGATCGTATTGTCGAACCACGGCTTGGCCCGTGCCTGTTCCAGGAAGCGGCCAATGGCGTAGTCGGTGTACTTCACCGCGCCGTCACGGCCGTTGCCCGAGGGAATGTCGATGCGTCCCTCTGGGTAGGTGTAGGGGCGGTGGTTGGAGGTGGTCATCAGTTGCAGGAAGAACGGCACCTGGTTGGCATGGTCGGTGTCGGCCAGGCGCAGGGTTTCGGTGTACAGGTCTTCGTCGGACATGCCCCAGGCGTTCTTGAAGCTGATGTCGCTCTCCTTGATGCTGCTCTGGTCGACCACGCGGTAACCGTTGCCGCTGAAGAAGGCATTCATGTTGTCGAAATAACCGCGCCCGCCATAGACGAACACGCTGTCATAGCCGACATCGCTCAGTTGCTGGCCGAGGCTGGCGAAGCCGCTTTCCCGGCCGATGCGCTTGACGATTGAGCGGCCAGGCGTTGGCGGCATCGACAGGGTGATGGCCTCCAGGCCACGGTCGGTGCGGGTACCGGTGGCGTAGAAATTATTGAAATACAGGCTCTGCTTGCGCAGCACGTCGAGGTTCGGCGTGAGGTTGCGCGTGTCGCCGTTGCTGCCCAGGTATTTGCCGCTGAGGCTTTCGATGGTCACCAGGACGATGTTCGGCTGACGCGCCGGGGTGGTGCTGGTCACGCTGCGGCGAATATCCATGGGCTCCTTGCCGGTGAAGCGAATATCGGGTTCGTTCAACTCGCCCTGTATCTGCGCCGAGGTCTCGGCGTCGGGCAGGCTGCTGTAGAACTGCGTGTAGTCCAGCTCGTTGTTACGGAAGGCAGCAAAGAACTGGTACGGGCCATTGCTCGCCAATTCCCGCTGATAGGCGTTGCCGCCTTGACCGCGCGGGCTGTCCTGGTCGACAAACTGCAGGCACAGGCCCGCCACCAGCAACAGACCGACCAACCCCACGAGGCGCTGACGCAATGCCGGGAAGGGCGCGTTGAGTGCCTGCACCAGCGGCTTGCGCAGAACGACGCAGAGGAACAGCGCAACCACCGCCAGGATGCTCAGCAGCAGGCCGATCGGGTACGACTCGAGAATGTTGTTCAGCACCTCGTCGGAGTACACCAGGTAATCCACGGCGATGAAGTTGAAGCGCACCCCGAACTCGTCCCAGAACAGCCATTCGGCTACGGCAGTGAACAGCATGGCGAAAATGCTCAGGGCCAGCACGCCCTGCAGCAGCCAGCGGTTGAAGCGCGAACGCCACAAGCGCTGCGGGCACAGCAGCAGGTACAGGCCGATCGGCAGCGCGGCATACACCAGGAAGCTCAGGTCATAGATCAGGCCGACGCCGAACACCGAGAGGTAGGCATGCCCGGCTTCATTCAAATGGGTAAACAGCAAGGTACTGCGCGTGAGCAGGAAGATGACCAGCCAGGTGGCGGTCAACAGCACCAGATAACGCCACGGTGCTGATGAAGGGGTGCGCATTGTGATTTCCTTTTTTGTATTGATGCCGTGTCCCTGGCATATAACGCAGGCGCAAACAGACGTACTGCGCGCTAAGTTATAGATGAGTAAAGGGAGTGGCTGAGGAAAATATCAGTCAAAAAGAGAAAAAATTGTCAACCGGATGCAGTGTCCGTGTGAAATAGACGACTATGCTGGGGCGTTGCCAATAAGACGCTCTGTACAGGGGGGCGAATAAAAGGAGGCTGTCAGTGTTCGGCAAGTCAATGGCGTACGATGTTTATCATTTGAGTATTTACCTGGCTGCAATCGTGAGCTGGGCAATGTTGTGTCTGATGATGCTGTTTGCGGCTCATCGCCTCGCACCGCGGCTGGCGCGGCTGGCGCTGCTGGGGCGGATACTGTTGCCGATCTGCGCCGTGGTGGTGTGCCTGGGGATATTGATGCTGGATATCTGGGCGTTCTATGGCCACGAAGTGGTGGAGTACGGTTTGCTAGTGGTGGGGATACTGTTACCGGCTGCTTTGTTGGTGATGCTCTACAAACATGTCCATTTGAGTTGAGTGTTAGTTTTTGTGAAACGCTGTGTAAGATATTTCGCAAATTTATTGAGGTTATTTATTAATTGGCCGTGCCTCAGCACGAAGCACGGCCAATGACACATCAGAAGTGCACTTTTACCAACAGGCTCGCCGTGTTCTGGTCGGTGTCGAAGCTGGAGGTATCTTCGATGCCGTACTTGTCTTTCCAGTAGTCGTACTCGATACCGACGTACAGTTGCTTCTCGCCCCAGTTCAGCGCTTTACCCAGGTCGTACTTGATCTGTGGGTTGAAGTGCAGGTTGGAGTGGTAGGTGCCGCGACGGGTCTCGTCGTTGTCCACGACCCAGTCCATGAAACCGTCGATCAGGATGTCCGACTTGCCCACCGGAATGGTGTAGGACCAGACCGGGGTGATCTGCCAGATGCCATCACCCGGGCGGTTGCCTTCGGTCTGACGCTGGTAGAAGTTCAACTGGAAGTAATCGAAGCCCGGGATGGCCAGGTCGAAGCCAGGGCCGATCAGGTAGGACTCGTTGTCACCCTCGCCAAACTCGTAGGTCATGGCCAGCAGCACGTCCTTGATCGGGCCGAACTCGATCTTCTGGTCGAAGATCTTGCCGAACGACAGGCGCGGGCTGAACTCACCGTAGTAGGTGTTCGGGCCAGCGTTGAAGTCCTTCTTGCCGTTGTAGAAGATCTTGTCGACGAACAGGAAGTTGTCACCGTACTTCCAGCCATCGGCGTGCTCGAAGGTGAAGGTCTGCTGGATCGACGGGTTGACGGTGAAGTCCTTGCCGTACAGGTAGGTCAGGCTGTTGTTCTGCCATTGCAGCAGATCGCCTGCCATGGCGGCGGTGCTGGCGGCGAGAAGACCACCGGCAAGCATCAGGCTGTTGGTTATGCGCATTGCAATGTTGCTCCATTGATTGGTTTTGTTTTCGGCGCTCTGGAATGGTGCCGTTTACGGGTTAAGTTGTCCAGCGGGTCAGCTTTTTTCGATTGGCCACAAAAAATTGGCAAGTGCCGGGCCAACTTTCCGCATGGCTCACAGCAGTCCTGCTCGACGTCTTTCTGAACAGATGAAAAGGGTATTTCAGGTTGGCGTGACGCTTGCCAACCGCCCGAATTCATTGACTGAGCGGTCAGCAAACGCAGGCAGGATCCGTCCTGCCCTGATCGAGGGGGCGCGCAGATTACTGGCTTGCGCGCTGTCCCTCAAGTGCTCCGTCCTGGAGCAAGTAAATCCAAAACTGTGCGTTCGATCAGGAATCAGAAGTGGAATTTGACCAGGGCACTGGCGACGCTTTGGCGCGTGTCCAGACGATCGCTGTTTTCGATACCGTATTTGTCTTTCCAGTAGCTGTACTCAAAGCCCACATACAGCTGCTTGGCGCCGAAGTTGAGGGCCTTGCCCAGGTCGTATTTGACCTGTGGGTTGAAGTGCAGGTTGGCGTGGTAGGTGCCACGGCGGGACTGGTCGTTGTCGACCACCCAGTCCATGTAGCCGTCGATGAGGATGTCGGAGCGGCCTACCGGGATGGTGTAGGAGAACGCTGGGGTGATCTGCCAGACGTGGTCCCCAGGGCGGCTGCCAATGGTGTTGCGCTGGTAGATGTTCAGGGTGAAATAGTTGAAGCCGGGAATCGCAAGATCAAAGCCCGGGCCGATCAGGAAGGCTTCGGTATCGCCTTCGCCGGTCTCGTAGGTCATCGCCAGCAACACGTCCTTGATCGGGCCAAACTCGAATTTTCGGTCGAAGATCTTGCCGAACGACAGGCGAGGGCTGATCTCGCTGTAGTAGGTGTTGGTGCCTTTGTTGAAGTCCCGGCCACCGTTGTAGAAGATCTTGTCGACGAACAGGAAGTTGTCGCCGTACTTCCACTTGTCGGCATGCTCGAAGGTCACGGTCTGCTGGATCGCAGGGTTGACCTCAAACTTGGTGCCGTACAGGTAGGTGAGGCTGTTGGTCTGCCAGAGCAGCAGATCCGAGGCCATGGCTGGAACGGTGGCCAGCAGGCTGCTGCCCAGCAAAAGGGACGAGGTGATGCGCTTCATGTTGTGCTTCCCGACTATTGTTATTGTTCGCTAGCGGATTTTTTCGGCGCAAACGCGCCCCGGACGAGCTCATTCCACAACTCGACGGTCTTGCGGTACTGCGTGAAGGAGCTGGGCGGCAAGGCGCCGCCCAATAACTCAGTGCTGGTGTGCAGCGTCGTTGTGCACGGCGCGTTCAGCACCACCCAGGATGTTGAACAGCAGGTTGAGGGTCAGCGCGCCGACGGTTGCCATGGCAATGCCGCTGTGGGTAATCGGTTCCATCCATTGCGGCATTTGCGCGAAGAACTCGGGACGCACCACAGGGATCAGCCCCATGCCGACGCTGACAGCGACGATCAGTTGGTTGCGGCGGTCGGCGATGTCGGCTTCCTGGAGGATCTTGATCCCGGTGGCGGCGACCATGCCGAACATCGCGATCGAAGCCCCGCCCAATACTGCCGGTGGGATCGAGGCAATCAGGAAGGCTGCCTTGGGCAGCAGGCTGAGCAGGATCAGGAATGCACCCGCGACCACGGTCACATAGCGGCAGCGCACGCCGGTCATCTGCACCAGGCCGATATTCTGGGCAAACGAGGAATGGGTGAAGGTGTTGAAGAAGCCTGCGACGAACGAGGCGCCGGCATCACACATCAGGCCGCGCCGCAGCATGCCAGGGGTGACTTCGCGGTCGGTGACCTTGCCCAGGGCAAGGAACATGCCGGTGGACTCGACGAAGATGATCACCACGACCAGGCACATCGACAGGATCGGTGCGAGGCTGAAGGTCGGCATGCCGAAGTGCAGCGGGGTGACCACTTGCAGCCAAGGGGCTTCATCGAGGCCGGAGAGATCGACCATGCCGATGGAGCCGGCAAGGATGTAGCCAAAGCCCATGCCGATCAGCACCGAGACATTGACCCAGAAACCGCGCATGAAGCGGTTGACCAGCAGGATGGTAGCCAGGACCAGGCCGGCCACGATCAGGTAGATCGGCTCGCCGAAGGTACTGGCGGCGGCGCCACCGCCCGCCCAGTTGACGGCAACCGGGAACAGCGACAGGCCAATCGAGGTGATGACCGTACCGGTCACCAGCGGCGGGAAGAAACGCACGACCTTGGACATGAACGGGGCGATGATCATGCCGAAGAAACCGGCGGCGATGGTCGCACCGAAAATCCCCTGCAGACCGACACCGGGCATCCCGGCCATGGCGACCATGCTGCCCACGGCGGCAAAGCTGGCGCCCATCATCACCGGCATGCGGATCCCTACAGCACCAATGCCGAACGACTGGACCATGGTGGCGACACCAGCGACCAGCAGATCGGCATTGATCAGGAACGCAACTTCTTCACGGGAGAGCCCGGCAGCCTGGCCGATGATCAGTGGCACCGCAATGGCACCGCCGTACATCAGCAACACGTGTTGCAGGCCTACCAGAATCAGTTGGAGCATGGGCAGGGGCTGTCGTGGCGGCGCAACGGGAATATACGCCTTGCGTGACTCGGACATGCAGCACCTCGAGTTTTGTTTTTATTGTTCGTCTTATGTGCGCGGCGTTAGACAAGACGCCGTTGGGTGGCCCTTGCGGGCCACCCGGGTCGATCAATTGGTTGGAGCGCCCTTGGCAATCCATGCACCAATCAGTTCACGCTCTTGCTGGGTCATCTGAGTGATGTTGCCCAGTGGCATGATCTGGCTGGCAACAGCCTGGGCCTGAATGCGCGGCGCCAGTTGCTGGATCTGTTGCGGGGTGTCGAGCATCACGCCGGCAGGGGCGGCGCTGAACAGCGGGCTGGTCGGCTTGGCCGAGTGGCACACGGTGCAGCGTTCCTGGATGACGCTGTGGATCTTGTCGAAGCCGGCATCGTCGAGCTTGGCGGTGGCTGCGGCTGGCGCTTCGGCCGGGGTCGCAGGTTCAGCCGGTGCAGCGGCTTTCTCGGCAGCTTTTTCTGCGGCGGTCTTGCCACCCAGCGCCGTTTCCGGCAGCGGCTGGTATTGGACTTTTGCAGCGGCTTGCTCTGGCGCGGTCGGCATTGGCTTTGGACCGGTGACGTAGGCCAGGCAGATCATCGCCAGGGCGCCAACCGGCAGGGTCCAGGCGTACTTGTTGCTGTCGTGACGGGTGTTGAAGTAGTGGCGTACCAATACCGCAGCCACTGCAATCCCGGCCAGGATCAGCCAGTTGTACTGGCTACCGTAGGTGCTCGGGAAGTGGTTGCTGATCATGATGAACAGCACCGGCAGGGTGAAGTAGTTGTTGTGACGCGAACGCAGCAGGCCTTTGGCGGGCAGCTTGGGATCAGGCGATTCGTTCTTCTCGATGGCGGCAACCAGCTGACGCTGGGCCGGCATGATGATCCGGAACACGTTGCCGACCATGATGGTGCCGATGATCGCGCCGGTGTGCAGGTAAGCACCGCGGCCGCTGAACACCTGGGTGAAGCCGAAGCATGCCGCAATCACCAGTACGAACAGCACCAGGCCGAGCAGGCCAGGGCGCTTGCCCAATGGCGAGTCGCACAGGAAGTCGTAGATGAACCAGCTGGCGATCAGCGAGCCGACACCGATGGCGATACCTTCAGCGCCGCTCAGGGTGCTGCCAGGGGCCAGCAGGTAGACCGTCGGGTTCCAGTAGAACACCAGGCACAGCAGGGCAATACCCGACATCCAGGTGAAATAGGCTTCCCATTTGAACCAGTGCAGGTTGTCCGGCATTTTTGGCGGAGCAAGCTTGTACTTCTCCAGGTGGTAGATCCCGCCACCGTGAATCGCCCAGAGATCGCCGGCCAGGCCATCGCGCGGGTTGACCCGGTTGAGGTTGTTTTCCAGCCAGACAAAGTAGAACGATGCGCCAATCCATGCGACGCCCGTGATCATGTGAACCCAGCGCACGCTCAGGTTCAGCCATTCCAACAGATGTGCTTCCACAGTCTTTACCTCTTGCTCTGGCACCCTGTTACCGAGTGCTCAGTCTTCTCTTATTGGTGGGGGGCGAGGATCAGTTGCTCATCCTCATTGAAAAAATGCTCATCGCAGTTGTTGCCTGTGCCACTGCGATCAACCACCAGGAAGTCATCCCGCTTTTCGATCGTCAGCACCGGGTGGTGCCAAACGCCGCGATGGTAATTAATGCCCTGCTTGCCATTGCTGACAAAAGCACGGACCAAACCTGATACAGGTGCATCGCCAACCGGCGCGACCACGATCAGAAAGGGGTTGCCGAGCAGCGGGATGAAAGCCTGGCTGCCCTGCGGATGGCGCTCCAGCATGCGGACGGTCAAGGGCATGTCCTGCGCGTCGGCGCGGAAGATGCTGATGATCGCCGTGTCCTCAGGCTGGGCGGTTTGCACCGTGGCCAGCTTGTGGAAGCGCATGGTCGAACCGTTGTTGATCATGAAGTGGTCGCTGCCGTCGGTTTCGATTACATCACCGAAAGCGGCGAAGGCTTCTTTGGTCAAGGGCTCAATCACTAAAGTGCGCATGCGGATCTCTCTTTATTCTGTGTTGTATGGACTGTCGCTACGGCCGGTTTCGACCAGGCCCTGGGTACACTCGCGAGCCGTACTCGGGCCAGGTGGCCAAAACGCCAGGCCTTAAAGTTGCAGCAGGCGGAACAGGGCAATCAGGTTGATCTGCGCCAGCGCTTCCTTGAACTCGACGTCAGTCGCGTTGTGGATGCGCTTTTCGAACGAGGCGAGGATCTGGTGCCGGTTGCTGCCTTTTACCGCCATGATGAACGGGAACTGGAACTTGGCCTTGTAGGCATCGTTCAGCTCGGTGAAGCGTGCAAATTCTTCGGCGGTGCACTGGTGGATACCGGCGCCGGCCTGTTCGTTGGTGCTCGATTCGGTCAACTCGCCCTGGACTGCAGCTTTGCCTGCGAGGTCCGGGTGAGCGTTGATCAGCGCCAGTTGTGCGGCGTGATCGGCGCTGAGCAGGATGTCGCTCATGCGCTGGTGCAGCGCTTCGATCTGGTCCAGCTCATGCAGCTGGCCCAGGTCGTAGGCTTTTTCGGCAACCCACGGCGAGTGCTCGTAGATGTCGGCGAAGGCTTCGACGAACGCTGCGCGGTCCAGGGTCGAAGGCTTCAGGGTCTTGAAATCGGTCATCATGCGTTCTCGGCTTTATATGGGTGGGTGGCATGCCAGTGACGGGCAATGTCCACACGCCGGGCGAACCAGACCTGGTCGTGGCTCTGGGCGTAATCGATGAAGCGCTTGAGCGCGGCCAGGCGAGCCGGGCGGCCGATCAGGCGGCAATGCAGGCCGATCGAGAGCATTTTTGGCGCTTCGGCACCTTCGGCATACAGCACGTCGAAGGCGTCCTTGAGGTACTGGAAGAACTGCTCGCCGCAATTGAAACCCTGGACCTGGGTAAAGCGCATGTCGTTGGTGTCCAGGGTGTAGGGGATCACCAGGTGCGGCTTGTCGGTCGGGTTGTTCGATTCCCAGTAGGGCAGGTCATCGTCGTAGGTGTCGCTGTCATAGAGGAAGCCTCCTTCCTCCATCACCAGGCGGCGGGTGTTCGGCCCGGTACGGCCGGTGTACCAGCCCAGCGGACGCTCGCCGGTGAGTTCGGTGAGAATGCGGATGGCTTCGAGCATGTGCTCGCGTTCCTGGTTCTCGTCCATGTACTGGTAGTCGATCCAGCGGTAGCCGTGGCTGCAGATCTCGTGGCCGGCTTCGACCATGCTGCGGATCACGTCAGGGTGACGCTGGGCCGCCATGGCGACGGCGAAGACGGTCAGGGGCACGCCGCTGTCCTTGAACAGCTTGAGCAAACGCCAGACGCCAGCGCGGCTGCCGTACTCGTAGAGCGATTCCATGCTCATGTTGCGTGCGCCTTGCAGCGGCTGGGCAGAGACCATTTCCGAGAGGAAGGCTTCTGATTCCTTGTCGCCGTGGAGGATGTTGCGCTCGCCACCTTCCTCATAATTGAGCACGAAAGACAAAGCGATGCGGGCATTCCCCGGCCAGCGCGGATGGGGAGGGGTATTGCCGTAACCGATCAGGTCGCGAGGATAATCAGCGCTCACTGCAGCCTTCCTTCTTGTACGTGAAAACGGGAGAGTGGCGAGCCGTGTCGGCAGTCGGCCACACTGATGAGGGTGATTGTATACAACTTTATTGACGATTTGTAAGTCTGTTTTTCTGATTTCTTTCCGCCGCCTTCCTTATTAGGGTGTGCAAGAAACCTGCCTGATTAGTCAGCAAATGACGTTGGCGTCGCCGAGCTGTCTAGCTTTACGACTGATGGTCTATATACAGGGGATGAGCGGTAGGCTAGCAAGATCGTCATAAAAATTGTGTACAATTTGCAGTGGAAATGTCTTAATAATCCGACAGCCGCACACTGCTGTGCTACACAGTGGTGTTCAGCGGGAATTTTTTGCCCACAGATTGAAATGAGGCGAGCAAGCAATGGGACGTTTGACCACGCATGTACTGGATGCCGCACACGGCTGCCCTGGTAGCTCGATCAAGGTCGAGCTGTACCGGGTTGAAGGTCAGCAGCTGGAGCTGGTGAACACTGCCCTGACCAACAGCGATGGCCGTTGCGATGCGCCGCTGTTGCAGGGTGATGACTACCGTAGTGGTGTGTACCAGCTGCAGTTCAGCGCTGGCGATTACTACCGTGCACGTGGCGTGCAGTTGCCGGGGACCGCGTTCCTGGATGTCGTGGTACTGCGTTTCGGCATCAGCGCCGAGCAGGATCACTACCACGTTCCGTTGTTGATCTCGCCGTACAGTTACTCTACCTATCGCGGAAGCTAGTTGGTCGCTAGAAGAATCTTCGTAGGTCCTTGCCCGCTCACACTGCGGGCTTTTTTTCGCCTGGGATTTGTTGGGCGTTGAATGGCAGGTGCTGTCGTGTAGCCGCTGCCGTAAGGCTGCGCTCGGCTGCAACGCAGGCGCCGCTTTTGGGAGCCCTTGCGGTCTCCAGCGCAGCCTGGCGGCAGCGGCTACAGGATGCCGGACCGCAGAGACGGGTCCTTGCAGTTGCCGATGTCTTGTCGCCCATACCCGGAAAACAAAAAACCTCGCCCGTAGGCGAGGTTCTGGTGTTGCAGCAGCGGGTGATTAGAGGAACACGAACTTGGCAATGAAGATCGCGCACAGTACCCACAGGCTGGCCGAGACTTCCTTGTAGCGCCCCGTACCTGCCTTGAGCACGACATAGGTAATGAAGCCAAGGGCAATCCCGTCAGCCACCGAGAAGGTCAGCGGCATCATGATCGCGGTCACGATTGCTGGAATGCTGTCAGTCGCTTCATCCCAGTCGATATGGGCCATGCTGCCCATCATCAGCATCGCGACATAGATCAGCGCACCCGCCGTGGCGTAGGCCGGGATCATCCCCGCCAATGGTGCGAAGAACATCGCTGCAATAAACAGCAGGCCGACCACTACGGCCGTCAACCCGGTCCGGCCACCGGCCGCCACACCTGCCGCGCTTTCTACATAGCTGGTAACCGGCGGAACACCCACCACGGCACCAAACACGCTGGACGCACTGTCCGCTTTCAGCGCCCGAGACAGGTTCTCGATGCGCCCGTCAGCATTCACCAGGTTCGCTCGCTGCGCCACGCCCATCAGCGTACCGGCGGTGTCGAACATGTGCACGAAGAGGAAAGCCAGTACCACGGCGATCATGCTGACGTTGAACACGCCCTTGACGTCCATGGCCATCCAGGTCGGTGCCAGGCTTGGCGGCAGCGAGAACACGCCACCGTATTCGACCAGCCCCAGCCCCCAGCCCGCGAGGGTGACGGCGATGATGCTGATCAGGATGGCGCCAAACACGCGGCGATAGCTGAGCACCGCAATCATCAGGAAGCAGATGGCGGCCAGCAGTGGGCCAGGCTCATGCAGCGAGCCCAGCTTGACCAGCGTGGCCGGGCTGTCAACGATGATGCCCGCCGTTTTGAGACCGATCAGCCCGAGGAACAATCCGACGCCGGCGCCCATGGCGTGGCGAAGGCTGACCGGGA
The DNA here is from genome assembly GCF_028656955.1 of Pseudomonas fontis. Lineage (GTDB taxonomy): Bacteria > Pseudomonadota > Gammaproteobacteria > Pseudomonadales > Pseudomonadaceae > Aquipseudomonas > Aquipseudomonas fontis. Next base: position 88,907 of record NZ_JAMDGY010000053.1, read on the forward strand.
TGCTGTTGAGCAGCCATTCGCGCACGCGGGAAAGGGTCAGGAACATGAACAGCACCCCGGAAACAAACACCGCACCCAGTGCGGCCTCCCAGGTGTAGCCCATGGTGCCAACCACGGTGTAGGTGAAGAAGGCGTTCAGCCCCATGCCGGGTGCCAGGCCAACCGGCCAGTTGGCATACAGCCCCATCAACAGGCAACCCAGTGCCGCGGCGATACAGGTCGCGACAAATGCAGCACCATGGTCGATGCCGGCATCGGCCATGATGTTGGGGTTGACGAAGATGATGTATGCCATCGTGATGAAGGTCGTCAGGCCCGCAATCATCTCGGTCTTGACGGTAGTGCCGTGTAGCTTGAGTTTGAAAATCCGCTCCAGCAAGCTCGTTTCGAGCGGCGGAGCAAGATCCAGCGTAGGGGCGTCGGATTTGCGGCTTTCCACAGCGTGTACTCCTCAAGTCTTTCTTATTGTTCAGAGCCGGGTCCTGCGCACGCACTAGGGGACTCTGGAGGGGGTGAGTGGCGCTCGTTCAGACTCGGTTGTTGACCGTGGAGTCAGGAAGTTGCACGAGTGGATTATGCGTTTGTATACAAATAATGCAAATAATGTTTTCGTTGTTGTGCGTGCAATATGCTGTGGAGCCGCTATAAAGGCTATCGCCCCCTGCAGAAATCGCTGCGCCTGTGTACAATGCGCCAATACCTTTATCGTTTAATTTTCTATCCAGGACTTGCCTTCGCCCTACTGGCTGGTATTACAGTCAGGGTCCGATAGGCGGATCTCCGTGCTCGAGTGCCCATGAACGAACAGCTGCAACCTCTCAAGAAACCCACGCGTGTCGGCAAGGCCGGCCGTAGCGGCACCCAGGACGATATCGTCTACGCGCATATTTTCGAGGCCATCCTCGAGCAACGTCTCGCGCCGGGTACCAAGTTGAGCGAGGAAGCGCTGGGCGAGATCTTTGGCGTCAGCCGCACCATCATTCGTCGCGCGTTGTCGCGCCTGGCCCACGAAAGCGTGGTGCTGTTGCGCCCCAACCGTGGTGCCGTGGTTGCCAGCCCGACGGTCGAGGAAGCCCGCCAGGTGTTCTTCTCGCGTCGTATGGTCGAACGCGCGATCACTGAGCTTGCGGTGCTGCACGCCACCCCTGAGCAATTGAACGAACTGCGCCTGATGGTCCGTGAAGAGCGCGACAGCTTCTCGCGTGGCGACCGTGGCGCCGGCATTCGTCTTTCCGGCGAGTTCCACCTCAAGCTGGCCGAGGCGGCAGGTAATGCCCCGTTGATCAGCTTCCAGCGCAGCCTGGTCTCGCAAACCTCGTTGATCATTGCCCAGTACGAAAGCGGCAACCGCTCGCATTGCTCGTACGACGAGCACATGCAGTTGATCGACGCCATCGAGGCGCGCGATGCCGAGCAGGCCGTGAGCCTGATGATGCATCACATGGACCACATCGACAGCAAGCTCAACCTCGATGAGGAAAGCGCTTCCGATGACCTGCACGCAGTGTTCTCGCACTTGCTGCAAACCAAGAAGCGTGGTGGCTCGGTCTCGGCCAAGGGCTGAGCCTCAGCCCCGACGGTAATTTGCTACGACTTCGCTTTGGCCTTGGTTTTACGTGGCGCGCCAGTGGTTTTGCGCCGCTTCTTCCATGGTGTCGCGGCCGGCACTGCCGGCCCGCTGATGCGCAGGCTCAGCCCTGAGCAGCGCTCCACCTGCTTGCTCATCCACGCTGACTGCTTGGCGACAAACTCCTCAAGGGTCATCTCGCCACTTTGCACCATGTCCAGCGCCTGCTCCCAGATCGCCGTGGTGCCAGGGTCGGCAATCGCGCGCGGCACCGCGTCGATCAGGCTGAATGCTGCCGGCGTCGCCGACAGGGCCTTGCCCTGCTTGACCAGGTAGCCGCGATCCAGCAGCCCTTGAATAATCCCCGCCCGCGTCGCCTCGGTGCCTATCCCGGTGGTGTCCTTGAGTTTCTGTTTCAGGCGCGGATCGTCCACCAGTTTGGCAACGTTCTTCATTGCCTTGATCAGGTCGCCTTCGGTAAACGGCTTGGGCGGCTGGGTCCAGAGGTCTTTGAGCTGGATGTCGACGACGGCGCAATCCTGCCCCTCGGACAAGCTTGGCAGCACCTGCGGCGCCGGCGCTTCACGGCCTTTGGGCGGGGTCAGCGCCTCGGGCAGCGCCCGGCGCCAGCCCGGCTCGACAATCTGCTTGCCTACCGCGCGCAAGGCGTGCCCGGCACACTCGAAATCGGCCTGGGTACGGTCGTATTCGTGGTTGGGCAGGAACTGCGCCAGGTACCGCGCACGAATCAGCGTGTAGACGGCCTTGTGCTTGCCCGGCAAACGACTGGGGTCGATTGCTGCTGCGGTGGGGATGATGCCGTGGTGGGCACTGACCTTGGCGTCGTTCCAGGCCCGTGACTGGCGTTGTGGCTGCAGGTGCCCCTGCAGCGGTGCAAGGCTTGCGTCCGCGCGGCTGAGTGCCGCCAGTATCGAGCCGGCTTCGGCGTGCTGGCTCAAGGGCAGGTAGCCGCAATCACTGCGCGGGTAGGTGATCACTTTGTGGGTTTCGTAGAGAGCCTGGGCGATATCCAGGGTTTCCTGGGCGCCGAGCCCGAGCTTCTTCGAGCAGACTTCCTGCAGGGTGCCCAGGTCGAAGGGCAGCGGGGCGGCTTCACGCACGCGTTCCGTGCCGATCTTCATCACCCGTGCTGACGCGGCAGCGCCAATGGCTGCCGCCGCTTGCTGGGCCAGGGCCTGGTTGAGGCAGCGGCCCTGGTCGTCACAGGTATCTTCCGGTGCGCGCCACTGCGCGTTGAAGACTGTGCCGGCACTGCTCAACTGCACGTCGATGGCCCAGAACGCAACCGGAACGAAATCGGCAATGCTGCGATCGCGATCCACCACCAGGCGCAGGGTCGGCGTTTGTACCCGGCCGACCGGCAAAACTCCCTGATAACCCGACTGGCGCCCGAGCAGGGTGAACAGGCGGCTCATGTTCATGCCGATCAGCCAGTCTGCCCGCGAGCGGCCGAGCGCGGAGTGGTAAAGGCTGAAGGTCGCGGCGCCCGGTTTTAGGGTGGCCAGTGCCTTGCGAATGGAGGCATCGTCCAGGGCCGAAAGCCACAAGCGCTGGATTGGCCCGCGATAGCGGCAATGCTCGACCAGTTCGCGGGCGATCATCTCGCCCTCGCGGTCGGCGTCCGTGGCAATTACCAGCTCGGCTGCCTCGCCGAGCAGGCGCTTGACCGCCTTGTACTGGCTGGCCGTCTTCGGCTTGACCAGCATCTTCCACTTGGCGGGGATGATCGGCAGGTCGGCCAGGACCCAGCGTTTGTAGCGCGCGTCATACGCGTCGGGTGGGGCGGTCTCCAGCAGGTGGCCAATGCACCAGGTGACGGTCACGCCAGTGCCGACCCAGCAGCCATCGCCACGCCGAGTGGCCCCGAGGACCTTGGCGATGTCTTTTGCCTGGGAGGGTTTTTCGCAGAGGAACAGGCGCATGCTCGAACACTGTGGGTGATTGCCGATAACCCATAGCATGCGCAGAGAATCGGGCTCAGGCAAGTTTTATCTGGATGGATATACAGCCTTGTGTGTCAGCTGTTCTTCATGGGGGCGATGGGGCCAGCGCTCAGGGCGTACCTCTGCGCGGATTGTTGTGCACGCCGCAATGAGTTGTTCAATATGTTCATCAGACAAGCCGCTATTTAGTGTCAAGCGTACCAACGCACCGTCTTTTGGCGTTGCGGGCCAGCAGAATACTGAGCCGAATATCCCTCGGTGCTCCAGTGCGTCACGCAGTTGGATAGTCTCTTTCTCGGTACCGGGGGTCAGTGCGATGATCTGTTCGGTGCCGGTTGAAACATCGTACCCGAGGTCACTGAGTTTCTCGCGTGTATGGCGCGTGATGCTTTCGAGGCGAGTGCGCCGGTCATCTGCCATAGAGAGGAAGTCCGCAGCGTATTCGAACCACGTCAGCTCATGCTCGAGCAGTGTCGAGCTGAACGAAGTGGGGTAGGAGTTCATATGGAAGTAGTCCTTGAACGCTGTTGGACATGCAATGACTCCAGCTCTTCCAGCAAAGGCTTTTGCAAGGCTGACCGTGATGAAATGGACGCGAGGGCCCAGGCCAAGCTCCGAGATCAGGCCGCTGCCGTGTGGCCCGCATACGCCGACTGAATGAGATTCGTCGACAACCAAGACGCAGTCGGTTTGTTGTGCGAGATCACAAAATGCGTTCAGCGGGGCAGCGCTGCCGTTGATGCTGTAAATGGCATCAATCACCAGGACCCCTGGCCCATGCTGGGTGATCAGTTCACAGGCATGGTCCACACTGTTGTGTCTGAAAACCTTGATATCGGCATTGGCAGCTGTGGCCCCATACCAAAACGAAGGGTGGGCCTGGCGGTCCAGATAGACGGGGATGCTGGGGCCGCTGATGGTTTGCATGAGACCGGTGTTGGCGCCCCAGCCGGACTGGCAAACAATGGTGCTCTCGGTGTTCAGAAACTGCGCGAGTTTGTGTTCCAGGCGCGCGATTGGACAGTTGCCATGGTGCAGCGAAAGCGACATCAGCAACTGGTAACCAGCCCGCTTGATGGATTGCGCCTGCGCGTCAAGGAGCGAGCGCTCATTGGACAGGCACAGGTAGTCATTGCTTGAAAGATGCAGAGCATTCGTGCCGGGCACGGTACCGTGCAGGATATGTTGGCCGCCCCAGTCCCGCTGGAATCGTTCCGTGTAGAAACGCTCAATGCGCCGAGCAACAAAATCCGGGAGAGGGGCTGGGGCGGATGAGGGTGCAGCTGGTTGCGTGCTCACAGGAAATGACTCCTCTTCACGTTCAATTTGAAGGGAGTAAGCGCTTCATTGACGCACCTGACTACTGGTAGAAATATCAGGTGCGTCGGTCATCGCATCAGTTCTTGAAGCTGGAATGCTTGCGCCCCTGGTCACACAGGGCAAACACCACCACGAACACCGCGGCAATGGCGAGGATCACCACCACGCCATCAGTGGAGTGGGTAGGGGAGCTGGCAACCAGTGCCAGGCCGCCCAGTGGCGCCAGGCCACCGGCAACCGCAGTGCCGATTTCCCGGCCGGTACCGAAGCCCGACGAACGTGTCTGCGTCGGGAACTGACGGCTGAGGAACGAACCCTGCGGGGCGAACATCATCGGCGCCAGGATGCCGGTCCCAATGGCAATGGCGATGTAGATCATGGTCGGCTCGCCAGTGTTCAGCAGCGCCATGAACGGGTAGGCGAACAGCACCGAGAAGAACCCGCCAAACATCAGCACGGTCTTGCTGCTCCAGCGGTCGCACAGCCAGCCGAAGAACGGCACGGCAACGATGGCTACCAGGCTCGCGATGGTCACCGACAGCGAGGTGACGTGGGCTTCAACACCTTTGTACTGGGTCAGGTAGGCCAGCGAGAAGGTCTTGAAGATGTAGCTCAGCGCGTTGTAGCCAATCGCCACGAAGAACACCACGGCCAGGCCCTTGAGGTCATTGCGGAACAAGGCCTTGAGCGGGGATTCGGTGGACTTGGCCGGGGCCTGTTCCAGTTCGGCGAACTGCGGGGTTTCCGGGATGCTGCTGCGCACCCACAGGCCGACACCGACCAGCACGATGCTGCAGATGAACGGGATCCTCCAGCCGCCGGACAGCATGAACTCGTTGCCATTCATGGTCAGCAGGTACACGGTCAACGACGACAGCAGCAGGCCCAGGTTCAGCCCCAGTGCCGGCCAGGCACCCTGGCTGCCGCGCTTGCCTTCGCTGGCGTGCTCGTAGGAGGTCACCGCCGCACCGGACAGCTCGGCACCCGCGCCAAGGCCCTGGAAGATGCGGATCACCACCAGCAGGATCGGCGCCCAGATGCCGATCGAGGCATAGCTGGGGATCAGGCCGATCAGCGTGGTGCACACGCCCATCATGCAGAACGTGATCACCAGTACCTGCTTGCGTCCGAATTTGTCGCCCAGGTAGCCGAACAGAATGCCGCCAAAGGGGCGGGCAATGAAGCCAATGGCAAAGGTCGAGAAGGCCAGCAGCGAGGCAACCTGCGGGTTGCTCGGGTCGAAGAAGATCTTCGAGAAGACGATCGCCGCCATGGTCGCGTACAGGTAGAAGTCGTACCACTCCAGCATCGAGCCGAAAATGGTCGCGGCCGCGACTTTGCGCAGGCGCTTCTTCTTTTGTTCCGGGGTTTCGCTTGCGGTCGGGGCCGCTTCTTGTACCGACATCGAAAGGTTTCCTTATTGTCTTTGTAGTTGGGGAGGCAGCGGGTTTCAGCGGGCGTTGAAGATCCTCTCGGCGATCATTTCGCCGATCGGGATGGCAGAGGTGGCGGCGGGCGAGGGCGCGTTGCAGACGTGCACCATGCGTGGCGTTTCGGCGAACAGGAAGTCATGCACCAAGGTGCCGTCACGCATCACCGCCTGCGCGCGGATGCCGGCCTCATAGGGCAGCAGGTCGTCGACTTCCAGGGATGGGCAGTACTTGCGGCATTGTTCCAGGTAGCCGCGCTTGAACAGCGAGTTCTTCATCTCGGTAGTGCCCGAGCCGAGGTTGTTCCAGATGGTTTTCCAGAAACCCGGGAAGCTGGCGTAGTCGGCCACGTCGCGCCAATTGATCGAGAACTTGCGGTAGTTCTCCCGGCCCAGCCCCAGTACGGCGTTCGGCCCGACGGTGACGCTGCCGTCGATCATCCGCGTCAGGTGCACGCCGAGGAACGGCAATTCCGGATCGGGAATCGGGTAGATCAGGTGGTTGACGATGTCGTTCTTGCTCGCCGGCAGGCGGAAGTATTCGCCACGGAAGGGGATGATCTGGTGGTCTATCTTGACCCCGGCCAGCGCGGCCAGGCGGTCGGACTGCAAGCCGGCGCAGGCCACCAGTTGCTTGGCACGCCAGACGCGGTCCGGGCTGCTGACGGTGACGTTGTCGCTGCTCTCGTGGATCGCCTTGACCTGGGTGCCCAGGCAGATTTCCCCGCCAGCCTGCTGGATGACCTTGGCCATGGCCTGGCAGACCTGCTTATAGTCGACGATGCCGGTGGCATCGAGAAACAGCCCGCCAAGGCCGACGATGTTTGGCTCGCGTGCGCGCAGCTCGCTGGCATCCAGGCGTTCGACCTTCAGCCCGTTCTGTTGGGAGCGCTCGTACAGCGCCTGCATGCGCTGCACTTCCAGGGCATTGGAGGCCACCAGCAGCTTGCCGCAGACGTCGTACTTGATCGCGTGTTCGTCGCAGAAGTCCTTGGTCGCCTGGGCGCCACGCTTGCACAAGTCGGCCTTGAGGCTGCCCGGCGCGTAGTAGATGCCGGCATGGATCACGCCGCTGTTGTGCCCGGTCTGGTGGCGGGCCAGGGTGGTTTCCTTTTCCAGGATGACCAGCGAGGCGCCGGGTTCACGCTTGAGCAGGGCCATGGCGGTGGCGAGGCCAACAATGCCGCCGCCGATGATGCAGTAGTCGTAGATCATGCAGGTGTCACCTTGCTGTTCTTGTCAGATGGTCTTGCTATCAGGTTGTCAGACTAATGGTTGCAAAGAAAAGGCGCTGCTACGGCAGCGCCGATCAATTCGGCTGTTGGCTTATTCCATATTGGGCAGGTCGAGCTTCAAGCGCAGCGCCGAGGCGCGCAGGTGCGCTTCGGCGCACGCGGCAGCGGCGAGGCGGTCGCCATCGGCAATCGCCTGGTACAAGGCTTCGTGTTCGCGAATGGCGTCGGCCGAACCACCTACCAGCAGTTTTGCCGAGTTTTCCCAGGCAGTCTTGCGCGCGGCGGCCAGTTGCCCGCGCAGGAAGTCGTGGAAGGCCACGAAGTAGTCATTCTTGCTGGCGTCGGCAATGGCGCGGTGGAACTCGACGTCGGCGGCGGCGGCAATATCGAACTCGCTGCGTTTGTCCTGCATCACCTTGAGCGCCGTGCGCATGCGCGCCAGGTCGGCGGCGTCGCGGCGTTGGGCGGCGATGGAGGCAGCCTGGGTTTCGATCCACAGGCGCACTTCGAACATCTGCACCAGGTCAGGGGAGCGGCCCTGGGCACTGGGGAAGCGGAACACGGTGCCATTGGGGGTCTGGGAGATGTACGAACCCAGCCCGCGCCGAGCAATCAGTACGCCGTCAGCCTTGAGTTGCGCCACCGCCTCACGCACGACCGAGCGGCTGACGTTCAGTTGCTCGGCCAGTTGCTGTTCGGTGGGTAGACGCGATTCTGCCGCCAGGCGACCTGAATCGATTTCGGCGCGGATGGCGCCGACCACGCGTTCTACCAGGGTGTCGGGGCGCTGTAGCTCAAGCATGAAGGGTGTGGCTCATTAATCAGGTTGTCAGACAATGCCTGCGCAGTGTTTCCCTGTCAACAACCCGTGGCGGGGTTTAGCAGCGATAGAAGGCCCAGGCGTTGCGCCACAAGGCGCGCTCGAGCGCCTCTGCACCCAGGGCTTCGCCGATCAGCTCGATATCGCTGGCGGCGAATGGGCGCGGGGCGCGGGTGGAGGGCAGGTCGGTGCCGAACATCAGGGCGTGGGGGTTGGCTGCCTCGATGTCGCGCAGGGCGGGCACCACGTCGAAATCGACCCGGCCAAAGCCGCAGGCCTTGATGCGCACGCCGGCTTCGGCCAGGCGCAGCAACTCGGGCAGGCCGTCGCGGCTCAGCCCGAGGTGGTCGATGCTGGCAGCCGGCAAGTGGCGCAGCACCGGTGCAAGGTCTGCCAGCTCACGGGCATCGACGTACAGCTCCACATGCCAGCCAGCCAACTCGTACACCCGGGCGGCCATGCGCTCGAGCTGTTCGATGTGCTCCGAGCCGCCGCGCTTGAGGTTGAAACGCACGGCACGCACGCCGGCGGCGTCCAGTTGCAGCAGTTCGGTATCGCCGATTTCGGCCGGCACCTGGGTCACGCCGACGAACGTCGGGCCCAGGTATTGCAGCGCTGCCAGCAGATAGGACTGATCGAGCGCCTGGAACGAGCCGGAAACCACCGCGCCCCCTTGAATGCCCAACGGTTCGACGCTCGCCAGGTAATCTGCGGCGCTGAACGGGTCAGGCAGATAGCCATTGTTCGCGACCAGCGGGAAGCGCGGGTCGATGATGTGGCAGTGGGCGTCGAAGATCGGCCGGGTCATGCAGGGCTCCTGTTACAACTCGCTAACGTAGGTACCGGTGCCTTTGAGGATGTTCTGCAGGGTTTCCTCGACTTCGGCCAGGTCGGTGCCGGTGCTGGTCAGGGTGATTTCCAGGTGGTCGTCGCCGCCGAACACGTCGGCATCCTGCGGTGTGACTTCGACCAGCAAGCGGCTGGCGCTCAGGGTGACCTTGAGGTTCTCCACCGGGGCGTATTCGTCGTCCAGCGTTATATCCACCCGGTCTTCGTCCGGATAACGGGTCATCACGAACATATGGCCCTTTTCGCTGTGGAAGCACAGGGTGGCCATGTTGTCTTCTTCGTCGTCGCAGGGGGTGGCCATCAGCAGGGCAGTATTCAGTTGCATGGGTGTCTCGATACGCAGATTGAAATACCAGTGTGCCAGTCTTCGGCCCAGGGATAAATCGCCGGCTGCCCCTCAATGACCGAATATGTCGCAGCACCGCAAGCAGCAATGACCGGGCAGTCGTTAAGCTGCGCTGTCGATGGACACCCGTAAAGACACAGCCCTCTTGGCGGCAGTCGTCTTTGCAGATGCCCATCCGTTGAACGGTATGCACTGGGCCCTGTCCACATCCGTTCTTACAGGTTTTTACCGTCTTCCTGCTGCGGGTTGGCTATCGTTGATCCGAGCATGGCGGACACGCGCGACGCTTCCTCAAAAATAAAGCCCAAGCGGAGTACCACAGATGGCGTTCTTCACCGCAGCCAGCAAAGCCGACTTCCAGCATCAACTGCAAGCGGCCCTGGCGCAGCACATCAGCGAACAGGCACTGCCACAAGTGGCGTTGTTCGCCGAACAGTTCTTCGGCATCATCTCTCTGGACGAACTTACCCAGCGCCGCCTCTCGGACCTGGCCGGTTGCACCCTCTCTGCCTGGCGCATCATCGAGCGTTTCGACCACACCGCCCCGCAGGTGCGCGTCTACAACCCCGATTACGAGCGTCATGGCTGGCAGTCGACCCACACCGCCGTGGAAGTCCTGCACCATGACCTGCCGTTCCTGGTCGACTCGGTCCGCACCGAGCTGAACCGCCGTGGCTACAGCATCCACACCCTGCAGACCACCGTGCTCAGCGTGCGTCGCGGGGCCAAGGGCGAGCTGCTGGAAATCCTGCCCAAGGGCACCCATGGCGACGGCGTGCTGCAAGAGTCGCTGATGTACCTGGAGATCGACCGCTGCGCCAACGCTGCCGAGCTGAACCTGCTGACCCACGAACTGGAGCAGGTGCTGGCTGAGGTGCGGGTGGCAGTCGCCGACTTCGAGCCCATGAAGGCCAAGATCCGTGAACTGCTGACGCTGGTCGACGAAACCGCCTACGCCCCGGCCGGTGAACAGAAAGCCGAGGTCAAGAGCTTCCTGGAATGGCTGGTGGGCAACCACTTCACCTTCCTCGGCTACGAAGAGTTCGTCGTGCATGGCGACGCCGAAGGCGGCCAACTGGTGTATGACGAGCAGTCCTTCCTCGGCCTGACCCGCCTGCTGCGCGCCGGCCTCACCGCCGACGACCTGCGCATCGAAGACTACGCCGTCAGCTACCTGAAGGAGCCGCTGCTGCTGTCCTTCGCCAAGGCCGCGCACCCAAGCCGCGTGCACCGTCCGGCTTACCCGGACTACGTCTCCATCCGCCAGCTGGATGCCGACGGCAAGGTCATCAAGGAATGCCGCTTCATGGGCCTGTACACCTCGTCGGTGTACGGCGAGAGCGTGCGAGAAATTCCCTACCTGCGCGGCAAGGTTGCCGAAGTGGAGCGTCGCTCCGGCTTCGACCCTAAAGCGCACCTGGGCAAGGAACTGGCCCAGGTCCTCGAAGTGCTGCCGCGTGACGACCTGTTCCAGACCTCGGTCGACGAGCTGTTCAGCACCGTGATGTCGATCGTGCAGATCCAGGAGCGCAACAAGATTCGCGTGTTCCTGCGCAAAGACCCGTACGGCCGCTTCTGCTACTGCCTGGCCTATGTGCCGCGTGACATCTACTCCACCGAAGTGCGGCAGAAGATCCAGCAGGTCCTGATGGAGCGCCTGAAGGCCAGCGACTGCGAGTTCTGGACCTTCTTCTCCGAATCGGTGCTGGCCCGCGTACAGCTGATCCTGCGTGTCGACCCGAAAAACCGTATCGACATCGACCCGAAACAACTGGAAAACGAAGTCATCCAGGCCTGCCGCTCCTGGCAGGACGACTACGCCAGCCTGACCGTAGAAAGCTTCGGCGAAGCGCAGGGCACCAACGTCCTTGCCGACTTCCCGAAAGGCTTCCCGGCAGGTTACCGCGAGCGTTTCGCCGCGCATTCGGCCGTGGTCGACATGCAGCACCTGCTGACCTTGTCCGAGCGCAAGCCGCTGGTGATGAGCTTCTACCAGCCGCTGACCCAGGCCGGCAAACAGCAGCTGCACTGCAAGCTGTACCACGCCGACACCCCGCTGGCGCTGTCCGACGTGCTGCCGATCCTGGAAAACCTGGGCCTGCGCGTGCTCGGCGAGTTCCCGTATCGCCTGCGCCACAACAATGGCCGCGAGTTCTGGATTCATGACTTCGCGTTCACCTACAGCGAAGGGCTGAACCTGGATATCCAGCAGCTCAACGACACGCTGCAGGACGCCTTCGTCCACATCGTCAAAGGCGATGCCGAAAACGATGCGTTCAACCGCCTGGTGCTGACCGCCGGCCTGCCATGGCGTGACGTGGCGCTGCTGCGTGCCTATGCGCGCTACCTCAAGCAGATCCGCCTGGGCTTCGACCTGGGTTACATCGCCAGCACCCTGAACAACCACACGGACATTGCCCGCGAGCTGACCCGGTTGTTCAAGACCCGTTTCTACCTGGCCCGCAAGCTCACCGTCGAAGACCTCGACGACAAGCAGCAGCGTCTGGAACAGGCGATCCTCACGGCCCTGGACGACGTTCAGGTGCTCAACGAAGACCGCATCCTGCGTCGCTACCTGGACCTGATCAAGGCCACCCTGCGCACCAACTTCTACCAGCCGGATGCACAGGGCCACGCCAAGTCCTACTTCAGCTTCAAGTTCAATCCGAAGCTGATTCCGGAGCTGCCCAAGCCGGTGCCGAAGTTTGAAATCTTCGTCTACTCGCCGCGTGTCGAAGGCGTGCACCTGCGCTTTGGCAACGTTGCCCGTGGCGGCCTGCGCTGGTCGGACCGCGAAGAAGACTTCCGTACCGAAGTGCTCGGCCTGGTAAAAGCCCAGCAGGTGAAGAACTCGGTCATCGTGCCGGTCGGTGCCAAGGGCGGCTTCCTGCCGCGTCGCCTGCCGCTGGGCGGCAGCCGTGACGAGATCCAGGCCGAGGGCATCGCCTGCTACCGGATCTTCATTTCCGGCCTGCTCGACATCACTGACAACCTCAAGGACGGCGGCGTCGTCCCTCCGGCCAACGTGGTGCGTCACGATGAAGATGACCCGTACCTGGTAGTGGCCGCCGACAAAGGCACCGCGACCTTCTCCGACATCGCCAACGGCATCGCCATCGACTACGGCTTCTGGCTGGGTGATGCATTCGCCTCGGGTGGTTCGGCCGGCTACGACCACAAGAAGATGGGCATCACTGCCCGTGGCGCCTGGGTCGGCGTGCAGCGTCACTTCCGTGAGCGCGGCATCAACGTCCAGGAAGACAGCATCACCGTGGTGGGTGTGGGCGACATGGCCGGTGACGTGTTCGGCAACGGCCTGCTGATGTCGGACAAGCTGCAACTGGTGGCTGCGTTCAACCACCTGCACATCTTCATCGACCCGAACCCGGAGCCGGCCAGCAGCTTTGCCGAGCGTCAGCGTCTGTTCGACCTGCCGCGGTCGGCCTGGAGCGACTACGACACCAGCCTGATGTCCGAGGGCGGCGGAATCTTCTCGCGTAGCGCGAAAAGCATCACCATCAGCCCGCAGATGAAAGAGCGCTTCGCCATCGAAGCCGACAAGCTGACCCCGACCGAGCTGCTCAATGCACTGCTCAAGGCGCCGGTTGACCTGCTGTGGAACGGCGGCATTGGCACCTACGTCAAATCCAGCGAAGAAAGCCACGCTGACGTTGGCGACAAGGCCAACGACGCGCTGCGCGTAGACGGCAACGAACTGCGCTGCAAGGTAGTGGGCGAGGGCGGCAACCTGGGCATGACCCAATTGGGCCGTGTCGAGTTCGGCCTGAATGGCGGCGCCACCAACACCGACTTCATCGACAACGCCGGTGGTGTGGACTGCTCCGACCACGAGGTCAACATCAAGATCCTGCTCAACGAAGTGGTGCAGGCTGGCGACATGACCGAGAAGCAGCGCAACCAGCTGCTGGGTAGCATGACCGAGGAAGTGTCCGGCCTGGTGCTGGGCAACAACTACAAGCAGACCCAGGCCCTGTCGCTGGCGGCGCGCCGCGCCAAAGAGCGCATCGCCGAGTACAAGCGCCTGATGGCCGACCTGGAAAGCCGTGGCAAGCTGGACCGTGCCATCGAGTTCCTGCCTACCGAAGAGCAACTGGTCGAGCGTCTGGCGGCCAACCAGGGCCTGACCCGGGCTGAGCTGTCGGTGTTGATCTCGTACAGCAAGATCGACCTCAAGGAAGCGCTGCTCAAGTCGCTGGTACCGGATGACGACTACCTGACCCGCGACATGGAGACCGCGTTCCCGCCGTCGTTGGTCAGCAAGTTCGCCGAGGCCATGCGTCGCCATCGCCTGAAGCGTGAAATCGTCAGCACCCAGATCGCCAACGACCTGGTCAACAACATGGGCATCACCTTCGTCCAGCGCCTGAAAGAGTCGACCGGCATGAGCCCGGCGAACGTGGCCGGGGCGTATGTGATCGTGCGTGACATCTTCCATCTCCCGCACTGGTTCCGGCAGATCGAGGCGCTGGATTACCAGGTGCCGGCTGAAGTTCAGCTGACCCTGATGGACGAGCTGATGCGCCTGGGCCGCCGTGCCACCCGCTGGTTCCTGCGCAGCCGTCGCAACGAGCAGGATGCCGGGCGTGACGTGGCGCACTTCGGGCCGAAGATCGCTTCGTTGGGCCTGAAGCTGGACGAACTGCTGGAAGGGCCGACCCGCGAACGCTGGCAGACCCGTTACCAGGGCTTTGTCGAGGCCGGTGTGCCGGAATTGCTGGCGCGCATGGTGGCGGGCACTACGCACCTGTACACGCTGTTGCCGATCATCGAGGCGTCCGACGTCACCGGCCAGGACCCGGCTGAAGTGGCCAAGGCGTTCTTCGCGGTAGGTAGCGCGCTGGACCTGACCTGGTACCTGCAGGAAATCAGCAACCTGCCGGTGGAAAACAACTGGCAGGCGCTGGCTCGCGAGGCATTCCGCGACGATATCGACCTGCAGCAGCGGGCGATCACCATCTCCGTCCTGCAAATGGCCGATGCCCCGCAGGACATGGATGAGCGGGTGGCCTTGTGGGTGGAGCAGCACGGCGTGATGGTGGTGCGCTGGCGCGCCATGCTCGACGAGCTGCGCGCGGCAACCGGCACCGACTACGCCATGTATGCGGTGGCGAACCGGGAGCTGGTGGACCTGGCAATGAGCGGTCAGGCGGCGGTGGTGCCGTCCTGAGTCTGCGCTGAATGAAAAAGCCCCGGTGTGAACCGGGGCTTTTTTTTGCCTGCAGAAAATCAGTGGGGCTGTGGGGGAAATTGCAAGCGCTACGCACTTGATCGCTGGCAAGGCCAGCTCCCACAGACATCAGTGTCGTCACGAACCCTGTGGGAGCCGGCCTTGCCGGCGATAGTGCCAACGCTACTTGAACCGCCGCTCCACACCTCTCTCCACCAGGATCTTCGCGGAAATCTCTTCCACCGAGAAATGCGTGGAGTTGATGTGCGGAATATTCTCCCGGCGGAACAGGTTTTCCACCTCGCGCACCTCGAACTCGCACTGGGCAAAGCTCGCATAGCGGCTGTTCGGCTTGCGCTCATGGCGAATGGCAGTCAAGCGGTCCGGGTCGATGGTCAGCCCGAACAGCTTGTGCTGGTGATTGCGCAGCGCCGTTGGCAACTGCAAGCGCTCCATGTCGTCTTCCGTCAACGGGTAGTTGGCCGCACGGATACCGAATTGCATAGCCATGTACAGACAGGTAGGGGTCTTGCCGCAGCGCGACACGCCGACCAGGATCAGGTCGGCCTTGTCGTAATAATGCGTGCGGGCACCGTCATCGTTGTCCAGGGCAAAGTTGACCGCCTCGATGCGCTCCATATAGTTGGAGTTGCCGCCAATCGAGTGGGACTTGCCCACCGAATACGACGAATGGGCTGTCAGCTCCTGCTCAAGCGGGGCAAGGAAGGTCGAGAAGATGTCGATCATGAAGCCGTTGGAGGTGGCCAGCACCTCGCGGATATCCTGATTGACGATGGTGTCGAAGATAATCGGACGCACCCCGTCCCGTTCTGCCGCGGCGTTGATTTGTTGTACCATGACGCGCGCTTTTTCCACGCTATCGATGTAAGGTCGCGTGAACTTGTTGAACGGAATGTTCTCGAACTGCGCTAACAGGCTTTGCCCGAGGGTCTCGGCGGTGATGCCGGTGCCGTCGGAAATAAAGAAAGCAGATCGTTTCATTTGCGCCATGGGCCTTAAGCTGGTGACGAATCTTGGATATGATACGTTCGGTTTGCCGAACGATCACCGTCGGCATTCTCACTTATTTTCCAGGTCCAGGCCACAATCGCCCGGACGGTCCTGCGGGATTCGCCGGCGTTCTGAGCTTTTCCAATACAGTTTAGTGGAGAGATCACCTTGGTAGAGTACGTAGTTTCCCTCGATAAGCTCGGCGTCCATGATGTGGAGCACGTGGGGGGCAAGAACGCATCCCTGGGCGAGATGATCAGTAACCTCGCGGGCGCCGGTGTATCGGTTCCCGGCGGCTTTGCCACTACGGCTCAGGCGTACCGTGATTTCCTCGAGCAGAGCGGGCTCAACTCGCAAATCCATGCCGCGCTCGACGCGCTGGATGTCGAAGACGTCAACGCCCTGGCCAAGACCGGTGCGCAGATCCGCCAATGGATCATGGAAGCCGAGTTTCCCGAGCGCCTGAACAGCGAAATTCGCACAGCTTTTGCAGAAATGTCCCAAGGCAACCCGAACATGGCAGTCGCCGTGCGTTCCTCGGCTACCGCCGAAGACCTGCCCGATGCCTCGTTCGCCGGTCAGCAAGAGACCTTCCTGAACATCCGTGGCGTCGAGAACGTCATCCGCGCCGCCAAGGAAGTCTTCGCTTCCCTGTTCAACGACCGCGCCATTTCCTACCGTGTGCACCAGGGCTTTGACCACAAGCTGGTCGCCCTGTCGGCCGGTGTGCAGCGCATGGTGCGTTCGGAAACCGGTACCGCTGGCGTGATGTTCACCCTCGATACCGAATCGGGCTTCCGTGACGTGGTGTTCATCACCGGCGCCTACGGCCTGGGTGAAACCGTCGTCCAGGGCGCGGTCAACCCGGACGAGTTCTATGTCCACAAGGGCACGCTGGAAGCTGGCCGCCCGGCCATCCTGCGTCGCAACCTGGGCAGCAAAGCCATCAAGATGATCTACGGCGAAGAAGCCAAGGCAGGTCGCTCGGTCAAGACCGTTGACGTCGACAAGGCCGACCGCGCCCGTTTCTGCCTGAGCGATGCTGAAGTCAGCGAGCTGGCCAAGCAGGCCATGATCATCGAGAAGCACTACAAGTGCCCGATGGACATCGAATGGGCCAAAGACGGCGATGACGGCAAGCTGTACATCGTTCAGGCACGCCCTGAGACCGTGAAGAGCCGCGCCCAGGCCAACGTCATGGAACGTTACCTGCTGAAGGAAACCGGCACCGTGCTGGTGGAAGGCCGTGCCATTGGCCAGCGCATCGGCGCCGGCAAGGTGCGCATCATCAAGGACGTGTCCGAGATGGACAAGGTCCAGCCAGGCGATGTACTGGTGTCGGACATGACCGACCCGGATTGGGAACCGGTCATGAAGCGCGCCAGCGCCATCGTCACCAACCGTGGCGGCCGTACCTGCCACGCGGCGATCATCGCGCGTGAATTGGGTATCCCGGCAGTGGTCGGTTGTGGCAACGCCACCCAGCTGCTGAAAGACGGCCAGGGCGTTACCGTGTCCTGCGCAGAA
Organism: Pseudomonas fontis; assembly: GCF_028656955.1. Classification (GTDB taxonomy): domain Bacteria; phylum Pseudomonadota; class Gammaproteobacteria; order Pseudomonadales; family Pseudomonadaceae; genus Aquipseudomonas; species Aquipseudomonas fontis. The sequence continues at coordinate 106,163 of NZ_JAMDGY010000053.1, forward strand.
GGCGATACCGGCTTCATCTTTGAAGGTGAGCTGGGCTTTGATGTGCGCAAGAACTCCGTCGATGCCATGCCTGATCTGCCGTTCAAGATCATGATGAACGTCGGTAACCCGGACCGTGCATTCGACTTTGCCCAGTTGCCCAACGCCGGTGTCGGCCTGGCGCGCCTGGAGTTCATCATCAACCGCATGATCGGCGTGCACCCCAAGGCGCTGCTGAACTACGCGGGCCTGCCGCAAGAGCTGAAAGAGAGCGTCGACAAGCGCATTGCCGGCTACAGCGACCCGGTCGGCTTCTACGTCGAGAAACTGGTCGAGGGCATCAGCACCCTGGCTGCAGCGTTCTGGCCGAAAAAGGTCATCGTGCGTCTGTCGGACTTCAAGTCCAACGAATACGCCAACCTGATCGGCGGCAAGCTCTACGAGCCGGAAGAAGAAAACCCGATGCTGGGCTTCCGTGGTGCCTCGCGCTACATCAGCGAGTCCTTCCGTGACTGCTTCGAGCTGGAGTGCCGTGCACTCAAGCGTGTGCGCAACGAGATGGGCCTGACCAACGTCGAGATCATGGTGCCGTTCGTACGGACCCTGGGCGAAGCCAGCCAAGTCGTCGACCTGCTGGCTGAAAACGGCCTGGCACGGGGTGACAACGGTCTGCGCGTCATCATGATGTGCGAGCTGCCGTCCAACGCGATCCTCGCGGACGAGTTCCTCGAGTACTTCGACGGTTTCTCCATTGGCTCCAACGACCTGACCCAGCTGACCCTGGGCCTGGACCGCGACTCGGGGATCATCGCCCACCTGTTCGACGAACGTAACCCGGCCGTCAAGAAGCTGCTGGCCAACGCCATCCAGGCGTGCAACAAGGCTGGCAAGTACATCGGCATTTGCGGTCAGGGCCCTTCGGACCACCCGGACCTGGCCAAGTGGCTGATGGAACAAGGCATCGAAAGCGTTTCGTTGAACCCGGACTCGGTACTCGAGACCTGGTTCTTCCTGGCCGAAGGCCAAGACGCCAACTGATGCAATAAAGGGGCGGTCACCTGCCAGGAAGTGCCTGGTGGCCGTCTCGACGGTATTCTCCAGGGCGTGATCCAGTGATGGGCCTCGCCCTTTTTTGTGCAAGAAATCTATGCAAAGTAGCAGCACCCTTTTTCCCGTCGCCCTGCTCAGTGCCGAGCGTCGCGGTGATCTTAGCGAAGATGTCTATCGCCTGAAGGCCGGCAACAGCCCTGACCGTACCGTAGAGCTGGCGCTGACCCGTCTGGGCATGGCCGATCAAGGCGAGACGCGCGGCGTACCGGTCATCCTGTTGCATGGCAGTTTTTCCAACCGGCGCTTCTGGTTTTCGCCTCGGGGTATCGGCCTGGGCGCGCACCTGGCCCGGGCCGGTTTCGATGTGTGGGTCCCGGAAATGCGCGGGCATGGCCTGTCGCCGCGCAACCGTGACTACCGGCACAACCGGGTGGCCGACTATGCACGCTACGATTTGCCGGTAATTGCCGCCTTCGTCTGCGAGCAGACCGGGCAGGCACCACACTGGCTGGGCCATTCACTGGGCGGCACGACGCTGGCGGCAGCGCTGGGCGGGCAGTACCTGGAGCCAGCCCAGGTGGCCAGTGCCGCGTTTTTCGGTACCCAGGTCAGCCGTACCTATTGGCCACTGAAAATTCCGCCGGTGGAGTGGGGCGGCCGCGTGTTGCTCAAGCGCTTCGCCCACCTGTCCGGTTCACGCCTCAAGCGCGGCCCGGAAGACGAGCCGATCGGGTTGGCGCTGGAGAGCATGCGCTGGTTCGGTCTGTTCGGCCGCTTTGGCGACAAGGAGCGCGACTGGTGGGCCGGTTTGGCCGAGGTCCAGGTGCCGGTGCTGGCGGTTGCCGGTGCGGGTGACCATCAGGACCCTGCATGGGCCTGTCGCAAGCTGTTCGAGCAAATCGGTAGCGAACAGAAGCGCTTCATGCGCCTGGGTCGCGAAGAGGGCTTCGACAATTTCGGGCATGTCGACATGCTGGTCAGCAAGGCTGCGCAGACCCAGGTCTGGCCGTTGGTCGAGCGTTGGCTGCAGGATCCGCAGGCGATGATTCCACGCGAACAGGTACAAGATATTTCGCCGGAGCCTGCTAGCGGCTAAGATGTGACGATTATTGTGGTTTCGGTCATTTTTGCTTATTTGTGCCAGTGTCGTGTTCGTTGCACTGCGCCGCTTGATCAATCTGCAGTGGGCCTGGCTGCAATGGGCTGACACTGTTGATGCTGGCGTATGAGGGTGACCGGATCGGTATCCACGTGTAGCCTTGGCTAAAGCTGCATTGCCAGGCTTCGTCACTTCAATGAACGTGTGAAATCCGACTTCCATCTTCTTGGCTACCGACAGGAGTTTCCCATGCATTACCTAACGCCCGATCTGTGCGACGCCTACCCTGAACTGGTCACGGTGCTTGAGCCGATGTTCAGCAACTTCGGCGGCCGTGATTCCTTTGGTGGTGAAATCGTCACCATCAAGTGTTTTGAAGACAACTCGCTGGTCAAGGAGCAGGTCGAGCTCAACGGCAAGGGCAAGGTGCTGGTCGTCGATGGTGGCGGTTCCCTGCGTCGCGCGCTGCTGGGCGACATGCTTGCCGAAAAGGCCGCCAAGAGCGGCTGGGAAGGCCTGGTGATCTACGGTTGTGTGCGCGATGTGGATGTCCTGGTGCAAACCGATGTAGGTGTGCAGGCCCTGGCCAGCCACCCGATGAAAACGGACAAGCGTGGCATTGGCGATCTGAACGTGGTGGTCACGTTTGCCGGGGTGACCTTCCGTCCGGGTGAATACATCTATGCCGACAACAATGGCGTGATCGTCTCGCCAAGCCCGCTGAAAATGCCCGAGTAAGGGCTGACAAGGTCGAATGGAGTAGGGATGTTCGAGGAAGACAACGCGCAATGGGGGCTGGTACATGCCCTGGTGCTGGATGGCAAGGGCGGTGCGCGTTCGATCGCTCGAACTGAACTGGATCAACTGCCCCTGCAGCCGGAGGAGAGCCTCTGGCTGCATTGGGATCGCAGCCACCCGCAGACCCAGACCTGGCTACGCCAGGAAAGCGGCCTGAACGAGTTTGCCTGCAACCTGTTGCTGGAAGAAAACACCCGTCCGCGCTTGCTGCCGTTGCCGGATGCGCAAATGCTGCTGTTCCTGCGCGGGGTCAACCTCAATCCTGGGGCCGAGCCTGAAGACATGGTTTCGGTGCGCATCTTCGCCCAGGCCCAGCGGGTGATCTCCCTGCGTTTGCGCCCATTGCGCGCAACGGACGAATTGCTGCAACAGCTTGAAGAGGGGCGCGGGCCGAAAACCGCGTCCGAGTTGCTGCTTTCCGTTGCTCAATTGCTGACCGAAAAAGTCCAGGCACTGGTCTCGGACCTCTCGGAAGTGGTTGATGACGAGGAAGAAAAGCAAGAAACCGACGAACGGTACACTCCAGAGCACGACAACCTTCAGCAAATTCGCCGTCGCGCCGCCGGGTTGCGGCGTTTTCTCGCGCCGCAGCGGGAAATCTACGCCCAGTTGGCGCGCAATAAATGGCCCTGGTTCGTTGAAGACGACGCTGACTACTGGAACGAGCTGAACAACAGCCTGACCCGCTACCTCGAAGAGCTGGAGCTGACTCGTGAGCGAGTGGCACTGGTGCTGGAAAGCGAAGATCGGCGCTTGAGCCAACGCATGAACCGGACCATGTACCGTTTTGGCATCATCACCTGTATTTTCCTGCCCATGAGCTTCCTGACCGGCCTGCTCGGCATCAACGTCGGCGGCATTCCCGGCTCCGGCAGCCCCTATGGATTTTTGTTCGCCAGCTTGCTGGTACTGGCCCTGGCCTTGGGTCAATGGTGGCTGTTTCGCCGCTTGCGTTGGGTTTGAGAGGGAACTGTCGTTGAAAATACCAGTCACAGCTGGCCGCATCGTTCATGTGACCCGTGTAGAGGCGCCCTCGTCTTTGACAGACATTACGCGAGGTGCCCATGCGCGATCCGTTTGAAGAATCCCTGCGGGACCTGCTCAAGTCGTCAGCGTCCGGTCAAGACCGCGACGACGACGCCTGTTTGGGCCGGGTCCTGAAAACCGCCAATCGCCAGGTTGGTGCGGGCGATCTGTTCAAGTTGCTTGGCCGTTGGAGCCAGGCCTTGATGATCGCCGTGAATAATGGCTCGGCGCATGTTGCGCCGGTGAGCCGTAGTGCTTCTGCCCGTAAAGCTGATAAGGCCGATTGAATATGGAACTTGATCTCTGGACCCAGAGTCTGGTCGCTGCAATGACTGCGTTGTGGACCAAGGTGGCGAACTTCATCCCCAATCTGTTCGGGGCGTTGGTGGTGGTGGTGCTTGGTTTTGTGGTCGCCAAGCTGCTCGATACGCTGCTGTCGAAACTGCTCGCCAAGCTCGGCCTTGACCGGCTTATGGGGGGCACTGGGCTGACCAAGCTGCTGGGGCGTGCCGGTATCCAGGTACCGATTTCGACCCTGGTCGGCAAGATCGTCTATTGGTTCGTATTGTTGATTTTCCTCGTTTCAGCAGCCGAATCGCTTGGCCTTGAGCGAGTTTCCGCTACGCTGGACATGCTGGCCCTGTACCTGCCGAAAGTCTTCGGCGCGGCGCTGGTGTTGCTGGTGGGGGTGCTGCTGGCACAACTGGCCAATGGCCTGGTGCGCGGCGCTGCCGAGGGTGTCGGCCTGGAATACGCTGCGGGCCTGGGGCGGATTGCCCAAGGCTTGGTAATCATCATCAGCATTTCGGTGGCGATCAGCCAGTTGGAGGTGAAAACCGACCTGCTGAACCACGTGATCGTGATCGGTTTGATTACCGTTGGTCTGGCAGTTGCGTTGGCCATGGGCCTTGGCAGCCGGGAAATCGCCGGGCAGATCCTTGCCGGAATCTATGTGCGAGAACTGTATCAAGTGGGTCAATACGTGCAGATTGGTGCGATCGAAGGGCAGATCGAAGAGATCGGAACAGTGAAAACCACGGTGCTGACCGATGATGGCGAACTAGTGTCGCTGTCCAACCGGATCTTGCTGGAGCAGCAGGTCAATAGCCGCTAGTTGGGCGAATCCTGCTAATGTATGCCGCCGCGAAATCACCCGAGCAGGGTGTGCGGCGACGATGACCTGACTGTCGGCCAGATTTGTTTTGAATAAAGTTCACTCGCTGCCCATGCGTTACGACCCCCGCGAGCTCACTGATGAGGAGTTGGTGGCGCGTTCGCATGAGGAGCTATTTCATGTTACTCGCGCCTATGAAGAGCTCATGCGGCGCTATCAGCGAACCCTTTTTAACGTGTGTTCACGTTATTTGGGGAACGATCGAGATGCTGACGATGTCTGTCAGGAGGTGATGCTGAAGGTGCTCTATGGTTTGAAGAACTTCGAGGGCAAATCGAAGTTCAAGACCTGGCTATACAGCATCACCTATAACGAATGCATCACCCAGTACCGAAAGGAGCGACGCAAGCGTCGGTTGATGGACGTCCTCAGTCTCGATCCACTTGAGGAGGCCTCTGAAGAGAAGTCGCCAAAGCCGGAAGAGAAGGGCGGGTTGGATAGATGGTTGGTTCATGTGAACCCCATTGATCGTGAAATTCTCGTGCTACGATTTGTCGCAGAACTTGAATTCCAGGAGATTGCCGACATCATGCACATGGGCTTGAGCGCCACGAAAATGCGCTACAAGCGTGCGCTGGACAAGCTACGCGAGAAATTTGCGGGCCAGATTGAAACTTAGTCTGTCGCAAAATTCTCTAACGTACCGGCTAGTTCTGCTAAACTTGCCGGCGAGTTGTCCCCCGGATTTGGTGGGACTGCTTAACAATCACCAGATGGGGATTTAACGGATGAAATTGAAAAACACCTTGGGCTTGGCCATTGGTTCTCTCGTAGCCGCTACTTCGTTCGGCGCTCTGGCACAGGGCCAAGGCGCGGTCGAAATTGAAGGCAACGTTACCAAGCAGTACTACGATAGCGAGCGCAACTTCAAGAACGACGGCACCAATCCTGGTGTTCGCCTCGGTTACTTCCTGACCGACGACGTCTCGATCGACCTGGGCTACAACGAAACTCACAACGTTCGTGGCGATGTCTTCAACAAGGACATCAAAGGTTCGAAAGCCAAACTGGACGCTACCTACCACTTCGGTACCGTTGGCGACGCTCTGCGTCCATACGTATCGGCTGGTTTCGCTCACGAGAGCCTCGGCCAGAGCTTCAACAACGGTCGTGACCACTCCACCTTCGCCAACGTTGGCGCTGGCGCCAAGTGGTACATCACCGACATGTTCTTCGCCCGTGCTGGCGTTGAAGCCATGTACAACATCGACAACGGCAACACCGAGTGGGGTCCTTCCGTTGGTCTGGGCCTGAACTTCGGCGGCAGCGGCGGCAAAGTTGCCCCTACTCCAGCTCCAGTAGCTGAAGTCTGCTCCGACAGCGACAACGACGGCGTGTGCGACAACGTCGACAAGTGCCCAGACACCCCAGCCAACGTTACCGTTGACGCTGATGGCTGCCCGGCAGTTGCTGAAGTTGTTCGTGTTGAGCTGGACGTGAAATTCGACTTCGACAAGTCGGTCGTCAAGCCAAACAGCTACGGTGACATCAAAAACCTGGCTGACTTCATGAAGCAGTACCCACAAACCACCACCACTGTTGAAGGTCACACTGACTCCGTCGGTCCTGACGCTTACAACCAGAAACTGTCTGAGCGTCGTGCAAGCGCCGTTAAGCAAGTTCTGACCAACCAGTACGGTGTTGAGTCGACTCGCGTTCAGTCGGTTGGCTACGGTGAGACCCGTCCGGTTGCTGACAACGCTACCGACGCTGGTCGTGCTGTCAACCGTCGCGTTGAAGCTCAAGTAGAAGCTCAAGCCAAGTAATTGGTCTGACGCTACGCGAAAAGCCCGGCCCTAGGCCGGGCTTTTCTTTGCCTGCGATTTGGCGTGATGGTGTGGCCGCTGCCGATCCACTCAGCTAGTCCTGTCCCCGGGGCCACGCCATCGCTATAATCGCCACCTCTCCAACCTCGAGCTAAGCCCGCCCATGTATACCCTGGCCCGCCAGCTGCTGTTCAAACTGTCCCCGGAAACCTCCCACGACCTGTCGCTGGACCTGATTGGTGCCGGTGGCCGTCTGGGCCTCAACGGGTTGCTGGCCAAGGCGCCGGCGCAACTGCCGGTCACCGTGATGGGGCTGCAGTTCCCCAACCCGGTCGGTTTGGCAGCGGGCCTGGACAAGAATGGCGCGGCTATCGACGGCTTCGCCCAGCTCGGTTTCGGTTTTGTCGAAATTGGCACGGTCACCCCGCGCCCGCAGCCGGGTAATCCGAAGCCGCGCATTTTCCGCCTGCCGGAAGCCAACGCGATCATCAATCGCATGGGCTTCAACAACCTGGGTGTCGACAATCTGCTCAACCGCGTGCGTGCCGCCAGCTACAAAGGCGTGCTGGGCATCAACATCGGCAAGAATTTCGACACCCCGGTCGAGCGCGCCGTGGACGACTACCTGATCTGCCTGGACAAGGTCTACGACCACGCCAGCTACATCACCGTCAACGTCAGCTCACCCAACACCCCGGGCCTGCGCAGCCTGCAGTTCGGCGATTCGCTCAAGCAACTGCTTGAAGCCCTGGCAGTCCGTCGTGCAGAGCTGGCGACGGTGCATGGCAAGCACGTGCCATTGGCAATCAAGATCGCCCCGGACATGACCGACGAAGAGACGGCGCTGGTCGCTACCGCGTTGCTGGAAACCGGAATGGATGCAGTCATCGCGACCAATACCACGCTCAGCCGCGAAGGCGTGGAAGGCCTGCAGCACGCTGACGAGGCCGGTGGCCTGTCCGGTGCGCCGGTGCGTGAGAAGAGCACCAATACGGTCAAGGTGCTGGCAGGGGAGCTGGGCGGCAAGATGCCGATCATCGCTGCTGGTGGCATCACCGAAGGCAAGCACGCGGCCGAGAAGATCGCCGCAGGCGCTAGCCTGGTGCAGATCTATTCGGGCTTCATCTACAAGGGGCCGGCGCTGATTCGTGAGTCGGTCGATGCGATTGCGGCATTGCCCAAGCGCTGAGCAGGCATAAAAAAGGGCCCCTTAAGAGGGGCCCCTGGGCCGAAGCCCGCCGCCCGGATAGGGCGCGCATGGTAATTAGAATTCAGATCCTCGTTCAGCCAACGGCGTGAAGTTCGTTGAGTCTATGGATACCCGCAGTGCCGGTCATACCGTCCCAGTTGTCGCCGCGTCCTTCGCGCCAGCCGTTGATCCAGGCTTGGCGTACCGACGGTAGAGTAAAAGGGCAAAGCTCGCGGGATTTGCCGGCTACCCCATAGTGGTAGCCTCGTGTAAATGCTTTTTCCAACGGATCACGCTTAAGTCTTCTCATAGGGTGTTGCCCTCACTTGTTGACTGTAATGTCCCGTCGGCCTCGTCTGAGGCCGGGCAGAGTCGTTCTGCCGGTTTATGCGCTCGCTGCCGGCGTGGCGAGCTGAAGTGTTGCCCCATTGCGGTGACAACCTGAGTTGAGTTCTAACCAATGCGAGTCACACTGTGAATGACCGTTTTGTCATAAGGACGTAACCTTTCATAGGGTCTAAGGATAAGTAAAAAATTGATTCAGCAAGGGATTTGCAGCAAAGCCAGCTATCATCAGCCTTTGCCCGAATCTCGAAGCAGATGGCCATCGTTGAGAAACACTTTCAACACGATGGGATAAAACGACGAAGGGTCACTATCGGGCCTTCGTAATCGGAATTTTTCGTTCTACCCAGGCATCAAAGCCTTTTTGCCCTGTTGCAAAAGGCGCTGCCCGGGTGGCCCGGCACTCATGGTGAGTGCCATTCGAGCGCTTGCTGGAAAGGCGTTCGATCAAACAGCGGAGGGGCGATGCGTTTGCCCTTTCACCTATTGCTCAAGGCTTGGATACCTCATGTCGGACCGTTTCGAACTCTATCTCACCTGCCCCAAAGGCCTGGAAGGCCTGCTCGCTGAAGAAGCGCGAGGGCTCGGCCTGGAAGACGTGCGTGAGCACACCTCGGCCATTCGCGGCACCGCCGACATGGAAACCGCCTACCGCCTGTGCCTCTGGTCACGCCTGGGCAACCGCGTGTTGCTGGTACTCAAGCGCTTCAACATGAAGAACGCCGACGACCTCTACGACGGCGTCAACGAAGTCGAGTGGCAGGACCACCTGGATGCGATCGGCACCCTGGCAGTAGAGTTCAGTGGCCACGGCTCGGGCATCGACAACACCCACTTCGGCGCGCTGAAGGTCAAGGATGCGATTGTCGACAAGCTGCGCAACGCTGCCGGCGAGCGTCCATCGGTGGACAAGCTCAACCCGGACCTGCGTGTGCACCTGCGCCTGGACCGTGGCGAGGCAATTCTCTCGCTGGACCTTAGCGGTCATAGCCTGCACCAGCGTGGCTACCGCTTGCAGCAGGGCGCCGCACCGCTCAAGGAAAACCTTGCCGCGGCGATCCTGATCCGTGCTGGCTGGCCGCGTATTGCTGCCGAAGGCGGCGCACTGGCCGACCCAATGTGTGGTGTGGGTACCTTCCTGGTGGAAGCGGCGATGATCGCTGCTGATATTGCCCCTAACCTGCGCCGTGAGCGCTGGGGCTTCAGTGCCTGGCTCGGCCACGTGCCGGCGCTGTGGCGCAAGCTGCACGACGAGGCGCTGGCCCGTGCCGAAGCCGGCCTTGCTCGCCCGCCACTGTGGATCCGTGGTTATGAAGCTGACCCACGCTTGATCCAGCCCGGTCGCAACAACGTCGAACGCGCTGGCCTGAGTGACTGGGTGAAGATCTACCAGGGTGAAGTCGGCAGCTTCGAGCCGCGCCCGGACCAGAACCAGAAAGGCCTGGTGATCTGCAACCCACCGTACGGCGAGCGTCTTGGCGATGAGGCCAGCCTGCTGTACCTCTACCAGAACCTTGGCGAGCGTCTGCGCCAGGCCTGCCTGAACTGGGAGGCGGCGGTGTTCACCGGCGCTCCGGACCTGGGCAAGCGCATGGGCATCCGCAGCCACAAGCAATACGCCTTCTGGAACGGCGCATTGCCGTGCAAGCTGCTGCTGATCAAGGTCCAGCCGGACCAGTTCGTCACGGGCGAGCGTCGCCAGCCGGACCGCGAGCGCAGCAATGACGACGAGAACACTCAACCTGTCGTGTCCCAGGCCAACGAGCCGGCACGCCTGAGCGAAGGCGGGCAAATGTTCGCCAACCGCCTGCAGAAGAACCTCAAGCAGCTGGGCAAGTGGGCCAAGCGCGAAAATATCACCTGCTACCGTGTCTACGATGCCGACATGCCGGAGTACGCCCTGGCCATCGACCTCTACCATGACTGGGTGCACGTGCAGGAATACGCGGCGCCTCGCTCGATTGATCCAGAGAAGGCCTCTGCACGCCTGTTCGACGCATTGGCAGCCATCCCGCAGGCCCTGGGCATCGACCAGAGCCGCGTGGTGATCAAGCGCCGCGAGCGTCAGAGTGGCACCCGCCAGTACGAGCGCCAGAACAGCCAGGGCCAGTTCACCGAGGTTCAGGAAGGTGGCGTGAAGCTGCTGGTCAACCTGACCGACTACCTGGACACCGGCCTGTTCCTCGACCACCGTCCAATGCGCATGCGCATCCAGCGTGAGGCGGCCGGCAAGCGCTTCCTCAATCTGTTCTGCTACACCGCGACGGCCAGTGTGCACGCGGCCAAGGGCGGCGCGCGCAGCACTACCAGCGTTGACCTGTCGAAGACTTACCTGGACTGGGCGCGGCGCAACCTGTCGCTCAATGGTTTCTCCGACAAGAACCGTCTGGAGCAGGGCGATGTGATGGCCTGGCTGCAGAGCTGCCGTGAAGAGTACGACATGATCTTCATCGACCCGCCAACCTTCTCCAACTCCAAGCGCATGGAAGGCGTGTTTGACGTGCAGCGTGACCACGTCGAACTGCTCGACCTGGCCGTTGCGCGCCTGGCGCCGGGGGGTGTGCTGTACTTCTCGAACAACTTCCGCAAGTTCCAGCTTGATGAGCATTTGTCGGAGCGCTATGCCGTCGAGGAAATCACGGCCCAGACCCTGGACCCGGACTTTGTCCGCAACACCAAGATCCACCGCGCCTGGAAAATTCAGGCGCGCTGAAACATCGAGGGTCGGGGCTGTCAGCAGTGTGGCAAGTAGCTATTATTGTAGGGAGCCCCTGAACACTGCTGCTGGCTGGCGTTGTGAGTGCAATTTATGTCAATGCAGGTCTCGCGCCCGAAGATGCTCGGCTTTATCAGCGAGGAGGTATCCGCCTGGCTCGTTGCCCTTGTGGCATTGTTGGCCGGCGGACTGCTGACTGCATTGTTGGCGCTGGCGGCGCAGAACCTGAGCCAGCAGCAACTGCGCCAGCGCTTTGAGCTGCTGGCCAGTGAGCGTTACAGTCGTATCGAGGAGCGCTTCGATGAACAGGTGCAACGCCTGGACAGCTTGAGGCGCTTTTTTGTATTCGCCGTTGAAGTGACCCGCCCCGAGTTCGATGGTTTTGCTCGACCGCTGTTGCAGCGCACCCAGGCTTATTCCTGGGCGCCGCGCGTGGTCGACGCCGAGCGCAGCGCCTTTGAGCAGCAGGCGCGCAAGGTGCTGGGTCGAGATTTCAGTATTCGTGAGCAGAGCAGCGCCGGCGTCTTGCAGGTGTCGCGCTCACGCGCGTTGTATTACCCGGTGTTCTATACCCAGGCAATGAGTGATCAAGTGCAGCCGTTCGGCCTTGACCTGCTCTCGCAAACCGCACGCCAGGCAACCCTGGCGCGTGCTGCGGTGCCCGGGGCAATGGCCGTTTCCGACCCGCTGAGCCTGCTCGGTGTGGATGCCGCGTACGCCCGTGGGGTGTTGATGGTGGCGCCGGTGTTTTCCGAGCAGAAACCAGAGGCCGAGCCCAAGGGCTACGTGATGGCGGTACTGAGCCTGCGTCAGCTGATGGCCGATGGGTTGCCGGGTGCCAGCCAGGACAATCTGGTGGTGCGTATTCTGGATCTTTCCAGCCCTGCCGAGCATGAAGTGCTGTTCCAGTCGGATAACCAGGCTGCAGACTCCAGCTTGTCGGCCAGCCACCTGTTGCAGTTGGCTGACCGTCACTATCAGTTGGATATTCGCCCCAGTGTTGCCTTCATGCAGGCCAATCGCACCTCGGTGGTCGCGGCAGTGGCATTTCTGGGCGGCCTGCTCAGCCTGTTGCTCAGCGCCTTGCTCTACAGCCTGTTCGGCCAGCGTCAGCGCGCGTTGACCCTGGTCGAGCAGCGCACTGCCGAGTTGCGCATCAGCGAGCAATCGCTGCGTGACACGCACAATCAGTTGCACAGTGTGCTGGAGGCCGCGACCCAGGTGGCGATCATCGCCACCAACCTGCGAGGCGTGATCAGTACCTTCAATGCTGGTGCCGAACGCATGCTCGGCTACAGCAGCGCCGAGGTGCTGGAGCGCCTGACCCTGGAAGACCTGGTGCTGCCGCAGGAGTTACACGAGCGTGCGCACTTGCTCAGCCTGCGCTACGGCCGGGAAATCAGCGCTGCCCAGGCAATGCTTGCCGAAACTTCGCAGGAAGGTGGCAGCGAGCCGGGTGAGTGGACGCTGTTGCGCAAGGATGGCAGCCACCTGGTGGCGAACATGCTGGTAACGGCTGTGCTGGACGAGCATGGGCTGTGGGTCGGGCACCTGGCGATCTGCATCGATGTCACTGAGCGCAAGCGGGTTCACGAGGCCCTGGCGGCGCGGGATCAGTTGCTGGAAAAGCTCAGCGCCGAGGTGCCGGGGGGGATCTACCAGTTCCGCTTGAACCCGGATGGCTCGTCCTGTTTCAGCTATGCCAGCGAAGGTTTGCGCGATATCTACGAATTCGACCCCGCGTTGCTGCGCGAGGATGCGACGGCGGTGTTTGAGCGCATTCATCCAGACGACCTGGCGCGGGTGCAGTTAACCATCCGTTATTCCGCCGATCACCTGACGCCCTGGCGTGAGGAGTACCGCGTGCAACTGCCCGTTGCCGGCTTGCGCTGGGTGCGGGGGGAGGCGACGCCGGAGCCGATTCCGGAGGGGGGCACGCTGTGGCATGGCTACCTGACTGATATCTCCGACCTCAAGCGGGTCGAGGAAGAGCTGCGGGCGCTGTCGGTGACTGATTCGCTGACGGGGATCCACAATCGGCGTTATTTCCAGGAGCGGCTGAAAGCGGAACTGGAGCGGGCCCAGCGCGATATGCAGGATCTGGCGGTGATCATGCTGGATATTGACCACTTCAAGCGGATCAATGACCAGTATGGGCATGCGGTGGGGGACCATGTGCTGCAGAGCTTGTGTCAGCGGATCAACCACCGGTTGCGGCGCACGGATGTGTTTTGTCGGCTCGGGGGGGAGGAGTTCATGGTGCTGTGCCCCGGGAGCAATGCGGATCAGGCGCATAGCCTGGCGCTTGAGCTGTGGCAGGGGGTGCGCAATGTGCCGGTGGACGGGGTTGGGCGGGTGACAGCCAGCTTCGGAGTTGCCGGCTGGCGGCCAGGGGAGGGTGCAGATGCGCTGCTGCTCCGGGCGGATTCGGGGGTTTATGCCGCCAAGCAGGCTGGGCGGGATCGGGTGGAGCAGGAGTTGCCCTGAGTTTTTTGGGAGCCCTGCGGGCTCCAGCGCAGCCTATCGGCAGCGGCTACAAAAGACAGAGCAAGGCAGCGGCCCCGTACAAGATGGATAAGCCCACAGGCCCGAAAACCATTAAAGCTGATTGGCTACCGCCCCACCCACCAGCTTCGGCTGCTTGTACAAATCCAGCAGCACCTGATCCAGCACAACCGAAGCCCCCCAAGGCCGCGGGTCGTTCAGGATGGCCACCACCGCCCAGGTATTGCCATTGCTGTCCCGGCTAAACCCGGCGATCGCCCGCACGGTATTCAGGGTACCGGTCTTGATATGTGCCTCACCGGCCATGGCCGTACGCTTGAGGCGCTTGCGCATGGTCCCGTCCATGCCCGTCAGCGGCATCGAACTGATGAACTCGGCAGCGTAGGGGCTCTGCCAGGCCGCCTGCAGCAAAATGGCCATCTCCCGTGCACTGACCCGCTCGGCACGCGACAACCCGGAACCGTTCTCCATGACCAGGTGCGGCGCCGTGATGCCTTTCTTGGCCAGCCACTGCCGCACAACGCGCTGCGCAGCACGGGCATCATCACCATCGGCATCGGTGCGGTACTTCGCGCCCAGGCTCAGGAACAGCTGCTGGGCCATGGTGTTGTTGCTGTATTTGTTGATGTCGCGAATGATCTCGACCAGGTCCGGCGAGAAGGCGCGGGCCAGCAAGCGCGCGCTTTTTGGCACCTGATCTACCCGGTCACCCCCGCGAATGGAACCGCCCAGCTCACTCCAGATGGCCCGCACGGCCCCGGCAGCGTAGGTCTGGTGGTCAAGCAGCGACAGGTAGGTCTGCGAGTTACAGCCTTCACCCAGCTGGCCGGTGACGGTAACGCTCACCCCATCCGGCTGGACCATCGGGTTATAGCGCACATCCCCGGTGCACTGCTTGCCGGCGGTGGCCTTCACCTGGTTGTCGATGCGAATGCTGGCAATCGGTGGCTCGACCGAAACCAGCACCTTGCCGCCATCGTTGCGGGCGACAAAACGCAAGGCCTTGAGGTTGACCAGCAGCGAGTCCGGCTTGACCAGGAACGGTTTGTTCACGTCACCGCCGTCATCGTCGAAGTGCGGCAGCTGCGGCTGCACGAAGTGGCTGCGGTCCAGCACCAGGTCACCGGTGATGGTTTGCACGCCATTGGCACGCAGGTCACGCATCAACAGCCAGAGCTTTTCCATGTTCAGCTTCGGGTCACCGCCACCCTTGAGGTAGAGGTTGCCGTTCAGGGTGCCATTGCTCAGCGTACCGTCGGTGTAGAACTCGGTTTTCCACTGGTAGGTAGGGCCGAGCATCTCCAGGGCCGCGTAGGTGGTGACCAGCTTCATGGTCGACGCCGGGTTGACCGATACATCGGCATTGAAGATGGTTGGGGTGCCTGGGCCATTGAGCGGCAGCATGACCAGCGACAACGCGGAGTCGTCCAGCTTGTTGGTCTTGAGGGCCTGCTGGACCTTGGGCGGCAAGCTGGTATTGACGGGGGCGGCATGGGCCGCAAAGGTCAGGGGCAGAACCAGACCGGCAAACAGCATCGAGCGAAGAGATGTGATCATGTGCACTGAAACCCTGCGAGCGAGGGGTGATAAAAACCAGGGCTGAATAGGGTGATGGCCCCGGTGTGAAAAATATAGCGCGCATTATGCCCCAAGGTAGCCGCGGATGTGCCCCCGAATGCATGCAACGGCAATGAAATCTCGGGTTTTAGTCAGGCAGCGGGGCGGTGAAACTGGTAAAGTGCGGCGCGTTAATACTTAAGAGGATTGTTTCATGGCCACTAACCGTTCCCGCCGTCTGCGCAAAAAACTGTGTGTAGACGAATTCCAGGAGCTGGGTTTTGAGCTGAACCTGGATTTCAAGGAAGACCTGACCGACGAAGCCATTGACGCCTTCCTCGACGCCTTCCTGACTGAAGCCATGGATTCCAACGGCCTCGACTACGTTGGCGGCGAAGATTTCGGTCTGGTCTGCAAGGCCCAGCGTGGCTCGGTAACCGAAGAGCAGCGCGCTGCTGTCGAAGCCTGGCTCAAAGGCCGCAACGAGCTGACCAAGATCGAAGTCAGCCCGCTGCTGGACGCCTGGTACCCAGAGAACTCGGTTAACCCGGCTTCCTGATACCTCGCTCAAGCGGCAGCCCCAGGGCTGCCGCTTTTGCTTTACCCCTCGCAATCTTCCTGTTGGCCTACCGGCTTGGCAGGTGCCAGCTCCGCCAGCGCCTCGCGCAACGCGTGTTCAACGCTCCTCATCGCCCGCAGTACCAACTGTTTACGCCGACGCAGCACCGGTTCCGGGGCCTGCGCTTCGCATGCCGTTTCCAGTCGCTCACACGCCCGCATCAGCAGGTGTGCCTCAAGAATCCGCGCCACGCCCATGATCCTGTGCGATGTATCACGTAGCACCTCGGTATCGCCGTGGGTCTCAGCGGCGTGCAGTTGCTGCTGATCCTGCGGGCTGCTGCGCAACAATTGCTCCAGCAGGCGGTGCAACGCCTTCGGGCAATCACCGATTATCGGCTCAAGCCCTGGCAGGTTGATCAGGTTCGACGTTGGTAGCGCTTCGAGGCAGCGCAAACGCACTTCGGCCAGGCGCATGCCAAGCCCCTGCAGGCCAATCGGCTTGAGCAGGCAATCATCCATCCCGGCTTTCCGGCAGCGCTCACGGACTTCCGGTTGTGCATTGGCGGTGTAGCCGAGCAGGGTGCACGGCGATAGATCGCGCTGACGCTCCTGTTCGCGTACCGCGCGGGCAAACTGGTAACCGTCCATGCCAGGCATGTTGCAGTCAATGATCAGCACGTCGTAACAACCCTGATGCCAGGCGTCCAGGCCTTTTTGGCCACTGTCGACGGCAGTGTGGCGTACACCGAGAAAGTCCAGTTGCTGGCCCATCAACAGCAGGTTGGCAGGGTGGTCATCGACCACCAGCACATTCAGCGCGGGGTTGGGCGGGGGCAATGAGGGTTCGGCTTGTTCCGGCGTATCACAGGCCGGCAGGGCGATCAGCGGCATGCTGATGTTCACTTGCGTACCAATCCCGGGCGCGCTGTTGAGCACCAGTTGACCCCCCATCATTTCGCACAGGTTACGGCTGATCACCAGGCCCAGGCCGGTGCCGTTGCGCGCTAGCTGGCTGTCCGGATCAATCTGCGAAAAGGGTTGGAACAGGCGCTGCTGATCGCTGGGCGAAATACCGATGCCGCTGTCGCGAACGCTTAGTTCCAGCTGCACTTCACTGTCTGTCGAACAGGCAGGCATGCTCAGTTGGATGCCGACCCGGCCTTGCTCGGTGAACTTGATTGCGTTGGTCACCAGGTTCGACAAAACCTGTTTGAAGCGCAATGGGTCGAGCAGTACATCCCGGCGTGCACTGGCGTCGATGGCCAAGGTCAGTTGCAGGCCCTTCTGCCGCGCCAACCCCTCGAAGATCTGCCCTACCGACTCCACCAGGTTGGCAGGGTTGACGCGCTCAGGGCTCAGGTGCAGGCGGCCGGACTCGATGCGGGCGATGTCGAGGATATCGCCGATCAGTGACAGCAGGTCTTGTGCTGAGCGATAAGCTACATCGATGGCGGGGCGATCCAGTTGGCCGCCGTCCGCGCGTTTCAGGGCCAGTTCGAGCATGCCGATCAGCGCGTTCATCGGTGTGCGGATTTCATGGCTCATGGTGGCCAGGAAGGTGCTTTTCGCGCGGCTGGCTTCATCGGCCTGCTCCTTGGCCTGGCGCAGCTCCTGGATCAGTTGGCGCCGCTCGCTGATGTCCAGCCAGCCGCCGATGATGCCTTGCACTTCGCCCAGCGAGTTCTGGTAGGGCAGGATCCAGTGGTAGATGGTCAGCTCGCGGTTTTTCAGCATCAGCGGGCGGTCGACAATCAGCGGCGTACCGGCGTCGATCACCTGCTGGTAGTCGGCTTCAAGTTGCTGCGCCTGGAGGCTGGCGAACAACGGCGTGTCATGGATCGACTTGCCCAGCACATCCTCGGTCCGCGCATCCAGGGCCTTGAGGAAGCTGTCATTGCACAGCTGCAGCAATCCCTGGCGGTCGCGTACGTAGATCGGATGCGGGGTGCCGTTGACCAGCGCGCGCATGAACTCAAGCTGGTCGTTGAGCGCCAGCTCCGCAGACTTGCGCTGTTTGATCTGGCGGCGCATCCAGGCATTCCAGGTCAGTGACAGTAACAGCAGTATCGATGTGGCGAGAATGATCTGGACGATAAGTGGCTGGTGGCTCTGCCAATAGGACGGTGGTTCACCGCTGTAGCGTCGCCAGCGGTTGTTGATCGCACTCATGTCCTCCGGGGCGATGCTCAGCAAGGCCTTGTCGACAATGCTGCCCAGTTCCGGGGTGTCGCGGGCGGTTGCCAGGGAGAAATTCGCTGGTGTGCTGCCGATGGTCGAGCGGATGGTCAGTTGGGGCTGGGTACCGAGGTTGAAGTTGGCGTTGATCAGCGCGGTGACCATGCCATCGACCTGCTGTTTGTTCAGCGCGGTCGCGGAGGCTGCGCTGCCTTCGGTTTCCACCAGGTGAATGCGTGGGTACTGTTGGCGCAGGCTGTCTATCAGCAGGTTGCCACGGGTGATCGCCAGGCGGCGCCCAGAGAGCATCTGCAAGTCTTCAGGTTCGCCGGCGCCTTTGCGGGTCATCAGCACATAGGCGTTCTCCAGGTAAGGACGGCTGAAGCTGAGGGTGCTTTCGCGGGCCGGGCTGTTGCTGATGGCCGCGATCAGGTCGACTTCGCCGCGGTCGATCAGGTCGATCATTTCGGTGACGCCGCTGCTGCGGTGGAAGGTGAAGCGCATGCCGGTGCGCAGGCGCACCAGCTCCAGCAGGTCGACAGCCAGGCCTTGCAGCTCGCCAGACTTGTCGAAGAAGGTCAGGGGCGCGGCACTGTCGCTGACCGCGACACGGATCACCGGGTGTTTTGCCAGCCACTGCTCTTCGTTGGCCGATAGCTGCAACTTGCGATCCGTCAGCAGCACGCTGCCGCCGGCCCCCCAGCGCTGGGAAATATTGCTGCGGGTGGCACTGGTCACGGCACTCAAGGTGAGGTTGAGCAGTGCCAGCAGGTGCGGGTTGTCTTCACTGACCGCAAAACCGAAACCCACCGATTCGTGCCGCGAGAAGTTGGCCATTTTCAGGTTCTTCAGGTAGCTCTGGTTGATCTGGTAGTGGGTAGACAAGGTGTCGCCCAGGAACACGTCGGCCTGGTCGAAGGCCACGGCGTTGAGGGCTTGATGGTAAGAGGAATAGGTGCGGATGGTGGCGTTGGGGTAAAGCTTGCGTACCTCGGCCAGGGGCAGGTAGTAGTCGATCATGCTCAGGCGCAGGCCGGCCAGGCCGCTGTCCAGCGGGCGGGCTTCGTTGTCGCGGGTCACCAGCACCGGCTGGTCCTCGACGTAGGGCTGCGAAAGCAGCAGGCCCTGGCGTGCGGCCTCGTAGCCGTTGGCGCTGCCCAGCAGGTCGATCCGGCCCTGCTGAAGTGCTTCGATGGCTTCGTTGCGACTGGCGAAGTGGCGGATCCTGATGGGCAGCTTCAGCGTGGCCTGCAGCAGGCCGACATAGTCGGCAGTCAGGCCTTCATAGTCGCGACCGCTGCTGGTGATGTCGAAGGGTGGGTAGTCTGGCGTCGAAACGCCCAGCAACAGCTCCTGGCGTCCCTGAAGCCAGCGCAGCTGTTCGGGGCTCAGGGTCACCGCCAGGGCCGTTGAACCACTGCGGCTGAGCAGTTGCAGTTCGTTGGTTTCGCGGTGATAGGCGTGGCTTGCACCCATTACGCAGCACAGCAGCCACAGGCAGCCGGCCAGTGTGCGCTTTACCCATAGTTCGCTCATACCAGTGAGTTGCGTTTGGCCATCTCAATCAACTCAACCAGCGAGTTGGCCTGGAGTTTTTGCATAAGACGCTTTTTATAGGTGCTCACGGTCTTGTTGCTGAGAAACATGCCAGAGGCGATTTCCTTGTTGCTTCGGCCCTGGGCAAATAACTGCAATACCATCAACTCGCGGTCATTCACCGATTTGAATAGCTCCATCTCGGCAGACTGTTGATCCTGATGGCGAAGCGGGTTGATTGCCTGGCTAGGGAAGTAGTTGTACCCGGAGAGCACGGCTTTGATTGCACTCATCAGCTCGCTCAAGTCTTCCTGCTTGCACACATAGCCTGCTGCACCAGAGAGCATGCAGCGAATGGCAAACAGCGCCGGTGACTGTGCCGTCAGCACCAGCACCTTCAGGTTGATGGCCATGGCATTGAAGCGGGACAGCACCTCCAGCCCGTCCAGCTTGGGGATGCCAATGTCGAGAATGATCAGGTCAGGTGGGGACTCGCGGACCATTTGCATGGCATCCACGCCATTATCGAATTCACCGGTGACCCGGTAGCCTTCGTTTTCCAGCAGCATGCGTACGGCCAGACGGATAACAGGATGATCGTCGACAATAAATACTGAATGCATACTCATCTTCCAAGTGGAGCCCATGTAGAGTCGGCACCATAGCCCAGAAGATGAGCGTGCACATAAACGGAGTGGCACTTATAAGCAATATAGGAAGTGTCCTACTTTTGAATCGTACATGTACTACAGGTTGGTTGTTTTAATTAGTTACTTTCTGAATTGATTAGTGATTTTCACTGATGTTTATTGCCTGTTCAAGGTTGTCGCCCGCCTT
The DNA here is from genome assembly GCF_028656955.1 of Pseudomonas fontis. GTDB lineage: Bacteria > Pseudomonadota > Gammaproteobacteria > Pseudomonadales > Pseudomonadaceae > Aquipseudomonas > Aquipseudomonas fontis. The sequence continues at coordinate 126,476 of NZ_JAMDGY010000053.1, forward strand.
GCGCGGGCGATAAAGCTTTGCCTCAAACCGGGCTCGAGCGCCCGGTCATTTCCCTGGCCATTTCCGTTGCATAGCTGTCGGTCATGCCGGCGATGAAGTCGATCATGCGCAGGAAGGCGTGGTGCAGCGAGCTGTTCGGATCGGGGGCATTGTTGCCGAGCAGGTCGAGGATGCGCCGGTGCTTGAACGACGGTGTGCGCCCGCCGTGCTGCTCCAGTGCCGCACCGCAAAATGCGTTCAAGAGGATTTCCAGCGTGGTGTAGGCGCCGATCTCGTGCAAGGTCTTGCGCTTGTCCTGAAAGATCTTCTTGCGTGCCATGTCCTTGGCCAGCAGCACGCAGCGCTTGGCCGGGCCATGCATGTGTTCGACCAGGTCGCCGTGCAACGTGCCCGCCAGCAGCGCTTTTTGCTGCTCGACAAAGGCCCGCGCGGCGGCGTTGGTCAGGTGTTCGATGGCCTTGCCACGCAGGATCGCCAGTTTGCGCCGCCGCGAGTCATTCGGGCCGAGCTGGCGGTAGGTCTCTGGCAAGTCGTCGCCGACCAGGCCGAGCAGCAGCGACTCCACTTCGGCGTAGTCGAGCAGTTCCATTTCCAGGCCGTCTTCCAGGTCGATCAGCGCGTAGCAGATGTCGTCGGCGGCCTCCATCAGGTACACCAGTGGGTGGCGCGCCCAGCGTTGTGGCTCGATCAACGGCAGGCCAAGCTTGCCAGCGATTTGCTCAAGCAATGGCAGTTCGCTCTGGTAGCAACCGAACTTGTGCTTCTTGTAGCCCAGCGAATCGGCGTGACGGGCTGTCCAGGGGTACTTGAGGTAAGTGCCGAGGGTGGCGTAGGTCAGGCGCGTGCCGCCATCGAACTGGTGATATTCCAGCTGGGTCAGCACCCGGAAACCCTGGGCGTTGCCTTCGAAATTGAGGAAGTCGGCACGCTCGGTCTCGCTCATGCCGTCCAGCCAGCCACGCCCGGCCGCCTGCTGGAACCAGTGGCGGATGGCATCTTCGCCAGAGTGCCCGAACGGTGGGTTGCCAATGTCGTGGGCCAGGCAGGCCGATTGCACGACCATGCCCAGGTCGCTCGGCGCGCACCAGTCGGGCAGGCTGTCGCGCAGGGTCTCGCCCACGCGCATGCCGAGCGAGCGACCCACGCAGCTCACCTCCAGCGAGTGGGTGAGGCGGGTGTGGATATGATCGTTGCTGGTGACCGGATGCACCTGGGTCTTGCGGCCCAGGCGGCGGAAGGCACCGGAGAAGATGATGCGGTCGTGGTCCTTGTGGAACGGGCTGCGGCCGAGTTCTTCCGGGCTGTGCAGGGTCTTGCCGAGGCGTTCGCGGGTAAGCAGGGTGTGCCAATCCAAGGCCATTTCTCCAGTACGTGGGCAGGCGCCTAGCTTCCCGTTTCGGGCGCAGGCAATCAAGCCTCACAAGCCGGCGGCATCCACATCAATGAGTAACAGGTATTTGCCTTCGTCGAAGAACTGCCCGGCAGTCAGGCAATACTGGTTGCTGGTGGCGTCGCGGTAGGTGCTGGAAAGGATCAGCCGGCGCTCCTCCCAGCCTTCGGCCAGCAGGTGATAGAAGTACGGTCGCCAGGACCAGTTGTGCCCCAGGTAGCGGTTGTCGACCTGCCAGCGCTGCTCACGCCATTCCAGGTTCGGGGTCAGTTGTGTGCCGTGCCGATCGCACAAGAAAAACCGCAGCAGCCACGGGTAGGCGTCGAGCCTGGGCAAGGCCTCCATGGGCGCCTTGGCCAGGGTCCAGGCCTGAAGCTGCGGCATCAGCGCGGCCAGTTGCTGACGCAGCGCCATGAGCCGCCCGCGCTCCACCAGTTTGCTGCGCACATAGCCCTGGCGCAGTTCGGCAAAACGCTCGACGAAGGCATCGCTGGGGAAGAACCCGGGCTCGGCCTGGGCGAACAGGTGGCCTTGCAGGTAACGCGCGCCGCACTCCAGGGCAAAATTCAGCTGCGCTTCGGTCTCGACGCCTTCGGCGATGATCCAGCAGCCGGTTTTCTCCGCCATCTGTGCCAGTGCCTTGACCACTTCGCCACTCGGCCCGCCGCGTGCGGCGGCCTGGAACAGACGCATGTCGAGCTTGAGGATGTCCGGTTGCAGGGCCAGTACCCGGTCCAGCTGCGAGTAGCCGGCGCCGAAATCATCGATGGCAATGCGCGCGCCGGCCTGGCGGTAGCGGCTTACCACTTCGGCCAGGCGCGTCGGGTCGCCGCCGCTCTCGGTGATTTCGAATACCACGCGTGATGGCGGCACACCTTGCTGGCGCAACTGGATCAGGCTGGGCAAGGGTTGCTCGCTGGTGAGTGCGCTGATCCAGCGCGGCGAGATGTTCAGGCTCAGGAACCAGTCATGCGGCGCTTCGCGAAAGCGGCTCAAGGCGTCTTCACGGATCAGTCGGTCAAGGCGGCGCAGGGCGGTCGAGGCAATGTCCGGGTTGGCGAACAACGGCCCCACCGAGCGCAGCTCGCCGCTGACCTGGTGCAGGCGGCCCAATGCCTCGACCCCGGCGATGCGGCCGGTAGCGGTATCAATGAAAGGTTGAAAGCAGGCGAGCGGTTGCCCGTCGAACACGGCGGCTCCTTGATATGCACGAATCGCCTGGCCGGTTGGCCAGCAACGGCGGAACAAGGCCCGCCGTGTGCGTGTTGCAAGAATGCCGCCAGTTCGTTCAGCGCTTGTCGCTGTTGTTCTGCATGAACAGCTTGAGCAAGGGCAGCAGGCTGCTGCCCAAACCGGCCAAGCGAGTGAGGCTGCCGCTGCGCGCGCCCTTGCCAGTAAGGAAGCCGAGCAGCACTACGCCGGCAATTCCCCATAATGGCGCGTGCTTGATACCCAGCCCGCCTTGCAAACTGTCCTGCAGGTTGCTGCCCATCGAGCGCAGGCGGGTCAGCGGCTTGAGCACCTGGCCAGATTCGTGGCGGATTTCCTGGCGATGCATCTCCAGGCGCAGGCGTACCAGGGCCTTGCGCAGCTCCCGGCGATTGGTGGTGTTTGGCAGTTCAGGCAGGCTCATGGCAACAGGCGCTCCCGGTCCTTGGCGATTTCTTCCAGGGTGGATTCGAACGGCGATGACTCATCGAACACCGCCGCCTTCAGGCGCAGCCCGCAGAACAGCGCGGCGAGGCTGTAGAACACGCACAGGCCGATGATCCCGGCCAGGCGATAACTGTCCCACAGCAGCACCAGCAACAGCGCGGAGAGGGCGGTGAGCAGCAGCAGCGCGAACACCAGTGCCAGCCCGGCAAACAGCAGCAGGCTCAGGGTGCGGGATTTCTGCTCTTGCAACTCGATGCCGAACAGCTCCACATGGCCGTGCAGCAGCCCGAGAATGGCGGCGCCCAGGCGGCGTGACGACGAACCGGTGGTTTCGCTTTCCATACCTCGAACCTCAGCGTCGGCTGGCCAGCAGGCCGATCAGGAAGCCGACGCCGGCAGCGATGCCGACTGACTGCCATGGGTTGGTTTGCACATATTCTTCGGTGGCGCCCAGCGCCGCCTGGCCGCGTTCGCGTACCGAGTCCTGGGTCTGGTGCAAGGTTTCGCGTGCCCGCAGCAGGCTTTCGTGGATCTGCGCCCGCAGTTCGTCCGCTTGATCGCCCGCCAGGGTGGCCGTGTGTTCCAGCAGCTTCTCGGTGTCTTGCACCAGGGTCTGGAAGTCAGCCATCAGGATTTCTTGAGCAGTCTTTGCCGTTTTGCTGGCCATGGGTTTCTCCGTGATAGGGGCGTTTGGGATTTCGAGTGCAGGGCGTCGCCGAAGGTTCAGTGTGATCGGCTGGTACAGCATTTGCTTTGTCGTGGTGCGCCTGGCTGGGCGCCTGCGCTGAATCCGGGCGCGGGCTGCTGCTCCAGGCTGGTAAACCTTAACCCAATCCAAGACAAACCTCGGAAAAAACTCCAGGGCAGTGATGTTTCTGTCTTTCAGGCGGCGATCAGGTGAACCGACGTGGTGCGTCGTTCACCGCATACGAACCGCTTTGGTGCTTTTTCTCTTGCCAGCAGGCCTGCCACTTCATGGAAAATCTGCAAAGCGCCGTGGACTCACTGGTCCAGGGCTCCAACACGCTGTTCATCCTGCTCGGCGCGGTAATGGTCCTGGCCATGCACGCCGGTTTTGCCTTCCTCGAAGTCGGCACGGTGCGCCACAAGAACCAGGTCAATGCCCTGTCGAAGATCCTCAGCGACTTCGCCGTCTCGACCCTGGCGTACTTCTTCGTCGGCTATTGGCTGTCGTATGGCGTGCACTTCATGCACCCGGCGGCGACCCTGGGGGCCGATCATGGTTACGGGCTGGTGAAGTTCTTCTTCCTGCTGACCTTCGCTGCGGCCATCCCGGCGATCATTTCCGGCGGTATCGCCGAGCGTGCACGGTTTGCCCCGCAACTGTGCGCCACGGTGATGATCGTCGCGTTCATCTATCCGTTCTTTGGGCTATTCGGATAATCGTGTGTAAAG
>NZ_JAMDGY010000054.1 GCF_028656955.1 Pseudomonas fontis
CTCACGATCATCCGTCACTCGGTCTCGGCCTTGTCAATGCGAGCTACCGTCAAGGACGGGCTCTTGATACCGTTCGGACTTGGCGAGTGGGGTTGAAGAGGAGGAGCTCAATCTACAGATCAGGCTCAAGGCCTAAGCCGCTGCCCGGCTTCATTCCTCTTCCTCGATGATCAGTCGAGAACTATCGCCTCCAAAGAGGCGTTAGTCGAGATACAAGCCGCTGCCGTGAGGCTGCGCTGGAGTCCGCCAGGGCTCCCAAAGGCGGCGCCGGCGTTGCAGGCGAGCGCAGCCTGACGGCAGCGGCTACGATGCGGTCCGTGGGAGCTGGCCTTGCCAGCGATCGACCGCGCAGCGGGCGCAAAATCTGCACATCGCAACCCGCTGATTGCCACGGCCCGTGCTACATTCGCGGTTTTTCTCACAGGGGGTGGAACATGCGGGTAGTGTTGGCAGTGGTAGCGGCAGCGATGCTGACCGGGTGCGTGTCCTCGGCAATGGAGTCTGCGCGGGCCAAGGAGCCAGCCAAAGCCTTCATGTCGAGCAAGGAAGCGTCGCAAGTGGCGCGTTGCATCCAGTTCGGCTGGCAGGATGAAGCCGCTTTCGGCGTCGATGCCAGCGGCTACGTTGAACCCGCCAAAAAAGGCGGCTTCACCGTCTACACCCGTGGCGCCGAGGCCTTTGCCGACGTGCGCACGGAAGGCCAGAAAACCGTGGTCAAGTACTACGCTGAGCGCCACGATGAAGTGGCCCTGCGCCGTCAGGCGGCCCTCGCCACCTGCATGTAGGCACCCCGGCCGCGATCAGTTCGCGGCCAGTTGCGCCTCAAGCCCGGCAATCCGGGTTTCGAGGCGTTCGTGCTCCTGGCGCTCGGCCGCGATGTCCTCGAACACGCTGATCAGGTGTTCCGGCTGGCCGTCCTGGCGCCGTTGCAGGGCCGTGCGGGCACGGATCCAGATGTAGTGACCAGCCTTGTGGCGCACGCGCTTTTCCACTTCGTAGCGGTCGATATCTCCCGTCAGCAGGCGCACCAGCAATTGCAGGTTGGCGGCCAGGTCATCGGGGTGGGTGATCTGCTGGAAGGTCATGCCGTACAGCTCTTCGGCGCTGTAGCCAAGCAGCTCGCAGCAACTGCTGTTGACCCGCTGCCAGGTGCCGTTGGGGTCGATATAGGCCAGGGCCCCCCAGGCCAGTTCGAAGATCGTGCGAAAACGCTCTTCACTGTTGCGCAACTCTTCTTCAGCCACCTTGCGTTCGGTGTTGTCCATGCTGATGCCGACCATCTTCACCGGCCGCCCGGCGCTGTCGCGTACCACCGTGGCGCGTGAGGCGATCCAGCGCAGGTCGCCATCGGGGCGGCGGATGCGGAAGTCGCATTCACAACCATCACCCTCGGCAACGGTCTTGCTGTAGAGATTCTGCAGGGCTTCGACGTCTTCGGCGGGCAGGTGCACCCAGAAGTCTTCGTTGCGATTGACCTGCCAGCCATACACCTCGACGACGTTCGGTGAATAGGTGAGTTCGTCGCTGATCAGGTTCCATTCCCAAGTGACGATGCGCGCGCCTTCCTGGGCCAGTTTCATGCGGGTTTCGCTTTCCATGATCTCGGCGGTGTAGCGCCGGCGCACGTCGGTCATCGGCAGTTCGACGACCTGGGTGTGCTGCACGTCGTGCAGGGCTTCTTCGCCGTAACGCAGCCAGATCCAGTTGACCTTGAGAAAGGTCGCCAGGGTGCGCAGGTTGGCGTAGTCGATCTCGCCACCACGGGTCCACTTGTGCACGGCGGTGCGCGAGATCCCCAGTGCGGTGCCCACGGCTTGCAGGGTCAGTTTGTGGTGTTCGAGCAGTTCCTTGAGGCGAAAGGCGAAACTGTTTTCGATCATGCGGGCGGTGTCCCGGGGGGCTGCTGGGGCTTGCCAGTATACATAAGCTGTCAACTTTTGGTTGACGGCAGGCTTGTGCGCTCAATTGCAGGCTCCCACAAGGCTCTTGTGGGAGCCGGCCTTGCCGGCGATGGGGCTGCGGCAATTGTGTTGGTGCATCCGCACTACCAACGCACCCGAACCCCCAGGTTGCCAATCAGCCCATTCAAGTCATTGTCATCCACGTCGCTGCTGTAGTCGGCACTGACAAACAGGCTCACCGTCGGCGTCACCCGCGCAACCAAACCCAGGCCCAGCTCTACCGTGGTCGAGTTGCGCCCGCTGCTGATCTTGTCGACCTTGTCCAGGCTCACCGTGTCGGCGTTGGAAAAGTCATGCCAGACGTTGGTGCGCAAGTAGGGTTCGATCGGCATGCCGATCACCTCGTAATGCCCGGACAACTTGGCGCCCACCCGGCCACTCCAGGTCGGCTGGCTGTTGTACGCCTGCATGGCCTCGGCTGGCGCATCCGCCCCGGGGTAATACTGCTGGTTGATCAACTGCGCCTGCGGCTCGATCACCCAGTTCTTGCCCAGGCCAATCGGGAAGCCGCCTTCGACCGAGAAGGTCAGCGCATGCCCGTCGCCATCAAGCCGTTCACCGGAAGCCGAGCGGCCAGTGGTGTCGAAACGGGTGCCCATGGCCACCGCGTCGATGTGCCAGCCCTGTTCATGTTGCAAGCTCCAGTACACACCCAGGCTGTCACCCTCCAGGCGCAGCGCGTTCTGCTTGTCGCCCAGTTGCGGCCGGGTGCCGTCAAAACCGCTTTGCAAGTTGCTGTGGCCGACGAAGAAACCGGCGCGGTGAGTATTGCCGCCCGCTGTTTCACGCACAAACACGTCAGGGCTGATCTGCAGGTTCTGGCCAGGAGCATCCAGCCGGTCCGGCGCCGGCGCGCCTTGCCGGCCAGGGTTGGGGAAGAACTGCGCCCACTGGCTGGCGACCATGTCCGGGGCGATTGCCTGCTGCACCTTGCGCTCGGCCAGGCGATCGGAAAACGCACCCAGGGTGCCCACGTTCAAACCCGCCACACTGGTCGGGTTGAGCGTCAGTACCGGCAAACTTTGTGCAAAATTGACAAACGGGTCGTCATCCTTCAGGCCCACTGCATGGGTTTCCACCGGGGTTGCTAATAGCAGCGACGTGGAAACCGCATAGAAAACATACTCAAAGCCCGAAGGATTCGATGGTTTTTTCATGGCGGATCTCCTCTGATGTAACAGCCAAAAGTCTGGCCTGATGTCACGGGCTGTACGGCGTAACCAGAGGGCGACCCAAGTCAGCAAACCAATCCCGTACCCGCGCCAGAAGGTGCGAGCTAGAGGCTCGGGTTGATGTATGAACGTGCTGTCTATTGTCTAGCTAAGGAGAGGACACGACGGGCGTCAAGATTGTGTGAATATTTCTTCATGTATTTGTTTGAGTTGGCAACTTACTGATATCAAACGTATTAAGTGGTCTGATAGCTGGCTTGTGCATGACCACGGCCCGCGCTATGCCGAATCATTGCTAAAGGCGAACTTCCACGGCCAACGGCAGGTGATCGGACAAATGCGTCCAGGGTTTGCTGCCGAGAATCTTTGGCGCGTGGCCATAGGCATTGCGCAGGTACACCCGGTCCAGGCGCAGCAGCGGCAGGCGCGCAGGATAGGTGCGGGCCAACCCGCCATGGTGCTGTTCGAACACCTCGTGCAGGTTGGTCTGGCGGTTCAGCACGCGGTTGCCGTGTTGCTTCCAGTCGTTGAAATCCCCGGCAATGATCACCGGCGCACCCACCGGCAATGAGTCGAGCAGCCGTTGCAGCAGCGCGAGTTGTTTCTGCCGGTGGCTTTCCAGCAGCGAGAGGTGCACGCAGATGGCGTGCACTTCATCCTGCCCCGGTACATCCAGCACGCAATGCAGCAGGCCTCGGCGCTCGGGGCCGGTGATCGAGACGTCGAGGTTGCGGTGCTGCACGATGGGGTATTTCGACAGCAAGGCATTGCCGTGATGGCCGTCGGGGTAGACCGCGTTGCGCCCGTAGGCGAAGTCGCTCCACATGCTGTCGGCGAGAAATTCGTATTGCGAGGTCTGCGGCCAGTCGACGTAGCGCGCCGCATGCCGGTCATGGCTGCCGAGCACTTCCTGCAGGAACACCAGGTCGGCACCGGTGCTGCGCACGGCTTCGCGCAGCTCCGGCAGGATGAAGCGCCGGTTGAGGGCGGTGAAGCCCTTGTGGGTGTTGACCGTGAGCACGCGGATGCGCTTCACGGCCGGGGCCTGATCGGTGGAGCCGAACCCTGGCGAACCGGGCAATCCTTTCACTAGGCCTCCTCATCGCGTTGCAGTTCGAACAGCAGGAACGAACGACCGGTTACCGGGCACTCGCTGCCGAAATCGTAGCGCTGCGCCTTGCGCAGGGTGGGCCGGTCGGTATCGATCAGGCAATGCCAATACTCGCCGGCCGGCACTTCGGGCAAGGTAAAGGGCACGTTGTCATGGTGTGCGTTGACGATGATCAGCAGCGTCGCATCGGCTCCAGGGCGCAATATCCCGGTGACCTGCGCACGGCCATCGAGCAGCATGCCCAGGCAACGGCCCTGGCTGTCCTGCCACTGTTCAACGGACATTTCGCTGGCATCCGGGGCCAGCCAGGTCACGTCCTTGACGCCGATTGCCTCATTGTAGTCGCCGACCAGGAACCTGCCCCGGCGCAACACCGGGTACGCCAGGCGCAGCTTGGTCAGGCGCTTGACGAACTTGAGCAGCGCCGCGCCTTCATCATCCAGGTCCCAGTTGACCCAGCCGGTTTCACTGTCCTGGCAGTAGGCATTGTTGTTGCCGTGCTGGGTGCGGCTGAACTCGTCGCCGGCAACGATCATCGGCGTGCCCTGGGCCAGCAACAGGGTGGCGAAGAAATTGCGCATCTGGCGCAGGCGCAAGGCCTTGATCTCGGGGTCGTCGGTGGGGCCTTCGACGCCATGGTTCCAGGACAGGTTGTTGGTGGTGCCGTCCTGGTTGTTTTCGTCGTTGGCCTCGTTGTGCTTGTCGTTGTACGAGACCAGGTCGCGCAGGGTGAAGCCGTCGTGGGCGGTGACGAAGTTGACCGATGCATACGGGCGCCGGCCGCGGTGGTTGAACAGGTCGCCCGAGGCGGTCATGCGCTTGGCAAAGTCGGCCAGTTGGCCCTCGTCGCCTTTCCAGAAGGCGCGCACGGTGTCGCGGAAGCGGTCGTTCCACTCCGCCCAGCCGGGGGCGAAGTTGCCCACCTGATAGCCCCCGGGGCCGCAGTCCCAGGGCTCGGCGATCAGCTTTACCTCGCTGAGCAGCGGGTCCTGGCGGCAGGCGACGAGGAAGCTGTGACGCTCGTTGAAACCATCGTGGTAGCGCCCAAGGATGGTCGCCAGGTCGAAACGGAAACCATCCACGTGCATTTCCCCGGCCCAGTAGCGCAGTGAGTCGGTGACCAGTTGCAGCACGCAGGGGTGGCTCAGGTCCAGGGTGTTGCCGGTGCCCGAATCATTGATGTAGAAACGTTTGTCGTCCGGCATCAGCCGGTAGTACGAGGCGTTGTCGATGCCGCGCATCGACAGGGTGGGGCCCTGCTCGTTGCCTTCGGCGGTGTGGTTGTAGACCACGTCGAGGATCACCTCCAGGCCCGCGTGGTGCAGGTGCGCGACCATTTCCTTGAACTCGGCGATCTTGCCGTTGGCCAGGTAGCGCGGGTGTGGGGCGAAGAAGGCGATGCTGTTGTAGCCCCAGTAGTTGTTCAGGTTCTTTTCCAGCAGGTGCTGGTCGTTGACGAAGGCATGGATCGGCAACAGCTCGATGGACGACACGCCAAGCTGCTTGATGTGCCCCAGCAGGTCGTCGTTCATCAGCCCGGCAAAGGTGCCGCGCGCCGCCTGCGGCACGGACGGATGACGCATGCTGATGCCGCGCACGTGCGCCTCATAGAGGATGGTGCGCTCCCACGGCACGCCCACGCGCTGGTCGCGGCCCCAGGTATAGGCCGGGTCGATGACCTTGCACTTGGGCACGAACGGCGCGCTGTCGCGCTCGTCGAAACTGAGGTCGGCATCCGGGTGGCCGATGGTGTAGCCGAACAACGCTTCAGACCAGCGCAGCTCGCCGACCAACTGCTTGGCATAGGGGTCGATCAGTAACTTGTTGGGGTTGAAGCGGTGGCCGTTTTCCGGCTCGTACGGCCCGTGTACTCGGTAGCCATAGACCAGCCCGGGGTGGGCGTCGGGCAGGTAGCCGTGGAAGATCTCGTCGGTGTATTCGGGCAGTTCGATGCGTTCGATCTCGTGCTCGCCGCTGGCATCGAACAGGCACAGTTCGACCTTGGTGGCATTGGCTGAAAACAGCGCGAAGTTCACCCCCAGGCCGTCCCAGGTGGCGCCCAGCGGGAAGGGCAGGCCCTCGCGGATACGCGACGGTTCGACGCTGGCAGGTTCGGGCTTTTGCTTGCTGGTGCTCATGGCACTCCTTGTTCGGGCAATAGGGAATCCGCCAGCCTTGGCGGTAGCGTGGGCTACCGCAGGCCGGGTCGAAACAGCGGGTGCTCAGGCGTCGTCAGGTGGCGGCGGGCTTCTTCGTCGCTCGCGGCTTTTTCACCGGCTCGGCTTTTGGCACGGCGACGGCTGGCTTGGCCTTGGTGGTGGCGCTGCTGGCGGCACGTGGCTTGCGCGGGGTGGCCTTGGGGGCCAGCGCTTCGGCTTCGGCAAGCTTGCGCGCCATGTCCCAGTGACGGGACTCCTGGCCCTCGGGCTTACCTTCCGATTCCCAGATCTGATAGGCGAACTCGCGGATACGCTTTTCTTGGACACTCATGGTCAGGCTCCTGATAACGCAACGGAATCAATGAACAGATTGACGGGAACAGCCTTGAGCGCCGTGCCCAGCCACAGCTCCTTTGAGGTTGTGACTGCGCCCTGCTCGAAAAGTCCCGTCCAGTTGGCAGTGGTCAAGGTGAATGGCAACAACACGCAAGTGTCGTCCCAGTTCTGCGCCGGGATCAGTGGTTGGCTGGCAGCGCCGAGCAGGTCGCAGGCCAGGCGTGGCACCACGATGATCGCGCGTTGCTCATCATTGACGCGGGCGAAGGCGAGCACCTTGTCGGCATGCTTGCCGCGTACTTCCAGCGGCAGATAATCGCCGCGCAGGAACAGTTCGGGCAGTTGCCGGCGCCGTTCGAGCACCTGGGCGATCAATGCCTGCTTGAGGCGGCCGTCCTGCCAATTGGCGAGCAGTTGGCCGATAGCATGGCGCTCATCCAGCGCGGCGCGGCGTGCCGGGTAGTCCACCGGCCGGCGGTTGTCCGGGTCGACCAGGCTGAAGTCCCAGCACTCGTTGCCTTGGTACAGGTCGGGCACCCCCGGCGCGGTCATGCGCAGCAGGCACTGGGCAAGGCTGTTGAGGGCGCCGGGGCAGGCCAGCGAGTGCACCGCGCTGGCCACTGACTGGCGCAACTGCTGGCACTGCGCATCGAGCAGCAGCGCATCGCTATAGGCCGCGCAGGCCCCTTCATAGATGTCGTTCGGCGCGCTCCAGCTGCTGCGCAGTTTGGCTTCGCGCAGGGCCTTCTGTTGCCATTGGCGCAAGCGCTCGGCATAGGCGGCAAGGCCGGCCGCATCATCGCTGCGCAAGGTCGGCGGCCAACTGCCGAGCAGGGTCTGGTACAGCAGCATTTCATCCGCCGGGCTCGGTGCGTCGCCGTCGGGCAGGCTGCTGCGCAGCGGGCCGGCCAACTCGCGCCAGTGTTCGATACGGGCGCAGTACCAATGGCTGCGCTCGCTCAGTGCGGCCAGGCGCGCGCGGGTGTCTTCGCCACGTTTGTGGTCGTGGGTGGCGGTGGTCAACAGGTTGTCGGGGAAGCTCGCCAGGCGCTGCGCGTTTTGCGCGTGAAACGCTTCGGCGGGGGCGCTGAAACGCTCGGCGGCAAAGCCCACATCGTTGCGCGACAGCAACACCGCAGAGCGGTAGAAAGCGGTGTCTTCCACGGCCTTGGCGGCGGTTGGCGAGGTCAGCTGCTGGAAGCGCACACAGGCATGCCGGCGATGCTTGCGTGGGCGGCCCGCTGGCACTTGGCGCCAGGGCTCGCCGCCAAGCCAGCGTTGCAGGTAATCCAGCACCGGCCAGTCCGCTTCGCCCAGGTGGCTGCGGGCGTCGGCCAAGGCCTGCTGGAAGAACCCTTCGTCTTCAGCCGGCCGCCCGCAGGCATTGATATACGTGCGATACACCGGGTAGTGCTCGACCAGCGCCTGCAAGGCACGGCGGATCGCGCCCAGGGTCAGGTCGCGGCTCATCAGGTCGTCGCGGGCCACCTGCAACAGGGCCTGGGCGACCGACTCGAAATCGCCGGCAAGGCCGGCATTGAGCACTTGCTGGCGGGCCAGGCGCAGTTCCTCGGCAAACGCCGGGCGTTCGCTGAGGTCATGCCACAGCGCACTGAGTTCCGCTTCGCCGGCCGGGTCATGTTGCAGCAGCGACACCTGGTCCATGAACTCATAGCCGGTGGTGCCGTCCACCTGCCAGTCACGGTGCAACTGTTCGCCGGGACCGAGGATCTTTTCCACGTAGATCGGAAAGTGCTCCAGCGCCGCACTCAACGGGCGCTGCGCCAATAGCCCGTTGACCCGCCGACGCAGCTTGCGGCAATAACCGCGTGGGTCGGCCAGGCCGTCGATGTGGTCGATGCGCAGGCCGTCGATCAGGCCGCGCTCGATCAGTTCGAAGACCTTGGCGTGGGTGGCCTCGAACACCACCGGGCGCTCGACGCGCAGGCCGCCCAGTTCATTGACGTCGAAGAAGCGCCGCCAGTTGATGTCATCGGCGGCGGTGCGCCAGCTGGCCAGGCGATAAGGTTGGCGTTCGAGCAAGTGATGCAAAGGTTGATAGCCGTGTACGCCTTGCGCATCGAAGTACGCCAGGGCCTGGTCGATGCCCAGCGCCGCGTGGGCCTGACGTGCCAGGGCCGCCAGCTCGCGGTGCAATACGGGTGCCGCCTGCGGGCCTGACAGAGCGGCGAATCGCTGGCCCAGCTCGATCAACAGCGGCTGGCCGCTGTGCTTGAGGATGCGTGCGTAATCGGCAGGGCAGATCGGGAAGCGGTGCTGGTAATGCTCGACCTGGAAGCGCCCGCGCTCGGCATCGAAACGCAGCGGAATCTCGCCAGCCTGCAACACCGCGCCGTAGTCGCTGGAGAGAAACGGCAGCAGCAGTTGGCCTTCAAGCAGAGGGTCTGGCGAGTGCCACTGGATATCGAAAAACTCGCTATAGGGGCTGCGCCGACCCCAGGCCAGCAGCTCCTGCCACCAGGGGTTGTGGGCTCCGCCGACCGCCATGTGGTTGGAGACGATATCGAGGATCAGGCCCATGCCGTGCTGGCGCAGGGCGGTGACCAGGCGTTCCAGCGCGGCTTCGCCACCGAGCGCCGGGCTGATGCGGCTCGGGTCGACCACGTCGTAGCCGTGGCGTGACCCAGGCTGTGCCTCCAGCAGCGGCGAGGCATACAGGTGGCTGATGCCCAACCTTGCGAAATACGGCACCAGCGCTTGTGCATCGTCGAGGGTGAACTCGGCGTGAAACTGCAGGCGCAAGGTCGCGGTCAGCGCATTCATCGATCACGCTCGAAGGCTTGCTCGCGGGCTTGCGCCAGCAGTTCCAGGCGCCGCGCGGCATCGCTGTCGTCGAGCAACTGGTCGGCGGGGAGGGCGAAGCGCCGCCGCCAGTTCGGATGGCTGTCGATGGTGCCGGGCAGGTTGGGCTGTTCATCGACCCCCAGCAGGTCTTCCAGCGGCACCAGCACCAGTGGCGCGCGGGTATGGCCGAGCAGGCGCAGGCTGGCGTCGAGCAGCGATTCGCTGTCTGATTGCGCGCCGCCGTAGTTGTGCCGCAACAGGCGCCGCAGGCCCTGGATTTCTTGCTCGCGGGTGTCGCGCCAATGTTGCTCGGTGTTGGCGTCGATCAGTTCCAGGCGATGGTTCCAGTCGATGTCGTGGGCCAGCAGCCAGCCGGCCAGCGGCGGCAGGTCATGGGTGCTGCTGGTGGCCAGGGCGTTGTCGGGCCAGTCGAGGATCGGCTTGAAGTGGCCGGGCGGGTCCTGCTCGAACAGCAGTACGCGGATGCCGAGGATGGCCCGCGCCGCGAGTTTTTCCCGCAGGCCTTCCGGCACCGTGCCGAGGTCTTCACCCAGCACGATGGCCTGGTGGCGCACCGACTCAAGCGCGAGCAGGCGCAACAAGTCATCGAGCGGGTAGTTGAGGTAGGCGCCTTCGCTGGGCGGCGCGCCGGCCGGGATCAGCCACAGCCGTTGCAGGCCCATCACATGGTCGATGCGCAGGCCGCCGGCGTGGGCGAAGTTGGCCCGCAGCATTTCGATAAAGGCCCGGTAACCGTTGCGCCGCAGGCCTTCGGGGGAGAAGGCACAGATCCCCCAGCTTTGCCCGGCGCGGTTGAGGATATCGGGCGGGGCACCGACGTGCAGATCAGCCAGCAGTTCATCCTGCCGGCTCCAGGCCTGGCTGCCAGCGCCGTCGGCGCCCACGGCGAGGTCGGCGATCAGGCCGACCTGCATGCCATTGCTGGTCGCTGCGTGTTGCGCGCGTTCCAGGCTGCGGGCGATCAGCCACTGACAGAAGCGGTAGTAGTCGACCTGCTCGCGGTGCTGCGCGGCGAAGGCAGTGATCTGCGGGCTGCGCGGGTCGTGCCAGCTGTCGGGCCAGGTGCGCCAGTCCTGGCTTTCGCCGCGTTCGGCGGCGGCATCGAGCAGGGCTTCGAAGCGGCAATGGTCTTCCAGTGGCTGGCCGCCGCTGGCGCAGAAACTGTCGAAGTCTTCGCGTTGCGGATGCTCGCCGTGGATGAAGTCCTGATACAGCGCACGCAGCAATTGCTGGCGCGCCTTGACCGCATTCGGCCAGTCCACCAGCGGCAGTTGTTCGAGGGCCTGCAACGGCTCGGTCAGCTGTAGCGCCTCGATGGCCAGGCTTACCGTGCGCTCACCCAGCAGGGCCTGCGGGCTGGCATAGAGGCTGTTGAGAAACAGCCGGCTGGAGGGTGAATACGGGCTGTAGGTGTGCGAGTTGTTGGCGAACATCGCGTGCATCGGGCTGATCGCCAGGGCATCGGCGCCACGCTCGGCGGCGCTGCGCGCCAGGGCTTCCAGTGCCAGGCAGTCGCCAAAACCGCCATCACCCGGGCGGCGCAGGCTATAGAGCTGCGCGGCAATCCCCCAGCAGCGCGGCGTCGGCGTGTCCAGGGCATCGGCCAGGCTGAAGCAACGGGGCGGGGCCACCGCGAGGGTGAACGAGCGGCCCTCCAGCGTCAGTTGGTGATAGCCAATCGGCAAGCCGGCGGGCAGGTGCGCGTTTTGGTCCAGGTGCAGGGTGTGTGAGGTTTCGCCCTCAAGCTGTGCATGGCAGGTACTGCCTGCACTGAAATACAGCGCCAGGTCGAGGCTTGCGCCCACATCGACGGTGAGCAGCGGCGGCAGGTGCCGGGCATCGTGGGCTCGCGCCAGTGCAACCAGGCTGGCTTCTATGGCCGGCGCATCGTCAGCCGGGTGACCGAGCCCGGCCAGTACCTGGCGCAAGGTGTCAGGCGCGACATGTTGCGGGCGGCCGTTGGCGTCGATCCAGTCCACCGACAGGCCTGCGCGGTGGGCCAGCAGGTGCAAGCGTTGTTCAGGCATACCGGGGCTCCGCGAGGGTGACAAGGCTGACCAGGGTGCTGCAAGGCGGCAACTCGCTGTCGCCAATCGGCGTGTCGCTGCAGGCAAGCAGGCGCACGCTGTGCAGGGGCAATGGCATTTCTACCGGGTGCGGGCTGAGGTTCAGGTCGATGCGCAACTCACTGCCGTCGCCCAGTTGCCAGCGCGCGCTGATGGCGTGCTCGCCGATGATCCGTGCGCCATAGGCGCGGGTGCCAGGCAGGCGAGGGGTGAGGTGGTCGCGGCGCAGGCGCAGCAGCTCACGATAGAACCCCAGCCAGGCTGTTTCGGTAGTGGGGAGTAACGGCTGCGAGGCGTGGAAAGTCTGCTCGGCATTCGGGTCGGCAATGCGCGCGCGCTGCGCCGGCTCGGCGAAGGCGGCAAAGCCCTTGAACTCGGCGCGCCGGCCTTCACGCACGGCGTCGGCAAGTTCGTCGTGGTGGTCGGTAAAGAACAGGAAGGGTGTTTGTGCGCCCCATTCCTCGCCCATGAACAACAGCGGGATCATCGGTGACAGCAACAGCAGGGCGGTCGCGGCACGCAAGGCCTCGGGGTGGCACAGCTGCAGCAGGCGCTCACCCAGGGCTCGGTTGCCGACCTGGTCATGGTTCTGCAGGAACAGCACGAACGCCGTGGGCGGCAGGTGCCCGCTGGCTTCGCCGCGCGGCTCGCCGTGGTGGTCGGGCTGGCCCTGGAAGGCGAAGCCCTGGCTCAGGCAGCGCGCCAGTTGGTCCAGTGGCGCTTCACGAAAGTTGGCGTAGTAGCCTTCGGTTTCACCTGTCAGCAGCACGTGCAAGGCGTTGTGCCCGTCATCGTTCCATTGCGCGTCGTAGCCGGCTTCCAGCAGATGCGCCTGGTTGTGCTCATTCTCCAGGGTGAGCCACAGGTGCCGACCGGGTGCACTGTGCTGGCGCACGCGGCGGGCCAGCTCCTGGAGAAAGTCGGGGTCGTCGATGGCGTGCACCGCATCGAGGCGCAGGCCGTCGAAACGGTAGTCGTTGAGCCACATCAGGGCGTTTTCCATAAAGAAGTCGCGTACTTCGCGGCGGCGAAAGTCGATGGCGGCGCCCCATGGGGTGTGCTGGTCTTCGCGAAAAAAAACCGAGGCGTATTGATGCAGGTAATTGCCGTGGGGGCCGAAGTGGTTGTAGACCACATCCAGCAGCACCATCAGGCCCAGGCCGTGGGCCTGGTCGATCAGCGCCTTGAGTTCGTCCGGCGTGCCGTAGCTGGCCTGGGGGGCGAATGGCAGCACGCCGTCATAGCCCCAGTTGCGCTCGCCGGGGAACTGGCCGATGGGCATCAGCTCGATGGCGGTAATGCCCAGTTCGGCGAGGCGCGGCAGTTGCCGGGCGACCCCGGCATAGCCGCCCAGCAGGCCGACATGCAGCTCTTGAATGACCGCCTCATGCCAGGGCCGGCCGGACCATTCGGGGTGTCGCCAGGTATAGCCGTGCGGGTCGAGCAACTGGCTCGGACCGTCCACGCCGTCCGGCTGGTAGCGCGAGGCGGGGTCGGGCACAGCGTGTTGGCCATCGATACGGTAGCGATAGCGGCTGCCGGCCGGGCAGGGCAGTTGCACGCTGAACCAGCCATCTTCACCACGCTGCAGGCTGTGCGGCGCGGCGCCTTCGCACTCGACCGAGACCTGCTGCGCATCCGGTGCCCAGAGGGCGAACCGGGTGGTCTCGCGGTCGAGCATCACGGCCCCGTGGGTCGCGTGTTCAATTGACCTCAAGGGCATACCGGGCATCTCCTCAGCCGACGTTCAGCGTGGCGCGTTCGACCAGTTCCTCGTACAGGCGGGCATAGGGTTCGACGGCCTGGCACCAGTTGAAGGGCTGGGTCATCGCCAGGCAGCGCATGGCGTTCAGCAAGGTCTTCTTGCGGTACACGTAGAACGCCCGGCCGAGGGCTTCGCGGTAGCTGTCGACGGTGGACTCGTCGAACAGAAAACCGGTGACGCCATTCTCGATGGTGTCGGCCAGCCCGCCGGTATTGCGCGCCACCGGCAGCGAGCCGTAACGCTGCGCGTACATCTGGCTCAGCCCGCAGGGCTCGTAGCGCGAGGGCATCAGCAGGAAGTCGCTGCCGGCGAACATGCGCCGGGCGTCGGTTTCGTTGAAGCCGATGCGTACACCGATGCGACCGGGGAAGCGCAGGGCCAATTCGCGCATGGCGTGTTCTTCCTCGGGTTCGCCGCGGCCGATGATCGCGATCTGCCCGCCTTGCTGGACGATGTATTCGGCCACGCCCAGGGTCAGGTCCAGGCCTTTTTGGTAGACCAGCCGCGAGACCACGGCGAACAGCGGGCCATTCGAGTCTTCCAGGCCGAACAGCTCGCGGACCTGGCGGCTATTGGCGGCCTTGCCGTCCCAATCGTTGAGGCTGAAGTTGTGCGTCAGGTAGGTGTCGGTGGCGGAGTCCCAGCTTTCGTCGATGCCGTTCGGGATGCCGCTGA
Source organism: Pseudomonas fontis (assembly GCF_028656955.1). Classification (GTDB taxonomy): domain Bacteria; phylum Pseudomonadota; class Gammaproteobacteria; order Pseudomonadales; family Pseudomonadaceae; genus Aquipseudomonas; species Aquipseudomonas fontis. The sequence continues at coordinate 14,072 of NZ_JAMDGY010000054.1, forward strand.
GCAGGCCTTGCTGGGCCTTGCTGCCGAGGAAGCCATCGAGGCCGCAGCCGAACGCCGGGGTGGTGATTTCCTGGGCGTAGGTGGCGCTGACCGTGGTGATGTGGCTGGCATAGGCCAGGCCCGCCTTGAGAAATGACAGCTTGCCGTAGAACTCCATGCCTTCCTGGTGTTGGGCGTGGTCGGGGATGGCCAGTTCCGGGCAGCAGGCGCGGCTGACCACGCCCTGGTAGGCGAGGTTGTGGATGGTGAACAGGGTTGGCGTGCGCAGGCCGCGCCAGTGCATGTAGGCGGGCGCCAGGCCTGCGGGCCAGTCGTGGGCGTGGACCAGGTCGGGTTTCCAGTGGACCATGCCTTCGCCGGCGGCAATTTCGGCAGCGGCCAGGCCCAGGCGGGCGAAGCGGATATGGTTGTCGGGCCAGTCGCGGCCGTTGTTGGCGCCGTAGGGGGTGCCTTCGCGCTGGTAGAGTTCGGGGCAGATCAGCACGTAGATCACCAGGCCGTCGGCGAGGTCCATGCGGCCGATCTTGCAGGGTGGCAGAGCGGCGTGGCCGCCGAGTTCACCGACCAGGTGGATGGGGTTGTCGCTTTCCAGCACTTGCGGGTAGCCGGGGATCAGTGCGCGGACGTCATGCAGGTGGCGCATGGCGCGCGGCAGGGCGGCGGACACGTCGCCCAGGCCGCCGGTCTTGACCAGGTCGGCGATTTCCGAGGTGACGAACAGCACTTTGCGTTTAGGCGGGTTGTGGCGCGAATCGCTGGCAGGTGCCTTGGCTGTCTTGCTGAAATCCGTCTGCGCGAGCGGGGTGCTGGCGTCGGTGTTGAAGTGTTCTACGTGAGGTTCGACAGCGGCACTGATCATACTTCTCTCCGTCCCTTTGTAGCGGGTGTGAGCACCCGATTGTTATGTCTCTGCGTGAATCTCTCTGTGGGTTGTCCTGCTTTTTTTGCGATCCCTTTCCCGGACTTGCGTGCAAGCGTTGCGCCAATCGGGAGTCCTTGCCGATGGACGGGCTGACGAAGTGGGGTGGGTGGGCCGCGCCTGGGTGAGTCCAGAATCGTTGGCCTACTTTCTTGCTGACCTGCCGCGAGGCCGGAAAGTTTCGACTTTTTGCGGTCGGGGTTTCCGGGCGGTTTTTCTGGCCGAGCTTTGAGTGTAGGAGAGGTGGCGATAAAAAGGTGACCCATTGGTCATTTTGCTTATTTGGGTTTGTTGCGCAGACTGTGAGGGGGTAATTTTTTCGCCCGGCACACTTGCCAGCTTCCACGTAGCCGCTGCCGTCAGGCTGCGCTCGCCTGCAAAGCAGGCGCCGCCTTTGGGAGCCCTCGCGGGCTCCAGCGCAGCCTGTCGGCAGCGGCTACAAAAACATCGGCGTTTGCCAAGGTGACCCGCCGTACGGGCGCAAGGGGCCATCACCACCCACCTCAACCCCGTCTATAGTTTCCCCTTCACCGGCGCCTCCTCGCTGGGCGGATCCCCGACAGTCGGTGGCACGCTCGGCTTGATCGGCAGATCGTCCGGTTCGATTTCCGGCACGGGTGGTGGTAGGTTCGGGTCGTCAATATTCGGGTCGGGCGTTTCAGCTGGAATGGGAATGTTCATGGCCTCACCTCGCAACAGGCTGTAATAGACGTGACTCAGCCTTCGACCACTCCCCAACGGCTTCGATCATTTTTATTGAACCCACGCGCCTGCCATTGCTCTGAACCTTTACCGTCACGTTGTAACGGAGCGATGTTCGATGACCCGCGATGAGCCCTTCGAGAGCGGCCGCATGGCCAGCACCGACGACCACCCCGATGCCCCCCTGGGCCTGTCACAGGCCTTGTTGCTGCCACGCATCGTGATCGAAAACACCGAGCCGGTACTCGATGCCGGGCTGTATGCGGTCAAGGCCGTGGTCGGCCAGCCCATCAGCGTCAGCAGCAAGGTCTACACCGACGGCCATGACACCCTCGCGGTGATGCTCAACTGGCGCCAGGCCAGCAGCCGGCGCTGGCACTGCCAGGCCATGCAGAGCCTGGGCAACGACAGCTGGCAAGGCAGTTTCGCCGTCAGCGAAATGGGCCGCCATGTGTTCTTCATCGAGGCCTGGATAGACCAGTACGCCAGCTACTGCCATGAACTGGCGAAAAAAGTCGCCGCCGCCGTCAACGTCGCGCTGGAACTCAAGGAAGGCCGCATCCACCTCGAACAGGCCGCAGCGCGCAGCAACGGCCCCTTGCGCACCCAGCTCCAGGCCCTGCTAAAGCGCCTGTCGAAGCTGTCGGCCAACGATCAGGTCGAGCGTCTGCTGCACGCCGACACCCGCACGCTGATGGCCGAGGCCGACCTGCGCGCCTACCTCAGTCGCAGCCCGGAATTCCCGCTGGAGGTGGAACGCGAGCGGGCGCTGTTCGCCAGTTGGTACGAACTGTTCCCGCGCTCGATCACCGACGATCCGCAACGCCACGGCACCTTCAACGACGTACACCAACGGCTGCCGATGATCCGCGACATGGGCTTTGATGTGCTGTACTTCCCACCCATCCACCCGATTGGCACGGCGCACCGCAAAGGCCGCAACAATGCCTTGCAGGCAGAGCCGGACGACCCGGGCAGCCCCTACGCCATCGGTAGCCCCGAGGGCGGTCATGAGGCGATTCACCCACAACTGGGCAGCCGTGAAGATTTCCGCCGGCTGGTCGCCGCCGCTGCCGAGCACGGCCTGGAAATCGCCCTGGATTTCGCCATCCAGTGCTCCCAGGATCACCCCTGGCTCAAGGAGCACCCCGGCTGGTTCTCCTGGCGCCCCGACGGCAGCATTCGCTACGCGGAAAACCCGCCGAAAAAATACCAGGACATCGTCAACGTCGACTTCTATGCCGCCGAGGCCATCCCGTCACTCTGGCTGGCCCTGCGTGACGTGGTGGTTGGCTGGGTCGAGGAGGGCGTGAAGCAGTTTCGCGTGGACAACCCGCACACCAAACCCTTGCCGTTCTGGCAATGGCTGATCGCCGATGTGCGCTCGCGCTACCCGGAGGTGATCTTCCTCGCCGAAGCCTTCACCACGCCGGCGATGATGGCGCGCCTGGGCAAAGTCGGCTATTCGCAGAGCTATACCTACTTCACCTGGCGCAACACCAAGGCCGAGTTGCAACGCTATTTTGAAGAGCTGAACCAGCCGCCGTGGCGCTATTGCTACCGGCCGAACTTCTTCGTCAACACGCCGGACATCAACCCGTACTTCCTGCACGAGTCCGGCCGCGCCGGCTTCCTCATCCGGGCAGCGCTGGCGACCATGGGCTCCGGCCTGTGGGGCATGTATTCAGGCTTTGAGCTGTATGAAGCCACGCCTATCCCCGGCAAGGAGGAATACCTGGATTCAGAGAAATACGAGATACGCCCGCGCGACTTCACCCAGCCCGGCAACATCATCGCCGAGATCGCCCAGCTCAACCGCATCCGCCGACAGAACCCGGCATTGCACACCCACTTGGGCGTGCAGTTCTTCAATGCGTGGAACGACAACATCCTCTATTTCGGCAAACGCACCCCCGACGGCGACAACTTCATCCTTGTGGCCGTCAGCCTCGACCCGCACAACGCCCAGGAGGCCAACTTCGAGCTGCCGCTGTGGGAACTGGGCCTGGATGACAACGCCCAGACCCTCGGTGAAGACCTGATGACTGGCCACCGCTGGACCTGGCACGGCAAGACCCAATGGATGCGCATCGAGCCCTGGCACCAGCCGTTCGGTATCTGGCGTATCGAAAAAGCCCATTAGAAAGGAGTCGAGCATGGCGAAGAAACCCCGCCCCGCAGCCTTCATCAACGACCCGCTCTGGTACAAGGACGCGATCATCTACCAGGTGCACGTAAAGTCCTTTTTCGATTCCAACCACGATGGCATCGGCGACTTTCCCGGCCTGATCGCCAAGCTCGACTACATTGCCGAGCTGGGCGTGAACACCCTGTGGCTGCTGCCGTTCTACCCCTCGCCACGGCGTGATGACGGCTATGACATCGCCGAGTACAAGGCCGTGCACCCGGACTACGGCACCCTGGCCGATGTGAAGCGCTTCATCGCCGAAGCTCACAAACGCAACCTGCGGGTGATCACCGAGCTGGTCATCAACCATACCTCCGACCAGCACGCCTGGTTCCAGAAAGCCCGCCACGCCAAGCGCGGCTCGAAGGCGCGGGACTTCTATGTGTGGTCCGACAGCGACCAGAAGTACGACGGCACGCGGATCATCTTCCTCGACACCGAAAAATCCAACTGGACCTGGGACCCGGTGGCCGGGCAGTACTTCTGGCACCGCTTCTATTCCCACCAGCCAGACCTGAACTTCGATAACCCACAGGTGCTCAAGGCGGTCATCGACGTGATGCGCTACTGGCTCGACCTGGGCATCGACGGCCTGCGCCTGGACGCCATCCCGTACCTGATCGAACGCGACGGCACCAACAACGAGAACCTGCCTGAGACCCACCAGGTGCTCAAGCAGATCCGCGCCGAGATCGACGCCAACTACCCCGACCGCATGCTGCTCGCCGAAGCCAACCAATGGCCTGAAGACACCCAGCTGTACTTCGGCGAAGGGCAGGGCGACGAATGCCACATGGCCTTCCACTTCCCGTTGATGCCGCGCATGTACATGGCGCTGGCCCAGGAAGACCGCTTCCCGATCACCGATATCCTGCGCCAGACCCCGGAAATCCCGGCCAACTGCCAATGGGCGATCTTCCTGCGCAACCATGATGAACTGACCCTGGAAATGGTCACCGACCGCGAGCGCGACTACCTGTGGAACTACTACGCCGAGGACCGTCGGGCGCGGATCAACCTGGGCATCCGTCGGCGCCTGGCGCCGCTGCTGCAACGCGACCGCCGCCGGGTGGAATTGCTCTGCAGCCTGCTGCTGTCGATGCCGGGCACGCCGACGCTGTATTACGGCGACGAGATCGGCATGGGCGACAACATCTACCTGGGCGACCGCGACGGCGTGCGCACGCCGATGCAATGGTCCATTGACCGCAACGGCGGTTTCTCCCGCGCCGACCCGGCACGGCTGGTGCTGCCGCCGATCATGGACCCGCTGTACGGCTTCCAGGCAGTCAACGTCGAAGCCCAGGCGCATGACCCGCATTCGCTGCTCAACTGGAACCGCCGGCTGCTGGCCGTGCGCAAACAGCAAAAGGCGTTTGGGCGCGGCACCCTGAAAATGCTCTCGCCGAGCAATCGGCGCATTCTTGCCTACCTGCGTGAGTACACCGGTGCCGATGGCAACAGCGAGACCATTCTCTGCGTGGCCAATGTTTCCCGCGCCGCCCAGGCGGCGGAGCTGGACCTGTCGGCCTATGTCGACAACGTGCCGGTGGAAATGCTCGGTGGCAGCGCATTCCCGCCCATTGGCCAGTTGCCCTTCCTGCTGACCTTGCCCCCCTATGGCTTCTACTGGTTCCTGCTGGCGCCCAAGGACCAGATGCCCAACTGGCATGTGGAACCTGCGCAGACCTTGCCGGAGTTCACCACCCTGGTGCTGAAAAAGCGCATGGAGGAACTGCTCGAAGCGCCGTCGCGCGACACCCTGGAGCAGGCCATCCTGCCGCAATACCTGCCCAAGCGGCGCTGGTTTGCCGGCAAAGATGCGGCCATCGACAAGGTGCGCCTGGCCTATGGCGTGCGCTTCGGCCTGCCGACCAGCCCGGTATTGCTCAGTGAGATCGAGGTGCTCAGCGGCGGACAAAGCAGCCGCTATCAGTTGCCATTCGGCCTGATAGCCGAGGAGCAGATCAACAGTGCCTTGCCCCAGCAACTGGCCTTGGCCCGGGTGCGTCGCGGGCGTCAGGTGGGCTTGATTACCGATGCCTTCCAGCTTGAAACCTTCGTGCGCGCGGTGATTGCCGGGCTGCATGCCGGCAGCCGGCTCAGTGGCAGCGAAGGGCAACTGCAGTTCAACGCCACGCCACAGCTGGCCACGCTGAACCTCGCCGAGGACGCCGAGGTGCGCTACCTGTCGGCCGAGCAGTCGAACAGCTCGGTGGTGGTTGGCGGCAGCCTGGTGCTCAAGCTGATTCGCCGGGTCAATGGCGGCGTGCACCCGGAGCTGGAAATGAGCGCCTACCTGACTGCTGCCGGCTTTGCCAATATCTCGCCCTTGCTGGGCTGGGTCAGTAGGGTCAATGAGGCGGGCGAGCCGCATTTGCTGATGATCGCCCAGGGTTACCTGAGCAACCAGGGGGATGCCTGGGGCTGGACGCAAAACAGCCTGGAACGGGCGATCCGCAATGAAATGGAGCCGTCCAACGCACCGCTTGAAGCCCACACCGATGCCCTGCACGAACTGGCCGCATTCGCCGGCCAACTCGGGCAACGGCTGGGTGAAATGCACCAAGTGCTGGCCGCGCCGAGCGCTGATCCAGCCTTCCAGCCTCGCCCCAGCACGTCGCACGACAGCCAGGCCTGGGCCAGGCAGATCGGCGATCAGTTGGCCCGCGCACTGGAGGTGCTCGACCAGCATCGCGGCAACCTCGACCGCGACAGCCAGGCACTGCTCGATGACCTGGGCAAGCAGCGCAAGGGGCTGCTCAAGGAGGTTGGCGAACTGGCCCGGCAGGCGGTCGGTGGTTTGCTGATGCGGGTGCACGGCGACCTGCACCTGGGCCAGGTGCTGGTAGTGCAGGGCGATGCCTACCTGATCGACTTCGAAGGCGAGCCGGCCCGCCCGCTGGACGAGCGTCGGGCCCGGCACAGCCCGTACAAGGATGTCAGCGGCGTGCTGCGTTCCTTCGACTATGCTGCTGCCATGGTGCTGCGCAGCGCGTCGGGGGTCGATGCGTCTACGGCGGCCCATCAGGCGCGTCAGCGGGTGGCCCGGCAGTACCTGCACCAGTCACGCCATGCCTTCGTCGACGCTTATCGGCTGGCCACCGCCAGCCTGCCGCACGCCTGGCAACAGGCCGAGGGTGAGCGCGCTGCACTGGAGCTGTTCAGCCTGGAAAAGGCCGCCTACGAAATTTTGTACGAAGCCGAGAATCGCCCGAGCTGGTTGGCCGTGCCTTTGCATGGCCTGCATGGGCTTGTCAGTACTTGGGGAGAGCAGTAGATGAGCACGCACAAGCGCGAACATGGGGGATTGGGCCGGGCAGACATCGATGATCTGGTGCATGCCCGCCATGCCGACGCCTTCGCCGTACTGGGACCGCATCCGGATGGTGCAGGCGGGCAATATGTGCGGGCATACCTGCCCGAGGCCTTGAGCGCACGGGTACTGGCGCGTGATGGCGGCCAGGTGCTGGCCGAGATGGAGCAGGGCAGCGTGCCCGGCCTGTTCGTCGCCCGCCTGGGTGCGCCGCAGGCGTACCTGTTGCAGGTCAACTGGGCCGGTGGCGAGCAGGTCACTGAAGACCCTTACAGTTTCGGCCCCTTGCTGGGGGAAATGGACCTCTACCTGTTTGCCGAGGGTAATCACCGCGACCTGGCGAACCGTTTCGGTGCGCAGTTAATCGAGGTCGAGGGCGTTGCCGGGGTGCGTTTTTCAGTGTGGGCGCCGAATGCACGGCGGGTCTCGGTGGTCGGCGACTTCAACAACTGGGATGGCCGTCGGCATCCGATGCGCCTGCGTCACCCTACGGGGGTCTGGGAAGTTTTCGTGCCGCGCCTGCAAGCAGGCGAGGCCTACAAGTACGAAGTGCTGGGCCGCGAAGGCATCCTGCCGCTCAAGGCCGACCCGTTGGCCCGAGCCACCGAGCTACCGCCGAGCACTGCTTCACGGGTTGCCGATGTGCTGCAGCATGAGTGGCAGGACCAGCACTGGATGGAGGTGCGCGCCCAGCGCCAGGCCACCAGTGCACCGCTGTCGATCTATGAACTGCACGCTGGCTCCTGGCAGTGCGAGATGGACGATGCAGGCGAAGTGACGCGCTTTTTCAACTGGCGTGAACTGGCCGAGAGACTGGTGCCGTATATCCAGCAACTGGGCTTCACCCATATCGAACTGATGCCGATCATGGAGCACCCGTTCGGTGGTTCCTGGGGCTATCAGCCGTTGTCGATGTTCGCGCCGACCGCGCGCTATGGGTCGGCCGATGATTTCGCCGCGTTTATCGACGCCTGCCACCAGGCCGGGATCGGCGTGCTGCTGGATTGGGTGCCTGCGCATTTTCCCACCGACAGCCATGGCCTGGCGCGCTTCGATGGCACGGCATTGTATGAGTACGAAAACCCGCTCGAGGGCTTCCACCAGGACTGGGACACGCTGATCTACAACCTGGGGCGCAACGAGGTGCATGGTTTCATGCTGGCCTCGGCGCTGCATTGGCTCAAGCAGTTCCATATCGACGGGCTGCGAGTGGATGCGGTGGCGTCGATGCTGTACCGGGATTATTCGCGCAAGGCCGGGGAGTGGGTGCCCAACCGCCACGGCGGGCGAGAAAACCTGGAGGCCATCGACTTCCTGCGTCACCTCAACGATGTGGTGGCGCTGGAGGCGCCGGGGGCCCTGGTGATAGCCGAGGAGTCCACGGCCTGGCCGGGGGTCAGCCAGCCGACCCAGCAGGGTGGGCTGGGCTTTGCCTACAAGTGGAACATGGGCTGGATGCACGACACTTTGCATTACATCCAGAACGACCCGATCCACCGGACCTACCATCACAACGAGATGAGTTTCGGGTTGATCTACGCGTACTCGGAGCATTTCATCCTGCCGATTTCCCACGATGAGGTGGTGCACGGCAAGCATTCGCTGATCGACAAGATGCCGGGGGACCGCTGGCAGAAGTTTGCCAACTTGCGCGCCTACCTGACCTTCATGTGGTGCCATCCGGGCAAGAAGCTGCTGTTCATGGGCTGCGAGTTTGGCCAGTGGCGTGAGTGGAACCATGACAGCGAGCTGGATTGGTATTTGCTGCAGTACAAGGAGCACCTTGGGGTGCAGCGTCTGGTCAGTGACTTAAACCGGCTGTACCGCGAGGAGCGTGCGCTGCATGAACAGGATTGCCTGCCGCAGGGCTTCCAGTGGCTGATTGGTGATGATGCGCGCAACAGCGTGTATGCCTGGCTGCGCTGGAGTGCGACGGGGGAGCCATTGCTGGTGGTGGCGAACTTCACCCCAGTGCCGCGCGAGCTGTATCGGATTGGCGTGCCGTTTGGCGAGCGTTGGCAGGAAGTGCTGAACAGCGATGCCGAGGGGTATGCGGGGTCCAATTACGGCAATGGCGGGATGGTTGAGAGCGAGGCCGTGCCGAGCCATGGGCAGCCGTTGTCGCTGGGGTTGAATCTGCCACCGTTGGCGGTGTTGATTTTGCGTCCGGTTTGAGGGGGTGGGCCTGCTTTGCAGGCCATCGCCGGCAAGGCCGGCTCCCACAGGATTGGTGTTGTATATGCTACATCTGTATCTGTATCTGTATCTGTATCTGTATCTGTATCTGTGGGAGCCGGCCTTGCCGGCGATCGGCCGCATCGCGGCCGCAAGGTCAGAGATCCAGCACCAATCGCGCCGACTTTGCCCGCGACACACACAGCATCATGGTCTGCTGCGAAGCCTTCTCTTCATCGCTCAGGTACTGGTCGAAATGCTCGGCCTCACCGTCCAGAATCGCCGTTTCACAGGTGCCACATACACCCTCCCGGCACAGGCATTCCACCTTCGCCGCCTTCGACTTCTCGATGGCCTGGAGGATGGTCATGCCCGCTTCTACCTGCAACTCCGTACCGGACTTGGCCAGCACAACCGTAAACGCCCCGCCCGTCACCGGCGCCGCCGCGAACTGCTCCCAGTGCACCCGTGCTTCGGCAATCCCGGCCTTGGCAGCCGTATTGATCACCGCATCGATCAGCGGCTTGGGCCCGCACACATAAAGATGTGCTGACGCTTCCAGCCCCGCACACAGGGCCGCCAGGTCCAGCTTGCGCTCCAGGCTGTCGATATAGAAACGCACATTACCGGCATGTGGCCCTGTTTCCAGGTCGCCCTGGAACGCTCCATGCTCGGGGCTGCGGAACGCATAATGCAGCTCGTAGTCAGTCGCCCCACCTTCCAGCTCATGCAACTGCGCCATAAACGGGGTAATACCGATGCCCCCGGCAATCAGCACATGCTTGCCCGCCGTCGGCTCCAAGGCAAACAGGTTGTTCGGCGTGGAAATGGTCAGCCGCGACCCCACCTCGACCTGCTGGTGCATGAACGCCGAACCACCCTTGGACTGCTCTTCCAGGCGCACGCCGATCTGATAGCTGCGCAGGTCGCGCGGGTTGCTCATCAGCGAATAGGCGTTGCTGAACTGGCTGCCATCGGCGCCCTGCATCTGCACGATCACATGGCTGCCGCCGGTAAACGCCGGCAACGCGCCGCCCTCTTCACGGGCCAGGGTGAAGCGCTTGATCAGTGGGGTTGCCTGCTCGACCGCCGTGACCTGCACGCTGAACATTTCATACTTGTTGGCCATGATTCACCTCGACTGCACCCGGCTCAGACCGCCAGGCACAGGTACTTGATTTCCAGATAGTCTTCGATGCCGTACTTGGAGCCTTCACGGCCCAGGCCGGACTGCTTGACGCCACCAAACGGCGCGACCTCGTTGGAGATCAGCCCGGTGTTGATGCCGACCATGCCGTACTCAAGACGCTCGGCGACCTTGAACACGCGGGCGATGTCGCGGCTGTAGAAGTACGCGGCCAGGCCATACAGCGTGGCGTTGGCCTGGGCGATCACTTCGTCGTCGCTGCTGAAGCGCACGATGGCCGCGACCGGGCCGAAGATCTCCTCTTCCAGCAGCTCCATGCCCGGGCGAATTCCGGCAAGCACGGTCGGCTCGAAGAAGTTGCCGCCCAGGGCATGGGCCTGACCGCCAAGCACCAGCTGCGCGCCCTTGCCGACGGCGTCGTCGATCAGGCTGCGGACCTTGGCCACCGCCTTGTCACTGATCAGCGGGCCAATCTGCGTGCCGCTGGCGGTGCCATGGCCGACGCCGAGAGCTTTCACACGCTCGACGAAACGTTCGGTGAACTGCGCATAGACGCTGTCGTGCACGTAGAAGCGGTTCACGCACACGCAGGTTTGCCCGGCATTGCGGTACTTGGCGATCACTGCGCCTTCCACGGCGGCGTCGATATCGGCGTCGTCGAAGACAATGAACGGTGCGTTGCCGCCCAGCTCCAGCGAGACTTTCTTGATTGTCTCGGCGCACTGCGCCATCAGCAGGCGGCCAATCGGCGTCGAGCCGGTAAAGCTCAGCTTGCGCACGGCAGGGTGACCGGTGAACTGCGCACCAATTGCCGGCGCGTCGCCGGTCACCACGCTGAATACGCCAGCCGGCACGCCAGCGCGCTCGGCAAGCTCAGCCAGGGCCAGGGCGCAGAACGGCGTTTCGTTGGCCGGCTTGACCACGATGGTGCACCCGGCAGCCAGCGCCGGGGCGACCTTGCGGGTGATCATCGCGGCCGGGAAGTTCCACGGGGTAATCGCCGTGCACACGCCGATGCCTTGCTTGACCACCAGCAGGCGCTTGTCGCTGGAGGGGCTTGGAATGACGTCGCCGTAGACGCGTTTGCCTTCCTCGGCGAACCATTCGACGAAGGAGGCGGCGTAGCGGATTTCGCCCAGGGCTTCATGCAGGGGTTTGCCCTGCTCGAAAGTCATCAGTTGGGCGAGGTCGTTCTCGTGTTCGAGCAGCAACTCGAACCAGCGGCGCAGCACCTGCGCGCGCTCCTTGGCGGTACGCCCACGCCAGTCTTGCAGCGCGGCTTCGGCCGCTTCGATGGCCTGAACGGCCTCGGCAGCGCCCATCAGCGGTACGCTGCCGAGCAGCTCGCCGTTGGCCGGGTCGCTGACCTCGACCCGGCGTCCATCGGCGGCATCACACCAGGCCCCGGCGATATAGGCCTGCTGGCGGAACAATCGGGAATCGTTGAGCTTCACGCAAGGTACTCCGTTGTCACCCCCGGCGGCGGGCGCCGGGGGCGGGGCTTATCAAGCGTCGAGGTGGGCGACGGCGATCAGGTTGTGGAAGTGGGCAATGCCGTGCTCGCTCATGCCGCTACGCTCGCGGTCGGCCATGATCCGGCCCTGGCCACGATAGCCACGGGACTTCAGGCCTTTCTGCACGCTTTCTACCAGGCGCAGGTCTTCCGGGCGGAACACTTCGCGGTACCAGTCGATCAGCTTCTGCTGATCCGCGGTGATGTCCTTGTTGAGGAAGTAGACGTCGTAGTGCTGCAGGGTGGTTTCGGCATCGACCGGGAACTCGTAGATCACGGTCATGAAGTTCGCCCCTGGTGGCACGTTGAACATGGTGCACGGCCAGGCCCAGAAGCCGGCGAAGGAGGGGTCCTTGACGCTTTCATCAAAGCTGAACGATTGCTCGGACGGCTTGGCCAGCCCGTATTGCAGGGTCCAGTTGCCGTGCATGCTGTGGCTGTACTGGCCGACGTCCACCGAGTCGGAGAACCCAGGGTGCGCCGGGGCGCAGTGGTAGCACTCGAGGTAGTTGTCGACGATGGATTTCCAGTTGGCCGGGGTGTCGCTGACAAAGCGTGCGGCCAGTTGCAGGTCATCGATCACCGCGCAGGCTTCGCGCATGCGCGCGGCCAGGCCTGGCAGTTGCTCCTCGACCGGGCCGGCTTGCATGTCCATGTTGATGTAGATGAAACCTGCGTATTCCTCGACGCGCAGTTGCACCAGGCTGGAGTTGTCCTTGTCGAAATTGGCCACGTTCTCGCAGTTGCGCGCGTGGGCCAGGTCGCCGTCGAGCTTGAAGGCCCAGGCGTGGTAAGGGCAGGTGATGACGTTCTTGGCCTTGCCGCTGCCCTGGAGCAACTGGTGGCCACGGTGCGGGCAAACGTTGTAGAAGGCGCGCAGGACGCTGTCGCGACCGCGTACCACGATGATGCTTTCGCCGATCACTTCACGGGTGATGTAGGCGTTGTTCTCGGCCACTTCACTGCGATGGCCGATACAGATCCAGCTGCGGGCGAAGATGCTTTCCTTCTCGTGTTCGAACACGGCCTTGTCGGTGTAGAACTTGGCCGGAATGGTAAAGGCCTCATCGGCGCTGGCGCAGAAGTCGGCAGGCAGGCGTTGGAAATCGTTCATGCGTATCTCCTCACAAGCGCGGTCAGCGGTTGACGCGCTTTTTACTTATTGGTTAACGAGTATCTATTGGTTAACAAGCTGGGCAAAAAAATATCCCGTTGCCTGCTTCCTTGCAGGCACTGCGGGAGGGTCGGGCGTTACCGGGCCGCGACAGCGACCGGGGCGACCGGTTTTTCCTCAGGCTGCTCGCCGGCCAGGCGAGCGGCTTGTTCCTCGATGAGGTGGGCGGGCATCGTGCCGTAGTCCTGGACCATCCACTTGAAGAAGCCGTAGATCTTGATCAGCAGGATCACCATGAACGGGATAGCGGTGAGCACCACGGCGGTTTTCATGGTCGACAGCGAAGCCTTGGCGAACAGCATGGCCAGCGGCACCAGGGTCAGCACCACGCACCAGAACAGCCGGTGGGTCGGGCTGGGGTCGTCGCCTTCGCGCAGGTTGCGGGTGCTGGTGGCGGCAACGGCATAGGCTGCCGCGTCCATGTGCGAGGCGCAGAACACCGCCATGATGAACAGGTACACGGCGAGGAACACCTTGCCCATCGGCAAGGCACTGAGCAGGGCGCCTACCGCCGCTTCGCCGCCGCTTTCGGTGAGGATCTTCGGCACATCCACGGCACCGCTGATGAACTGGTGCATGCTGTAGCTTTCCAGCGCGCCAAAGAAGAACCAGCAGCCGACGCTACCGCCCGCGAGCAGGGCGAAGACCACTTCCTTGAGCTGGCGACCGCGCGACACGCGGGTCACGAACATCGCCACGCCCGGGGCGTAGGACACCCACCACAGCCAATAGAACACCGTCCAGTTGCGGGTGAACGCGCCGTCGCCGGCCGGGTCGGTGAAAAGGCTCATGCGTACGTAGTTCTGGAACATCAGGCCAATGGAGTTGGCGGTGTTGTTCAGGGTGAACTGGGTCGGGCCGACCAGCAGCACCACGCCGGCGAATACCAGCGCGCCGATGCAGACCATCTTGCTCAGGCGTTGTAGGCCGCCATCGATACCGATGTAGGAGCTGAGCGAGAACAGGATGGCCACGGCGCCGATCACCATCAGTTGCACGGTGAAGGTGTCCGGGGTGCCGGCAAGGACGGAGAGGCCACGGGTCAGCGTCGAAGCCGTCAGGGCCAGCGATACGGTCAGCGCGCCCATCATGGTCAGCAGGAAGATCAGGTCGACCGCGCGACCGATCGGGCCGGTGGCTTTAAAGCCGGTCACCGCTTCGACAATCGAGGCCAGGTTCAGGCCGCTCTTCTTGCGCACGTGGAAGTGATAGGCCATGGCCAGCGAGGCCAGGGCATAGATCGACCAGGCGCTGATGCCCCAGTGGAAGAACGAGTAGCTGACGCTGTATTCCAGCGCCTGCGCGGATTGCGCGGCGATGTTCAGGCCGGGGGTCTGGTAGTAGTAGGCCCACTCCATCACACCCCAGTACAGGGTCGAGGACCCCATGCCGGCGCAGATGAACATGAATACCCAGGTGGCCGTGGAATATTCCGGCTTGCCGCTGCCGAAGCGGATGTTGCCGTACTTGCTGAAGGCAAGGTACAGCACCGCCAGGGAGCTGCCGAACACCAGCACCTGGACACTGGTGCCGAAGGTGCGGGTGGCCACTTCGAACAATTGGTTGGCAGCGTGTTCTGCTTCGCCAGGAAACGCCGCCAGACCGATAACGGTCAGCAGTACGGCAATCAGGCTTACGGTAATCAGGAATACATCAATCTTTTTATTGTTGTGCGACATCAAACGTCTCCTGCAGCGTTGGAGTACTTGGTGCGTGGCCCAGGCGCAGCGCAAGGTCAGGCCGGGGTAGTGCCGGTGGTGTTGTCTCCTGTCCGTCCGTGGATCGTTAACTAAAAGTTAACATGAGTCTTTCGGTTAACAGTTTGCAGATAATTCGTGTGGACTGCAAGAGGGCAACCGCCGGTTGTCCGACAATCTGGACAGCCGGCGGTGTTGCTCAGGCGCCGATCAGCTCGACGATGGCCTGGCCGACTTGCTGGGTCGAGGCACTGCCGCCCATGTCGCGGGTGGTTGCGCCGCTGGCGATGACCTGCTCGATGGCTTTGAGGATGTCGTCGTGGGCCGCCTGGTAGCGGGCGTCGTCGCCGTCCTTGCCGAGGAATTCAAGCATCAGCGCACCGGACCAGATCATCGCGATCGGGTTGGCGATGTTCTTGCCGAAGATGTCCGGGGCCGAGCCGTGTACCGGTTCGAACAACGACGGGAACTTGCGCTCCGGGTTGAGGTTGGCCGATGGCGCGATGCCGATGGTGCCGGCGCAGGCCGGGCCGAGGTCGGAGAGGATGTCGCCGAACAGGTTGGAAGCCACCACCACATCGAAGCGCTCCGGTTGCAGCACGAAACGTGCGCAGAGGATGTCGATGTGCTGCTTGTCCCAGCTGATATCCGGGTAGTTGGCGGCCATGGCGGCGGTGCGCTCATCCCAGTACGGCATGCTCACGGCCATGCCGTTGGACTTGGTGGCCGAGGTGACGTGCTTGCGCTCACGGGTCTGGGCGACCTCGAAGGCGTACTTGAGGATGCGGTCGACGCCACGGCGGGTGAACACCGACTCCTGCAGCACGAACTCGTTCTCGGTGCCTTCGAACATGCGCCCGCCCAGCGAGGAGTACTCGCCTTCGGTGTTCTCGCGGATCACCACGAAATCGATGTCGCCCGGCTTGCGCCCGGCCAGCGGGCAGGGCACGCCGGGGAACAGGCGCACCGGGCGAATGTTCACGTACTGGTCGAAGTCGCGGCGGAACTTGAGCAGCGAACCCCACAGCGAAATGTGGTCCGGCACCTTGTCTGGCCAGCCGACGGCGCCGAAGTACAGGGCATCGAAGCCCTTGAGTTGTTCGAACCAGTCGGGCGGCATCATGCTGCCGTGTTCCAGGTAGTAGTCACAGCTGGCCCACTCGAAGTATTCAATCTGCAGGTCCAAGCCGTGCTTGCGCGCAGCGGCTTCGACTACGCGGATACCTTCAGGGAGGACTTCGTTGCCGATGCCGTCACCCGGGATGGCGGCGATTCTGAATGTCTTGCTCATGGGGGGCGCACTCGTTGTTTGTTTGGGGAACCGATGTGCGCATGCTATAAGGCGATCATCCGGAGATAATCTCCGTCATCATGAATTCTTAGTGCACGTATCGTGAATAATCTGCCCAATCTTGAAGACCTGAATATCTTCGTCCAGGTGGCCAAGCGTTCCAGCTTTGCCGCCGTGGCCGAGCAACTGGGAATGTCGGCGGCGTTCATCAGCAAACGCATCCGCCTGCTTGAGCAAGACCTTGGCGTACGTCTGCTGCACCGCACCACGCGACGGGTGTCGGTAAGCGAGGAGGGCGAGCGGGTCTACCAGTGGGCGATGCAGATATTCGAAGCCGTGCAGCGCATGGGCGATGACATCAGTGCGCAGCACCGCGAGCCGGAGGGGCAGCTGCGCATCGCCAGCAGCCTGGGCCTGGGCCGGCGCTTTGTTGCGCCGGCCCTGTCGGAGCTGGCCGAGCGTTACCCGCAGCTGGATATCCGCCTGGACGTGCATGATCGCCTTGTTGATCTGATCGAGGAGGGGGTCGACCTGGATATCCGCGTCGGCAATGCCATTGCCCCGCACCTGATCGCCAAGCCGCTGGCGCGCAATCGGCGCGTGCTGTGCGCCGCGCCGGGTTACCTGGCGCAGCACGGTACGCCGCGCAGCCTGGCGGAATTGAGCAACCACGATTGCCTGGTGATCAAGGAGCGCGACCATCCCTTTGGTGTCTGGCACCTGGAAGGGCCGCAGGGTGAAGAGAGCGTGCGGGTCACTGGCGGCCTGTCGACCAACCATGGCGAAGTGGCCCACCAGTGGTGCCTGGATGGGCGCGGCATTTTGCTGCGCTCCTACTGGGATGTGCACGACAGCCTGAACGAGGGGCGGCTGGCGCAGGTGCTCGAGGACTATCACCAGCCGGCAGACATCTGGGCGGTGTACACCTCGCCGCTGGCCAGCTCGGCGAAGGTGCGCGTGGCGGTCGAATTCATGCGCCAGTACTTTGCCGAACGCTACAGCCTGCCGGTCGGCTAGCGCGACAAGGGCGCATGACGCCGACTACGCAACACTGAAAAGTTTCATCTTTGCCCCTTGCACTTTCATTGGGCATTTTTTGCGTTGGCCCGCAATGTGCACTGCATCTTGAAGGGATTCTTGATCAACCGGTCAGGCCTTCCGTTTCCTTCGACCGATGCAGTACCCATTGGGGCCTGGTGGCATGACGCTTCCCGAACCACAGCGTGCAGAACAGGCAGACGCCGGCTGGAATGCCGAGCTGATGTTGCGTTTCGTCCAGTGCGAAACCCGGACCCGTCTTGGTGCGCGCCGGCATTTCGGACCTCTTTTGGTGCAGCGACCCTTCTATCCGGAAGGCGCGCCCTGTCACGTCTACGTGCTGCATCCACCCGGCGGCGTGGTCGGTGGCGATCGCCTGGCCCTGGACATTCACCTGGAGCCTGGCAGCCACGCGCTGCTGACCATGCCTGGCGCCACCAAGTTCTACCGCAGCGCCGGCCCGACCTCGGTGCTCAAGCAGCATTTTCACCTGGGCGAAGGCAGCACACTGGAATGGCTGCCCCCCGGCAGCATCTGCTTCCCCGGTGCCCGCGTGGCGCTGGAGAGCCGCTTCAGCCTGGCCCCCGGCGCGCGCCTGCTGGCCTGGGAAACCTTGTGCCTGGGCCGCCCGGTCATGGGCGAAACCTTCAGCCACGGCGCCCTCGACAGCCGCCTGCACATCGACCTGCCCGACGACCTCGGCCTGCACGAGCGCCTGCGCATCGAGGGCGGTCGCCTCGACAAGCTCGCCGGCCACCCCTTGCAAGCCACGTTCTGCGCGGCGCCGGCGACGCCCGAATTGCTCGATCAGGTGCGCGAACTACTTGCGGGCCTGCCGCTGCCAGCCGGCGCCACCTTGCTCGGGCCGCTGCTGGTGGTACGTCTTTTGGATAACGACAACCAACGCCTGCAAACCACCCTGCAACGCATCTGGTATTGCCTGCGCCCGGCCATCCTCGGCCTGGCGCCATGCCCGCCGCGCATCTGGGCCACCTGAGAGAGCACCGATGGAGCTGACCCCGAGAGAAAAAGACAAGTTGCTGCTGTTCACTGCCGCGTTGCTTGCCGAGCGCCGCCGTGATCGCGGCTTGAAGCTCAACTACCCGGAAGCCGTGGCATTGATCAGCGCGGCGGTGCTTGAAGGTGCCCGGGACGGGCGCACGGTGGCCGAGTTGATGAGCCTGGGCCGTGAAGTCCTGCGGCGTGACCAGGTGATGGAGGGGGTTGCCGAAATGATCCCCGACGTGCAGGTCGAAGCGACGTTTCCCGACGGGACCAAGCTGGTCACCGTGCATGACCCGATCATCTGAGCGCCGCAGGAGAACCGCATGATTCCCGGAGAAATACAGGTCGCCGATGGCGACATCGAGCTCAATGCCGGCCGTGAACCGATCAGCGTCAGTGTCGCCAACCACGGTGACCGCCCGGTGCAGGTGGGCTCGCATTATCACTTTTACGAGGTCAATGCCGCGTTGGTGTTCGACCGTGCGCCGACCCTTGGCTTTCGCCTGGACATCCCGGCCGGCACGGCGGTGCGGTTCGAACCGGGGCAGTCGCGCAGCGTGCAGTTGGTGGCTTATGCCGGCAAGCGTGAAGTCTATGGCTTCCAGGGCAAGGTCATGGGTCCGCTGGAGGCGCTGGCATGAGCCGAATTTCCCGTCAGGCCTATGCCGACATGTTCGGCCCGACCGTGGGCGATCGCGTACGCCTGGCCGACACCGAGCTGTGGGTAGAGGTGGAGAAGGACTTCACGCTGTATGGCGAGGAGGTCAAGTTCGGCGGCGGCAAGGTCATCCGTGACGGCATGGGCCAGGGCCAGATGCGCGCAGCCGAGGCGATGGACCTGGTGCTGACCAACGCGCTGATCATCGATCACTGGGGCATAGTCAAGGCTGACATCGGCGTAAAGAACGGGCGCATCTTCGGCATCGGCAAGGCCGGCAACCCTGATGTGCAGCCCGGCGTAACCCTGCCGGTCGGGCCTGCCACCGAAGTGATTGCCGCCGAAGGCAAGATCGTCACTGCTGGCGGCATTGACTCGCACATCCACTTCATCTGCCCGCAGCAGGTGGAGGAGGCGCTGACCTCCGGCATCACCACATTCATTGGTGGCGGCACCGGGCCTGCCACTGGCACCAACGCCACCACCTGCACTTCCGGCCCGTGGTACCTCGCGCGCATGTTGCAGGCGGCGGATGAACTGCCGATCAACATCGGCCTGCTGGGCAAGGGCAACGCCTCGCGGCCCGAGGGCTTGCGCGAGCAGATCGAGGCCGGCGCGGTCGGGCTCAAGCTGCATGAAGACTGGGGTTCGACACCGGCCGCCATCGACTGTTGCCTGAGCGTGGCCGAAGAGCACGATGTGCAGGTCGCCTTGCACAGCGACACGTTGAACGAATCGGGCTGCATCGAGGACACCCTGGCCGCCATTGGTGATCGCACCATTCATACCTTCCACACTGAGGGGGCGGGTGGCGGGCATGCGCCGGACATCATCCGCGCAGCGGGCTTCGCCAACGTGCTGCCGTCTTCGACCAACCCGACGCTGCCCTACACCATCAATACCGTGGATGAGCATCTGGACATGCTGATGGTTTGCCATCACCTGGACACCAGCATTCCCGAGGACGTGGCGTTTGCCGAGTCGCGCATTCGCCGCGAGACCATTGCTGCCGAAGACATCCTTCACGACCTGGGCGCGTTCTCCATGACCTCTTCCGACTCCCAGGCCATGGGCCGGGTGGGCGAGGTGGTGCTGCGCACCTGGCAGGTCGCGCACCAGATGAAACTGCGCCGTGGGCCGCTGGCACCGGACACGGCGCGCAGCGACAACTTCCGGGTCAAGCGCTACATCGCCAAGTACACCATCAACCCGGCGCTGACCCATGGCATCGCCCATGAAGTGGGCTCGGTGGAGGCCGGCAAGTTGGCTGATCTGGTGCTCTGGGCGCCGGCATTCTTTGCCGTGAAACCGGCGCTGGTGATCAAGGGCGGGATGATCGCCATGGCCGCGATGGGCGACATCAACGGCTCGATCCCCACCCCGCAGCCGGTGCATTACCGGCCGATGTTCGGGGCGCTGGGGGCGGCGCGCAATGCCACGCGCATGACCTTCCTTTCGCAAGCGGCGGTGCAGCGCGGCGTGCACCAGCAACTGGGCCTGCGCAGCCTGATCGGCACCGTCAGCGGCTGTCGCACGGTGCGCAAGCCCGACATGGTGCACAACGGCCTGCTGCCGACCATCGAGGTGGACGCGCAAACCTATGAAGTGCGCGCCAACGGCGAGCTGCTGGTGTGCGAGCCGGCCAGCGTGCTGCCGATGGCCCAGCGTTATTTTCTGTTCTGAAGGAGACGAGATGATCCTCTTGACCTTACGGGCGAGCGAGGCCGCGTCCATCAGCGGCACGGTCACCCTCGACCTGGATACACGCATCAAGAGCCGGGTGCGCGTCACCCTGGACGATGGCCGCGAAGCGGGCCTGATGCTGGAGCGCGGCCAGCTGATCCGTGGCGGCGAGTTGCTGACGGACGCGCAGGGCGGCGAAGTGATTCGCGTGGTGGCGGCGGATGAGCAGGTGTCCACGGTGCGCTGCGCTGATGCATTGCTGCTGGCGCGGGCCTGTTATCACTTGGGCAATCGCCATGTACCGCTGGAGATCGGTGCGGGGTTTGTGCGCTATCAGCATGACTATGTGCTCGATGACATGGTGCGCGGGTTGGGCTTGACGGTGGTTATCGAACAGGCCCCGTTCGAGCCGGAAGCGGGCGCCTACCAGAGTGCACCGCACAGCCATGCGCCCAGCCACGAGCATCGTTTTGTACGTGTTGCCGGTCACCACGCCCACTGATTTTCCCCTGGAGTTTCTGCCATGAAAAAACTGTTCGCCCTTGCCTTGCTGTTGATCGCCGTGCCGGCGTTTGCTCATCCGGGTCATGACAGCAATCCCCTGCAGGACGGGCTGCTGCACCCGTTGACCGGGCTTGATCACCTGCTGATGCTGCTCGGTACCGGGATCCTCGCGGCCCTGACCGGTCGGACCTTGACGTTGCCGCTGTGCACCTTGGCGGCGATGTTTGCTGGGGCCTTTCTCGGGCACCTGTTCGGCGATGTGCTGGGCATGGAGAACATGATTCTCGGCTCGTTGGTCGTGGCGGCGGTGGCCTTGTTGATGCCGCAGCGTCAGGTGTTGCTGGCGCTGGCGATGCCGTTGTTTGCCCTGTTCCACGGTTGGGCCCATGGCGTTGAAGCCAGCCCGGGTGCGTTCTGGTTGTTCAGCGCCGGCTTTGTCACGGTCAGCGGTGCATTGCTGGCGGTAGGTTTTGCACTGGGCTGCCTGCTGCGTCGGCATGAGCGTCTGCAGAAGATCGCCGGTGGCGGTCTGTTGGCGGGCGCGGCGTTGGTCTTTGCCGGCTGATGAGTGTCGACCTGAAACTGCTGCGCCTGTTGCAGCTGACCAGCCCGAATCTGCCGGTGGGTGGCTTCACCTATTCGCAGGGCCTGGAGTGGGCGGTGGAGGCGGGCTGGGTACAGGGCGTGGAAGGTTTTCGTGCCTGGCAGCGTGAGCAGTTGCAGGACACCTTGGGCTACCTCGACTGGCCGGTGCTGGCGCGCCTTTATCACGCCTGTGTGGCTGAGGACGCCGACACGTTCGCGCGTTGGAGCCGCTTTCTTCTGGCTAACCGTGAAACGGCGGAGTTGCGTCTGGAGGAGCGTCAGCGCGGCATGGCCCTGATGCGCCTGCTCGATGGCTGGCAGCTGGGGCAGGGGCCGCAGTGGCGTTCGAGCCTGGAGATGAGCCAGTTGGGCGGCATGGCCTGGCTGGCGGCGCACTGGGAGATTGCCTTGCGTGACCTTGCCCTGGGCCACGGTTTTGCGTGGCTGGAAGGTGCGGTGATGGCCGGGGTCAAGTTGGTGCCTTTTGGTCAGCAGGCGGCGCAGAGTTTGTTGCGCGACCTCAGTGCCGAGATGCCGGCGGTGCTGGAGTGTGCCTTGCAGTTGCCGGATGAAGCGCTTGGTGGAGGCTTGCCGTTGCTGGCGATTGCCTCGTCCTGTCATGAAACCCAATACACCCGATTGTTCCGATCCTGAGGAGAGCCTTATGCAAAGTTACAAGCAACCCCTGCGTGTTGGTGTCGGTGGCCCGGTAGGTTCGGGCAAGACGGCACTGCTGGAAGTGCTGTGCAAGGCCATGCGTGATCGCTATGAAATCGCGGTGGTGACCAATGACATCTACACCAAGGAAGACCAGCGCATCCTGACCGAAGCGGGGGCCTTGGCGCCGGAGCGGATTGTCGGGGTGGAGACGGGCGGGTGCCCGCACACGGCGATTCGCGAGGATGCCTCGATGAACCTGGCGGCGGTGGAGGAACTGGCGCGCAAGTTCGGCAATCTTGAAGTGATTTTTGTGGAAAGTGGCGGGGATAATCTGAGTGCGACGTTTAGCCCGGAGCTGGCGGATTTGACGGTGTACGTGATTGATGTGGCTGAAGGGGAGAAGATTCCACGCAAGGGCGGGCCAGGGATTACCAAGTCGGATTTTCTGGTGATCAACAAGATTGACCTGGCGCCTTATGTGGGCGCCTCGCTGGAGGTGATGGAGCGCGATACCCAGCGGATGCGGCCTGAGCGGCCCTGGGCGTTTACCAATCTCAAGACGGGGCATGGGGTGCAGGCGGTGATTGATTTCATTGTGGAGCGGGGGATGTTGGATGCGGTTCGGGGGTGAGGTTGGTTTTTTTTGGGGGGTGAGCTTATCCATTTGATTTTGTTGGGGCAATTGGGGGTGTCAGAAATTTTGTGTTCGGGCATAACATGAGCAAGAGGTGCATGTATGCCAACCAAAAAGAAACCCGCGCGCCAAGCGCCACGAGAATTACCGAAAATCCCGAAAGAGCTGCTTGAGCAGTTCGGGGACGGGCTGATAACG
>NZ_JAMDGY010000055.1 GCF_028656955.1 Pseudomonas fontis
CACACTATTCCGAATAGCCGTTCTTTGAGGGGATGGCGTGGAACGGCAACTTTGGCGTGCAGGCCTGGCTGGCCGAACGCTTTGGCGCCGGCTTCCACGATTTCGCCGGCTCCGTGGTGGTGCACGCCATGGGCGGCTGGCTGGCGCTGGCAGCGGTGTTGCTGCTGGGGCCGCGCCATGGCCGTTATCGCGAGGGGCGCCTGGTGGCGTTCGCACCGTCGAACATTCCGTTCCTGGCGTTGGGTTCGTGGATTTTGATTGTCGGCTGGTTCGGCTTCAACGTCATGAGCGCGCAAACCCTGCCGGCCGTCAGCGGCCTGGTGGCAGTGAACTCGCTGATGGCCATGGTCGGCGGCACGGTCGCCGCGTTGCTGGTCGGGCGCAACGACCCGGGCTTCCTGCACAACGGCCCGCTGGCGGGGCTGGTGGCGATCTGTGCCGGCTCCGACCTGATGCACCCGGTGGGCGCATTGGTGACCGGGGCCATTGCCGGCGCCTTGTTCGTCTGGTGCTTCACCGCCACCCAGAACCGCTGGAAGATCGACGACGTGCTGGGCGTCTGGCCCTTGCATGGCATTTGCGGGGTGTGGGGCGGGATCGCCTGCGGGATCTTTGGCCAGGAACTGTTGGGCGGGTTGGGCGGGGTCAGCCTGATCAGCCAGCTGTTGGGTACAGCGGCGGGTGTACTGGTGGCGCTGGTCGGCGGCTTTGCCGTGTACGGTTCGATCAAGGCCGTGACCGGCCTGCGCCTGAGCCAGGAGCAGGAGTACTACGGCGCCGACCTGTCGATTCACAAGATCGGCGCCACCAGCCACGACTGAGCCGCTTAGCGGCCCGCCAGCAAGCGCGCCTCGCAGGCTTCGAGGGCGCTGGACGGGCCGCTCAGCAGCACGGCATCGCCGGCGTGCAGGCAGGTCTGGTTGTCCAGTGCCAGCTCGCTGCCGTTGCGCTGCACCGCTTGCAGCTCGACGCCCATCTGCTCCAGCGCCAGCTCCTGCAAGGGGCGGCCGCAGGCGTAGGCGTCCGAGCCGAGGTTGACTGCGTGCATGAGCACCTTGGGTTGCCCTTCGCTGTCCACCGGGTTGGTTTGCGCGCCTTGGTAGAAGCCGTGTAGCAGGCGATAACGGCTCTTGCGCACTTCATCGATGCGCTGTTGTACCTGCTCTTGCGGCAGGCCGATCATCACCAGCGCGTGGGAGGCCAGCATCAGGCTCGACTCCAGCAACTCCGGCACCACGGCGGTTGCCCCGGCAGCGCGCAGTTCGTCGCGCAGGCTGTCGTCACGGGTGCGAACCAGGATCGGCACTTGACTGCTTAGGTGGCGGGCGGCCTTGAGCACATTCATGGCGACATCGGTCTTGTCCACCGCGATCACCAGCAGGCGCGCGCGCTCAAGCCCCACGGCTGCCAGCAGCTCGCCGCGCCGTGAGTCACCGTAATGCACGCAGCTCTCGCCGGCCGCCGCTTCCTGGACCCGCACCGGGTCGTCATCCAAGGCGATGAAGACTTGCTGCTCGCGGCGCAGGAAGCGCCCGATCGACTGGCCCACCCGGCCATAGCCGCAAATCACCACGTGGCCGTTCATCTCGGCACTTTGTGCGCCAATGGCCTCCAGGTGCACCTCCTGGTTGGGTTTGCGGTGCAGGCGGGCGGCCAGGCTTGGTGCAGCCCGCAGCATCAGCGGGGTGACCACCATCGAACAGAAGGTGGCGGCCAGCAGCAGGTCGCCGAGGCCTTCGGGCATCAGGCGGCTTTGCTGCATCTGCGCCATCAGGGCGAAGCAGAACTCGCCGCCCTGGGCCAGGGCCAGGCCGCTGCGCCAGGCGGTTTCCGCATCGCTGCCACGCAGGCGCACAAGGGCGGCGACGACCAGGCCCTTGATCACCAGCAGGCCCAAGGTCAGGCCGAGGATTTTCAGGCCATCGGTGGCGAACAGTTGCAGGTCGATCAGCATGCCGATACTGACGAAGAACAACCCGAGCAGGATGTCGCGAAACGGGCGGATATCCGCTTCGATCTGGTGGCGGTAGTTGCTTTCGCCCAGCAGCATGCCGGCCAGGAAGGCGCCGAGCGCCGGGGACAGGCCAAGCAGGTGGGTGAGCCAGGCAGTCAGCAGCACGATCACCAGGGCCAGCAGCACGAACAACTCAGCGGAGTGCGAGGCGGCCACCTCGTGGAACAGGCGCGGCAGCAGCCAGCGGCTGGCCAGCAGCAAGCCGACAAACAGGATCACGGTTTTGCCCAGGGTAAGCGGCAGGGCCCAGTACCAGGCCTGGCCGCTTTCGCCGGCGAACACCGGCACCAGGGTCAGCAGCAACACGGCGACCACGTCCTGGAACAGCAGCACGCCGATTGCATTCTGGCCGTGGCTGCTGAAGATCTCGCCGAGGCTGGTCAGCTCCTTGCTGACGATGGCGGTGGACGACAGGGCCAGCCCGCCACCCAGCAACAGCGCCGCGTTGGTGGGCATGCCGAGCAGCGAGAGCAGGCCGGCGATCAGCACCGTGGTGCAGATTACCTGCAGGCTGCCCAGGCCGAAGACCACGCGGCGTAGCGCGAGCATTTTCGACAGGGAGAACTCCAGGCCCAGGGAAAACAACAGGAACACCACGCCCATTTCGGCGAGGTCTGGCAGCGCTTCACTTTCGTTGACCCAGTCCAGGGCAGTGGGGCCCACGAACAGGCCGACGCACAAATAGCCCAGTACCGGCGGCAGTTGCAGGCGCCGGAAGATGGCAATGACGACCAGCGAAGAGGCCAGGATGATCAGCAGGTTTGCAAACACACAACACACTCCATGTAAAAACCGGCAAAAAAGTGCCGAGGGTACAGGCCAGGGCCCGGGTGGCAGATGATCCATATCAGTGTCTTGGCGAGCGCGTGCTCGGGTCGACGGGGTTGGCTTGGGGTCCTAGAATAACCTTCCCATCCTTCTTGTTGTCGGTGCTGTTCATGCTTCCTGAATGCCAATTGTTCGGTACGCTCGGTTGCCATCTGTGTGAGGTGGCTGAGGCGCTGTTGATGCCGCTTGTCGAGCACGGGTTGCTGGTCGAGCTGGTGGACATCGCCGAGAGCGACGCGCTGTTTGAACAGTACGGGTTGAGCATTCCGGTGTTGCGCCGGTGCGATACGGGGGGGGAGTTGGGGTGGCCGTTTGATGCGGAGCAGGTGGTGGCGTTTTTGCGTTAGGCGGGTGATGCCTGGCTCCGGTTACATGACGAAGCACTCTCCTTCGTGCATCCGGTGCAACAGCATCAGAGAATCCCCAGCCAACGTTCAGCCTGCCAAGGAGTGGCATTCATGTACCTGAGCCCGCATTTTACCCTCGACGAGATGATCGTCTCGCAAACCGCCAGCCGCGAAGGCATCGACAACACCCCCAGCCCACAGGTCGTGCGCAACCTGCGGCGCCTCACCCAGACCCTCGAGCAAGTACGCAGCCTGGTCGGCTGCCCGATCGTCGTCAGCAGCGGTTACCGCAGCCTGGCCCTCAATCGCAGAATCGGCGGTTCTTCCACCAGCGCCCATATCAAGGGCCTTGCCGCCGATATCAGTGCCGTAAGGTTCAGTGCCCGTGAACTGGCCCAGCGCCTGGCCAGCAGCGACCTGGTCTTCGACCAGATGATCTACGAGTACGACGGCTGGGTACATTTTGGCCTGGCCGAGCATGGCGCCCGGCAACAGGTGCTGACCCTGCGCCAAGGCACCGGCTATCTGCCCGGCGTGCAGTAGCGATCCGTTTGATTGACGAGAAACCCGCCCGCAGCCTATGCTGTATATAAATACAGTATCAAGGGCGACTGCTTGCGCCTGAGGGAACAGCCGATGGTCAACGTCGAACAATTGAAATACAGCATCAACCGCATGTCCGCCGCCCAGGTCAGCGAGGCCGTGCTCGAGCTACGCCTCGATGGCCTGGTCACCGAAGGCAAAACGCCTTTCACCAAGGTCCACTTCAATACCTGCTTTGCCGAGATCGAAGCGCTGTTCCAGCGCGCCGGCTATCACCGGCCATTGGATGTGGTTGGCTATCAAGGCCTGATGTATGCCCTGTACGACCCGAGCCGCTGGGAAGCGGTGCAGGTGCTGCGCTGGCTCAAGGAGTTCACCGAGGCTGCCGCAGCCCGGGCTGGTTGATCCGCCGGGCATGCAGGATAATGCCGGGTCATCCTGTTGCGAGTGTGTCCATGAGTGCTCCCTTCGACCCGTCACGGCATCAAGCCAGTACGGTCTGCCTGCCACCTGGCCCTTGGGCGACCGTGCTGGACTGCCTGTGCGATCACTTCAAGGCCATCGACCGCGAGCAGTGGCTCGACCGCATCGCCCGGGGCAGGGTGCTGGACGCTCAAGGTCAGCCGATCAGCACCGCAACGGCCTACCGGCAAGGCCTGAAGATTCATTACTTCCGTGAAGTGCCCAATGAGAAGCCGATCCCGGTGCAGGAGCAGATCCTGCATATGGACGAACACCTGGTGGTCGCCGACAAGCCGCATTTCCTGCCGGTGACGCCCACCGGTGAATACGTCGAGCACACCTTGCTGCGTCGGCTGATCCGTCGCCTGGACAACCCGGACCTGGTGCCGCTGCACCGTATCGACCGGCACACGGCCGGCCTGGTGCTGTTCTCGGTCAACCCGCAAAGCCGTACGGCCTATCAGCAGCTGTTCCCCACCCGGCAGATCGACAAGCACTACCAGGCCATTGCCCGCGCCTTGCCCGAACTTGAGTTCCCGTTGGTGCACAAGAGCCGGATGGTCAGTGGCGAGCCGTTTTTCCGCATGCAGGAAGCCCCCGGCACCAGCAACAGCGAAACCATTGCCCAGGTGTTGGAAAAACGCGGGGAGTTGTGGCGCTATGGCCTTTCACCGGTGACCGGCAAGACCCACCAGTTGCGCGTGCACATGACCGCATTGGGCGCGAGCATCTGCAATGATCCGTTCTACCCGGACGTGGTGAATGGCCCGGACGACTACGCCAAGCCGCTCAAACTGCTGGCGCACAGCTTGCGCTTCAAGGATCCGTTGACGGGGGAAGAGCGTTATTTCGAAAGTCGGCTGACACTGGACTTCTAGGCCGCTGTCGGCGCACACCGCGAGGGTGTGCGCCACAGGGTTTAGCGGTTGAAGCGTTCCACCAGCGAGTACTGGGTGGTGGCGGTGCGCGTCAGTTCTTCGCTGAGCAGGGCGGAATGCTGGGCCTGTTCGGAAGTCTGGTCGGCGAGGTCGGCGATGGTGCTGATGTTGCGGCTGATTTCGTCAGCCACTGCCGTCTGCTCTTCGGTCGCTGCAGCGATCTGGGTCGCCATGTCGGTGATGTTGGCCACGGCCTCACTGATGCCCACCAGTGCCTGGTCAGCTTCCATCACTCGCGCCACGCCTTCTTCGGCCTGACGATGGCCAGCTTCCATGGTTTGCACCGCGTTGCTGGCTGTTTGTTGCAGCTTGGCGATCAGGCCGTGGATCTGCCCGGTCGATTCGCTGGTGCGTTGCGCCAGCTGACGTACTTCGTCGGCCACCACGGCAAAGCCACGGCCCATTTCACCGGCACGGGCCGCTTCAATGGCGGCGTTGAGTGCCAGTAGGTTGGTCTGGTCGGCGATGCCCTTGATCACGTCGACCACGCCGCCGATCTCGTCACTGTCGCGGGCCAGTTGGGTAACGGTCTGGCCGGTTTCACCCACGGCCACCGACAGGCGCTGGATGGCGTCGCGGGTTTCCCCGGCGATATCGCGGCCGCGACCGGTCAGGCGATTGGCCTCCTGGGTGGCGTCGGCAGTGCGCTGTACGTGGTTGGCAACTTCCTGGGTAGTAGCGGCCATCTGGTTCACGGCGGCAGCGACCTGCTCGGTCTCGATGCGTTGGCGCTCCAGCCCCGAAGAGCTGCTGTGCGCCAGGGCATCGGATTGCCGCGCCTGTTCGTTCAGGTGTTCGGCGGTGTCCTGCAGGCGGGTCAGGCAGGTTTTCAGGCGGGCATCCTGGCTGAGCATGGCCATTTCCAGACGCGCCTGGACGCCACGGCTGTCGGTGTACATCTGCGCGATCAGCGGGTCGGAGGTGGTCTGTTCGGCCAGGCGCAAAAGGCGCTTGAGGCCGCGCTGCTGCCAGCTCAGGCCCAGCAGGCCGAGCGGTACGGACAGGCCGGCGGCCACCGCAAAGCCCCAGGGGTGGCCCAACCAGCTACCGATCAGGAAGCCGATCTGGCTGACCAGAATGAACGGCAACCAGTCCTGCAGCACCGGCAGCCACTTGTCGCGGCCCGGAATGGCCGGCTTGCCCTGGTTGATGCGGGTGTACAGCTCTTCGGCGCGGCGCACTTGTTCGGCAGTCGGTTTGACCCGCACCGATTCATAGCCGACCACCTGGTTGTTATCAAACACAGGGGTGACGTAGGCATTTACCCAGTAGTGGTCACCGGTTTTGCACCGGTTCTTGACGATACCCATCCATGGCAGCCCCTGTTTCAGGGTGCTCCACATATGGGCAAAGACCGCTGGTGGCACATCCGGGTGCCGAACCAGGTTATGGGGGGCGCGAATCAACTCTTCCCGCGTAAAACCACTGATCTCGACGAAGGCATCGTTGCAATAGGTGATGACACCCTTGGCATCGGTGGTCGAAATGAGGCGTTGCTGAGCTGGGAAAGTCCGTTCGCGCTGGGTAATTGGCTGGTTGTTACGCATAAGCTGTTCAATCCGCAAGGCTTTCGTGAGGTATCGGCACAAAGGCGTTTTTATTGAGTGGATATTTAAAGAAAATTGATCCAGCGCAATGTCGGTCGTCCTGACCTGGGCTACGTGAATTGTACAAAATTCAGTAAATTAGCCGCATTCTTTCATATTTTTGACACATTAGTCAGCTAAAGACTGGCAGTTCACTGCGGCATTAATTGCGGGTAAGTAAAGAGCGTGAAATGCGCCATATTCAGGCCGAAATGGCAGGCGATGGCGGCATAAAGCCCGCCGTATCGATAGGCCAGGCCGTAGCCGATACCGGCCAATGTGGCCAGGCTGACCCACTGCCAACCAGCCCCGAAATGCGCCAGGCCAAACAGGCCGGCGGCAACCAGTAATGCAATGTTCTGACCTTGCGGCAGGTGCTTCAAGGCGCGTTGCAGGCTGCCTTGCAAGTAGCCGCGAAACAGCAGCTCCTCGGTCAGGCTCACCAGCAAGAGGTTGTTGAACAGCCAGATCCAGGCCTGTGCCGGCCACTTCGGCGCCCATTCGATCATCCCCATCCACACCGCCAGGCCCAGTGTCACCAGGCACGTCAGTGGCAGCAACACGGCCGCGCTTGCCAGGCGCTTGCGGGTGCCGGCGAGGAACAGCCACGGGCAGGCCAGTAGCAGCCAAAGGCCGATCAGCGGTTTGTCGAGGTTCAGGTGCAATGAGAAGGGCACGGCGTCTGGGGTAAGGCGAGTCGCCGCGATGACTTTCGCGTTATTGAAGCCGGGCAGCCAGTGCAGGGCCAGGGCGAAGGCCAGCAACACGAACAGGCCATGGCCCAGGCCGCGCAGCCAGGCTTGCTTGCCACGGCAGACCAGCCACAGGCTGGCGAGCAGCAGTACGAAGGTGGGCAGGGTGGCGATGCCCAGGCTGCCGAAGCTCAGGGCGATGGCATAGCCCAGGCCAAACAGCACCAGGCCGATCCATTGAGAAGCGAGCATGTCGGGTCCTTTACGATGAAAAAGAAGCGTACGACTCCCTGAAAACGTTTCAAGGCACGTCAAATTTCGTCGTCATGCTACGGGTTGCTGCGGCGGGCTCAAGGTGAAAAAGCAGAAAAAGGCCCGGCCATTCGAGGCCGGGCCTGTAGGACGTGGATCAGCTTGCGATCAATTGTCGCAGCACGTAGTGCAGGATCCCTCCGGACTTGAAGTACTCCACTTCGTTGAGGGTGTCGATGCGGCACAGCACCTCGATGTCTTGCTGAGTGCCGTCTTCGCGGTGCAGGGTCAGCGTCAGGGTCATGTGTGGTTGAATCTGCGCGTTGCTCAGCCCTTTGATGTCGATGCGCTCACGCCCGCTGAGGGCAAGGGTCTTGCGCGTCTGCCCAGCAGTGAACTGCAAGGGCAGCACGCCCATGCCCACCAGGTTGGAGCGGTGGATGCGCTCGAAGCTCTCCGCCAGCACGGCCTTGACCCCCAGCAGGTTGGTGCCCTTGGCGGCCCAGTCACGGCTGGAACCTGTGCCGTATTCCTGCCCTGCAATCACCACCAGCGGCGTGCCTTCGGCTTTGTAACGCATGGCCGCATCATAGATCGCCAGTTTCTCGCCGCTCGGGATATGGACGGTGTTGCCGCCTTCTTCGCCGCCAAGCATTTCATTGCGGATACGGATGTTGGCGAAGGTGCCGCGCATCATCACTTCGTGGTTGCCGCGTCGCGAGCCATAGGAGTTGAAGTCGTGTGGTTGCACGCCTTTGTCGCGCAGGTAACGGCCGGCCGGGCTGTCGGCCTTGATGTTGCCGGCAGGGGAGATGTAGTCGGTGGTCACCGAGTCGCCGAGCAAGGCCAGCACGCGCGTGCCGGGGATGTCCTCGATGACGGGCAATGGGCCGGTAATGTCGTCAAAGAACGGTGGATGCTGGATATAGGTGGAGTCGTCCTGCCAGACATAGGTGGCAGCCTGGGGTACTTCAATGGCCTGCCATTGCGCATCGCCGGCGAACACTGCGGCGTATTCCTTGTGGAACATCGCGGTGTCGACGTTGCTCACCGCTTCGGCGATCTCCTGCTGTGTAGGCCAAATGTCCTTGAGGTACACCGGCTTGCCATCGCTACCGGTGCCCAGCGGTTCGCTGGAAATATCGATGCGCACGCTGCCGGCCAGGGCATAGGCCACCACCAGTGGCGGGGAGGCCAGCCAGTTGGTCTTCACCAGTGGGTGCACGCGGCCTTCGAAGTTGCGGTTGCCGGAGAGCACCGAGGCAACCGTGAGGTCGGCCTGGGTGATGGCTTTTTCGATGGGCTCGGCCAGCGGGCCGGAGTTGCCAATGCAGGTGGTGCAGCCGTAGCCCACCAGGTCGAAGCCCAGCTTGTCCAGGTACTGGGTCAGGCCCGCAGCCTTGTAGTAGTCGGTCACCACCTTGGAGCCGGGTGCCAGGGAAGTCTTCACCCAGGGTTTGCGGGTCAGGCCTTTTTCGACCGCCTTTTTCGCCACCAGCCCGGCGGCCATCATCACGCTCGGGTTGGAGGTATTGGTGCAGGAGGTGATGGCGGCAATCACCACGGCGCCATCGCGCAACTGATGGCGCTGGCCCTGGTATTCATAGCTGGCTTCGCCGGCCTGGTCGGCATTGCCCACCGCCACGCCGCCACCGCCTTCGCTTTCCAGTCGTCCGAGCTCCTTGCTCGGAACCTTCAGTTGCAGGCCAAGGAAACTGTCGAAGGCCTGGCTCACCTGTGACAGCGCCACGCGGTCCTGCGGCCGTTTCGGGCCGGCAAGGCTGGCCTCGACTTCGTGCATGTCCAGCGCCAGGGTATCGGTGAATACCGGCTCCTGGCCGGGCAGGCGCCACAGGCCCTGGGCCTTGCAATAGGCCTCGACCAGTTGCACCGTGGCTGCCGGGCGACCTGACAGCTTGAGGTAGTCCAGCGTCACCTGGTCCACCGGGAAGAAGCCACAGGTGGCGCCATATTCCGGGGCCATGTTGGCAATGGTCGCACGGTCGGCCAAGGGCAGGTCGGCCAGACCATCGCCATAGAACTCGACGAATTTGCCGACCACGCCTTTTTTGCGCAGCATTTGCGTGACGGTCAGCACCAGGTCAGTGGCGCTGATGCCTTCACGCAGCTTGCCGGTCAGCTTGAAGCCGATCACTTCGGGGATCAGCATCGACACCGGCTGGCCGAGCATGGCCGCTTCGGCTTCGATCCCGCCTACGCCCCAGCCCAGTACGCCGAGGCCGTTGATCATGGTGGTGTGCGAGTCGGTGCCGACCAGGGTGTCGGGGAAGGCGTAGGTGCGGCCGTCCTCTTCACGGGTCCAGACGGTGCGGCCGAGGTATTCCAGGTTGACCTGGTGGCAGATGCCGGTGCCCGGCGGCACCACGCTGAAATTGGCGAAGGCACTCTGGCCCCAGCGCAGGAACGCATAGCGCTCGCCATTACGCTGCATCTCGATATCGACGTTCTCGCTGAACGCGTCCTGGCTGGCATAACGGTCGACCATCACCGAGTGGTCGATCACCAGGTCCACCGGCGACAGCGGGTTGATCCGTTGCGGGTCGCCGCCGGCCTTGGCCATGGCTGCGCGCATGGCGGCCAGGTCGACCACGGCGGGTACGCCGGTAAAGTCCTGCATCAATACCCGCGCCGGGCGGTACTGGATCTCGCGGTCGGAGCGACGCTCCTTGAGCCAGCCGGCGAGGGCTTGCAGGTCGCTGGCGCTGACGGTCTTGCCATCCTCCCAGCGCAGCAGGTTTTCCAGCAGCACCTTCAGCGACATGGGCAGGCGCTGCAGATCGCCAAGGCTTCGAGCGGCCTCAGTCAGGCTGAAGTAATGGTATTCACGGTTTTCCACCGTCAAGGTCTTGAGGGTTTTCAGGCTGTCGAACGAGGGCATTGACCAACTCCTTCTGCGCCGGTGCCCGGCAATCTCCTGTGTTGTCGCCGGTTCACCGCCTCTGTGACGGTCCGCACGGCACGGACCTGGCGAACGGTCAGGTTAGCCCTGTTTGGCACCCCTGACCATGTACTGGACCGGCGGGGCGTGTCGCCGGTTCCGAAACTCCTTTATCATTCGCCGATTTGCCGCCGTTGCGCCTTGCGCTCGGTCAGGCTTGGTGGAAGTCGTCCGCCAGCCGTTCTGGAGTGAGTCATGAATACCCTGTTTATGCATTGTCGGCCCGGTTTCGAGAGCGAAGTCTGCTCGGAGATCGCCGAGCACGCCGCCCGCCTGGGTGTGGCCGGCTATGCCAAGGCCAAGCCGCAGACCGCCTGCGCCGAATTCATCTGCAACGATGCCGAGGGCACCGAGCAGTTGATGCGCGAGCTGCGCTTCAGCCAGTTGATCTTCCCGCGCCAGTGGGCCCGGGGCAGTTTCATCGAGTTGCCGGAAACCGACCGCATCAGCGTGTTGATCGAACACCTGGCTGACTTCCCGGTGTGCGGCAGCCTGTGGCTGGAAGTGATGGACACCAACGACGGCAAGGAACTCTCGACGTTCTGCCGCAAGTTCGAAGTACCGCTGCGCAAGGCGCTGAGCAAGGCCGGGCGGCTGCAAGAGGACGCCAGCAAGCCGCGTTTGCTGCTGACCTTCGTCAGCGGTCGGCGGGTGTTTGTCGGGCTGGCAGCGGCAGACAATTCGGCCATGTGGCCGATGGGCATCCCGCGCTTGAAGTTCCCGCGTGAAGCGCCGAGCCGTTCGACGTTGAAGCTGGAAGAGGCCTGGCACCATTTCATTCCGCGCGACCAGTGGGAGCAGCGCCTGGCCGATGACATGACCGGGGTGGACCTGGGGGCGGCGCCGGGTGGCTGGACGTATCAGTTGGTCAGGCGTGGCATGCTGGTGACGGCCATCGACAACGGGCCGATGGCCGAGAGCCTGATGGACACCGGGTTGGTCCAGCACCTGATGGCTGATGGGTTTACCTACAAGCCCAAGCAGATAGTCGACTGGATGGTCTGCGATATCGTCGAGAAGCCGGCGCGTAGCGCGGCGTTGCTGGAGACCTGGCTGGGCGAGGGCCTGTGCCGCGAGGCGGTGGTCAACTTGAAGTTGCCGATGAAGCAGCGCTATGCCGAAGTGCGCCGCTTGCTTGATCGCATCGAGGAGGGCTTCAAGGCGCGCAAGGTCAAGGTCTCGATTGGCTGCAAGCAGCTGTACCATGACCGCGAGGAAGTGACCTGCCACCTGCGGCGCCTGGACCTGAAACCGCGCTGACAGCCATCCTTGATTCTGTGGGAGCCGGCCTTGCCGGCGATGGGCGGCAAGCCTGGCGGTTTGCTTCGCCGGCAAGGCCGGCTCCCACAGGAAGGGTGAATCTGCCTTTAGACTGTATTTACGTCACACCGGAGTACCCCATGACCGATTTCACCCCCGATGCCATCCTCGACGCCACCGGCCTCAACTGCCCGGAGCCGGTCATGATGCTGCACCAGCACGTGCGTGACCTGGCCGCTGGCGGCCTGCTCAAGGTGATCGCCACCGACCCCTCGACCCGCCGCGACATTCCCAAGTTCTGCGTCTTCCTCGGCCACGAACTGGTTCAGCAGCAGGAAGAGGCCGGTACCTACCTGTACTGGATCCGCAAGAAGCTCGACTAGGCCCGCGCGGCCTGGCGGATGCGCTTGCGGGCGCTACGCGCCAGGCGCACCGTGAGCATCAGCGCCGCACAGGTCAGGCCGACAATCAGCCCCTGCCACAGCCCGCTCGGGCCCGTGGCCGTACCCAGCCAGTCGGTCAGGCCGAGCAGGTAACCCACCGGCAGGCCGATCCCCCAGTAGGCGAACAAGGTCAGGATCATCGTTACCCGGGTGTCCTGATAACCACGCAAGGCACCGGCCGCGGTGACCTGGATCGCATCGGAAAACTGGAACAGCGCCGAGTACACGATCAGCATCGAAGCGATCTGGATCACTGCCGTGTCAGTGGTGTAGATGGTCGCGATCGGCTCGCGCAGCAACAACATCAAGCTTGCCGAGAAGCACGCATAGGCCAGCGCCGTGCCCATCCCTACACCCGCAGCAAAGCGTGCCTGGCGCGGATTGCCGGCACCAATGGCCTGGCCCACGCGCACCGTGACGGCCATGCCCAGCGAATACGGGATCATGAACACCAGCGAACTGACGTTCAGGGCGATCTGGTGCCCGGCGACCACGGTCGCGCCGAGGCTGCCGATCAGCAGGGCGATCACCGCAAAGATGCTCGACTCGGCAAACACCGCAATGCCGATGGGCAGGCCAATCGACAGCAGGCGCTTGATCACCGCCCATTGCGGCCATTCGAAGTTACCGAATAGCTGCGACTCGCGGTAGGCCGGCGCACGTCCGACCCAGAAGGCCATGCCCAGGGCCATGGCCCACATGACGATGCCGCTGGCCCAGCCACAACCGACCCCGCCCATTGCCGGCAGGCCCAGGTGGCCATAGATGAAGATGTAGTTCAGCGGGATGTTCAGCATCAAGCCGCCCAAGCCGATCACCATGCTTGGCCGGGTACGCCCCATGGCATCGCTGCAGCAGCGCAGCACGTAATACAGCGCCACCGCCGGCAGGCCGAAAGCGATCCCGTGCAGGTAGCCCATGCACGGCGCAATCAATTCCGGCTCGACCTTCATCAGGTGCAGGATCGGTTCGGCGCTGAGCAGCATCAGGCTGGCGCCCAGGCCAACCACAAGGGCCAGCCATAGCGCCTGGCGCACCAGCGGGCCGATCTCCTTGATCTGGCCGGCACCGAAACGCTGCGCCACTTTCGGTGTGGTGGCCAGCAGGATGCCGCTCATCAGCAGGTAGACCGGTACCCAGATCGAGTTGCCCAGCGCCACGGCGGCCAGGTCGCGGGGGCCGACGCGGCCAGCCATCACCGCATCGACGAAGCCCATGGCGGTGGTGGCCAGTTGGCCGATGATGATCGGCGTGGCCAGGTGCAGCAGGCTGCGCACTTCGGCGCGGACCCGGGCAGGGCGGGAAACGGGGAGGGTGGTTTCGCTGGTCATGAGTGTCACAAGGCAGTTGCCCACAGTAAAAGGTGCGGAAAACCGCGTAGTCTACGCCCTGACGCACTGGTCAGGAAACTTTGTAGGTATTGCCCATCGTGCTGGATCAGCCCGCGAAGATCGGCCTACACTGCGTTCCCCTACAGGAGAGCGCCATGCTGATTGTTGCCGACGAGAATATTCCGCTGCTCGATGACTTCTTTGCCGGGTTCGGCGAAATCCGCCGCTACCCCGGCCGGGCCATCGACCGCGCCTGCGTGCAGGACGCCGACGTGCTGCTGGTGCGTTCGGTAACCCAGGTCGACCGGGCCTTGCTGGAGGGCAGTTCAGTGCGTTTTGTCGGCACCTGCACCATCGGTACCGATCACCTCGACCTGGGGTATTTCGCCGAGGCCGGCATTCACTGGTCGAGTGCGCCGGGCTGCAATGCCCGTGGCGTGGTCGACTATGTGCTGGGCAGCCTGCTGACCCTGGCGGAGCTGGATGGCGTAGCACTGCCGGAGCGGACCTATGGGGTGGTCGGTGCCGGCGAAGTGGGTGGGCGGCTGGTTGCAGTATTGCGTGGCCTGGGCTGGAACGTGCTGGTTTGCGATCCGCCACGCCAGGCGCGCGAGGGCGGCGACTATGTCAGCCTGGAGCAGGTGCTGGCGCAGTGCGATGTGATCAGCCTGCACACGCCCTTGACCCGTGAAGGCGAGCAGCCGACCTGGCACCTGCTCGATGCCGAGCGCCTGGCGCAATTGCGCCCTGGTGCCTGGTTGATCAATGCCAGCCGTGGCCCGGTGGTGGACAATCAGGCGCTGCGCGGGTTGTTGCGCCAGCGCGATGATGTGCAGGCGGTGCTGGATGTGTGGGAAGGGGAGCCGCAGGTAGATGTGGCCTTGGCCGACCTGTGCGTGATCGCCACCCCGCATATCGCTGGCTA
The DNA here is from genome assembly GCF_028656955.1 of Pseudomonas fontis. GTDB lineage: Bacteria > Pseudomonadota > Gammaproteobacteria > Pseudomonadales > Pseudomonadaceae > Aquipseudomonas > Aquipseudomonas fontis. The sequence goes on from NZ_JAMDGY010000055.1 coordinate 14,581, forward strand.
CAGCCTGGATGGCAAGCAACGCGGAACTTCGCAGATCTACCAGGCGTTCTGTGCCTGGCGCGGTGTGCCCGAGCAGATGCAACTGGCGGACCTGCTGCCGCAACCGTGGCTGGCCCAGCTTGATCTGCGTGCTGAAGCCAATCCGGCCTGGGCGTTGGCCACAGTGTGCCGGGCGGTGTACGACCCGCGCCGCGATGATGCGGATTTCCGTCGCAGCTTGAGCAGTGATCCGCTGGTGCAGCGGGCGGCGTTCGATGGGTTGCGCAAGCAGTACCCGGTACGGCGGGAAATCGAAGGGCTGGCGGTGCGCATCGGTGGGGAAGGTGAGGCGCCTGAGCTGGTGCAGATGGTGCGGGCGTTGGGTGGGGTTTTGGTCTGACCTTTTGGGCCCTATCGCCGGCAAGGCCGGCTCCCACAGTTCAGGCAGCAAAAAGGATCTCTGTGGGAGCCGGCCTTGCCGGCGATGGGGCCCCAACAGGCAATAAAAAACCCGGCTCTGCAGCCGGGTCATTGAATTCTTGTTTGATCAGCGGTTTTTCTTGGGAGCTGCTTCCTGGCGGCTTTTTTCCAGCGTCTCGCAGGCTTTCTGGATCATCTCTTCCGTCACTTCGATTTCACGCCCCTGGGCGTCGATGACCGAGCAGCCAACAGGTTTGGAAGGTTTCGACGGTTTTACTTCGCTGCTGTGTTGCAAGCTCATTTCCTGTCTCCTCATCAGGTTGCAAGCCTAGACTAGATACGCGTGATGACCGCCCTGTTACAACGCCCTGGGTGGTGCACTGCGCTGATATCAGTCCAACAGAAACCTGGGCAAACTTCCAGCGCCACTTTAGAACGAAACGGTCTAGCAACAAGCGCTCGGTGCCTTATGACTTCGGCACTACCCATAGGGTGTGCGACGCCAGGTCGCATACAGAGTTCACTGGCGCAAGACAGGCGGTCGGGTCTAGGCTGCGTGCATCCGTTTTAGCTATGGCATTGCTCATGTTCAGTCTGCTGTCTTCCCGCCAACGTCAGGCCCTGCAATTCGCATGGCGCTTTATTCGCCCGTATCGCAAACAAACTGCCGCCGCGCTGCTGGCACTGATCGTCACGGCAGGCATTACCCTGTCGATGGGGCAGGGGATTCGCCTGTTGGTGGACCAGGGCTTCATGACCCAGTCGCCGCACCTGCTCAACCAGTCCATCGGCCTGTTCCTGCTGCTGGTGCTGGCCCTGGCGGCGGGCACTTTTATCCGCTTCTACCTGGTGTCGTGGATTGGCGAGCGCTGCGTGGCCGACATCCGCCAGCAGGTCTTCGATCACCTGGTGTACCTGCACCCGGGCTTTTTCGAAAGCAACCGCAGCTCGGAAATCCAATCGCGCCTGACCACCGACACCACCCTGCTGCAATCGGTGATCGGCTCATCGCTGTCGTTGTTCCTGCGCAACGCACTGATGGTGCTGGGCGGGATCATCCTGCTGTTCATCACCAACCCCAAACTGACCAGCATCGTGGTACTGGCCCTGCCGCTGGTGCTGGCGCCGATCCTGATTTTCGGCCGCCGCGTTCGTACGCTGTCGCGCCAGAGCCAGGACCGCATTGCCGATGTCGGCAGCTACGTGGCCGAAACCCTGGGGCAGATCAAGACCGTGCAGGCCTACAACCACCAGGCCAGCGACCAGCAGCGCTTCGGCCAGACCGTCGAAGCCGCCTTCGAGACTGCGCGCAAGCGCATCGTGCAGCGCTCCTGGCTGATTACCCTGGTGATCGTGCTGGTGCTCGGTGCAGTCGGGGTGATGCTTTGGGTGGGCGGCATGGACGTGATTGCCGGGCGCATCACCGGCGGCGAGCTGGCGGCCTTCGTGTTCTACAGCCTGATCGTCGGCAGTGCCTTCGGCACCCTCAGCGAAGTGATCGGCGAGTTGCAGCGTGCCGCCGGCGCTGCCGAGCGGATCGCCGAATTGCTCGCAGCGCGCAGTGAAATCGTCCCGCCCGCGCAGGGCCTGATTGCCTTGCCGGCGCGGGTCAGTGGCCGCCTGGAGCTGCAGGATCTGCATTTTGCCTACCCCTCGCGGCCCACCCCGGCGGCCATCGATGGCTTGAGCCTGCGCGTCGAGCCGGGTGAAACCCTGGCCCTGGTCGGCCCTTCGGGGGCTGGCAAGTCGACGCTGTTTGACCTGTTATTGCGCTTCTATGACCCGCAACAAGGGCAGATCCTCATCGATGGCCAGCCGTTGGCGGCACTCGCCCCCCAGGACCTGCGCCGGCATTTCGCCCTGGTCGCGCAGAACCCGGCGCTGTTCTATGGCACGGTCGAGGAAAACATCCGCTACGGGCGCGCCGATGCCAGCGCCGCCGAGGTCGAGGCGGCGGCGCGCAGTGCGCACGCCCACGAGTTCATCCTGCAATTGCCACAGGGTTACCAGACCCACCTGGGCGATGCCGGCCTGGGCTTGTCCGGTGGTCAGCGCCAGCGCCTGGCAATTGCCCGGGCGTTGCTGGTGGATGCGCCGATTTTGCTGCTCGACGAAGCCACCAGTGCCCTCGACGCGCAAAGTGAGCACCTGATCCAGCAGGCGCTGCCGACGTTGATGGCAGGGCGTACGACGTTGGTCATTGCACACCGCCTGGCGACGGTGCAGCATGCCGACCGCATCGCGGTGATCGATCAGGGGCGCCTGGTGGCGATCGGCACGCACCGCGAATTGATCACGCAAAGCCCGCTGTATGCACGTCTTGCGGCGCTGCAATTCAACGCGGCGTGAGCTTGAAATTAATTTCTTTAAGATTTTGTGACAGGCGTCGATATTGTTGACACATATCGGTAGCAATCTACTGAGAGTATCAATGCCAGCTGTTGCGTAATGCTCAATGCAGTTTGGCTGTCATCGTTCGATGGCAGCTTTTTTTTGCCTGGTAATCGAAGACAGGGATGTCTTTGGCTGGTCGAGGCCCTGCGCTTCGCTTGCGTCCCCATCCTTTGCTCTGAGAGCCTTCCCGATGTTCTTGCGTAAATCCCTGAGAATGCAAATTCTTGCCCTGCTGGGCGGCAGCTTGCTGGCCATGCTGTTGATTGCCCTGGTCTGCTTCCATTTCCTTTCCGCCAGCGTTCACGGCTACGGCAAGTTGGTGGACGGGCCATTACGCGCCTCGCAACAGATCGATGAAGCCAACCTGCAATTCAAGGTGCAGGTGCAGGAGTGGAAAAACGTCTTGCTGCGCGGCAAGCAGCCAGCGGAGATGGACAAGTACTGGCAGCAGTTCCAGGCCCGCGAGCAGCAGGTGCAGGAAATTCTGGCGCAACTGCTGCGTGACAGCGCGGCCGACCCGGCCTTGCGCAACCGCCTGCAGCAACTCAAGGATGCCCATGCACAGTTGGGCAGCGCCTATGGGCGGGGGCGTGAGGCGTTCCTGGCGGCCGGTGCCGACCCGGCCGCCGGCGATCAGGCGGTCAAGGGCGTGGACCGCGCAGCCAGCGAGCAGATGAGCGAGCTGGTCAGCCAGTTGCGCGCAGCGGCGCAGGTACAGGCGCAGGCACTCAGCGACAGCGCGCAGCGCACGGTCTGGCTTGGCCTGCTGGTCATGCTCGGCTCAGCCCTGATGATTGGCGTGCTCAGCCTGTGGCGGGTGAACTCAAGCCTGATCGAACCGATCGGCCGGCTGATCGAGTACGTCGCGCACCTGAGCCAGGGCCGTTTCGATGCGCGGGTTGTCAGTGACCGTCAGGATGAGCTGGGCAAGTTGGCCGTTGCGGCCAATACCCTGCGTGACTTCCTTGCCGATACCGTGGGGCGCCTGCAGGACAACGCCGGTGAACTGGACGCCGCCAGTGGTGAGTTGCGCACGTTGGCGGGCGGCATGGCCCGCGGCACTGACGACCAGTTCCAGCGTACCGACCAGGTGGCCACCGCGATGCATGAAATGTCGGCGACGGCCCAGGAGGTGGCGCGCCATGCCGTCGATGCGGCGCGTGCAGCCGACGATGCCGATCACAGTGCCCAGGCGGGCGAGCAGGTGATGCAGGCGACCATCGACACCATCGCCATGGTCAACCGCGAGATTGCCGGTACCGCGCAGGTGATTCGTCACCTGGAGCAGGACAGTGGCCGGATTGGCAAGGTGCTTGAGGTGATCCGCGGGATTGCCGAGCAGACCAACCTGCTGGCGCTGAACGCGGCCATTGAAGCGGCGCGGGCTGGGGAAGCCGGTCGCGGCTTTGCCGTGGTGGCGGATGAGGTGCGTAGTTTGGCGCAGCGTACCGGTGCGTCGATTGCCGAGATCAACCAGATCATCAGCGCGGTGCAGTCGGGCGCGGTGGAGGCCGTGAAGGCGATTGAAAGTGGTCAGGTGCGTAGCGAAGAGGGTGCCGAGCAGGTGCAGCGGGCCGGGGCAATGTTGCAGCGCATCACCCAGGCGGTGGAGGCGATTCGTGACATGAACCGGCAGATTGCCACGGCGGCTGAAGAGCAGACCAGCGTTGCCGAGGACATTTCGCGCAACCTGGTGGAGATCACCCGGATCGCCACTGACAACCAGGGTGCTGTGCAGCGTACCGAGCGGGCGGGGCAACGTTTGCATGCGCTGTCGGGGCAGTTGGGTGAAGTGACGGCGCGCCTCAAGGCATAAGAGCAATTTGTAGCCGCTGCCGCTAGGCTGCGCTGGAGCCCGCGAGGGCTCCCAAAGGCGACGCCTGCTATGCAGGCGAGCGCAGCCTGACGGCAGCGGCTACAGCGGGCTAGGCCCTCAACGTTCTATCAATGACGGCGCTTCTTGCCATCCGCCAGGTTGTTGCCCAGGGCACCACCGGCCGCGCCACCCAGGCCGGCACCAATCGCCGAACCGGTGCTGCCACCGAGCTTGCCACCGACCAGCGAACCACCCGCCGAACCCAGGCCGCCACCGATGGCTGCCTTGGTCTTGTTGCCTTTCTTCGCCGCCATGGCGCTACCGGCCGCACCCCCTACACCCGCACCCACGGCTGCGCCAGTGCTGCCGCCGAGCTTTTGCCCGACCACGTTACCCAGCACACCGCCCAGGCCGCCGCCAATGGCCGTCTGGCCATCGCCCGCCACAGCACCTTGTGCGAACAACAGGCCCAGGGTCAGGGCAGCAAGAGTCTTACGCATGTGAAACAACCTCTAAGGTAGGAAAAAAGGCGTGCATTCTGCGGTGCCGTGCCCCGCGGGGCAATCGTGGCAACCCGTGCTGGCACGCATTTGTTTTGCCCTGTGCAAACACGACAAAGCCCGCGCAAGGCGGGCTTTGCTGACTAGAAAAATGGTCGGGGAGACAGGATTCGAACCTGCGGCCTTCTCGTCCCGAACGAGACGCGCTACCTGGCTGCGCTACACCCCGATGAAGCAAATTCTAGTCAAGAAGTACTGCTAGGCAAGGCGCGTTACAGGTCCTTGACGGTGCGTACCTGATCCTTGTTGATCCGGGTGTTCTTGCCGTCCAGCTGTTCAAACTCGTAGAAACCGGACTCATCGTCGTAAGTCGGGGTGTCGACAGCCTGGATCTCGCGGCCGTCATTCAAGGTGATCACGGTTGGCGATGCGCAACCTGCGAGCGTGCCCAGGCCCAGAGCGAGGAAGAGGGCGGGAAGGGTCCGTTGAATCATCGTGTCTCTCCAGTCAAAAAAAGAGTTGCGTGTAATGTTCGTGAGACGCAAGTGCTTGGGGCAAAGTTCCTTGCCACTTCAGCATAGCGACAGATTCCACACATTGACCGGGAACAATGCCCCGGCCCCCCGCAGCCTCGGGCGGGGCGGTGGTGGCCTGTGATATAACGGTGGCCATTCTTCCCTCGTAATGGATCAAGGCCAGATGAAAGCCAAGGCTGATGCCCCCTTCGTCCCCCTCAACATCGCAGTACTGACGGTCAGCGATACCCGTACCTTTGAAACCGATACCTCCGGCCAGGTGTTCGTCGATCGCCTCGGCGCAGCCGGCCATCACCTCGCTGCCCGTGTGCTGCTCAAGGACGACCTGTACAAGATCCGCGCCCAGGTGGCGACCTGGATCGCTGATGAACAGGTGCAGGTAGTGTTGATAACTGGCGGTACCGGATTCACCGGGCGCGACAGTACCCCAGAGGCGGTTGCCTGCCTGCTCGACAAGCAGGTCGATGGTTTCGGCGAGCTGTTCCGGCAGATCTCCGTGGCCGACATCGGCACCTCCACCGTGCAGTCGCGTGCGTTGGCCGGCCTGGCCAATGGCACCCTGGTTTGCTGCCTGCCGGGTTCGACCAATGCCTGCCGCACTGGTTGGGACGGCATCCTGGCCGAGCAACTGGATTCGCGTCATCGCCCGTGCAACTTCGTTGCCCACCTGAAGCAGGCCGCGCCCTGTGAAACCCGTGGCTGAGGCCCCGGCGGTGAAGCCGTTGATGCCGGTTGAAGCGGCGCTGGAGCGTTTGCTGGCGCTGGCCGAAGCAGCGCCCATCCGCGAAACCGAGCAAGTAGCCCTGGCCGATGCAGAAGGCCGGGTGTTGGCCGGCAATCTGGTCGCCACGCTCGACCTGCCGCCTTGGCCAAACAGCGCCATGGACGGCTACGCCTTGCGCCTGGCCGACTGGCAGGGCGAGGCGTTGCCGGTCAGCCAGCGGATTTTCGCCGGCCATGCGCCTACGCCCCTGCAACCGGGCACCTGCGCGCGGATCTTCACCGGTGCACCGTTGCCGGCAGGTGCCGACTGCGTGGAAATGCAGGAAAACGCCGAGGTGCTGGACGACGGCCGCGTGCGCTTCGTCGAGCCCATTCACATCGGCCAGAACGTACGTCCGCAAGGCCAGGAGACCCGTGCCGGCGAAGAAGTGCTGGCGGCGGGCACGCGTTTGGGCCCGATCGAGTTGGGGCTGGCTGCTTCGCTCGGCTGCGCCAGCTTGACGGTGGTGCGCCGGGTGCGCGTTGCCGTGTTGTCCACTGGTGACGAACTGGTCGAGCCTGGCCTGCCGCTGGGGCCGGGGCAGATCTACAACAGCAATCGACGTCTGCTGGGCAGTTGGCTGCAACGCCTGGGCTGTGAGGTAGTGGACGCGGGCATCCTCCCGGATGACCTGGAAAAAACCCGAGCATGCCTGGCGCAACTGCACGCGGTCGACCTGATCCTGTCCACCGGCGGCGTGTCGGTAGGCGAAGCGGATTACCTGGGCATTGCCCTGCGCGAAGAAGGCGAGCTGGCTTTGTGGAAGTTGGCGATCAAGCCGGGCAAACCACTGACCTTCGGGCATTTTCGTGGTGTGCCGGTGATCGGGCTGCCGGGCAACCCGGCCTCGACCCTGGTCACCTTCGGCCTGCTGACCCGGCCGTACCTGCTGCGCCGTCAGGGCGTGCAGGATGTCACGCCGTTGCAGTTCCCGGTGCCCGCCGGTTTCGACTGGCCCAAGGCCGGCAACCGCCGCGAGTACCTGCGTGGGCGTATGGAGCAAGGCCAGGCGTTGATCTACAAGAACCAGAGCTCGGGGGTGCTGCGCAGCGCTGCCTGGGCCGAGGGCCTGGTCGAGGTGCTTGAAGAGACCACGCCACAGCGGGGGGACAGCGTCCGTTTCATCCCCCTTAGCGAACTACTCGGCTGAGCCCATCAGCCCGCTGGCCAGGCTGCCCTGGGCCAGCGGCAGCTGGGTTGAGAGCCGCGAGTAGATGCCTTCCAGTTGCTGGGCGGCCACGCTCCAGTCATGTTTCTCACTGACGAACTGCCGCGCAGCCTCTGACAGCTGGCGCATGCGCCAGGGCTGGTTGAGCAGTTGGGTGATGGTCAGGGCCAGGCTATCGCTGTCATCGCAACCCAGGTAGTGCTCGCCATTGCGTACGCCCAGGCCCGACGCGCCCTGGCGCGTTGTGACCACCGGCAGCCCGGCGGCCATGGCTTCAAGCAGCTTGATCTTGCACCCGCCACCATGGCGCAGCGGTGCGAAGAACAGCGCCGAATGGCGTTGCAACTCGCGCAGGTCCGGCAGGTAACCCACCCATTCAATGCGCGGGTCGTTCCAGCGCAGTTTCCAGTGCCCAGGCAATGCATTGCCGACCACGGCCAGGCGCACGGCCGGGTTGTTCTGCCAGATCTGCGGCAGGATCTCCTCAAGCGCCCATTCAATGGCCTCGACATTCGCGCCGTACTCGAAATTGCCGACAAACAGCAAGCGCTGGCTGTGCGGGCACGGGCTGATGTGCTGGTAGTGCGCGCAGTCCACGCCGTTGACCGCCAGGGCGGTCGGGCGCCCGGTCAGTTGGCTGATCTGTTCGGCGTCGTGGGGGCTCACCGCGACCACCTCGTTGGCCTGCTGGAGCACGCGCGCTTCCCAGCGGCGGTAGCGCCAGCGATCAAAGCTGTTGAACGGGCGCAGCCACAGCGGCAGGCGGTCCTGGCAGGCGGCGCCGGTGGCCCATTCGATATTGTGTTCACTGACCATGAACGGCAAGCCACGGCTTTGCAGGGCCCGTTCGAAGGGCTGGAAGCTGTAGCTGTGCTCGATCTGGATCACATCCCAGGGTTCCTCCAGCAATGCTTCGAAACGGTGACGCAGACGAGGTGCCAGGCCGTTGGTGCTGGCGCGCATCGGGTAGCTGAAGCAACAGGCCGCGAGCAAGTTGAGCGGGCTGTGCAGCGGGCGCCGTGGCAGGACGATCAGGCGCTCGACCAGAGGTTCGAGCGCCACGCGCGCCGCCTCGCTAAGGGGCACCCTGGACTGGACCAGCAAGGTGATGCGGTGGCCGCGTTCGGCCAGGCTGCGCAGCAGGTGAAATTGCCGGGTCTTGTTGCCACTGGTGGTAGGCCAGGGCAGGTAGGGGAGTGTCCAGAGTACGCGCATGACCCCTTACTCGCTTGCCGGATGGGCGTCTGAAGGTGGGTGGGACGCTCGCATGGTCGTGTGCCAGGGCGGATTTTTTTCAGAATCGCGAGCGGTGGTCTTTCAAGTAAAGGTCAAAAGAATGGCTTTTCCAGCCTGAATATTTGCTTGAGCCAAATTATTGTCGGGCGTTTGTCGGGCTGATCGGCAGGTTTCCTTTGTGTGGCAGGGAGCTATCCTCTGCGGCGTGTGGTCGAGATAGTCAGGCTGGCCGACGAATGGCCGCAGTTGGGCAATTTTTATGAGAGGGATGGCATGACGAACGAGCGCAAGGCACTGCTGATCCTGCATGGCAAGCAGGCGATGAACGAAGAGGTTCGCCAGGCCGTCAACGTCATGCGCGAGCGTGGCTGGCAACTGGATGTGCGGGTGACCTGGGAGGGCGGTGACGCCCAGCGCCTGGTGGCTGAGGCGTTGGCTGCGGGCTATTCACAGTTGATCGCTGGCGGAGGTGACGGCACTTTGCGTGATGTCGCCGAGGCCATGGCCAAGGCGGCAACCCAGGCCAGCCTGGTGCTGCTGCCCCTGGGCACGGCCAATGATTTCGCCAAGGCGGCCGGCGTGCCGCTGGAGCCGGAGGCGGCGCTGGCATTGCTGGAGGTGCCTGCGCGGGCCATCGACCTGGGTGAAGTGGGCGGGCAGGTCTTTCTCAACATGGCTACCGGCGGCTTTGGCAGCCAGGTCACCGCCAATACTTCGGAAGACCTGAAGAAGGTGTTGGGCGCGGCGGCCTACCTGTTCACCGGGCTTTCGCGTTTTACCGAGCTGCGGGCCGCCTCCATTGAACTGCACGGGCCAGACTTCCAGTGGCAGGGGGACCTGCTGGCGCTGGGTATCGGCAATGGCCGGCAGGCGGGCGGTGGGCATCCGCTTTGCCCGCAGGCGTTGGTGGATGACGGCCTGCTGGATATCAGCATCCTGCCGGCCCCGCAGGAGGTGGTCAGTACCCTGCGCGACCTGCTGTCAGACGGCCTGGGGCTGGAAAAGCTGTTTGTTCGGGCGCGCCTGCCCTGGGTCGAGATCAAGAGCTCGCAAGGGCTGGACATCAACCTCGATGGCGAGCCCCTGCAAGGCGACAATTTGCGCTTCCAGGCGTTGCCAGGGGCCCTGCGGGTGCACTTGCCGATGGGCTCGGCGTTGCTCAGTCGTCCAGACTGATGATCTGCTCGCGCACGGCGAACAGCACCAGGCCTGCCACGTCGTAGATCTGCAGGCGCTTCATGATCTGCGAGCGGTGGGTTTCTACCGTCTTGATGCTCAAGCCCAGGCCCTGGGCGATTTCCCGGGTGGACTTGCCCCGTACGATCAGGCGCAGGATCTCCAGTTGCCGGGCCGTCAGGTTGTGGTTGTCGCTGACTTCAGGCTTTGCCTGGGCGCGCAACAGCGCCTGGTTGATCACCGTGTGGGCAATCGCCGGGCTCAGGTAGCGCTCGTCACTGCGCAGTGCCGCCAGGGCCTGCTCCAGCTCGACTGCGGTGGTGTCCTTGAGCAGGTAGCCATGGGCGCCGGTTTCCAGGGCTTGCATGATCAGTTCGGGGTCGGTGTGCATCGACAGGATCAGCACCTTGCTGCGACAGCCCATCGCTTGCAGCCGGCCCAGCGCCTCCAGGCCGCCAGTGCAGCGCATGGAGATGTCCAGCAGGATGATGTCCGGGTCCAGTTGCATCACCAGTTCGGGCAACTGGCTGCCATCGCTGGCTTCACCGACGACGGCATAGCCGGGAATGTCAGAGACCAGCGCACGGACACCTGCGCGGATCAGGGAGTGGTCATCCACCAACAACAAATTACAGGTCATGTGGCTTTACTTGTGTTGGCACGCTCGAGGGCTCGAGGTGGCCAGGGAAAGAGTGCATTGATCTGCGTGCCTTTGCCAGGCTCGCTGTGGACTGTCAGGTTGCCGTTGAGCAGGTGGGTCCGCTCGACCATGCCGGACATGCCGCGCTGGCCTTCATCGGCGGGATGGGTGGCGGGGACGAAACCCGCACCGTCGTCATTGATGCTCAGGGCCAGGCCCTCGGGCGTGCGCTGGATACGCACGATCAGGTTGGTGGCGCTGGCATGGCGCAGCATGTTGGTCACGGCTTCCTGGGTGATGCGGAAGGCGGCGATGGCCATGTCTTCCGGGATGCCGTCCAGGCGCTGCTTGCATTGCAGGCTCCAGTGCACCTCGGTGTTCTCCAGCGTGCGCAGCAAATGCGCGCGCAGGCTCGCCTCAAGGCCCAGGCTGGCCAGTTGGCGGGGGTTGAGGATGGCCGAAACATCGCGAACATTGGCCAGGGTGTCATCCAGGGTCTGACGCAGCGTTGTGCACTGCGCCTGCAGTTCTTCCGGCATGCGCCGTTGCAGCCAGTCGGCTTGGAGTTTTGCGGCGGTGAGCATCTGGCCGATATCGTCGTGCAGCTCCCGGCTCAGGCGTTGGCGCTCGCTTTCCTGTACCTGGAGCAACCGCTCGGCAAGCTCTTGCGGGCGCATGGCGATCGAACGTGCAGCCTGGTGCAACTGCCAGCCGATACCGAGCATCGCAACCAGCTGCAACGTCAGCAAGCTGGCCGGCATCGGCGCGCCTTGCAGGTACAGGAAGAGGTTTGCTGCTACGGAGGCCAGGCAGAGCAAAGCGCTGGTCCAGTGGAGCAGGGAGGCTCCGGAGGGACAGCGCTTGAGAGTCTTGAGGCTTGAGAACATAGGGAATGGAGCCACTGGAGTGTCGCGGTTGAAAACCAGCCAAAAGATCAACGGAACGCGTTGGTCGTAGTGCCTACGATAACTTTAGTTAGTCGGATTCCGTTGGGGGTATCAGGTAACTTTTTTTATACGCTGAAACCGCCATATTTCAGCACGTCGACTGTTGGCGTGCGGCTCGCGTTGTGCATGGTATCACTTCGCATGGAATTGGTCGCGGGGTGTGGCAAATGTCTGCAGCGTCAGGTTTTACGGGGTGGTACGAGCGTTCCGGAAGGTGCGAATTCTAGCACTTTGCTATCACGGCGGACGATATAAAGCATGTCTTATTGGCGGCCCTGTACTTGTTTTCCATTACCGACAGGGAGGTCCTGGGTAATTGCAAAGTTTGAGCTTATTACTCGGAAAAGTCTGTCGGGATGTTACGTGGTGTACGCCAACTACAGGACGTATTAGTTGGCGCTAATTTATTGACCTGGTTTATCGGTCAAACTCGGCAGCCCTGCCGGACAGTGCCGCTGAGCGTGGGCCGTCTGCGGAGTGGTCGCAGGGTTGCGCCGTCTCGATGCAGGCTGTGCAGGCCGAAGGTGCAACCTTGAGGGTGGCGCTCAGGGTGTCGAGTAATTCGAGTTGCTCCTGGTTGTCCAGGCTCAGTTTGCCGGTGTGTGGATCGATCAGCTCAAGTTGCCATTCCACCAGTACCAGGCAGGCTTGCAGTGCATTGAGGCTGGCGTCTTGCAGGCGGTCGTGGCACTCGGTGGGCTCGAGCAGTTGGCGCAGATGCTCGCAGAACCCGGCAATTTGCGGCTGGCTGTGGCTTTTGGCCTGGCTGACCAGGCTGGCGAGGGTTTTTAGCAGGCAGTCGCAGGCATCGGCATCGTGGCCAATCAATTCCAGGTGCTGCAGGCACTCCTGGGCGCGGATCAGCAAAACCTGGGCTTCGCTCAGAAAGTCGTGAAGGGAGCTCATATCCATCGAGTCATGTGGCATCGGTCGGCCCTCGCGGGGTGCAAGCCTGTAAAAGGCCTGGGCGGCGGGCGTTTGGCAGGGCAAAAGCAGGGGCGGGCCACAACAAGGCGATAGCGAGCAAAAGCCTGACTCCGTTCATGCAATGAGAATGGCGTCACATTAATGGCTAATGGATATTGCGAACATCAGGTCTCGCCCGATTGCGACTAGGGGATTCCCTGATGAGGGTTTCTGAATGCGACCTGTTGCAGATCGAAACGACAGGAATGGAGTGAGCGCAGTAAAGCATGATGCTAAAGTGACATCAATGCCCCTCGTTGTATTTTCTTTGGGGCATCAAGCTGCGTCACAACCGGCCGATAAGAGGTCGACGTACTTCATTTTTGCAATACGCCTTGGGGGATTCAATGGCTGGCATTCTCGACACGGTAGACCAACGGACACAACTGGTAGGTGAGAACCGCCTGGAAATCCTCATGTTCCGCCTGGCGGGTCGTCAGCTGTTCGCGATCAACGTGTTCAAGGTCCAGGAAGTCCTGCAACTGCCCAAGCTGACCCTGATGCCGCAGCGTCACGCGTACGTCTGTGGCGTGGTCAACCTGCGTGGCCAGACGCTGCCGGTAATCGACCTGTCGCAGGCCATCGGTATGCGGCCGATTGTGCCGGGGCCCAACAGCACCATCATCGTCACCGAGTACAACCGTTCGGTGCAGGCGTTCCTGGTAGGGGGCGTGGACCGCATCGTCAACATGAACTGGGAGGCCATCCTGCCACCGCCGACCAGTGCCGGTCGCCAGCATTACCTGACGGCGATCAGCAAGGTGGACGAGCAGTTGGTGGAGATCATCGACGTCGAGAAGGTACTGGCCGAGATCGTGCCGTACAACGCCAAGGTCTCCCGCGACAAGCTCGAAGACCCGGTGTTGGCGCGGGCACGTGGGCGTGAAGTGCTGCTGGTGGACGACTCCACGGTGGCGCTGGCGCAGCTGCGCGAAACCCTGTCGCAGCTTGGCGTGAAGATGCATGTGGCCAGTGATGGCCTGAAAGCGTTGAAGCTGCTCAAGAGCTGGGCGGATGCGGGCGAAGATGTCTGCGAGAAATTGCTGATGATCTTTACCGACGCCGAAATGCCGGAGATGGATGGTTACCGCCTGACCACCGAGATCCGCAACGATGCGCGCCTGCGCGGCCTCTATGTGGTGCTGCACACCTCGTTGTCGGGCAGTTTCAACGAATCGATGGTGAAGAAGGTCGGCTGCGACAACTTCCTCTCCAAGTTCCAGCCGGACAAGCTGGTCGACGTGGTGCGCCAGCGCCTGATGCTCGACGAAGCCACGGCCTGATCCTGCATGTGCCGGGCAGCGTTTGCCCGGCGCGCGGTGTAAGCTGGCGCTCTTCGATCATCTTGAGGGCAGGCAGCCATGCAGTTGAGTGCGCTTTACCGTTATCCACTTAAGTCCGCCCGGGGCGAAGCCCTTGAGCGCTCGGCCACCGGGTTGCTGGGGTTGGTTGGGGATCGCCGCTGGATGCTGGTAGACCGTGACAGCGGTCGCTTCCTGACCCAGCGGGCCTTTGCCCAGATGAGCCAGCTGTCGGCGCTGTATGCGCCCGACGGCGGCTTGCTGCTCAGTGCTGCCGGGCAGGCGCCGCTGCATGTGGCGGTGCCTGAGGCGAGCGAGGCGCTGCGGGGGGTGACGATCTGGCGTGACACCTTTCGTGTACCGGATGCCGGGGACGCTGCAGCTGACTGGCTGAGTGCGTTTATCGGCAAGCCGGTGCGGCTGGTGCATGTGCCGCAGGAGCGCACGCGATTTTTGCCTTCCGGGTATGGTCAGATTGATGATCGCGTGGCGTTTGCCGATGGTTTTCCCCTGCTGTTGATTGGCCAGGGATCGTTGGATGACCTGGTTGGACGGGTTGGGCGGCCGTTGGCGATGGAGCGCTTCAGGCCCAACCTGGTGATCACCGGGAGTACGGCGTTCGCTGAAGATGGCTGGAAGCGGATTCGCATCGGGACGCAGGATTTTCGGGTGCTCAAGCCGTGTTCGCGGTGCATCTTGACCACCATCGACCCGCAAACCGGGGAGCGTAGTGATGACCGTGAGCCGCTGACGACGCTCAAGACCTATCGGGAGAAAGAGGGGGATGTGATGTTTGGGCAGAACCTGGTGGCCGATGGGGAAGGGGTGCTTGAGGTGGGCATGGATGTTGTGGTGTTGGAGTAGTTTTTGATGGGGGTGTGGGGCTTTCGGGCCTCTTGCGCCCCGGCGGCAGATCACGATCAATGCTGCGCTCCGGCGCCCCGACAAGCCCCCGTAGCCGCTGCCGTGAGGCTGCGCTCGCCTGCATAGCAGGCGCCGCCTTTGGGAGCCCTCACGGGCTCCAGCGCAGCCTATCGGCAGCGGCTACAAAAAGGGTGCAAGACAGTTGTTCCCACAGTGTGTGGCTTTGCTTTGTGTGATGTACACAAATCGCTGAGTGGAGCCTGCACGGAGCCTTGGACGGCCCTGCGGAGTGTGGGCAGGAGAGGGGCCTGCGAGGCCCCTACAGCTTGGATTAGCACACAAGCCTACTGATCATCAAAATACCGCTCATGCCAATCCACCAACGGCTGCGGCGAATTCAGCTTCTGCCCGTAGATCACCGAATAAGACAGCACGTTCTGCACATACTGGCGCGTCTCATCAAATGGAATCGACTCAACCCACACGTCGAAGCTCAGGTGGTCCGCCCCGCGCAGCCACTGCCGAACCCGCCCAGGCCCCGCGTTGTAGGCGGCAGACGCCAACACCCGGTTGCCATTGAACTGGCTGTGCACCTGGCTCAGGTATGCAGCCCCCAGCTGAATGTTCTTGTCCGGGTTGAACACCTGCGCCGGGGAGGCCAACGGAATGTTGAACTTGCGCGCGGTCTCCTTGGCCGTCGCCGGCATCAATTGCATCAGGCCGCTGGCCCCCACGCTGGACCGCGCATCGTCCATGAAGGCACTTTCCTGACGGGTAATCGCAAATACCCAGCTGGAATGCAGGCCCCGTACCTTGGCTTCACGCACCAACGTGTCGCGATGCGCCATCGGGAAGCGGATGTCCAGGTCGTCCCAGTACTGCGCCTGGCTGATGGTACGAATTGCCGGGAAGTACCAGCGCAACTCGTACGCCAGGCGCGCCTGGGCAACCATTTCGTCACGGCTGAAGTGCCGGCTGACGTGGTACCACTCGCGGCGCCCATCGACGATCTGCCCGCGTGCATGGAATTCCAGCGCCCGACGCACGCCCGGCGTATTGCGCACCTTGTTGATCAGCGCCTGGCTCAATACCAGCGGCTTGTTGTTCAGTTGATAAGGCGTCTGCGCCCGATCCGCCGCCAGGAAGCCATAGAAATCACGCTCGCGCGCCACGGTCTTGTACAGCAGCGGAACCTGCGGGTTCTTCGGCTGCGCCAGTTCCAGGCTGCGCGCCTGCCAGTAGCGCCAGCGGTTGGTCGTGGCCAGGTCTTGCGGCAGACGACGGGTCAGATCGTAGGCGTCTTCCCAGCGACCCAGGCGCAGCAGCAGGCGCAGGCGCCATTCGGTAACGGTGTTGTCGCGCAACTCCGGGTCGTACTTGGTCATCAGGTCCAGCGCGCGCGGGTCATAACGACGCGCCAGGGTCAGGCCGATTTCATTGGCGATGGCGACTTTCTCATCGCGCGAGAAATGCATGCGGTTGGCATAGTCGTCGAGCAGCGCCATGGCGCGCTCCGGGTCTTGCCGGGCAAGGCGGCGCAGGCCCAGGCTGACCACGTCGGACATCGCCTCATCGACAGGTACGAAGCGCCCTGGCTGGTTCAGCAGCTCAGGCTTTTGCGCCACATCAACCAGCAAGCGACCTTGTGCACCCAGGGTATTCAGCGACTTCACCAGGCTGTTGGCCAAGGCATAGTTGCGTGCCTGCGCGGCGAGCTTGGCACGCTGCCAACGCTTCTGTTCGGTGAGCTGGCCCTGGGCCGCCCACAAGTCAAACAGGGCATCGCAGGCCGCAGGCTGCGACTTGCCAACCAACCAGAGTTTCTCGGTGTTGGCGTAGCCTTCGGCCTTCAGGTTGTGGCTGAGCTGGTACTGGCCATTGAGGCAGTCCAACTCGGTGAAATTCATTTTCGGGTCGTAATACTTGACGAACGTCGGCCATTCGCCGCGATCAGCCAACCAACGCAACCAGCGCAGTTTCATCCAGTTGGCCTGGGGCAGGTCGCCGTGCTGGGCCAGGAAACGCTCGATTTCTTCGTTGCTGGCGGTCTTCAGGCGAGCCGTCAGCTCGTCATACGCCAGATAAGGCTCCAGCGGATAATCACGCAGGGCCTGTTCGTAACGGCGGTAGGGGCCGCTGTCACCCTTGGCCAGGGCGCGCTTGGCTTCGTCGTAGTACTGACGTTGCTGGGTGAGGTCGGCAGCCTGCGCGGCGTTGGCCGCGGTGGCAGAGAGGAGCAGGCAGGAAACAAGGCTGAGCAGGCGGCGCATGATACTTCCGGACAGTTTGACCAAAACGAGTGTCGGCGTCGCCAGCACTGATGGGTTACGGGCTTAAGCTTAGCTGTTTGCCGGGGGCGGATGAAAGCATTGTGCTTGTATCTGGACGTAAGCGCGACGACGGACCGCTCGCGGTTACACGTAATGTGAAGGAGGCCCAAGTCAGGTAGAATGCGCGCCCTGTTTTTGGAGAAGATCATGACCCTGCTCAAATTAAGCGATGTGTCCCTTGCGTTCGGCGCCATGCCGTTGCTGGACAAGGTGTCCTGGCAGATCGCCCGTGGTGAGCGGGTCTGCATCATCGGCCGCAATGGCACAGGCAAATCAAGCATGCTGCGCCTGGTGAAGGGCGATCAGAAGCCCGATGAAGGCGATGTCTGGCGCGCACCCGGGCTGAAAATCGGCGAGCTGCCGCAGGAACTGCCAGTCGCCGACGGGCGGACGGTTTTCGACGTGGTTGCCGAAGGCCTCGACGGGGTTGGCGCGCTGCTCGCCGAATACCATCACCTGAGCCAGAACATTCACACCGACGCCGACCTCGAGAAGCTCATGCACGTCCAGCATGACCTCGAAGCCCGCGACGGCTGGCGTCTGCAGCAACTGGTCGACAGCACCCTGAGCCGCCTGCAACTGCCGGCCGACAAGACCCTGGCCGAGCTGTCCGGTGGCTGGCGTCGCCGCGTGCTGCTGGCCCAGGCGCTGGTGTCCGAACCGGACCTGCTGCTGCTCGACGAACCAACCAACCACCTGGACATCGGCGCCATTGCCTGGCTTGAAGATGCCCTGAGCAGTTTCGGCGGCGCCGTGCTGTTCATTACCCACGACCGGTCCTTCTTGCAGAACCTGGCCAACCGCATCCTCGAACTGGACCGTGGCGGCCTGATCGACTGGAATGGCGATTACGCCAGCTTCCTGGTGCACAAGGAAGCCATGCTTTCCGCGGAAGAAACCGCCAACGCGCTGTTCGACAAGCGCCTGGCCCAGGAAGAAGTGTGGATTCGCCAGGGCATCAAGGCCCGTCGCACCCGTAACGAAGGCCGCGTACGTGCGCTGAAGGAACTGCGCGTCGAGCGTGGCGAGCGCCGCGAGCGTCAGGGCAAGGCCAACATCCAGCTCGACGTTGCGGAGAAATCCGGCAAGCAGGTGATGGTGCTGGAGAACGTTTCCTTCGCTCACCCGGGCGGGCCGAACCTGGTCAAGGATTTCTCCATGGTGCTGCAGCGCGAAGACCGCATCGGTCTGCTCGGCGCCAACGGTACCGGCAAGACCACGCTGCTCAAGCTGATGCTCGGCGACCTGGAGCCCACCGGCGGCAAGGTCGAGTCCGGCACGCGCCTGGAAGTGGCCTACTTCGACCAGTTGCGCCATCAGTTGGACCTGGAAAAGACCGTGATCGAGAACCTCGCCGAAGGGCGCGACTTCATCGAGATCGACGGCCAGAACCGCCATGTCCTGAGCTACCTCGGTGACTTCCTGTTCAGCCCGCAGCGTGCCCGCACGCCGGTCAAGGCGCTGTCCGGGGGCGAGCGTGCGCGTCTGCTGCTGGCCAAACTGTTCAGCAAGCCGGCCAACCTGCTGGTACTCGACGAACCGACCAACGACCTCGACGTCGAAACCCTCGAGCTGCTCGAAGAAGTGCTGGCAGCCTTCAAGGGCACCGTACTGATGGTCAGTCACGACCGGGCATTCCTCGACAACGTGGTGACCAGCACGCTGGTGTTCGAAGGCGAAGGCAAGGTCCGCGAATACGTCGGTGGCTACCAGGACTGGATCCGTCAAGGCGGATCGCCGAAGTTGCTCGGTGTGTCCGAGAGCAAGTCCGGCAAGTCGGAGCTGAACACTGCCGTGGTCGAAGCCGCAGCGCCTGCGCCGGTGGCGGCACCCGCTGCCGAGACCAAGAAGAAGCTCAGCTACAAGCTGCAGCGCGAGCTGGAGGCTCTGCCAGGCCAGATCGACGCGGTGGAGCAGAAGATGGCTGCCGTACAGGCGCAAATCTCTGACGCGGGCTTCTACCAGCGCCCGATTGACCAGACCACTGCGGTACTGGCCAGCCTGGAGCAATTGCAGGCCGAGCTGGACGTGCTGGTCGAGCGCTGGGCTGAACTCGACAGCTGAGGGGAGGGCAGCCCGGCGCACAGTGCACCGGGCTGCCAGTGATTACTCTTTCTTCTGCAGGCGTACCGCGAGCACATCGCAGGGTGCGCCATGCAGTACGTCGTTGGCGGTGGAGCCCAGCAACAGGGCCAGGCCGTGACGACCATGGCTGCCGACCACGATCAGGTCGCAGTGCTGCTCTTTGGCCAACTGGTGGATCTCCTGGCGTGGCTGGCCGTAGGTCAGGTGCGCGTCACCGCGATTGATATCCGGGTACTTGTTGTACAGCCGATCCATGCGCTCCTTGGCTTGGTCGAACTGTTGCTGCTGGAGTTGCGACAGGTCCATCGGTACGTCGCCGCCAAAGGCCATGGCCATGGGTTCGACGATGTGCACGAGGGACACCTTGGCATTGCCTGAGGTGCTTGAGGTGGCCAGCTCCCGGGCGCGCTTGATGACCGGGTCGCATTCTTCGGTCAGGTCGACAGCAACCAGGATGTGTTCATAGGGCATGAGAGGTTCTCCTGACAATCGCGATAGTTAAAGTATGGTCGGTTTCAGGCTGATCGCATCGAATCACGGCTAACCAGCTCAATTGCAAAGTCTTGATAGGAATAACAGATATGACGGTCTGGGTAGTAGTGTCAATCCTTGCGCTGATTCTCAGCCCGCTGGCCTGGCTGCTGCCGTCGCGGCGTACCAGCGGGCGCATGTCGCTGCGCATGGAGGCTCGGCGCATGGGCTTGCACATGCGCCTGGCCAAGCAGGACTGGCCGCATTGGCTGCCCGAAACCCTGCCGCACACCTGCGCGCAATACCACCGCGCGCGACGCAAGGGCCGAGTAGACAGCTGGGTGTACTACCAGGCGGCGCCTGGGCAGTGGGTGAATCAGTGGCGCGAGCCGTGTGAAGACCCGGTGCTGATGGCGCAGTTCTCGAAGATGCCCGACAGCGTCTACAAGGTCGAAGCCGGGCCGCAGATGATTGCCCTGTATTGGGGCGAGAAGGGTGAGGCGTCTGTGTTGCAGGATATTGCCCAGTTGCTCAGAACACTGGCTTGAATCGCTGACAGCATCGCGGGACTAGCCCGCTCCCACAGAGGTCGATGTGATCCCTGTGGGAGCGGGCTAGTCCCGCGATGCTTTCAAGGCCAGGCAGGCCGGAAATATTTCAGTCACAACCCAGCGTAGCTCGGCTTTTTTCCTGCGCCAGCGCACGCTCCCGCCTTTTTATACCCCGCGCGTTGAAACCCCCGCCGTTGGCGTCTCTCGCCTTGCGCACATCGCTTACATGAATGATCGACGATCACTGTCACCAGGGTTTCGTGGTTGTCTGAGCAAAATGACCGGAAAGTCGCGTTTTCACAGTGCTTTTGTGTATTTGACATCGGCAGGCTTTTCGGTGAATGTGTGCGTACCCAAATCAAACGGGCGTATGAATTGAGCGTTTGTATTACCAGAAAGCTCTTACAGAATCCCGACTATCGCGCTGACGGGTGTGCCTGGTGCAAGGGTTCGGCAAACAGCGGCAGCATGCCGGCCGACTCTACTGCCAGTGATCAGCGTGTACAGTTCAGCTTCCATATCGTGGAGATCAGTTGATGATTTACGAAGGTAAAGCCATCACGGTTAAGGCTCTTGAAAGCGGCATCGTCGAACTGCAGTTCGACCTCAAGGGTGAGTCCGTCAACAAGTTCAACCGTCTAACCCTGAATGAATTGCGTCAGGCCGTAGACACCATCAAGGCCGATGCTTCGATCAAGGGCGTCATTGTCAGCAGTGGCAAGGACGTGTTCATCGTCGGCGCGGATATCACCGAGTTTGTCGATAACTTCAAGCTGCCCGAGGCCGAACTGGTCGCCGGCAACCTGGAAGCCAACCGCATCTTCAGCGACTTCGAAGACCTGGCCGTGCCGACCGTTGTCGCGATCAACGGCATCGCCCTGGGTGGCGGTCTGGAAATGTGCCTGGCTGCGGACTACCGCGTCATGGCCAACAGCGCCAAGATCGGCCTGCCGGAAGTCAAGCTGGGCATCTACCCAGGCTTCGGCGGTACCGTGCGCCTGCCGCGCATCATCGGTGCCGACAACGCCATCGAGTGGATCGCCTCCGGCAAGGAAAACCGTGCCGAAGACGCGCTGAAAGTCGGCGCCGTCGATGCCGTGGTTGCTCCTGAGAAACTGCAGGAAGCCGCCCTGGACCTGATCAAGCGCGCCATCAGCGGCGAGTTCGATCACAAGGCCAAGCGTCAGCCAAAGCTGGAAAAACTCAAGCTCAACGCCATTGAGCAGATGATGGCCTTCGAAACCGCCAAAGGTTTCGTGGCAGGCCAGGCCGGCCCGAACTACCCGGCCCCGGTCGAAGCCATCAAGACTATTCAGAAGGCCGCCAACTTCGGTCGTGACAAGGCTCTGGACGTCGAGGCCGCCGGCTTCGCCAAACTGGCCAAGACCTCGGTTGCCGAGAGCCTGATCGGTCTGTTCCTGAACGACCAGGAGCTCAAGCGCAAAGCCAAGGCCCATGACGAAATCGCTCACGACGTGAAGCAGGCCGCCGTACTCGGCGCTGGCATCATGGGTGGCGGTATCGCCTACCAGTCTGCGGTCAAGGGCACCCCGATCCTGATGAAGGATATCCGCGAAGACGCCATCCAGCTGGGCTTGAACGAAGCCTCCAAGCTGCTCGGCAAGCGCGTTGAGAAAGGTCGCCTGACCCCGGCCAAGATGGCTGAAGCGCTGAACGCGATTCGTCCAACCCTGTCCTACGGTGACTTCGGCAACGTCGACATCGTGGTTGAAGCCGTGGTCGAGAACCCGAAAGTCAAACAGGCGGTGCTGGCGGAAGTGGAAGCGCAGGTCAAGGATGATGCAATCCTGGCCTCGAACACCTCGACCATCTCCATCAACCTGCTGGCCAAGGCGCTCAAGCGTCCGGAAAACTTCGTCGGCATGCACTTCTTCAACCCGGTGCACATGATGCCGCTGGTGGAAGTGATCCGTGGCGAGAAGTCCAGCGAAGTGGCAGTTGCCACCACCGTTGCCTACGCCAAGAAGATGGGCAAGAACCCGATCGTGGTCAACGACTGCCCGGGCTTCCTGGTCAACCGCGTACTGTTCCCGTACTTCGGTGGTTTCGCCAAGCTGGTCAGCGCCGGTGTCGACTTCGTGCGCATCGACAAGATCATGGAGAAATTCGGCTGGCCGATGGGCCCTGCCTACCTGATGGACGTGGTCGGCATCGACACCGGCCACCACGGCCGTGACGTGATGGCTGAAGGTTTCCCGGACCGCATGAAAGACGACCGTCGTTCGGCCGTTGATGCGCTGTACGAAGCCAACCGCCTGGGCCAGAAGAACGGCAAAGGCTTCTACGCCTATGAAACCGACAAGCGCGGCAAGCCGAAAAAGGTGGTTGATGCCACCGTGATGGACGTGCTCAAGCCGGTCATCTTCGAGCAGCGTGAAGTCACTGACGAAGACATCATCAACTGGATGATGGTCCCGCTGTGCCTGGAAACGGTTCGTTGCCTGGAAGACGGCATCGTCGACACCGCCGCCGAAGCCGACATGGGTCTGGTCTACGGTATCGGTTTCCCTCCGTTCCGTGGCGGTGCGCTGCGTTACATCGACGCTATCGGTGTAGCCGAATTCGTTGCCCTGGCCGACAAGTACGCCGATCTGGGTCCGCTGTATCACCCCACCGCGAAGCTGCGTGAAATGGCCAAAAACGGCCAGAGCTTCTTCGGTTAAGCGCCCAACGATATAGAGCGAGAGTGAATTTATGAGCCTGAATCCAAGAGACGTGGTGATTGTCGACTTCGGTCGCACGCCGATGGGCCGCTCCAAGGGTGGCATGCACCGCAACACCCGCGCCGAAGACATGTCCGCGCACCTGATCAGCAAGGTGCTGGAGCGCAACAGCAAGATCGACCCGGCAGAAGTCGAAGACGTCATCTGGGGCTGCGTCAACCAGACCATGGAGCAGGGCTGGAACATCGCCCGCATGGCGTCCCTGATGACCCAGATCCCGCACACTGCTGCCGGCCAGACCGTCAGCCGCCTGTGTGGCTCGTCGATGAGCGCGCTGCACACCGCTGCCCAGGCAATCATGACCGGCAACGGCGACGTGTTCGTCGTCGGCGGTGTCGAGCACATGGGCCACGTGAGCATGATGCACGGTGTCGATCCCAACCCGCACATGTCGCTGTACGCGGCCAAGGCCTCGGGCATGATGGGCCTGACTGCGGAAATGCTTGGCAAGATGCATGGCATCAGCCGTGAAGCGCAGGACGCCTTTGGCGTGCGTTCGCACCAGCTCGCCCACAAGG
Organism: Pseudomonas fontis; assembly: GCF_028656955.1. GTDB lineage: Bacteria > Pseudomonadota > Gammaproteobacteria > Pseudomonadales > Pseudomonadaceae > Aquipseudomonas > Aquipseudomonas fontis. The sequence goes on from NZ_JAMDGY010000055.1 coordinate 37,986, forward strand.
CGACGCTCGAAGGCAAGTTCAAGGACGAAATCATCCCGATGCAGGGCTATGACGAGAACGGCTTCCTCAAAGTCTTCGACTACGATGAAACCATTCGTCCTGAAACCACCCTGGAAAGCCTGGCGGCCCTCAAGCCTGCCTTCAATCCAAAGGGCGGTACCGTCACCGCGGGCACGTCGTCGCAGATTACCGATGGTGCCTCGTGCATGATCGTCATGTCGGCACAGCGCGCCCAGGACCTCGGCATCCAGCCGCTGGCCGTGCTGCGTTCGATGGCGGTTGCCGGTGTTGACCCGGCAATCATGGGCTACGGCCCGGTCCCGGCGACCCAGAAAGCCCTGAAGCGTGCCGGCCTGACCATGGCGGATATCGACTTCATCGAGCTCAACGAAGCCTTCGCCGCACAGGCCCTGCCAGTGCTGAAGGATCTGAAAGTGCTCGACAAGATGGATCAGAAGGTTAACCTGCACGGCGGCGCTATCGCCCTGGGCCATCCTTTTGGTTGCTCCGGTGCACGGATTTCCGGCACTCTGCTCAATGTCATGAAGCAGAATGGCGGTACCTTCGGTCTGTCGACCATGTGTGTCGGCCTTGGCCAAGGCATCACCACCGTCTTCGAACGCGTTTAATCGCGGCGGCGACGGAAACCGGGGCCTAGTGCCCCGGTTTTGTTTTTTGCGGTTTTTTTTACAGCGTTTCTCAAGAGGGTGAGCAGCATGCAGATACAACCAGGCGTATACCAGCATTACAAAGGGCCTGAGTATCGTGTGTTCGGCGTTGCGCGCCATTCCGAAACCGAGGAGTGGGTAGTGTTCTACCAGGCCCTGTATGGCGAGTTTGGCCTCTGGGTACGACCACTTTCGATGTTTATGGAGTCGGTCGAGGTTGACGGCGAGCACGTGCCGCGCTTTGCTTTGGTCAAGGCTGAAACCGAGCTGTTTTCCCGGCCCGATGCCGAGGGTGGCTGAAGCCTCGCGCTTGACCTCACTCTGTTGCCACTATATATAGCGGTGCCACGTCAGGTACCTGCCGTGTTTTTATTTTCAGTATTCAGGAATTTTCCGATCCATGGGCAAATCGCTGGTCATTGTGGAATCCCCGGCTAAGGCCAAGACCATCAACAAGTACCTGGGCAGCCAGTACGTGGTGAAGTCGAGTATCGGCCATATCCGAGACCTGCCCACCAGCGGTTCGGCCAGCGCCAATAAAGAGCCTGCGGCCAAGCGCGGCAAGGCTGCGGCTGGCGAGGCACCGGCACTGTCGCCCAAAGAAAAGGCGCGCAAGCAGCTGGTAGCGCGGATGGGCGTCGACCCGGACCACGGCTGGAAGGCCAAGTACGAGATCCTTCCTGGCAAGGAAAAGGTCATCGAAGAACTGCGTCGTCTGGCCAAAGATGCCGACACCATCTATCTCGCAACGGACTTGGACCGCGAAGGGGAAGCCATTGCCTGGCACCTGCGCGAAGCCATCGGTGGCGATGACAGCCGCTACAAGCGCGTGGTGTTCAACGAAATCACCAAGAAGGCCATCCAGGAGGCCTTCTCCAAGCCGGGCGAGCTGGACATCCACCGCGTCAATGCCCAGCAGGCGCGGCGCTTCCTCGACCGCGTGGTGGGCTACATGGTCTCGCCACTGCTGTGGGCGAAAATCGCCCGTGGCCTGTCGGCTGGCCGTGTGCAGTCGGTAGCGGTGAAGCTGGTGGTCGAGCGTGAGCGCGAGATTCGTGCGTTCATCCCGGAAGAGTACTGGGAAGTACACGCCGACCTCGGCACCGCCAAGGACGCCAAGGTGCGTTTCGAAGTGGCGCGCCAGAACGGCGAAGCCTTCAAGCCGCTCAACGAAGCGCAGGCCATGGCCGCGCTGGAGCAGCTCAAGTCGTCCAGCTACACCATCGCCAAGCGTGAAGACCGCCCGACCAGCAGCAAGCCGTCGGCGCCGTTCATCACCTCGACCCTGCAGCAGGCGGCCAGTAACCGCCTGGGCTTCGGCGTGAAGAAAACCATGATGATGGCCCAGCGTCTGTACGAAGCGGGTTACATCACCTACATGCGTACCGACTCGACCAATCTCTCGGCAGATGCCCTGGAGATGGCGCGTAGCTACATTGAGAGCGAATTCGGCAAGAAGTACCTGCCGGAGTCGCCAATCACCTACAGCAGCAAGGAAGGGGCCCAGGAGGCGCACGAAGCGATTCGTCCGTCCGACGTCAATACCCATCCGACCAAGCTGACCGGTATGGAGCGTGATGCCGAGCGTCTGTACGAGCTGATCTGGCGCCAGTTCCTGGCCTGCCAGATGCCGCCGGCGCAGTACCTGTCGACCACCGTCAGCGTCACCGCTGGCAACTTCGAGCTGCGTGCCAAGGGCCGTATCCTCAAGTTCGACGGTTACACCCGCGTTCTGCCGCAGCAGAGCAAGCCGGGCGACGACGACGTGCTGCCGGAAATGAACCAGGGCGAAGTCCTCAAGCTGATCCAGCTCGACCCGAGCCAGCACTTCACCAAGCCGCCGGCACGCTTCTCTGAAGCCAGCCTGGTCAAGGAAATGGAAAAACGCGGCATTGGTCGTCCATCGACCTATGCGGCGATCATTTCCACCATCCAGGACCGCGGCTACGTGACCCTGCACAACCGCCGCTTCTACTCCGAGAAGATGGGCGATATCGTCACTGAGCGCTTGTCCGAGAGCTTCTCCAACCTGATGGACTACGGCTTCACCGCCGGCATGGAAGAGAATCTCGACGACGTTGCCCAGGGCGAGCGTGACTGGAAGAACGTGCTGGACGAGTTCTACGGTGACTTCAGCAACAAGCTGAAAGTGGCCGAGGCGGCTGAAAACGGCATGCGTGCCAACCTGCCGACCCCGACCAGCATTGCCTGCAAGGAATGTGGCCGGCCGATGATGATCCGTACTGCCTCTACCGGGGTGTTCCTCGGTTGCTCGGGCTACAGCCTGCCGCCCAAAGAGCGTTGCAAGGCCACCGTCAACCTGGTGCCGGGTGACGAGATCGCTGCGGACGACGAGGGTGAGTCCGAGTCGCGCGTGCTGCTCAACAAGCACCGCTGCCCGATCTGCGCCACGGCGATGGATGCTTACCTGCTCGACGAGAAGCACAAGCTGCACATCTGTGGTAACAACCCGGATTGCACAGGCTACGAGATCGAGGAGGGTAGCTACCGCATCAAGGGCTACGAAGGCCCGAGCCTGGAATGTGACAAGTGCGGCAGCGAGATGCAGCTCAAGACCGGCCGTTTCGGCAAGTTCTTCGGTTGCACCAACGCTGAGTGCAAGAACACCCGCAAGCTGCTCAAGAGCGGTGAAGCAGCGCCTCCGAAGATGGACGCGGTGAAGATGCCGGAGCTCAAGTGCGAGAAGGTCAACGACACCTACGTGTTGCGTGATGGTGCTTCGGGGTTGTTCCTGGCGGCCAGCCAGTTCCCGAAAAACCGCGAGACCCGCGCACCGCTGGTGATGGAGATCGTCCCGCACAAGGATGAGATCGATCCGAAGTATCACTTCCTCTGCGAAGCGCCGAAGAAGGACCCTGAAGGTCGCCCGGCCGTGATCCGTTACAGCCGCAAGACCAAGGAGCAGTACGTGCAGACCGAAGTGGACGGCAAGCCGACCGGCTGGCGTGCGTTCTACGACGGCAAGGCGTGGAAGGTCGAAGACAAGCGCTGAGTTCGACGTCGTAGCAATCGCGGGGCCAGCCCGCTCCCACAGTTGTTGTGGGGGCGGGCTGGCCCCGCGATGCGTTTGCGCCCTTGCATAACGGCAGGTGCTTCGCAGACACTGACAGACCCGCCTCGCAACCCTTCGGAGAGCGCCTTCATGGCCCAGGAACTCTACACCCGTACCAACCAGAAAATTTACTTCGCGGGCTTGGCGCTTGATGCCTTGGGCAAGGCCCAGGAAAGCCGGGCGATGAATGCGCAGGCGCTGATCCAGGCCGAGCGCGAATCCGCGCTGTTCCACCTGTATGGCGCCTTGCTCGGTCTATGCCATGAGATCGCCGGCTACTACCGTCTGCCACAGGCTGGCGCGCCACGCGCGGAGCTGCTGCTGACCCGCGAAGTGTTGGCGGCGATCGCCATCCCTGAAATGGCCGAACTGGTCGAGCTGGCCGAACAGCGGGAAACCTGGTTGGCACGTCTGCTGAATGCCTATCGCGATTTGTTCCGACCGCCGGTCGCGACAAAAGCGCCAAAAGGCGATGTCACCCAGCCGCTGATTCAGGCGGTGAGCCTGGACCAACCCGAAGTGCCAGTGCTGTCGCGTGAGGAATTGGAAAGCTGGCGGCAGAACCTCAAGGGCCTGACCGTGCGTTTTCGCGAAGGCTTGAGTGAGTGCTGATCCCGTCAGTGGCTGATACAATGCCGGCCTTTCCTGGAGACCCGTCTTAATATGCCCACGTCCTTTCTAGAAATTGTCGAGCTGCCAGACGGCCGAATCGAGCTGCGCCGCGCCGAGGACGAGGGTTCGTTGGTTACCCTGGATTTCTCCGAAGACGCCAAGGCGTTCCTGCAAGGGCAGCACGTTGAAGTGGCCAAGGCCATGCTCAGCGTGGGCGTGCAGATGGCGGGCAAACTGGTGGATGGCGAGATTGATCGTGACGACGGGCCACGCGTCCTGCACTGATCACTCGCACATGGCTTCCTCGTCCTGAGGAAGCTTGGCAGGTTTCAAACATTCAGAACTTTGAAGCGAATATCAGCCCAGGCGGATGTTCAGGCTTTGCGCGTCACCGGCACGCGCGGCGCTGGTCAGTTGCTGGCGTGCCGCGCTGCTGACCGGGTTGAGCCAGCTCACCACGGTGTGGCTGCGGCCCAGGCGCAAGGCATCGCAGGCCAGTTGCAGGGTGCTCTGGTTGCCGCGGGGGTGCAGCAACAGGATGCGCTCGCGGTTCAGGCCGGCGTCGCGCAGCCAGGTCTGGGTCAGGCTGGCGGGCGGGGCGATCAGGGTCAGCCAGCGGGCATCCTGTTCTTCACTCAGCTCGCGCAGCATGGGCGCCAGCAGGCTCTGGCAGTGCTCCAATGCACCACGCAAAGACAATTCGCTGAAAGCTTGCGGCTCATTGCTCGGCTGCACGGGTGCCTTGGCTTTCAGGCGTGGCAGTACCGGTTGGGCCAGGAACGCTTCGAACAAGGGTAACTGTGCTTGCTGGGATGTATGGGGGAACTGCATGGTGCCTCCTTGTTGCCGGCGTATTAATTACCGGCGAATGACGCCGACGCTCAAGCCCTCGATGACCAGTTCCTGATCTTTCAGGTTGACTTCGATGGGGGCGAATTCGGGGTTTTCGGCGATCAGCCAGACCTTGGTGCCTTCGCGCTTGAAGCGTTTGACGGTCACTTCATCACCCAGGCGGGCCACGACGATCTGGCCGTTGCGGGCTTCGCGGCAGGTGTGCACGGCCAGCAGGTCGCCGTCGACGATGCCGACGTCCTTCATGCTCATGCCGTGTACGCGCAAGAGGTAGTCGGCACGCGGGCTGAAGAAGGCCGGGTTGATGTTGCAGGACTCTTCGATGTGTTGCTGGGCGAGGATCGGGGCGCCGGCGGCAACCCGGCCGATGATCGGCAGGCTGTTGTCTTCGGCCTTGGCCTCAAAGCCCGGGATGCGAATGCCACGGGAGGCGCCTGGGGTCATCTCGATGGCGCCTTTGCGGGCAAGGGCCTTGAGGTGCTCTTCGGCGGCGTTGGGGGATTTGAACCCCAGCTCCTGGGCGATTTCCGCGCGGGTAGGCGGGAAGCCGTTGTCTTCCAGGCAGCGCTTGATAAAAGCCAGAATCTCAGCTTGGCGTGGCGTCAGTTTTAGCATGTCGATCGCTCTGTCTTTTTATACAGTGACTGGGATTATATACAGTAGGTGGCCCGCTGCAAGCACCGCACCTGAAGAAAAACCCCGCCACCTGCCTGCAGGCCCTGCGGATTGTCGCTTTAGCTGTGTTCTAATGCCGTCCTTGACTTGACAGTCACGGTGTTGAAACGTATGTTTCAAACAAGTGTTTGTCAGGCGGAGTAGTCATGGCCCAGTCGGAAACCGTTGAACGCATTCTCGATGCTGCCGAGCAGTTGTTCGCGGAAAAAGGTTTTGCCGAAACCTCATTGCGGCTGATCACCAGCAAAGCCGGCGTCAACCTGGCGGCGGTGAACTACCATTTCGGTTCGAAAAAGGCCCTGATCCAGGCCGTGTTCTCGCGCTTCCTCGGGCCGTTCTGCCAAAGCCTCGAGCGTGAGCTGGAGCGCCGTCAGGGGCGCCCGGAGCAAAAACCGACCCTTGAAGAGCTGCTGGAGATGCTGGTCGAGCAAGCGTTGGTGGTGCAGCCACGCAGCGGCAACGACCTGTCGATCTTCATGCGCCTGCTGGGCCTGGCCTTCAGCCAGAGCCAGGGCCACCTGCGCCGCTATCTCGAAGACATGTACGGCAAGGTGTTCCGCCGCTACATGCTGCTGGTCAACGAAGCGGCCCCGCGTATTCCCCCTCTAGAGCTGTTCTGGCGCGTGCATTTCATGCTTGGCGCGGCGGCGTTCAGCATGTCGGGTATCAAGGCGTTGCGCGCGATTTCCGAAACCGACTTCGGCATCAATACCTCGATCGAGCAGGTCATGCGCCTGATGGTGCCGTTCCTCGCCGCCGGCATGCGTGCCGACAGCGGGGTGACCGACGAAGCCATGGCGGCTGCGCAACTGCGCCCGCGCAGCAAGTCCGCCAGCGCGCCGGCCACGGCCAAGGCCTGATTCACGGCTGGGCGCGGCGGCTGCCATCGGCTAAGCTAGCGCCCCATGCCTACTCTCGATTTATTGCATGTTTCCATCGCCGATCAATGCCTCTATGGGTTCGCCCAGGGGCGCCTGGTCGTGCGTCTGGCGGTGTCTACCGCGCTGAATGGTGCGGGTGAGCGCAACGGCTCCGGCTGTACGCCGCGCGGCTTGCACCAGGTGCGCGCGAAGATCGGCGCCGACCTGCCGCAAGGCGCGGTGCTGCGCGGCCGACGCTGGACCGGTGAAACCTGGGCGCCTGCCCTGCATGAGCAGTTTCCCGGTCGCGACTGGATCCTTACGCGCATTCTCTGGCTGAGCGGCTGCGAGCCGGGGCGCAATCGCCTTGGCGCGGTCGACACCTTCCGTCGCTACATCTACCTGCACGGCACGCCTGACAGCGAACCCATGGGTGTGCCGCTGTCCCATGGCTGCATACGCCTGCGCAATGCCGATCTGCTGCGCCTGTTCGATCAGGTGCCGATCCATTGCCCGGTGCAGATCGAAGAAGCCGCCTGCCCCGAATGGGCCGGCGCGCCCCTGAACTGAAGGATCATTTATGAGTGTCAGCCTGCAAGGCTCCCTGATGGTGGATATCGCCGGTACCTGGTTGACCGCCGAGGACCGCCACCTGCTACGCCAGCCCGAAGTGGCCGGCCTGATCATCTTTGCCCGCAACATCGAGAGCCCGCGCCAGGTGCGTGAGTTGACCGCCGCCATTCGTGCCATTCGCCCGGACCTGATCCTTGCGGTGGACCAGGAGGGCGGTCGGGTCCAGCGCCTGCGCCAGGGTTTTGTGCGCCTGCCGGCAATGCGTGCGATTGCCGACAACGACAACGCCGAATACCTCGCCGAGCAGTGCGGTTGGCTGATGGCTACCGAAGTGCTCGCGGTCGGTCTGGACCTGAGCTTCGCGCCGGTCCTGGACCTGGACCACCAGCGCAGCGCTGTGGTCGGCAGCCGTGCGTTCGAGGGTGATCCATTGCGCGCTACGGCGCTGGCCGGGGCATTCATTCGCGGCATGAACGCGGCAGGCATGGCGGCATGCGGCAAGCACTTCCCGGGGCATGGTTGGGCCGAGGCGGATTCGCACGTGGCGATTCCGACCGACGAGCGCAGCCTGGAGCAGATCCGTGCTGCCGACCTGGTGCCTTTCACTCGCTTGAGTGGGCAGATGGCCGCGGTGATGCCGGCGCATGTGATCTACCCGCAGGTCGACAACCAGCCGGCAGGCTTCTCGCGTCGCTGGCTACAGGAGATTCTGCGCGGTGAGCTGGGCTTTGATGGGGTGATCTTCAGTGATGACCTGTCCATGGCCGGTGCGCATGTGGTGGGTGATGCGGCCAGCCGGATCGAGGCGGCGCTGAGCGCTGGTTGCGACATGGGCCTGGTGTGCAATGACCGGGCAGCGGCAGAGCTGGCCCTTTCGGCGGCGCAGCGGATGAAGGTCACGCCTTCGCCGCGGATTGCCCGCATGCGTGGGCAGGGTTTTGCACGCACCGACTACCGCCAGCAGCCGCGTTGGCTGGAGGCGCTTGGGGCGCTGAAGGAAGCGCAGTTGGTGGATTGAGGGTTGGTTGGGGTCGCTTTGCGGCCCATCGCCGGCAAGGCCGGCTCCCACAGTGGCCAATGTGCATGGCCCTGTTGTGGGAGCCGGCCTTGCCGGCGATGGCTTCAACTTGATTTAGAGCCCTTGCGCTTACCAGGCAGTGGCGCAAACAACGCATCGATATCTTCGGCCGCCAGCTTCCAGTCTCCCGCCGCCCGGCCTTCCAGTACACCAGCAGCCAATGCCGACTTCTCCAGCTGCAACTGCTGGATCTTTTCCTCGACCGTCCCGCGCGTGATCATCTTGTAGACGAACACCGGCTTCTCCTGCCCGATCCGATAAGCGCGGTCGGTTGCCTGGTTCTCCGCCGCCGGGTTCCACCACGGGTCATAGTGGATCACCGTGTCCGCTGCCGTCAGGTTCAGGCCGACGCCACCGGCCTTGAGGCTGATCAGGAAGATCTGCCGCTTGCCGCTCTGGAAGTCCGCTACAGGAGCCCGCCGATCGCGGGTTTCTCCGGTTAGCAGGGCATAGTCGATCCCGCGTTGCTGCAACTCCTGCTCGATCAGCCCGAGCATGCTGGTGAACTGCGAGAACAACAGCACGCGACGGCCTTCGGCCATCAATTCCTCGATCATCTCCAGCAGGCTTGCCAGCTTGCCGGAAGCCGCATTGCGCACATTCGAGGCAGTGTGGTTAACCAGGCGCAAGTCACAGCACACCTGGCGCAACTTGAGCAGTGCTTCGAGGATGATGATCTGGCTGCGCGCCACACCTTTGCTGTTGATCTCGTTGCGTACTTTCTGGTCCATGGCCAGGCGCAGGGTCTCGTACACGTCCCGCTGCGCATCGCTGAGCTCGACCCAGTGGATCATCTCGGTCTTGGCCGGCAGTTCGGTGGCTACCTGCTCCTTGGTCCGGCGCAGCAGGAACGGCCTGATCCGCGCGTTCAAATGCTGCAGGCGCTCATTGTTGGCCTGGCGTTCGATGGGCACCCGGTAATCGCGGTTGAACGCCTTGATGTCGCCCAGCCAGCCCGGCAGCAAGAAGTGGAACAACGACCACAGTTCACCCAGATGATTTTCCAGCGGCGTACCACTCAGGCACAGGCGCTGGCGGGCGTTGAGCTGGCATGCGGCCTGGGCTGCCTTGCTCGATGGGCTCTTGATGTACTGGGCCTCGTCAAGGATCAGCACATGCAGCGACAGGTGCTTGAAGTGCTCCAGGTCCTTGGGCAGCAGGGCGTAGGTGGTCAGCAGCAGGTCGTAGTCCTGCAGGTGCTCGAAGTGCTTGCGCCGGCCGACCCCTTGCAGCCCCAGTACCCGCAAGCCCGGAGCGAAACGCTCGGCTTCGTCTTGCCAGTTGGGGATCAGGCTGGTCGGCATCACCACCATGGCGGGGCGGTCCAGGCGCCCGGCGTTTTTTTCGGTGAGCAGGTGCGCCAGGGTTTGCAGGGTCTTGCCCAGGCCCATGTCGTCGGCCAGGATGCCGCCGACTTCCAGCTCGCGCAACGCTTGCATCCAGCTCAGGCCGTCGAGCTGATAGGGGCGCAAGGTGGCGTTCAGGCCCTCCGGGGTCTGCGCCGGTTGGGTGCGGATATCGCGCAGGCGTTCAGCCAGGTCGCGTACCCGCTCGCCGCCCTGCCAACTGAGGGGCAGGTCTTGCAGGGCATTGAGTCGGGTGGCGTCCGGGGTGGCCAGGCGCAATGTGGTTTCGCCGGGCTCGCGCAAATAGAAGTCACCCAGCGCCGCAAGCACGGGCTTGAGCCGCCCATAGGTCAATGCAATGTTGAGCACGCGGCGGGCAGCTTGCGGGTGCGGTACGGGCACCAACAGTTGCTCGTCGTCGCGGTGGCGAGCCAATTGTGTCGGGTTGAGCAGTTCCGGGTGGCTGCGCAGCAGGTTGAGCAGGATCGGCAGCAGGCTCAGGCGCTCGCCATTGATCACGATGCCCAGTTCCAGGTCGAACCAGTCGCGCTCCGGCGCCTCGTGGATCTGCGCGTACCAGTCATCCACCGGCGTCAGGTCGAAGGCGAAGTCTTCGGCGCAGACGATCTCCCAGCCGCGTTCGCGCAGCGTGGGCAAGTCGTTGAGCACAAAGCGCAGCCAGGCGTTGTCGTTGGGCAGCTCAAAGGGCGCCCCCGCGCTCTCCGGCAAGGCCTTGCTCTGGCGCGTGGCAATCTTGAAGCCGAGGGTCAGCAGGGTGTCGCGCAACTCGCGCTCGGCCTGTGGTTGGCGTTGCAGGCGCGCGGCGTGCTCGCTGTCCGGGTGCAACGGGCCGCTGCGCGCGCCGCTGACAAACTCGCCGTCGTAGCCGAAGGCGAGGGCGGCGCGGTGTTGCACGTGCCGCTGCATGCGCCCGTTACGCGGTTCGAAGGCGCTGAATTCGATGCTGCCCAGCCACAGCCGTGGCTGGGGCTGGTGGGTGTCGGAAGGTCGCTCGGGCATCTCAGGGTTTCGTGATCTTGAGCAGCAGTGCCAGGTGACCGCCATCCATGAAGATCAGCTCGCCGCTCTTGATGCTGGCGTTGTTCTGTTTGAACTGCTCGCTCTGGGTCACGCTGCCGTTACCGTCGAACTGGTTGACCCAGAGGCTGGCGTCGGCCGCGACAAAACGGCCCTCGGTCAGTTTCAGGTTGCCCTCGATCGGGAAGTGGCCGAACTGCTGCTGGCCTTCGCTGATGGCGACTTGCGACGGCTCGCTGCCAACCTGCTGTTGCCAGGCCTTGTGCAGCAGCACGGTGTACTGCGGGTCGGCGCTCAGCTTGGCGGCTTCGGCGTTCATTGCCGGTTGGCGCAAATCGTCAGAGGCCAGGGCCTTGGCGCCTTCGCTCCAGTCTTCCGGGGCGAGCGGGCTGGTGATCGCCGGCACGGCGTTCTGCCGCACCAGGATCATCTCGACCTGGTAGGTGCCTTCGGCAAAGGCCGCCGGGGCAATCAGCGCCAGCAGCAGGGTCAGGCTACGCATCACACGCATGGATCTTCCTTCACGCAGTTTGGGGTGTCAGGCGCTCAAACAGCGCCTCGAGGTTGTTGAATCGTTCTTCCGGGCGCTCCATCGGCACCATGAACCTGAACTGGGTGGCGCCTTCGAACTTGTAGCGCTTGGGCTGGCCCTGGATCAGCTTGATCAGTACCAATGGGTCGACCGGGGTTTCGGCTTCGAACTCGATCTTGCCGCCATTGGGGCCGGCATCGACTTTCTTGATGCCGAGCTTTTCTGCCTGCAACTTGAGCAGGGTCAGGCGCACCAGGTTCTTGGTCGGCTCCGGCAGCAGGCCGAAGCGGTCGATCATCTCCACTTGCAGGTCTTTCAGGCCGTCCTCGTCCACCGCCGAGGCGATGCGCTTGTACAGGATCAGGCGCGCATGCACGTCTGGCAGGTAGCTTTCCGGGATCAGTGCCGGCAGGCGCAGGTTGATCTCCGGGCCACCGCCCAGTGGCTGGTCCAGATTCGGCTGGGTGCCTTTGCGAATGGCCTTGACCGCGCGCTCGAGCATTTCCATGTACAGGGTGAAGCCGACCGCCTGGATCTGCCCGCTCTGGCCTTCGCCAAGTAGCTCGCCGGCGCCGCGGATTTCCAGGTCGTTGGTGGCCAGCACGAAGCCGGCACCGAGGTCCTGGGTGTTGGCAATCGCCTCCAGGCGCTTTTCGGCGTCGGGGGTGATCTGCTGGCGTGGTGGTGTCAGCAGGTAGGCATAGGCCTGGTGGTGGCTACGGCCGACCCGGCCGCGCAACTGGTGCAACTGGGCCAGGCCGAACTTGTCGGCACGCTCGATGATGATGGTGTTGGCGCTCGGCACGTCAATGCCGGTCTCGATGATGGTCGAGGCAATCAGCACGTTGAAGCGCTTGTGGTAGAAGTCGCTCATCACCTGTTCGAGTTCGCGCTCGCGCATCTGTCCGTGACCGATGCCGATACGCGCCTCTGGCACCAGCTCGGCCAGGTCGGCGGCGCATTTCTCGATGCTCTTCACATCGTTGTGCAGGTAGTAGACCTGGCCGCCGCGCAGCAGCTCACGCAGCAAGGCTTCCTTGATGGTGCTCTTGTTCTGCTCCATCACGAAGGTGCGCACCGAGAGGCGGCGGGCGGGCGGGGTGGCGATGATCGACAGGTCGCGCATGCCTGCCACCGCCATGTTCAACGTACGCGGGATCGGCGTGGCGGTGAGGGTGAGGATGTCGACCTCGCTGCGCAGCGCCTTGAGCTGTTCTTTCTGGCGCACGCCAAAGCGGTGTTCTTCGTCGATGACGACCAGGCCCAGGTCCTTCATCTTGACGTCGTCCTGCAGCAGCTTGTGGGTGCCGATGACGATGTCGATCTTGCCTTCGGCCAGGTCGGCTACGGCGGCGCTGATTTCCTTGGCCGACTTGAAGCGGCTCATCACCTCGACATTCACCGGCCAGTCGGCAAAGCGATCGCGGAAACTGTTGTAGTGCTGCTGGGCGAGCAGGGTGGTCGGCACCAGGATCGCCACCTGGCGGCCGCTATGCACTGCAATGAAGGCGGCGCGCATGGCTACTTCGGTCTTGCCGAAGCCGACGTCGCCGCACACCAGGCGGTCCATCGGCTTGGCGGCGAGCATGTCTTCGCGCACCGCTTCGATGGCGGCCTGCTGGTCCGGGGTTTCCTCGAAGGGGAAGCCGGCGCTGAAGGTGGCGTAGTCGACGCTTGGGTCGGCAAAGGCGTAGCCCTTGCGCGCAGCCCGGCGGGCATAGATGTCGAGCAGTTCGGCGGCGACATCGCGCACCTGTTCGGCCGCCTTGCGCTTGGCCTTCTGCCAGACTTCCGAGCCCAGCCGGTGCAGTGGCGCCAGGGCGTCATCGCTGCCGGTGTAGCGGGCAATCAGGTGCAGGTTGGCCACCGGCACATAGAGCTTGGCGTTCTCGGCGTATTCCAGGGTTAGGAATTCGGCGACCTGGTTGTCGATTTCCAGCGTCGCCAGGCCCAGGTAGCGGCCCACGCCGTGGTCGATATGCACCACCGGCGCGCCTTCGCGCAACTCGGTGAGGTTCTTGATGACCGCGTCGTTGTTGGCGTCGCTGCGCTTTTCCCGGCGTCGGCGCTGCATCACGCGCTGGCCGAACAGCGGGCTCTCGGCAATCAGCGCTACGCCGGGGTCGTCCAGCAGCAGGCCGTCGTCCAGCGGAGCAATGGTGATCGCCAGGCGCGTGGTGCCGGTGACGAAGTCCAGCCAGCCCTCGACGGTTTTCGGGCGCAGCTTCAAGCGCTCAAGCAGTTCCAGCAGGACTTCGCGGCGACCGGCTGATTCGGCGGTAAACAAAACGCGCCCAGGGAACTGATCGAGGAAGTCGGCCAGTGCGGCCAGCGGCTGGCTGGCCTTGGCCTGGATGGCCAGGTCCGGCAGCTTCTGCGCCGGGAAGCGTTCGCGGCCGGGGCCGCTGTCGACGTCGTCCTGGCTGACCACGATACGCGGCCAGCCCTTGAGGCGGGCGAAGCAGTCTTCCACCGGCATGAACAGTTCGGCCGGCGGCAGCAGCGGTCGGTTCGGGTCGATGCGGCGCTCTTCATAGCGGTTGCGCACATCGCTCCAGAAGTGCTCCGCCGCCTGCTCGACGCCCGGCAGCGAGAACACCTGGGTGTTCTCGGGCAAGTAGTCGAACAGGGTCGAGGTGTCTTCGAAGAACAGCGGCAGGTAGTACTCGATGCCGGCCGGGGTGATACCGCTGGCCAGGTCCTGGAAGATCGGATTGCGGCGAAAATCGACGTCGAAACGTTCGCGAAAGCGCGCTTTGAAGCGGGTGATCGCATCTTTTTGTAACGGGAATTCTCGAGCGGGCAGCAAGCGCACCGAGTCGACCTTGTCGATCGAACGCTGGGTTTCCGGGTCGAAGGTGCGCAGCGTCTCGATCTCGTCGTCGAACAGGTCGATCCGGTAGGGCAGCTTGCTGCCCATCGGGAACAGGTCGATCAGCGCGCCGCGCACGGCGAACTCGCCATGCTCGTAGACCGTGTCGACGCAGCGGTAGCCGCTGGCTTCCAGGCGCGTGCGCATCTGTTCCACGTCGAGCTTCTGGCCGATGTCCAGCACCAGGCTGCTGCCCAGCAGGAAGGTGGTCGGGGCCAGGCGGTGCAGGGCGGTGGTGATGGGCACTACAAGAATGCCGTGGTCCAGTTCCGGCAGCCGGTACAGGCTGGCAATCCGCTGCGAAATGATGTCCTGGTGCGGCGAGAACAGATCGTAAGGCAGGGTTTCCCAGTCCGGGAACGGCAGCACGGCCAGGTCCGGGGCGAAGAAGCGCAGCTCCTGCTCCAGCCGGTCAGCGCTTTGGCTGTCGGCGGTCAGCAGCAGGGTAAAGCGCTTGGCGGCGCTGGCGGCTTCGGCGATGGCCAGGCTCAGGGCGGCGCCGGGCAGGTTGCCCCAGGTTTGTTTGCCGGCAATGGCCGGCAGGTGCGGTAGACGCAGAACAGGCACGGGAGGTCGAGCTCCAAGCGTTGCGACAAAGACGCCAATTGTACCGGGCGCGGGCCTGTGCTGTCAGGTTTCAGCGGGGCTATTGCACGGCTATTCCATGTAGTGGCGCGATCTCGACAGGCGCTCATTGCCCGATGGGGCGCGGGGCGTCATAATGTAGCCCCTTTTTTCTGTCCCTACATGTGGAAGGTTCCCGTGACTCAGAAGCCCGACCAGTGTCTTGGTGAGTGGATTGATCGTGAAGCGCTTGCAGAAGCGATGATCCCGCTTATCGGTCAGCTCTACCGCAATAACAACGTGGTGAGCTCGATCTATGGCCGTAGCCTGATCAACCGTTCGGTGATCGCGATCCTCAAAGCTCACCGCTTTGCCCGTCATCGCCAAGCCGACGAAACCGAACTGTCTGTCCACGAGACATTCCCGCTGCTCAAGGCGATGAGCGAGCTGAAACTGGGCGCCGCTTCGGTCGACCTGGGCAAGCTGGCTGCGAAGTTCAAGGCAGAAGGCAACGGCCGTACCCCTGAGCAGTTCGTGCGTGAAGAGATGGCCGACGTGGTTGGCCAGCAAAACGCTTCGGCCCGCAAAGGTACCGACGTTGTGCTGTACGGCTTCGGTCGTATCGGCCGTCTGCTGGCGCGTATCCTGATCGAGAAAACCGGTGGTGGCGACGGCCTGCGTCTGCGTGCCATTGTCGTGCGCAAAGGCGCCGAGAACGATCTGGTCAAGCGTGCCAGCCTGTTGCGTCGTGACTCCGTGCACGGCCCGTTCGATGGCACCATCACCATCGACGAAGAAAACAACACCATCACTGCCAACGGCAACCTGATCCAGGTTATCTACGCCAAGAGCCCGAGCGAAGTCGACTACACCCAGTACGGCATCAGCAATGCGCTGATCGTCGACAACACCGGTGTATGGCGTGACGCCGACGGCCTGGGCCAGCACCTGGCATGCCCGGGCGCTGCTCGGGTGATCCTGACTGCACCTGGCAAGGGCGCACTGAAGAACATCGTGCATGGTATCAACCATGGCGAAATCAGCGCTGATGACAAGATCATCTCCGCGGCTTCCTGCACCACCAACGCCATCGTGCCGGTACTGAAAGCGGTCAACGACAAGTACGGCATCGTCAACGGTCACGTTGAAACCGTTCACTCGTTCACCAACGACCAGAACCTGATCGACAACTTCCACAAAGGCAGCCGCCGTGGTCGTGCTGCGCCGTTGAACATGGTTATCACCGAGACCGGTGCTGCCACTGCTGCGGCCAAGGCACTGCCAGTGTTGAAGGGCAAGCTGACCGGCAACGCCATTCGTGTTCCGACGCCGAACGTTTCGATGGCGATCCTGAACCTGAACCTGGAAAAAGCCACCGATCGCGAAGAGATCAACGAGTACCTGCGCCAGATGGCCATGCACTCGGATCTGCACAAGCAAATCGACTACGTCAGCTCGCAGGAAGTGGTTTCGACCGACTTTGTGGGTTCGCGTCACGCCGGTGTGGTTGATGCTGAAGCGACTATCTGCAATGACAACCGTGTTGTTCTGTATGTTTGGTACGACAACGAATTCGGTTACAGCTGCCAGGTAGTGCGTGTGATGGAAGACATGGCCGGTGTGAACCCGCCAGCATTCCCACGCTAAGCTTTTTGGTGTGTTGAAAAAACGGGAGCCTGCGGGTTCCCGTTTTTTTTGAGCTATATATTTTGGCTTTGGCTTTTGATTTTTGTGCGCGGTGGTTCAGGCGACGGGGGTCGTCCCTTCAGGAGGCCGAGTGGAGCGCCTGCGGAGTGGGGTAAGGGCCATGGATGGCCCGCAAGCGCCGATGGGCCAGGGACGGCCCTTCGGCGCGGCCCCACGGAGCAGGTGCGGAGGGAGGGGACCCGGAGCGAAGCGTAGGGCCGTATGCTGGGACGAGGGGTTTTGGTTACTTTTGCCCCGACAAAAGTGACCCGCCGTAAGGGCGGAAAGGGGGTTTGGCGTCGCCATCTTCAATGGATATGTTCACAGGGCTGAGTACCTTGGTGATTGTGTGAGCTTATCCATTTGCAATGGCGCCTCCCAAGGCCCCTTCCGCTCTTACAGCGGGTCACTTTTGAAAGGCACAAAAGTAACCAAATGTATG
>NZ_JAMDGY010000056.1 GCF_028656955.1 Pseudomonas fontis
GGGGTTTTGTCTTTGTGCGCCAAAAAGCTCAGCGCTATCTGAAGGCTCAAGGCGTCACTTTTCTATGCAATCACCCAGCGCATGGCTATCATGCCTGCCTCATTGTGAGTCGAGATTGGCATGCTTAAGTTGTTGAAGCTCCTCAGGGATGGACGATTCCATTCGGGTGAGGCACTGGGGGCCGCGTTGGGCGTCAGCCGCAGCGCTGTCTGGAAGCAGTTGCAGCATCTGGAAGCCGAATTGAGCCTGCCTGTGCACAAGGTTCGAGGCCGCGGCTACCGGCTGGCTGCCCCCTTGTCGCTGCTCGAGGCCCAGGCTATTAGTGAGGCGAGTTCGGGTGAGTGCTGGCCGGTGCTGATCTACGACGAAATCGACTCTACCAATGCCCAGGGGTTGCGCGCTGTCGATGCGGGGCAGCAAGCACCTTTCCTGGTGTTGGCCGAGCGGCAGACCGCAGGGCGCGGACGCCGCGGGCGACATTGGGTCAGTCCCTTTGCACAAAATCTCTATTACAGCCTGGTCTTGCGTATTGACGGCGGCATGCGTCAATTGGAAGGGCTGAGCCTTGTCGTAGGGCTTGCGGTGATGCGCACATTGCAGGCCGCGGGTGTGACAAAGGCCGGTTTGAAGTGGCCGAACGATGTCTTGGTGGGCGACCGCAAAATCGCCGGAATTCTCCTGGAATTGGTGGGGGATCCTGCTGATGTCTGTCACGTTGTCCTGGGTATTGGGGTCAACGTGAATATGCAAAATGCTGATGATGTCGACCAGGCCTGGACTTCCATTCGCCTGGAAACGGGCCAGTTGGTCGAGCGCAATACATTGGTGGCGCAGCTGAGCGCCAATCTGCAGGAATACCTGGAGCGCCACCGTCAGTACGGATTTGAAGCGCTACAAGCAGAGTGGGAGCAGGCGCACCTGTGGCAGGGGTGTCCTGTGTCCTTGATCGCGGGTGTCACCAGGGTTGATGGCATCGTACTGGGTATCGATAAACAAGGCGCGTTACGTCTGCAGGTGGATGGTGTTGAAAAGAGTTTCAGTGGTGGTGAGCTCAGTGTGAGGTTGCGTGATGATTCTTGAGCTCGACTGCGGTAACAGCTTTATTAAGTGGCGGGTCATTCGCAGCCCGGCAGGTGCAATCGTCTCTGGCGGCGTCGTCGACTCGGACCAGGCACTGATTGCGGCCGTTCAAGCGCTGCAGATCGAGCCTCCTGCCAGGTGTCGCCTGGTAAGTGTGCGCACCGAAGATGAAACGACGTTGCTAGCTGACGCGCTGGTGTTCGCATTCGGCTTGGTGGTGACGCGAGCTTCAGCGGCTCAGGCGCTGGGTGGTGTCACGAATGGTTATGTGGAGTTTGAGCGGCTGGGATTGGATCGCTGGCTGGCGTTGCTAGGTGGCTATCATCTTGCAAAGCGCGCGTGCGTGGTCATCGACCTAGGCACCGCGGTAACCTCCGATTTCGTCAGTGCCACTGGCGAGCACCTGGGTGGTTTCATCTGCCCCGGCATGCCGCTGATGCGCAACCAACTGCGCACGCACACGCGTCGTATCCGCTATGACGATGCGTCGGCGGAGCGTGCGTTGTCGAGCCTTGAGCCAGGTTGCTCAACCGTTGAAGCGGTTGAGCGTGGCTGTATGTTGATGCTCCATGGTTTCGTCTTGACTCAGATCGAGCAGGCGCGAGCTTATTGGGGTGAAGACTTCACGTTGTTCATTACCGGTGGTGATGCCTCGATGGCGCACCAGGTTGCGCCGTGGGCGCGTGTGGTGCCGGACCTGGTGTTTGTAGGGTTGGCGATCGCATGCCCGCTGGATTGAGGTGACTATGCGCTGGTTGTTCTTGTTATTGCTGGTTCTCAACGTCATTTACTACGTCTGGCATCAGCAGGGCGCTCCCCTGAAGGTCAAAGAGGTGGTTTCCTTGTCACTGTACAAGGGAAGTCAGCAGGATATTCGCCTGCTTAGCGAGTCTCGTAACGCCGCCCAGGTGCCGGCGCGCGAGAAAGAGTGCCTGTATGTCGGCGGCGTGGAGACCCCGGAGGTGCTTGAATCACTGCGTCAGCGCCTCACGAGCCTCGATATTCGCGCGCGAAAGGTGGTTGGCAAGCTGGTAGACAGTACTGGCTGGTGGCTGCAGATTTCGCCTGAAAGCCAGCGTTTGCTGGATCAAACCCTGCTTTCGACTCTTTCCAATGATTTCAAAGACTTAAAACATAAAATAATGTTGTGCGAGGGTGTTGCAACCGTCGATTAGTTTGCATAGAATGGCGCCCGCTCCACAGGGAACACCACTAGATGGAAATCTGTGAAGCGTTGTCAAATTAGCTAACCTCAAGATTTTAATGAGAAAAAGCTTGACAGCAGGACGGCAAGAGTTGAAAATGCCGCCCACGTTCAGGAGGGGTTCCCGAGCGGCCAAAGGGATCAGACTGTAAATCTGACGTCTACGACTTCGAAGGTTCGAATCCTTCCCCCTCCACCAATTTAGCGAGAGCTGCAAGCCTCGCGGGTATAGTTTAGTGGTAGAACCTCAGCCTTCCAAGCTGATGATGCGGGTTCGATTCCCGCTACCCGCTCCAGATTTGCTGCTGTTGCACAGTGTTACGCTCTTGTAGCTCAGTTGGTAGAGCACACCCTTGGTAAGGGTGAGGTCAGCGGTTCAAATCCGCTCAAGAGCTCCATATAACAAGGCAGATATGAAAATATCTGCCTTTGTTTTAATGGTCAGTTTGACTTGCTTGATTCTTCTGATGGGAGATGGTCTCGATGGCTAAGGAAAAGTTCGAACGTAACAAGCCGCACGTAAACGTAGGTACTATCGGTCACGTTGACCACGGTAAGACCACGCTGACCGCTGCGCTGACTCGCGTTTGTTCCGAAGTCTTCGGTTCCGCAAAGGTTGATTTCGATAAGATCGACAGCGCCCCGGAAGAAAAGGCACGTGGTATTACCATTAATACCGCGCACGTCGAATACGATTCAAATGTTCGTCACTATGCTCACGTTGACTGTCCAGGTCACGCTGACTACGTAAAGAACATGATTACTGGTGCTGCGCAGATGGATGGCGCGATTCTGGTTTGCTCGGCCGCTGATGGTCCGATGCCGCAAACCCGTGAGCACATCCTGCTGTCCCGTCAGGTTGGCGTCCCGTACATTGTGGTCTTCCTGAACAAGGCTGACCTGGTCGACGACGCCGAGCTGCTGGAATTGGTCGAGATGGAAGTTCGCGACCTACTCAGCACTTATGACTTCCCAGGCGACGACACTCCGATCATTATCGGTTCGGCTCGTATGGCGCTGGAAGGCAAAGACGATAACGAAATGGGCACTACTGCCGTTCGTAAGCTGGTTGAGACTCTGGATAGCTACATTCCCGAGCCTGAGCGCGCAATCGACAAGCCATTCCTGATGCCGATCGAAGACGTATTCTCGATTTCTGGTCGTGGCACTGTTGTTACCGGTCGTATTGAACGTGGCATTGTTCGCGTTCAAGAGTCGCTGGAAATTGTTGGTCTGCGTGACACTCAAACCACTACCTGTACTGGTGTTGAGATGTTCCGCAAGCTGTTGGATGAGGGTCGTGCTGGTGAGAACTGCGGCGTTTTGCTGCGTGGCACCAAGCGTGATGATGTCGAGCGTGGTCAGGTCCTGGTTAAGCCGGGTTCGGTCAAGCCGCACACCAAGTTCGCGGCAGAGGTTTACGTTCTGAGCAAGGAGGAGGGTGGTCGTCATACGCCATTCTTCAAGGGCTACCGTCCGCAGTTCTACTTCCGTACGACTGATGTGACTGGTAACTGCGAATTGCCAGAAGGCGTTGAGATGGTGATGCCAGGTGACAACATCCAAATGGTTGTCACATTGATCAAAACCATTGCGATGGAAGATGGTCTGCGTTTCGCTATCCGTGAGGGCGGTCGTACCGTCGGTGCGGGTGTCGTAGCCAAGGTTATCGAATAAGTAGTTGATTTATCTCGATCAGGTCGGCATAATTGCCGGCCAGATTAAGCTTTTAGGTCAGTAGCTCAATTGGCAGAGCGACGGTCTCCAAAACCGTAGGTTGGGGGTTCGATTCCCTCCTGACCTGCCAGATTCACCTCGTGTGTCTGGCTTTCTTTTCACAGGATCCTCCTAGATGACTCCAAAGTCTGAAGCCCAAGACTCTCGTTTTGATCTGCTCAAGTGGGTGGCTGTTGTCGCTTTGGTCGTCGTCGGTGTAGTCGGTAATCAGTACTACTCCGCATCGCCGATCCTGTATCGCGTCATTGCGCTGCTTGCACTTGCTGCTGCTGCTGCCTTCGTGGCGCTGCAGACTGCTAAAGGCAAGTCGTTCTTTGCGCTGGCGAAGGAAGCTCGCACCGAGATTCGTAAAGTCGTATGGCCAACCCGCCAAGAAACCATGCAGACCACGCTGATTGTCGTGGCTGTTGTCCTGGTTATGGCGCTGCTGTTGTGGGGTCTTGATTCCCTGCTCGGCTGGTTGATTTCCTTGATTGTTGGCTAAGGGTGTCCTGTGGCTAAGCGTTGGTATGTTGTTCATGCGTACTCGGGTTACGAGAAGCATGTGATGCGCTCGCTGGTCGAGCGTGTAAAGCTGGCCGGTATGGAAGACGGCTTCGGCGAAATTCTGGTCCCCACTGAAGAAGTGGTTGAGATGCGCAATGGCCAGAAGCGCAAAAGCGAACGCAAGTTCTTCCCTGGCTACGTGCTGGTACAGATGGACATGAACGAAGGGACTTGGCACTTGGTCAAGGACACCCCTCGCGTCATGGGCTTCATTGGTGGTACCGCAGACAAACCTGCGCCGATCACTGACAAAGAAGCTGAGGCCATTCTCCGTCGTGTTGCCGATGGCAGCGACAAGCCCAAGCCGAAGACGCTCTTCGAGCCGGGTGAGGTGGTTCGCGTTACTGATGGTCCGTTCGCTGATTTCAACGGCACTGTCGAAGAAGTTAACTACGAGAAGAGCCGGCTCCAAGTGGCTGTGCTTATTTTCGGTCGCTCTACCCCGGTGGAGCTCGAGTTCAGCCAGGTCGAAAAGGTCTAGCAGAGCGAAGCATCCCATACCCCGCAGCCCTATGTGCTGCGGGGTTTTGTCGTCACTGGGATAAAACGTAAGTAACCCGGGGAGCCATTTGGCGTTCGTACCCGATATTGGAGTAGCTCATGGCTAAGAAGATTCAGGCTTACATCAAGCTGCAAGTAAAGGCCGGCCAGGCCAACCCTAGCCCACCCGTTGGTCCAGCACTGGGTCAACACGGTGTGAACATCATGGAATTCTGCAAGGCCTTCAACGCCCGTACTCAGGGTCAAGAAGCCGGCCTGCCGACTCCTGTGATCATCACTGTTTACAGTGACCGTAGCTTCACCTTTGAAACTAAAAGCACCCCTGCTTCGGTCCTGCTGAAAAAAGCAGCTGGCCTGACCAGCGGTTCTGCACGTCCTAACACCGTTAAAGTCGGTACTGTGACCCGTGCTCAGCTGGAAGAGATCGCAAAAACCAAAAATGCTGATCTGACCGCTGCTGACATGGATGCAGCCGTGCGTACCATCGCCGGTTCTGCTCGCAGCATGGGCCTCAACGTGGAGGGTGTGTAATGGCTAAGCTGACCAAGCGCCAAAAGGCTATTGCTTCGAAAATCGAAGCTGGCAAAGTCTACAACTTCGAAGAAGCAGCAGCGCTGCTGGCCGAACTGTCCACCGTGAAGTTCAGCGAATCCTTCGACGTTGCTGTCAACCTCGGCGTTGACCCACGTAAATCCGACCAGGTTGTTCGTAGCGCTACTGTGCTGCCACACGGCACTGGCAAGACCGTACGTGTTGCCGTCTTCACCCAGGGTCCAGCTGCTGAGGCCGCTCTGGCTGCCGGCGCTGACCGTGTAGGTATGGACGATCTGGCTGCCGAAATGAAAGGCGGCGACCTGAACTATGACGTCGTTATTGCTTCCCCGGACGCAATGCGTGTTGTTGGTCAGTTGGGTCAGGTTCTGGGTCCTCGCGGCCTGATGCCTAACCCTAAAGTCGGTACCGTAACTCCAGACGTAGCCACCGCGGTTAAAAACGCCAAGGCTGGTCAGGTTCGTTATCGCACCGACAAAAACGGCATCATCCACACCTCCGTTGGCAAGATGGGCTTCGAAGCCGTCAAGCTGAAGGAAAACGTTGAAGCACTGATCGCTGACCTGAAGCGTATCAAGCCAGCTTCTTCGAAAGGTATCTACGTCAAGCGCGTTACCCTGAGCACCACTATGGGCCCAGGTCTGGTCATCGACCAGAGCTCGCTGGACGCGTAAGACAAAGGCCGGCGCGAGCGATCGCGCCGACTTGAAAAATTGGGGTCCCTGCCTGGCGGGGGCTATCCAAGACCGTAGGCGGCGCAAGCCTTAAACCTCAAGCCTACGCAGATGGTGCTCCCGGTTCCTTACCGAATCAGACACCAAAACGACATCCGGCCTCGGCCAGATGAAACGGTAACAAGCAGGAGTTAAACCCGTGGCAATTAATCTCGAAGACAAGAAGGCCATCGTCGCTGAAGTCAACGAGGCTGCCAAAGCTGCCCTGTCCGCTGTCGTGGCTGATGCCCGTGGTGTGACTGTAGGCGCTATGACCGGACTCCGTAAAGAGGCTCGTGAAGCTGGCGTATACGTACGTGTCGTACGTAACACCCTGCTCAAGCGCGCTGTTGCTGGTACTGACTACAGTATCCTCAACGACGTGTTCACTGGCCCGACCTTGATTGCATTCTCGAACCAACACCCGGGTGCTGCTGCCCGTCTGTTCAAAGAGTTCGCAAAAGGTCAGGACAAGTTCGAGATCAAGGCAGCTGCGTTCGAGGGCAAGTTCCTCGCAGCTAACCAAATCGACGTACTGGCAACTCTGCCGACCCGTGACGAAGCAATTTCTCAGCTGATGAGCGTGATCCAAGGCGCAACCAGCAAGTTGGCTCGTACACTGGCCGCAGTTCGCGACCAAAAAGAAGCTGCCGCCGCCTAAGGCACGCAGTCTTCTCGCGTTTTGTTAATTTCGATGGTCGCGTAGGCCGTCCCCCAATTCAGGAATTAGATTCATGTCTATCTCTCAAAACGATATCCTTGAAGCCGTTGGCAACATGTCCGTAATGGAAGTTGTTGAACTGATCAAAGCTTTCGAAGAAAAATTCGGCGTTACCGCTGCTGCCGCTTCGGCTGGCCCAGCTGCTGCTGCTGCAGTTGTTGAAGAGCAAACCGAGTTCAACGTTGTTCTGGTTGCCGCTGGCGAGAAGAAAGTCAACGTGATCAAGGCTGTTCGTGAACTGACCGGCCTGGGCCTGAAAGAAGCCAAGGAGAAGGTTGACACCGCTCCTCAGGTCGTAGCTGAAGGCGTTTCGAAAGAAGCCGCTGACAAAGCTGCAGCTGCACTGACCGAAGCAGGCGCTACCGTCGAAATCAAGTAATTTCGACTATGCGTCTCCAGCCCGAGCGTTAAGCGACAGGCTGATGGCTGGTGGCTCTTGCCACCGGCCTTTTTCCGTTAGTGGCGGCTGACTAGGTCGGCGCCACTAACGTGCTTCAACCACCAAAGACGGTGGCGCAAACCATGGGGTTTGCACGATTTTCTGGCTGCTCCCGTCGGGAGAAGCCAAACAAGCAGGTGACCAAGCTGGGGAACGCTGATGGCTTACTCATACACTGAGAAAAAACGTATCCGCAAGG
Source organism: Pseudomonas fontis (assembly GCF_028656955.1). GTDB lineage: Bacteria > Pseudomonadota > Gammaproteobacteria > Pseudomonadales > Pseudomonadaceae > Aquipseudomonas > Aquipseudomonas fontis. Next base: position 7,693 of record NZ_JAMDGY010000056.1, read on the forward strand.
ACTTTAGCAAGTTGCCGGACGTCATGGATGTGCCTTACCTCCTGGCCATCCAGCTGGATTCGTATCGTGAATTCTTGCAAGCGGGAGCGACCAAAGATCAGTTCCGCGACGTGGGCCTGCATGCGGCCTTCAAATCGGTTTTCCCGATCATCAGCTACTCCGGCAATGCTGCCCTGGAGTACGTTGGCTATCGTCTGGGCGAACCGGCGTTTGATGTCAAAGAATGCGTACTGCGCGGCGTAACCTACGCCGTACCGCTGCGGGTAAAAGTGCGCCTGATCATTTTCGACAAAGAATCGTCGAACAAAGCGATCAAGGACATCAAAGAGCAAGAAGTCTACATGGGTGAAATCCCCCTGATGACTGAAAACGGTACCTTTGTAATCAACGGTACTGAGCGTGTAATCGTTTCCCAGCTGCACCGTTCGCCGGGTGTATTCTTCGACCACGACCGTGGCAAGACGCACAGCTCTGGCAAACTGCTGTACTCGGCGCGGATTATTCCTTACCGCGGCTCGTGGTTGGACTTCGAGTTCGACCCGAAAGACTGCGTGTTCGTCCGTATCGACCGTCGCCGCAAACTGCCGGCTTCGGTACTGCTGCGTGCGCTGGGCTACAGCACTGAACAAGTGCTGGACGCTTTCTACACCACCAACGTCTTCCATGTTTCCGGCGAAACTCTGAGCCTGGAGCTGGTACCTCAGCGTCTGCGTGGTGAAATTGCGGTCCTGGACATCCATGACGAAAACGGCAAGGTCATTGTCGAGCAAGGTCGTCGTATCACCGCTCGCCACATCAACCAGATTGAAAAATCTGGCGTCAAGAAGCTGGACGTTCCGTTCGAATACGTCCTGGGCCGCACCACTGCCAAGGCAATCGTGCACCCGGCTACCGGCGAGATCCTGGCTGAATGCAACACCGAGCTGACCACCGACGCCCTGGTGAAGATCGCCAAGGCCCAGGTTGTTCGCATCGAGACCCTGTACACCAACGACATCGACTGTGGTCCGTTCGTCTCGGATACCCTGAAGATCGACTCCACCAGCAACCAATTGGAAGCGCTGGTCGAGATCTATCGCATGATGCGTCCTGGCGAGCCACCAACCAAGGATGCAGCCGAAACGCTGTTCAACAACCTGTTCTTCAGCCCTGAGCGCTACGACCTGTCGGCCGTTGGCCGGATGAAGTTCAACCGTCGTATCGGTCGTACCGAGATCGAAGGTTCGGGCGTGTTGAGCAAGGAAGATATCGTCGAGGTTCTCAAGACCCTGGTCGACATCCGTAACGGCAAAGGCATCGTCGACGACATCGACCACCTGGGTAACCGTCGCGTACGTTGCGTCGGCGAGATGGCCGAGAACCAGTTCCGTGTTGGCCTGGTGCGTGTAGAGCGCGCGGTCAAGGAACGTCTGTCGATGGCTGAAAGCGAAGGCCTGATGCCGCAAGACCTGATCAACGCCAAGCCGGTAGCGGCCGCGGTGAAAGAGTTCTTCGGTTCCAGCCAGCTGTCCCAGTTCATGGACCAGAACAACCCGCTGTCCGAGATCACCCACAAGCGTCGCGTCTCTGCACTCGGCCCTGGCGGTCTGACTCGTGAGCGTGCCGGCTTTGAAGTCCGTGACGTACACCCGACCCACTACGGCCGTGTGTGCCCGATCGAGACTCCTGAAGGTCCGAACATCGGTCTGATCAACTCCCTGGCGGCCTATGCCCGCACCAACCAGTACGGCTTCCTCGAGAGCCCGTACCGCGTGGTGAAAGAGGGTGTGGTTACTGACGAGATCGTGTTCCTGTCGGCGATCGAGGAAGCGGATCACGTCATTGCTCAGGCTTCGGCCACAATGAACGAGAAGAAGCAACTGATCGACGAGCTGGTAGCTGTTCGTCACCTGAACGAATTCACCGTCAAGGCGCCGGAAGACGTCACCCTGATGGACGTTTCGCCGAAGCAGGTTGTATCGGTTGCAGCGTCGCTGATTCCGTTCCTCGAGCACGACGACGCCAACCGTGCGTTGATGGGTTCGAACATGCAGCGTCAAGCTGTACCAACCCTGCGTGCTGACAAGCCGCTGGTCGGTACCGGCATGGAGCGCAACGTTGCCCGTGACTCCGGCGTTTGCGTCGTGGCTCGTCGTGGCGGCGTGATCGACTCCGTCGACGCCAGCCGTATCGTGGTTCGTGTTGCAGATGATGAAGTTGAAACCGGCGAAGCTGGTGTCGACATCTACAACTTGACCAAGTACACCCGTTCGAACCAGAACACCTGCATCAACCAGCGTCCGCTGGTGAACAAGGGTGACTCGGTTCAGCGTGGCGACATCATGGCCGACGGCCCGTCCACCGATATGGGTGAACTGGCACTGGGTCAGAACATGCGCATCGCGTTCATGGCATGGAACGGCTTCAACTTCGAAGACTCCATCTGCCTGTCCGAGCGTGTGGTTCAGGAAGACCGCTTCACCACGATCCACATCCAGGAACTGACCTGTGTGGCCCGTGACACCAAGCTTGGCCCAGAGGAAATCACCGCTGACATCCCGAACGTGGGTGAAGCAGCGCTGAACAAGCTGGACGAAGCCGGTATCGTTTATGTCGGTGCTGAAGTCGGCGCAGGTGACATCCTGGTTGGTAAAGTGACGCCGAAGGGCGAAACTCAGCTGACTCCGGAAGAAAAACTGTTGCGCGCAATCTTCGGTGAGAAGGCTAGCGACGTTAAAGACACCTCCCTGCGTGTGCCAACCGGCACCAAAGGTACTGTCATTGACGTACAGGTCTTCACCCGTGATGGCGTAGAGCGCGATACTCGTGCCCTGTCCATCGAGAAGATGCAGCTGGACGAGATCCGCAAGGATCTGAACGAAGAGTTCCGCATCGTCGAAGGTGCAACCTTCGAACGTCTGCGTTCGGCCCTGAACGGCCAGGTTGTCGATGGTGGTGCAGGCCTGAAGAAAGGCGCTGTGATCTCCAACGAAGTTCTGGACGGTCTGGAGCACGGTCAGTGGTTCAAACTGCGCATGGCAGAAGACGCGCTGAACGAGCAACTCGAGAAGGCTCAGGCCTACATCGTTGATCGCCGCCGTCTGCTGGACGACAAGTTCGAAGACAAGAAGCGCAAGCTGCAGCAGGGCGATGACCTGGCTCCGGGCGTACTGAAGATCGTCAAGGTCTACCTGGCAATCCGTCGTCGCATCCAGCCGGGCGACAAGATGGCCGGTCGTCACGGTAACAAAGGTGTGGTCTCCGTGATCATGCCGGTCGAAGACATGCCGCACGACGCCAACGGTACGCCGGTTGACGTGGTACTCAACCCACTGGGTGTACCATCGCGTATGAACGTCGGTCAGATCCTCGAAACCCACCTGGGCCTGGCGGCCAAGGGTCTGGGCGAGAAGATCAACCGCATGCTCGAAGAGCAGCGCAAAGTCATCGAACTGCGCAAGTTCCTCACCGAGATCTACAACGAGATCGGTGGTCGTCAGGAAAGCCTTGAAGACTTCACCGACCAGGAAATCCTGGACCTGGCGAAGAACCTCAAAGGCGGTGTGCCAATGGCCACTCCAGTCTTCGACGGCGCCAAGGAAAGCGAAATCAAGGCCATGCTGAAACTGGCAGACATGCCAGAATCCGGCCAGATGCAGCTGTTCGACGGTCGTACCGGCAACAAGTTCGAGCGTCATGTGACCGTCGGTTACATGTACATGCTCAAGCTGAACCACTTGGTCGACGACAAGATGCACGCGCGTTCCACTGGTTCTTACAGCCTGGTTACTCAGCAGCCGCTGGGTGGTAAGGCGCAGTTCGGTGGTCAGCGTTTCGGGGAGATGGAAGTGTGGGCGCTGGAAGCATACGGCGCGGCATACACCCTGCAAGAAATGCTCACTGTGAAGTCGGACGATGTGAACGGTCGGACCAAGATGTACAAAAACATCGTGGACGGCGATCACCGTATGGAGCCGGGCATGCCCGAGTCCTTCAACGTGTTGATCAAAGAGATTCGTTCGCTCGGTATCGATATCGATCTGGAAACCGAATAACACGTGACGCGAATCGGGAGCGTGGCTGAAAAGCCCGCTCCCTGCTCCGCCAGGAGGAAAGGCCTTGAAAGACCTACTGAATTTGCTGAAAAACCAGGGTCAAGTCGAAGAGTTCGACGCCATCCGTATCGGATTGGCCTCGCCTGAGATGATCCGTTCGTGGTCGTTCGGTGAAGTTAAAAAGCCGGAAACCATCAACTACCGTACGTTCAAGCCTGAGCGTGACGGTCTGTTCTGCGCCAAGATCTTTGGCCCAGTCAAAGACTACGAGTGCCTGTGCGGTAAGTACAAGCGCCTGAAGCACCGTGGCGTCATCTGTGAGAAGTGCGGCGTTGAAGTCGCCCTGGCCAAGGTCCGTCGTGAGCGCATGGCTCACATCGAACTGGCCTCCCCAGTTGCCCACATCTGGTTCCTGAAGTCCCTGCCGTCCCGTATCGGCTTGCTGATGGACATGACCCTGCGTGATATCGAGCGCGTTCTCTACTTCGAGAGCTACGTCGTTATCGACCCGGGCATGACTACCCTGGAGAAGGGTCAGCTGCTGAACGACGAGCAGTATTTCGAAGCGCTGGAAGAGTTCGGTGATGACTTCGATGCCCGCATGGGTGCCGAGGCTGTCCGTGAGCTGCTGCACGCTATCGACCTGGAGCACGAGATTGGCCGCCTGCGCGAAGAAATTCCGCAAACCAACTCGGAAACCAAGATCAAGAAGCTGTCCAAGCGTCTGAAGCTGATGGAAGCCTTCCAGGGCTCGGGCAACCTGCCTGAGTGGATGGTCCTGACCGTTCTGCCGGTTCTGCCGCCAGATCTGCGTCCATTGGTTCCGCTGGATGGCGGTCGCTTCGCGACTTCCGACCTGAACGACCTGTATCGTCGGGTGATCAACCGTAACAACCGTCTGAAGCGCCTGCTCGACCTGTCCGCGCCGGACATCATCGTGCGCAACGAAAAGCGCATGCTGCAGGAAGCAGTCGACGCACTGCTCGACAACGGCCGTCGCGGCCGCGCCATCACTGGCTCGAACAAGCGTCCTCTGAAATCCCTGGCTGACATGATCAAGGGTAAGCAAGGTCGTTTCCGTCAGAACTTGCTCGGTAAGCGTGTTGACTACTCCGGCCGTTCGGTAATTACCGTAGGTCCGACCCTGCGTCTGCACCAGTGCGGTCTGCCGAAGAAGATGGCCCTGGAACTGTTCAAGCCGTTCATTTTCGGCAAGCTGGAAATGCGTGGTCTGGCGACCACCATCAAGGCCGCCAAGAAGATGGTCGAGCGCGAGCTGCCAGAGGTTTGGGACGTTCTCGCTGAAGTCATTCGCGAGCACCCAGTGCTGCTCAACCGTGCACCGACCCTTCACCGTCTGGGTATCCAGGCCTTTGAACCGGTTCTGATCGAAGGTAAGGCTATCCAGCTGCACCCGCTGGTCTGTGCTGCGTACAACGCCGACTTCGACGGTGACCAAATGGCCGTGCACGTGCCGCTGACGCTGGAAGCCCAGCTGGAAGCGCGCGCGCTGATGATGTCGACCAACAACATCCTGTCGCCAGCTAACGGTGAGCCAATCATCGTTCCATCGCAGGACGTTGTACTGGGTCTGTACTACATGACCCGTGAAGCCATTAACGCCAAGGGCGAAGGTCGCGTGTTTGCCGACCTGCAGGAAGTCGACCGCGTATTCCGCGCCGGCGAAGCTGCCCTGCACGCGAAGATCAAGGTTCGTATCAACGAAACCGTGAACGACCGTGATGGCGGCAGCGTCAAGAACACCCGTATCGTCGACACCACCGTCGGCCGTGCGCTGCTGTTCCAGGTTGTGCCACCAGGTCTGTCGTACGACGTGGTCAACCAGCCGATGAAGAAGAAGGCGATCTCCAAGCTGATCAACCAGTGCTACCGCGTGGTGGGTCTGAAAGAGACCGTGATCTTCGCTGACCAGCTGATGTACACCGGTTTTGCCTACTCGACCATCTCCGGCGTTTCGATCGGTGTTAACGACTTCGTTATCCCGGATGAAAAAGCCCGCATCATCAATGCTGCAACTGATGAAGTGAAAGAGATCGAGAGCCAGTACGCCTCCGGCCTGGTAACCCAGGGCGAGAAGTACAACAAAGTCATCGACTTGTGGTCCAAGGCGAACGACGAAGTTTCCAAAGCGATGATGGCCAACCTCTCGAAAGAGCGGGTCATCGACCGTGAAGGCAACGAAGTCGAGCAAGAGTCCTTCAACTCGATGTACATGATGGCTGACTCCGGTGCTCGGGGTTCGGCAGCTCAGATTCGTCAGCTGGCCGGTATGCGTGGCCTGATGGCCAAGCCGGACGGCTCGATCATCGAGACGCCAATTACTGCGAACTTCCGTGAAGGTTTGAGCGTACTTCAGTACTTCATCTCGACTCACGGTGCTCGTAAAGGTCTGGCGGATACCGCGTTGAAAACCGCGAACTCCGGTTACCTGACCCGTCGTCTGGTAGACGTCGCGCAAGACCTGGTCGTTACCGAGATCGATTGCGGTACCGAGCAAGGCCTGCTGATGACGCCGCACATTGAAGGCGGTGACGTTGTAGAGCCGCTGGGTGAGCGTGTACTGGGCCGTGTTATCGCCCGTGACGTGTTCAAGCCAGGCACCGACGACGTGATCGTCCCTGCTGGCACCCTGGTTGACGAGAAGTGGGTTGAATTCATCGAGCTGAACAGCATCGACGAAGTAATCGTGCGCTCGCCAATCAGCTGCGAAACCCGCTATGGCATCTGCGCCAAGTGCTACGGTCGTGACTTGGCTCGTGGTCACCAGGTGAACATCGGTGAAGCGGTCGGCGTTATCGCTGCCCAGTCCATCGGTGAGCCGGGTACCCAGCTGACCATGCGTACGTTCCACATCGGTGGTGCTGCAAGCCGGACCTCGGCTGCCGACAGCGTCCAGGTGAAGAACGGCGGTATGGTTCGTCTGCACAACCTGAAGCAGGTTGAGCGTGCTGATGGCAACCTGGTAGCCGTGTCGCGTTCCGGTGAGTTGGCCATTGCCGACGAATTCGGTCGTGAGCGCGAGCGCTACAAGCTGCCGTACGGTGCCGTGATTTCCGTGAAGGAAGGCGACAAGGTCGACGCTGGCGCCATCGTCGCCAAGTGGGACCCGCACACCCACCCGATCGTTACCGAAATGAAAGGTACCGTGACCTTTGTGGGCATGGAAGAAGGCATCACCATCAAGCGTCAGACTGACGAATTGACGGGTTTGACCAACATTGAAGTTCTGGACGCCAAAGACCGTCCGGCTGCAGGCAAGGAAATCCGCCCTGCAATCAAGATGGTCGACGCCAATGGCAAGGATCTGCTGCTGCCAGGTACCGACGTACCGGCTCAGTACTTCCTGCCGGCGAACGCCCTGGTCGGTGTTGCTGACGGTGCACAAATCGGTGTTGGTGACGTTATCGCGCGTATCCCGCAAGAAACGTCGAAGACCCGTGACATCACCGGTGGTCTGCCACGGGTTGCCGACTTGTTCGAAGCCCGTCGTCCGAAAGAAGCCTCGATTCTGGCTGAAGTCAGCGGCACCATCGCGTTCGGTAAAGAGACCAAAGGCAAGCGCCGTCTGGTTATCACCCCGAACGACGGTAGCGATCCGTACGAGGAGCTGATTCCGAAGTGGCGTCACCTGAACGTCTTCGAAGGCGAGCAAGTGAACCGCGGCGAAGTTATCTCCGACGGTCCAAGCGATCCGCACGACATCCTGCGTCTGCTGGGTGTGAGCGCGCTGGCCAAGTACATCGTCAACGAGATTCAGGACGTTTACCGTCTGCAAGGCGTGAAGATCAACGACAAGCACATCGAGACCATCCTGCGTCAGATGCTGCGTAAAGTTGAGATCGCCGAGTCGGGTGACTCCAGCTTCATCAAGGGCGACCAGATGGAACTGACTCACGTACTGGTCGAGAACGAGCGTCTCGCCGGTGAAGACAAGTTCATCTCGAAGTTCTCGCGTGTGCTGCTGGGTATCACCAAGGCCTCGCTGTCCACCGAATCGTTCATCTCGGCGGCTTCCTTCCAGGAAACCACCCGCGTACTGACCGAAGCGGCGGTAACCGGCAAGCGCGATTACCTGCGCGGCCTGAAAGAAAACGTGGTCGTGGGTCGTCTGATCCCGGCCGGTACCGGTCTGGCATACCATAGCGAGCGCAAGCGTCGCCGTGATGCCGACAAGCCGCTGCGTGTTAGCGCCAGTGAAGTGGAAGCTGCACTGACCGAAGCGCTGAACTCCAGCGGCAACTAAGGGGAGGGCCCTGGCCACCACTTTCCAGCTTTCGGCGACATATTTTGTTGCCGACGGTCGGGGAGGGGAGGCTGGGGCCTTGCCTTGACTGGGGGCAAGATCCTCTTTAGACTCTTGTACCCCTAAATTTGGTGGGACTCTGTCCTGCCATTTTTGCTTTTCTTGCAAGACAATAGCGTCGCAAGACAACAGTGGAGCTAGTAGATGGCAACTATCAACCAGCTGGTACGTCAGCCGCGTAAGCGTATCGTCGAGAAATCCGACGTTCCTGCGCTGCAGAACTGCCCGCAACGTCGTGGCGTGTGCACCCGTGTGTACACCACCACGCCGAAAAAACCTAACTCGGCACTGCGTAAAGTATGCCGTGTGCGCCTGACCAACGGTTTCGAGGTTTCCTCGTACATCGGCGGTGAAGGCCACAACCTGCAAGAGCACAGCGTGGTACTGATCCGCGGCGGTCGTGTAAAAGACTTGCCAGGTGTTCGTTACCACACCGTTCGCGGTTCCCTGGATACTTCCGGCGTCAAAGGTCGTAACCAAGGCCGTTCGAAGTACGGTACCAAGCGTCCGAAGTAATCGGCCGTTTGCAGCAGTTTGCAGTTATTCATTTTATTGAGTCGATAAGAGTAAGGTCGGGCAAGGACCCTTTGGTCACCTGTCCCGGGCTAACCTGAAGACCGTTTGAGGGCTTATCAATGCCAAGACGTCGTGTAGCAGCCAAGCGTGAGATTCTGGACGATCCAAAATACGGGTCGCAGATTCTCGCCAAGTTCATGAACCACGTGATGGAAAGCGGCAAGAAGGCCGTAGCCGAGCGCATCGTTTACGGTGCCCTGGATACCGTCAAAGCACGCAAGAACAGCGATCCCCTGGAAATCTTCGAGAAAGCTCTCGACGCCATCGCTCCGCTGGTCGAAGTGAAGTCGCGCCGTGTTGGCGGTGCTACTTACCAGGTTCCTGTTGAAGTACGTCCATCCCGTCGTAACGCGCTGGCAATGCGCTGGCTGGTAGACTTCGCCCGCAAGCGCGGCGAGAAGTCCATGGCTCTGCGCCTGGCTGGCGAACTGCTGGATGCCGCTGAAGGCAAAGGTGCTGCAGTCAAGAAGCGTGAAGACGTTCACCGTATGGCTGAAGCCAACAAAGCGTTCTCGCACTACCGCTTCTAATTCAAGCATCACTAATTTTGCGAGGGCTCTATGGCTCGTACTACACCAATTAACCGCTACCGTAACATTGGTATTTGCGCGCACGTTGATGCGGGCAAGACCACTACTACCGAGCGGATCCTGTTCTACACAGGTCTGAGCCACAAAATGGGCGAGGTGCATGACGGCGCCGCGACCACCGACTGGATGGTGCAGGAGCAGGAGCGGGGTATTACCATTACCTCCGCTGCTGTTACTACCTTCTGGCAGGGTTCCCGTGCTCAGTATGACAACTACCGCGTAAACGTCATCGATACCCCTGGCCACGTTGACTTCACTATTGAAGTAGAACGTTCGCTGCGTGTACTCGACGGCGCGGTTGTTGTGTTCTGTGGCACCTCCGGTGTTGAGCCTCAGTCCGAAACCGTATGGCGTCAAGCCAACAAGTACGGCGTTCCACGTGTTGTTTACGTGAACAAGATGGACCGTGCCGGCGCTGACTTCCTGCGCGTAGTTGGCCAGATCAAGAACCGCCTGGGTCACACCCCGGTTCCTGTTCAGCTGGCTATCGGTTCGGAAGATAACTTCCAGGGTCAGGTTGACCTGATCAAGATGAAGGCTATCTACTGGAACGATGACGACAAAGGCACCACCTATCGCGAGGAAGAAATTCCTGCCGATATGCTGGCGCTGGCTGAAGAGTGGCGCGCCAATATGGTCGAAGCCGCTGCAGAAGCCAACGAAGAGCTGATGAACAAGTACCTTGAAGAAGGTGAGCTGACTGTCGAAGAGATCAAAGCCGGTCTGCGTGCGCGCACCCTGGCCAGCGAGATCGTTCCGGCTGTCTGCGGTTCTTCCTTCAAGAACAAAGGCGTTCCTCTGGTTCTCGATGCTGTCATCGACTTCCTGCCGGCTCCTACCGAGATCCCTGCGATCAAAGGTATTCACCCAGACCTCATCGAGAAATCGAAAGAAGAGCTGGTTGAAGCTGACTACGACGAGCGTCACGCTGACGACAACGAGCCGTTCTCGGCTCTGGCGTTCAAGATTGCCACCGACCCGTTCGTTGGTACTCTGACTTTCGTTCGCGTCTACTCGGGCTTCCTGAGCTCGGGCGACTCCGTGATCAACTCGGTCAAGGGCAAGAAAGAGCGCGTTGGTCGTATGGTGCAGATGCACGCCAACCAGCGTGAAGAAATCAAAGAAGTACGTGCAGGCGACATCGCTGCTCTGATCGGCATGAAGGACGTCACCACCGGTGACACCCTGTGCAACGCCGACAAGCCGATCATCCTTGAGCGTATGGACTTCCCTGAGCCGGTAATTTCGGTAGCTGTTGAGCCGAAAACCAAGCAGGACCAGGAGAAGATGGGTATTGCACTGGGCAAGCTGGCTCAGGAAGACCCGTCGTTCCGCGTCAAGACCGATGAAGAAACCGGCCAGACCATCATTTCGGGTATGGGCGAGCTTCACCTGGACATCCTCGTTGACCGCATGAAGCGCGAGTTCAACGTCGAAGCCAACATCGGTAAGCCTCAGGTTTCGTACCGCGAGAAGATCAGCAAGGACAACGTCGAGATCGAAGGTAAGTTCGTTCGTCAGTCCGGTGGTCGCGGTCAGTTCGGTCACTGCTGGATTCGCTTCTCGCAGCCTGCAGTGGACGAGAAGGGCAACATCACTGAAGGCCTGGCGTTCACCAACGAGGTCGTGGGTGGTGTGATTCCTAAGGAATACATCCCGGCTATCCAGAAGGGTATCGAAGAGCAGATGAAAAACGGCGTTGTCGCCGGTTATCCGCTAATCGGCCTGAAGGCTACCGTGTTCGATGGTTCCTACCACGACGTCGACTCCAACGAGATGGCGTTTAAAGTGGCAGCCTCCATGGCGACCAAGCAGCTGGCCTACAAGGGCGGCGGTGTTGTGCTTGAGCCGATCATGAAGGTTGAAGTAGTAACCCCAGAGGACTACATGGGTGACGTGATGGGTGACCTGAACCGTCGTCGTGGTCTGATCCAGGGTATGGATGACTCGGTCTCCGGCAAGGTGATCCGTGCTGAGGTACCGTTGGGTGAAATGTTCGGTTATGCGACCGACGTTCGTTCCATGTCTCAGGGTCGCGCGAGCTACTCCATGGAATTCTCCAAATACGCTGAGGCTCCGGCGAACATCGTCGAAGCACTCGTTAAAAAACAAGGCTGATTCAGCCCCTTTAGGCTAGGAGTTCACTGTCGTGGCTAAAGAAAAATTTGATCGTTCCCTCCCGCACGTCAACGTTGGCACCATCGGTCACGTTGACCACGGTAAAACCACTCTGACCGCAGCTCTGACTCGCGTTTGCTCCGAAGTTTTCGGTTCCGCAATCGTCGACTTCGACAAGATCGACAGCGCGCCAGAAGAGAAAGCTCGCGGTATCACCATCAACACCGCGCACGTTGAGTACAACTCGACCATTCGTCACTACGCTCACGTCGACTGCCCAGGTCACGCTGACTACGTGAAGAACATGATCACCGGTGCTGCGCAGATGGACGGCGCAATCCTGGTATGTTCGGCCGCTGATGGTCCGATGCCACAAACCCGTGAGCACATCCTGCTGTCCCGTCAGGTTGGCGTTCCGTACATCGTGGTCTTCCTGAACAAGGCTGACCTGGTAGACGACGCTGAGCTGCTGGAACTGGTCGAGATGGAAGTTCGCGACCTGCTGAGCACCTACGACTTCCCAGGCGACGACACTCCGATCATCATTGGTTCGGCTCGTATGGCTCTGGAAGGCAAAGACGACAACGAAATGGGCACCACTGCCGTTCGTAAGCTGGTTGAGACTCTGGATACCTACATCCCAGAGCCTGAGCGTGCTATCGACAAGCCGTTCCTGATGCCAATCGAAGACGTATTCTCGATCTCCGGTCGTGGTACCGTTGTTACCGGCCGTATCGAGCGTGGTATCGTCCGCGTTCAGGAAGCTCTGGAAATCGTTGGTCTGCGTGACACTCAAACCACCACCTGTACTGGTGTTGAGATGTTCCGTAAGCTGCTGGACGAAGGTCGTGCTGGTGAGAACTGCGGCGTTCTGCTGCGTGGCACCAAGCGTGACGACGTTGAGCGTGGCCAGGTTCTGGTCAAGCCAGGTTCGGTTAAGCCGCACACCAAGTTCACCGCAGAAGTTTACGTTCTGAGCAAGGAAGAAGGCGGCCGTCATACTCCGTTCTTCAAAGGCTACCGTCCACAGTTCTACTTCCGTACTACTGACGTGACTGGTAACTGCCAGCTGCCAGAAGGCGTTGAAATGGTAATGCCAGGTGACAACATCCAAATGGAAGTCACTCTGATCAAAACCATCGCAATGGAAGATGGTCTGCGTTTCGCTATCCGTGAAGGCGGTCGTACCGTCGGCGCTGGCGTCGTAGCCAAAATCATCGAGTAATCCTCGATAGGTTGAAAAAAGCCCCCGCTCAGCGGGGGCTTTTTTTATTGGGTTGACACCCAATAGGCGCCTCTATAGAATCACGCCTCCTTTTAACGGGCGTAGTGCGCCCGGTGGGAATAGCAGCCTGGAGTCTGAAATCCAATGCAAAATCAGCAAATCCGTATCAGGTTGAAGGCTTTTGACCATCGCCTGATCGACCAATCCACCCAGGAAATCGTGGAAACCGCGAAACGTACTGGTGCTCAAGTGCGTGGTCCAATTCCACTGCCTACCCGTAAAGAGCGGTTCACCGTTCTGGTCTCCCCGCACGTCAACAAAGACGCGCGTGACCAGTACGAGATCCGTACTCATAAGCGCGTTCTGGACATCGTCCAGCCAACGGATAAAACCGTTGATGCTCTTATGAAGCTTGATCTTGCGGCTGGTGTGGAAGTGCAGATCAGCCTCGGCTAAGACACGGTCTTAGTCGTGTAACGCTCTGAAATGGGCGGCCATAGCGGGTGAAAGCCCCGTACACTCATGAGGTTTACAACATGACTATTGGTGTAGTCGGTCGTAAATGCGGTATGACCCGTATTTTCACCGAAGAAGGTGTCTCCATTCCGGTCACGGTCATTGAGATCGAGCCGAATCGCGTCACCCAGTTCAAAACCGAAGAAACTGATGGCTATCGTGCAGTGCAAGTCACTGTCGGTGAGCGTCGCGCTTCGCGTGTGACTGCTGCTCAAGCAGGTCACTTCGCTAAAGCGAACGTTGCCGCTGGTCGCGGTGTCTGGGAATTCCGTCTTGAAGAAGGCGAGTACCAGGCTGGCGACTTGATCAATGCAGAAATCTTCGCTGCTGGCCAAATGGTAGATGTTACCGGTCAGTCGAAAGGTAAAGGCTTTGCCGGTACCATCAAGCGTTGGAATTTCCGCGGTCAAGACAATACCCACGGTAACTCCGTTTCCCACCGCGTCCCGGGTTCTATCGGCCAGTGCCAGACTCCTGGTCGTGTATTCAAGGGCAAAAAAATGTCCGGTCACATGGGCGCCGAGCGCGTGACCGTTCAGTCCCTGGAAGTAGTGCGCGTCGACGCTGAACGCAATCTGTTGCTGGTCAAGGGTGCCGTTCCAGGCGCAACTGGCGGCAATCTGGTTGTGCGTCCGGCTGCCAAGGCTCGCGGTTAAGGGGAAGCTGACATGCAACTAAATGTAAATGACGCTCAGGCGATCGAAGTTTCCGAACTGACGTTCGGTGGCGAATTCAACGAGACGCTGGTTCACCAAGCAGTCGTGGCCTACATGGCCGGCGGCCGTCAGGGCACCAAGCAGCAAAAGACTCGTTCCGACGTTTCCGGTGGCGGTAAGCGCCCATGGCGTCAGAAGGGTACTGGTCGCGCTCGTGCCGGTACTATCCGTAGCCCAATCTGGCGTGGCGGCGGTACCACTTTCGCAGCTCGTCCTCAAGACCATTCGCAAAAGCTGAACAAGAAGATGTACCGCGCAGCAATGCGTTCCATCCTTGCTGAGCTGGTGCGTACCGACCGTCTGGTCGTGGTTCAGGACTTCGCTGTTGAAGCACCGAAAACCAAAGACCTGCTGAACAAGCTGAACGGCATGGGTCTGAGCGACGTACTGATCGTTTCTGACGCTGTTGATCAGAATCTGTACCTGGCTGCTCGTAACCTGCCGCACGTCGACGTACGTGACGTACAGGGTTCCGATCCGGTCAGTCTGATCGCATACGACAAAGTGTTGATCACTGTGTCGGCCGTGAAGAAATTCGAGGAGCTGCTGGGATGAACCAGGAACGCGTATTTAAAGTCCTCCTTGGCCCGCATGTTTCCGAGAAGGCTACCGTTCTGGCTGAGAAGAAAGGCCAGTTCGTATTCAAGGTTGCTACTGATGCAACCAAGCTGGAAATCAAGAAAGCTGTCGAAGGTCTGTTCGGTGTGAAAGTCGAAAACGTTTCGACTGTCAACGTTCTGGGTAAAACCAAGCGTACCGCACGTGGTCTGGGCAAGCGTAATGACTGGAAGAAGGCGATCGTATCCCTTCAGCCGGGCCAAGATCTCGATTTCAGCAGCAGTGCTGAGTAAGGAAGGGGTGCATCATGGCAATCGTTAAATGCAAACCGACTTCCCCTGGCCGCCGTTTTGTGGTCAAGGTGGTCAACAAGGAGCTGCACAAAGGCGCTCCTCACGCACCGCTGCTCGAGAAAAAATCGAAGACTGGTGGTCGTAACAACAATGGCCGCATCACTACGCGTCACGTAGGTGGTGGTCATAAGCAGCATTACCGTATGGTCGACTTCCGTCGCAACGACAAGGACGGTATCACCGCCACTGTCGAGCGTATCGAATACGATCCAAACCGTACTGCTCACATCGCACTGCTCTGCTACGCAGACGGCGAGCGCCGCTACATCATCGCCCCTAAAGGCGTGAGTGCTGGCGACCAGCTGATCGCAGGTGCTCTGGCTCCAATCAAGCCAGGCAACTCCCTGCAACTGCGCAACATCCCAGTGGGTAGCACCATTCACGGCATCGAACTGAAGCCGGGCAAAGGTGCACAAATCGCTCGTTCCGCTGGTGCTTCGGCTCAGCTGATCGCTCGCGAAGGTGTCTACGTGACCCTGCGTCTGCGCTCTGGTGAAATGCGTAAAGTCCTGGCTGAATGCCGTGCGACCCTGGGTGAAGTCTCGAACTCCGAGCACAGCCTGCGTTCGCTGGGTAAAGCTGGTGCCAAACGCTGGCGTGGCGTTCGCCCAACCGTTCGTGGTGTTGCCATGAACCCGGTTGACCACCCGCACGGTGGTGGTGAAGGTCGTACCTCCGGTGGTCGTCATCCGGTATCGCCATGGGGCTTCCCGACTAAGGGTGCTAAGACTCGTGGTAATAAGCGTACCGACAAAATGATCGTCCGTCGTCGCAAGTAAATAGAGGGATACGACAGTGCCACGTTCTCTGAAAAAAGGTCCTTTTATTGATCTTCACCTACTGAAGAAGATCGAAGTGGCGGCGGAAAAGAACGATCGCAAACCAGTTAAGACCTGGTCGCGCCGTTCCATGATCCTGCCACAAATGGTCGGTCTGACCATCGCGGTACATAACGGTCGTCAACATGTCCCAGTTCTCGTGAACGAAGACATGGTCGGCCACAAACTGGGCGAGTTTGCCGGTACCCGCACCTACCGCGGGCACGTGGCTGACAAGAAAGCCAAGCGTTAAGGGGTTAGGAAATGGAAGTAGCCGCTAAGTTGTCGGGCGCTCGCATCTCCGCCCAGAAAGCCCGCTTGGTCGCCGACCAGATCCGCGGGAAGAAGGTGGGCGAAGCGCTCAACCTGTTGGCCTTCAGCAGCAAGAAAGCCGCTGAAATCATGAAGAAAGTCCTCGAGTCGGCCGTAGCCAACGCCGAACATAACGAAGGCGCAGACGTTGATGACCTTAAGGTCTCCACCGTTTTCGTCAACGAAGGGCGTTCGCTGAAGCGCATCATGCCGCGTGCCAAAGGCCGCGCTGATCGCATCGTCAAGCGGTCTTGCCATATCACTGTCAAGGTTGCGGACAAGTAACGGAGTCGATCAGATGGGTCAGAAAGTACATCCCACTGGCATTCGCCTGGGAATCGTCAAGGAGCACACCTCCGTCTGGTACGCAGACGGTCGGACTTATGCGGACTATTTGCTCGCAGATCTGAATGTGCGTGAGTACCTCCAAGACAAACTAAAAAGCGCGTCCGTTAGCCGTATCGATATCCATCGTCCGGCACAAACTGCACGCATCACCATCCACACCGCTCGTCCAGGTATCGTTATCGGGAAGAAAGGTGAAGATGTTGAGAAACTGCGTCAGGACCTGACCAAGCAAATGGGTGTGCCTGTGCACATCAATATCGAAGAGATCCGCAAGCCGGAACTCGACGGTATGCTGGTTGCTCAGAGCGTAGCTCAGCAGCTGGAGCGTCGTGTGATGTTCCGTCGCGCCATGAAGCGCGCCGTACAGAACGCCATGCGCATTGGTGCCAAAGGCATCAAAATCCAAGTGAGCGGTCGTCTCGGCGGTGCTGAAATCGCACGTACTGAATGGTATCGCGAAGGTCGTGTGCCGCTGCACACCCTGCGTGCCGATATCGACTATGCCACCTACGAAGCTCACACCACTTACGGTGTGATCGGTGTGAAGGTTTGGATCTTCAAAGGCGAAGTAATTGGTGGTCGCCAAGAAGAGCTGAAACCACAAGCACCAGCGCCTCGTAAAAAAGCTGCTAAGTAAGGGGTACGCCAAATGTTGCAACCAAAGCGTACAAAATTCCGCAAGCAGATGACTGGCCACAACCGTGGTCTGGCACTGCGCGGTAGCAAAGTCAGCTTCGGCGAATTTGCTCTGAAAGCCGTTGCTCGCGGTCGTCTCACCGCTCGCCAGATTGAGTCGGCACGTCGTGCTCTGACTCGTCACGTGAAACGTGGCGGTAAAATCTGGATCCGTGTATTCCCGGACAAGCCGATTTCCAAGAAGCCTCTCGAAGTGCGGATGGGTAAAGGTAAGGGTTCCGTGGAGTACTGGGTTGCCCAGATCCAGCCAGGCAAAGTCCTGTATGAGATCGAGGGTGTTTCTGAAGAGCTGGCGCGTGAGGCATTCGCCTTGGCAGCTGCAAAGCTGCCTCTCGCCACCTCCTTTGTTAAGCGGACGGTGATGTGATGAAAGCGAATGAACTTCGTGAGAAATCAGCACAGCAACTGAACGAGCAACTGCTCGGCTTGCTGCGCGACCAGTTCAATCTGCGTATGCAGAAAGCAACTGGCCAGTTGGGGCAGTCTCACCTGCTCTCGCAAGTGAAGCGTGACATCGCTCGCGTGAAAACTGTGCTCAACCAGCAGGCAGGTAAGTAATCATGGCTGAAGCCGAAAAAACCGTCCGTACGCTGACTGGCCGTGTTGTCAGCGACAAGATGGACAAAACCATCACCGTACTGATCGAGCGTCGCGTTAAGCACCCGATCTACGGTAAATACGTTAAGCGTTCGACTAAGCTGCACGCGCACGACGAAACTAATCAGTGCCATATCGGCGACAAGGTCTCGATCCGTGAGACCCGTCCGCTGGCCAAGACCAAAGCTTGGGCACTGGTTGAAGTTCTCGAACGCGCTGTTGAAGTCTAAGGGCTAAGGGTCGGAGAAATTTTATGATTCAGACTCAATCCATGCTCGATGTGGCCGATAACAGCGGCGCTCGTCGCGTCATGTGTATCAAGGTGCTCGGCGGTTCTCACCGTCGCTACGCCGGTATCGGTGACATCATCAAGGTAACCGTCAAGGAAGCAATTCCTCGCGGTAAAGTGAAGAAAGGCCAAGTGATGACTGCTGTTGTAGTCCGCACTCGCCACGGTGTCCGTCGTGCTGACGGCTCCATCATCCGCTTTGATGGCAACGCTGCTGTTCTTCTGAACAACAAGCAAGAGCCGATCGGCACCCGTATCTTTGGGCCAGTGACCCGTGAACTTCGTACTGAGAAGTTCATGAAGATCGTCTCGCTCGCCCCAGAAGTGCTGTAAGGAGATCCGACATGCAAAAGATTCGTCGTGACGACGAGATCATCGTGATCGCCGGCAAAGACAAAGGTAAGCGCGGTAAGGTGCTGAAGGTACTCGCTGACGACCGTCTGGTTGTTGGTGGGATCAACCTGGTGAAGCGTCATACCAAGCCTAACCCGATGTCGGGCGTACAAGGCGGTATCGTCGAGAAAGAAGCGCCACTGCACGCTTCCAACGTCGCCATTTTCAACGGCGAAACCAACAAGGCTGACCGCGTTGGTTTCAAAGTAGAAGACGGCAAAAAAATTCGTGTCTTCAAGTCGACCCAAAAAGCGGTTGATGCTTGAACACTGCTAGGTAGAAGACCATGGCACGACTGAAAGAGCTGTACCGGAAGGAAATCGCTCCCAAGCTTAAGGAAGAACTTAAGCTGGAAAACGTGATGGAAGTTCCGCGCGTTACCAAGATCACCCTGAACATGGGTCTGGGCGAAGCTGTTGGCGACAAAAAAGTCATCGAGCACGCTGTTGCTGACCTGGAAAAGATCACCGGTCAAAAAGCCGTTGTGACTTTCGCTCGGAAATCCATCGCGGGCTTCAAGGTCCGTGAGGGCTGGCCGATCGGCGTTAAAGTTACTCTGCGCCGTGATCGTATGTACGAGTTCCTGGACCGCCTGCTGGCGATCTCCCTGCCTCGGGTTCGCGACTTCCGCGGCCTGAATGCCAAGTCCTTCGATGGTCGTGGCAACTACAGCATGGGCGTGAAAGAGCAGATCATCTTCCCGGAAATCGACTACGACAAGATCGATGCTCTCCGCGGTCTGGACATTACCCTGACCACCACTGCCAAGAACGATGATGAAGGCCGCGCTCTGCTGCGTGCTTTCAAATTCCCGTTCCGCAACTGATTGGAGTAGGAAAATGGCCAAGAAGAGCATGAAAAACCGTGAGCTGAAGCGTCAGCTCACTGTTGCCAAGTTCGCTAAGAAGCGTGCTGAGCTGAAAGCTATCATCGTGAACCTGGAGACCACTCCAGAAGCTCGCTTTGCAGCTATGATCGCTCTGCAGCAGCAGCCACGTGACGCAAGCGCTTCGCGCCTGCGTAACCGCTGCCGCATCACCGGTCGTCCACACGGCGTTTACCGCAAGTTCGGCCTCGGCCGTAACAAGCTGCGTGAAGCAGCAATGCGTGGTGACGTTCCAGGTCTGGTTAAAGCCTCCTGGTAAGACGTACCGGCAGCGTCCCGGTGGAAGGGGAGTGATCTTCCGACCACCGGTGATCTTGCAACGAAACAAGCCCCTTTTGGGGCTTGTTTCGTTTTTGGGATGTGTCTAGAATGACCGGCTCTCCCGAGCCCGGGTTTTTTACCCTGCGAGCTCGAGAGACTGTAGTAGCCGAAAGGCTAATTTTTCTTGTATCAGGAGCGTCTAGCCCATGAGTATGCAGGACCCGTTAGCGGACATGCTAACTCGAATCCGTAATGCCCAGATGGCTGAAAAGTCCGTCGTAAGCATGCCGTCCTCGACCCTGAAGGTGGCTGTAGCCAAAGTTCTGAAAGACGAAGGTTATATCGCGGGTTATCAGGTCAGCAGCGAAGTTAAGCCTTCGCTGTCCATCGAGCTGAAATACTTCGAAGGCCGTCCGGTCATCGAGGAAGTCAAGCGCGTAAGTCGTCCAGGTCTGCGTCAGTACAAGTCCGTTGAAGAACTGCCGAAAGTACGTGGCGGTCTTGGCGTGTCTATCGTCTCCACCAACAAAGGTGTGATGACGGATCGTGCTGCGCGCGCTGCCGGTGTCGGCGGCGAAGTTCTCTGCACAGTGTTCTAAGGGGGGATAAGCATGTCTCGCGTCGCTAAGAACCCCGTTAAGCTGCCAGCTGGCGTCGAAGTAAAATTCGCCGGCCAACAGCTTTCGGTGAAGGGTGCCAAGGGCACTCTCGAACTGAATGTTCACTCGTCCGTAGAAATTACCGAAGAAGCCGGTGAACTGCGTTTCGCTGCTCGCAATGGCGACCAGCAAACCCGCGCTATGGCCGGTACTACCCGGGCGCTGGTAAACAACATGGTCCAAGGCGTAAGCCAAGGCTTCGAGCGTAAGCTCCAGCTGGTCGGTGTTGGTTACAAAGCACAAGCTAAAGGCACTGTGCTGAACCTGGCACTCGGCTTCTCGCACCCAGTGGACTACGAACTGCCAGCCGGTATCACCGCTGAGACCCCAAGCCAGACCGATATCCTGATCAAGGGTATCGATAAGCAGCTGGTAGGTCAGGTGGCCGCTGAAATCCGCGACTTCCGTCCACCAGAGCCGTACAAAGGCAAGGGTGTGCGTTACGCGGACGAAGTCGTCCGTCGTAAAGAAGCCAAGAAGAAGTAGGGCCTAGCAAATGACCGACAAAAAAGTTACTCGACTGCGTCGCGCTCGCAAAGCACGCCTGAAAATGCACGAACTCGAAGTCGTGCGTCTCTGCGTGTTCCGCTCCTCGCAGCACATCTATGCCCAGGTCATTTCGGCCGACGGCAGCAAGGTTCTGGCCAGCGCCTCGACCTTGGACAAAGACCTGCGTGATGGCGCCACTGGCAACATCGACGCGGCCACTAAGGTTGGCAAGCTGGTAGCTGAGCGCGCGAAAGCCGCCGGTGTATCTCAAGTTGCCTTTGACCGTTCCGGCTTCAAGTACCATGGCCGCGTCAAAGCGCTGGCTGATGCTGCTCGTGAAGGCGGGCTGGAGTTCTAAGTTATGGCAAATAACGATCAAAAGCGCGACGAAGGCTACATCGAGAAGCTGGTTCAAGTTAACCGTGTAGCGAAAACCGTTAAAGGCGGCCGTATCTTCACCTTCACCGCGTTGACCGTGGTTGGTGATGGTAAAGGTCGCGTCGGCTTCGGCCGTGGCAAATCGCGCGAAGTACCTGCTGCGATCCAGAAAGCCATGGAAGCTGCTCGTCGCAACATGATTCAAGTTGACCTGAACGGCACCACCCTGCAGTACGCTACCAAGTCTGCCCATGGCGCTTCGAAGGTGTACATGCAGCCTGCTTCGGAAGGTACCGGTATCATCGCCGGTGGCGCGATGCGTGCTGTCCTGGAAGTTGCTGGTGTTCAGAACGTTCTGGCCAAGTGCTACGGCTCGACTAACCCAGTGAACGTGGTTCATGCCACTTTCAAGGGTCTGAAGGCTATGCAATCTCCTGAGTCCATTGCTGCCAAGCGCGGCAAGAGCGTTGAGGAGATCCGTTGATCATGGCTACCGTTAAAGTAACGCTGATCAAAAGCATGACCGGCCGCATCCCTAACCACAAACTGTGCGTGAAGGGTTTGGGTCTGCGTCGCATCGGTCACACTGTAGAAGTCCTGGATACTCCCGAGAATCGCGGGATGATCAACAAGGCTTACTACATGCTGCGCGTCGAGGGTTAATCGATGAAACTCAATGATCTGAGTCCAGCGCCGGGTTCCCGTCGCGAGAAGCATCGTCCGGGTCGTGGTATCGGTAGCGGTTTGGGTAAGACTGGTGGCCGTGGCCACAAAGGTCAAACCTCCCGTTCCGGTGGCACCATCGCTCCAGGCTTTGAAGGCGGTCAACAGCCGCTGCACCGTCGTCTGCCGAAATTCGGCTTCGTTTCCCTGAAAGCCATGGACCGCGCAGAAGTGCGTCTGTCCGAGCTGGCCAAAGTGGAAGGCGACGTTGTCACCGTGCAATCCTTGAAGGATGCCAACGTGATTAACCAAAACGTACAGCGTGTGAAAATCATGCTGTCCGGCGAAGTTACTCGCGCGGTCACCATCAAGGGTATCGCAGCCACCAAAGGTGCGCGTGCGGCTATCGAAGCAGCTGGCGGCAAGTTCGAGGAATAAATGGCTAAGCAAGGTGCTCTCTCTTCGCTCGGTAAAGGCGGGATGTCTGAACTTTGGGCTCGTCTGCGTTTTCTGTTTCTGGCGATCATCGTCTATCGGATAGGCGCACACATCCCAGTTCCAGGCATCAACCCGGACCGGCTGGCGGAACTGTTTCGACAGAATGAGGGGACCATTCTTAGCTTGTTCAACATGTTTTCCGGCGGCGCGCTGGAACGGATGAGCATCTTTGCACTGGGGATCATGCCGTACATTTCGGCATCGATCATCATGCAGCTGATGACCGCCGTGAGCCCGCAGTTGGAGCAGTTGAAGAAGGAAGGTGAAGCTGGCCGTCGCAAGATCAGCCAGTACACCCGCTACGGCACCGTTATCCTGGCGCTGGTCCAGGCTGTTGGCATGTCCATCGGCCTGGCCGGTCAGGGTGTAGCGTTTTCTGCTGACTTTGGCTTCCATTTCGTTGCGGTCTCCACCTTTGTGGCGGGCGCGATGTTCATGATGTGGCTGGGTGAGCAGATCACGGAGCGCGGTGTAGGCAACGGTATCTCGATGTTAATCTTCGCAGGTATCGTCGCCGGTCTTCCGAGAGCAATCGGGCAGTCTTTCGAGTCTGCACGTACGGGCGATATCAACATTTTCGCTCTGGTCGCTATCGGTTTGCTGGCAGTAGCGATTATCGGTTTTGTGGTGTTCATTGAGCGTGGTCAGCGTCGAATCGCCGTTCACTACGCCAAGCGTCAGCAGGGCCGCAAGGTCTTCGCTGCGCAGACGAGCCACTTGCCGCTGAAAGTGAACATGGCTGGTGTAATCCCAGCTATTTTCGCAAGCAGCATTTTGCTGTTCCCGGCTTCGCTGGGTGCCTGGTTCGGTCAGTCTGAAGGTATGGGCTGGTTGCAGGACATCTCGCAGTCGATCGCTCCTGGTCAGCCGTTGAATATTCTGCTGTTTAGTGCAGGGATTATTTTCTTCTGCTTCTTCTATACGGCGTTGATGTTCAATCCGAAAGACGTAGCGGAAAACCTGAAGAAGTCCGGTGCCTTTATTCCGGGCATCCGTCCTGGCGAGCAGTCGGCGCGCTACATTGATGGCGTTCTGACCCGTTTGACCATGTTCGGTGCTCTTTATATGACGGCCGTGTGCCTTCTGCCCCAGTTCCTGGTGGTGGCGGCAAACGTTCCGTTCTACCTTGGCGGGACCTCGTTGCTGATTGTGGTAGTGGTTGTGATGGACTTCATGTCCCAAGTACAATCGCACCTCGTTTCGCACCAGTACGAATCCCTGATGAAGAAAGCCAACCTGAAAGGCTACGGTGGCAGCAGTTTGCTGCGCTGACAGACCCTTAAGGTTCGAGGAGTTGGTGATGAAAGTTCGTGCATCGGTGAAAAAGCTGTGCCGTAACTGCAAAATTATTCGCCGCGAAGGTGTTGTTCGAGTAATTTGCAGCGCGGAACCACGTCACAAGCAGCGCCAAGGCTGAGTGTGATCTGAGCTTCAAACCCAGCAGCTAGTGCGCTGCTGGGTTGATTATTTGTTTCTACAGCGATATTATCTCGCGCCCTATTTCTTGGCTTCCGGGGCGTAGGTAGCTGTCAATTGGAGTCCCACTGAATGGCCCGTATTGCAGGCGTCAACATTCCAGATAACAAGCACACTGTTATCTCGCTGACCTACATCTATGGTGTTGGTCGCACAAGCGCACAGAAAATCTGTGCAGTGACTGGGGTCAACCCAGCCGCAAAGATCAAAGATCTGAGCGACGAGCAGGTTGAATCGCTGCGTACTGAAGTTGCGAAGTACATCACCGAAGGTGATCTGCGTCGTGACATCAACATGAAAATCAAGCGGTTGATGGACCTGGGTTGCTACCGCGGCCTGCGTCATCGTCGGGGTCTTCCAGTACGCGGTCAGCGTACCAAGACCAACGCGCGTACCCGTAAGGGCCCGCGTAAGCCGATCCGCAAGTAATCGCACCAGCGAATCGACAGGAATTTAGAAATGGCAAAACCTGCTGCTCGTCCTCGTAAAAAAGTCAAAAAGACAGTGGTTGATGGCATCGCCCACATCCATGCGTCTTTTAACAACACCATCGTGACCATTACCGATCGTCAAGGTAACGCCCTGTCCTGGGCAACCTCCGGCGGCTCGGGTTTCCGCGGTTCCCGCAAGTCCACCCCGTTCGCTGCTCAAGTAGCTGCTGAACGTGCTGGTCAAGCTGCGCTGGAATATGGTCTGAAGAACCTCGACGTTAACGTCAAGGGTCCAGGTCCAGGTCGTGAGTCCGCTGTTCGTGCTTTGAACGGTTGTGGCTATAAGATCGCCAGCATCACCGACGTGACGCCAATCCCGCATAACGGGTGCCGTCCGCCGAAGAAGCGCCGCGTGTAATCAGGAGACAGATAAATGGCACGTTACATTGGTCCAAAATGCAAACTGTCTCGTCGTGAAGGCACCGATCTGTTCCTGAAGAGTGGCGTTCGCGCTCTGGAATCGAAGTGCAACATCGAAGCAGCCCCAGGTATTCACGGTCAGCGCCGTGGCCGTCAGTCCGACTACGGCACCCAGCTGCGTGAGAAACAAAAAGTACGTCGCATCTATGGCGTTCTCGAGCGTCAGTTCAGCGGTTACTACAAGGAAGCGGCTGCCAAAAAAGGCGCTACCGGTGAGAACCTGCTGCAACTGCTCGAATGCCGTCTGGATAACGTCGTTTATCGTATGGGCTTTGGCGCTACTCGTGCCGAATCCCGTCAGCTGGTTTCGCACAAAGCGATCAGCATTAACGGCAAGACTGTAAACGTTCCGTCCTACCAAGTTCGTCCGGGTGACGTGGTCGCAGTTCGCGAGAAATCGCTGAACCAGCTGCGCATTGTTCAAGCCCTTGAACTGTGCGCCCAGCGTGGCCGCGTTGAGTGGGTAGAAGTAGATGCAGCCAAGAAGTCGGGCGTTTTCAAGAACGTTCCTGCTCGTGGCGATCTGTCTGCCGACATCAACGAAAGCCTGATTGTCGAGCTCTACTCCAAGTAAGGGCTAGAAAATAGGTGCATCCATGCAGATTTCGGTAAATGAGTTCCTGACGCCCCGCCACATCGATGTGCAGGTCGTCAGTCCAACCCGCGCTAAAATCACGCTCGAGCCTCTCGAGCGTGGCTTTGGCCATACCCTGGGCAACGCGCTGCGACGCATCCTGTTGTCCTCTATGCCTGGCTGTGCAGTAGTCGAGGCCGAGATTGACGGTGTACTCCATGAGTACTCGGCAATCGAAGGTGTACAGGAAGACGTCATTGAAATCCTGTTGAACCTGAAAGGCCTGGCTATCAAACTGCACGGTCGTGACGAAGTTACGCTGACCTTGTCGAAAAAGGGTTCGGGGGTGGTTACCGCTGCCGATATTCAGCTGGATCATGATGTCGAGATCGTTAACCCCGATCACGTAATCGCTAACCTGGCGTCGAATGGCGCCCTGAACATGAAGCTCACCGTAGCTCGTGGTCGTGGTTACGAGCCAGCCGACTCGCGTCAGAGCGATGAAGACGAAAGCCGCAGCATTGGTCGCTTGCAGCTCGACTCTTCGTTCAGCCCGGTTCGCCGTATCGCATACGTGGTGGAAAACGCCCGTGTCGAGCAGCGTACCAACCTGGACAAGCTGGTTATTGATCTGGAAACCAACGGTACTCTGGACCCTGAAGAGGCTATCCGTCGTGCTGCAACCATCCTGCAACAGCAGTTGGCTGCATTCGTCGACCTCAAAGGTGACAGCGAACCAGTGGTAGTCGAACAGGAAGACGAGATCGATCCGATCCTGCTTCGTCCGGTTGACGATCTGGAATTGACCGTGCGTTCGGCCAACTGCCTTAAGGCGGAGAACATTTACTACATCGGCGACCTGATTCAGCGCACCGAAGTAGAACTGTTGAAGACTCCGAACCTGGGCAAGAAATCCTTGACTGAAATCAAGGACGTTCTGGCCTCCCGTGGTCTGTCCCTCGGCATGCGCCTCGACAACTGGCCGCCTGCAAGTCTTAAGAAGGACGACAAGGCGACTGCCTGATCGTCGTAATCACCGAACGTAGTGTTTGGTAAGGAATGAACCCATGCGTCATCGTAAAAGTGGACGTCACCTGAGCCGTACCAGCTCTCACCGCAAGGCCATGTTCCAGAACATGGCGGTGTCGCTGTTCGAGCACGAGCTGATCAAGACTACTCTGCCAAAAGCCAAAGAACTGCGCCGCGTTGCCGAGCCGCTGATCACTCTGGCCAAGGAAGACAGCGTTGCTAACCGCCGTTTGGCTTTCGACCGTACTCGTTCGAAAGAAATCGTCGGTAAGCTGTTCAACGATCTGGGCAAGCGCTATGCCACCCGTCAGGGCGGCTACCTGCGTATCCTCAAGTGCGGTTTCCGCGCTGGCGATAACGCACCTATGGCGTACGTCGAGCTGGTTGATCGTCCTGTCGGCGGCGCTGTAGACGCTGCTGAGTAAGACGAACAGTCTGTAACAAGGAACCGGGCCTAGTGCCCGGTTTTTTGTGTCTGCTTGTATTGTCATTATCTATTGATGTAAGTCAGTCAATAAATTTGAAGGTGTAACCTTGCTGGTCAATACTCTTTCTCAGCCGATTAGCCGGCAGCCTGAGACCAAAAGGGAGAGTGAAGATGAGCCAGAACACAACATTGACCACGGCAAGCGGAGCCCCGGTTGCCGACAACCAGAATTCGCGTTCGGCCGGCCCACGTGGACCGTTGCTGCTCGAAGACTTCCACCTGATCGAGAAACTCGCGCACTTCAATCGCGAGAACATCCCTGAGCGTCGCGTACACGCCAAGGGCTCGGGCGCCTATGGCACCTTCACGGTAACCCGCGATATCGCCCAGTACAGCAGCGCCAAGCTGTTTGACGCGGTCGGCAAGCAAACCGAGACCTTCCTGCGCTTCTCCACCGTGGGTGGCGAACGTGGTTCGGCGGACACCGAGCGTGATCCCCGTGGCTTTGCCCTCAAGTTCTACACCGAAGAAGGCAACTGGGACATCGTTGGCAACAACACCCCGGTGTTTTTCATTCGTGACCCGCTGAAGTTCCCCGACTTTATCCACACGCAGAAGCGTCTGCCGCAGAGCAACCTGAAAAGCGCGCAGATGATGTGGGACTTCTGGTCGCATTCGCCTGAGGCGCTGCACCAGGTCACCATCCTGTTCTCGGACCGTGGTATCCCGGATGGCTACCGCCACATGCACGGCTTTGGTAGCCACACCTACAGCCTGATCAACGCCAAGGGTGAGCGGACCTGGGTCAAGTGGCATTTCAAGACCAAGCAGGGCATCAAGAACCTGGCGCCTGCCGATGCCGCCCGCCTGGCCGGTACCGACCCGGACTACGCCCAGCGTGACCTGTTCGAGGCCATCGAGCGTGGCGACTTCCCGCAGTGGCGTGTATGCATCCAGGTCATGAGCGAAGCCGAAGCGGCCAGCCGTGCCGAGAACCCGTTCGACGTGACCAAGACCTGGTCGCAGAAGGACTACCCGCTGATCGAGATCGGTGTGCTGGAACTGAATCGCAACCCACTGAACTACTTCGCCGAAGTTGAGCAGGCGGCGTTCGGCCCGAGCAACATGGTCCCGGGTGTCGGCCTGTCGCCGGACCGCATGCTGCAAGGCCGCGTGTTCGCCTACGCAGACGCGCATCGCTATCGTGTGGGTACCAACCACCAGCAACTGGCGGTGAACGCGCCACGCAGCCCGGTGAACAGCTACCAGCGTGACGGCTCGATGGCCTTTGGCAGCAATGGCGGTGCGGCGCCCAACTACGAGCCGAACAGCTACGCCAATGCGCCGAAACAGGCGCCGCAGTACGCCGAGCCGCCTTTGGCGCTCAGTGGTGCGGCCGATCGCTATGATCATCGCGAAGATACCGACTACTTCAGCCATGCCGGCGCGTTGTTCCGCCTGATGAACGATGAACAGAAGGCGCTGTTGATCAACAACATTGCCGGAGCGATGGGTGGGGTCAGCGATGACGTGGTGCAGCGTCAATTGCAGCACTTCTTCAAGGCTGATCCGGCTTATGGGGAAGGGGTGGCGAAGGCCTTGGGCATCAATTTGGCCTAAGTCGAAGTGATAAGAAGAACCGCCCTCATTTGGGCGGTTTTTCAATGCAATTGACTACTGTTTACCTGCTTTTTTGCCGGTTTTTGCCACTTTTCTCCTGATTCCAAGTGACCTCCCGGTCATCCTGGTTCACACTATGTCTTTCACACAGGGAGAGGCAGGACGATGCAAGGTCACCCGGACGTAATCGATTACCTCAACACGTTGCTGGCGGGCGAACTGGCGGCACGTGACCAATATTTCATCCACTCGCGCATGTACGAAGACTGGGGCTTGAGCAAGCTCTTCGAACGTATCAACCACGAGATGGAAGAAGAGGCGCAGCACGCCGACGCACTGATGCGCCGCATCCTCATGCTGGAAGGCACGCCGCGCATGCGCCCTGAAGATCTGGACGTGGGCACCACGGTTCCGGAGATGATCGCCGCCGACCTGCGCCTGGAGTACAAGGTGCGCGCTGCCTTGTGCAAAGGCATCGAGCTGTGCGAACTGCACAAGGATTACATCAGCCGCGACATCCTGCGCCTGCAGTTGGCCGATACCGAAGAAGATCACACCTACTGGCTGGAGAAGCAGCAGGGTCTGATCAAGGCCATCGGCCTGGAAAACTACCTGCAATCGCAGATGTAAGTTTCCCCAGGTATAAAAAAGCCCCTGTCGTGTGAGCGACAGGGGCTTTTTCATGGGGCTCAGGCCCGGTCGCGTTCCAGCAGTGGCTTGAGGTAGAAGCCGGTGTGTGACTGCTTCATCTCGGCCAATTCCTCAGGCGTACCACAGGCAATGATCTGCCCACCTTTGGAGCCACCTTCAGGACCAAGATCCACCAGCCAGTCGGCAGTCTTGATTACGTCCAGGTTGTGCTCGATCACCACCACGGTGTTGCCGTGATCGCGCAGGCGGTGCAGTACATCCAGCAATTGCTGGATATCGGCAAAGTGCAGGCCTGTAGTTGGCTCGTCGAGGATGTACAGGGTCTTGCCGGTATCGCGCTTGGACAGCTCGCGAGACAGCTTCACCCGTTGCGCCTCGCCACCGGACAGGGTGGTCGCCGACTGTCCCAGCTTGATGTACGACAGGCCCACATCCATCAGGGTTTGCAGCTTGCGCGCCAGTGCCGGTACCGCGTCGAAGAACACCCGGGCTTCCTCGATGGTCATTTCCAGCACCTCGTGGATGTTCTTGCCCTTGTATTTCACTTCCAGGGTTTCGCGGTTGTAGCGCTTGCTCTTGCACACATCGCACGGCACGTAGATGTCTGGCAGGAAGTGCATCTCGACCTTGATCAGGCCGTCGCCCTGGCAGGCCTCGCAACGACCACCCTTGACGTTGAAGGAGAAGCGCCCCGGGCCGTAACCCCGCGAGCGGGACTCAGGCACGCCGGAGAACAGCTCACGGATCGGGGTGAACAAGCCGGTGTAAGTCGCCGGGTTCGAGCGCGGGGTGCGGCCGATCGGGCTCTGGTCGATATCGACCACCTTGTCCAGGTGCTGCAGGCCATCGCAGCTGTCGTGAGCGGCGGCTTCCAGGGTACTCGCGCCGTTCAGGGCAGTGGCGGCCAGTGGGAACAGGGTGTTGTTGATCAGGGTCGACTTGCCCGAGCCGGAGACACCGGTCACGCAGGTCAGCAGGCCGAGCGGGATCTCCAGGTCGACGTTCTGCAGGTTGTTGCCGCGCGCCCCTTTGAGCTTCAACAAGAGCTTCTTGTTGCGTGGCGTACGGGTCGCCGGCACAGCGATCTTCTTGCGTCCAGAGAGGTACATGCCGGTCAGCGAGTCCGGATGGTTCATGACCTCTTCAGGGGTGCCTTCGGCGACGATCTGCCCGCCATGCACGCCGGCGCCCGGGCCGATGTCCACGACATAGTCGGCCAGGCGGATCGCATCCTCGTCGTGCTCGACCACGATCACCGTGTTGCCGATATCGCGCAGATGGTTGAGGGTCGCCAGCAAACGGTCGTTATCGCGCTGGTGCAGGCCGATGGAGGGCTCGTCGAGGATGTACATGACCCCGACCAGGCCGGCGCCGATCTGGCTGGCCAGGCGGATACGCTGCGCTTCACCGCCGGACAGCGTGTCGGCGCTGCGGTCCAGGGTCAGGTAGTCCAGGCCGACGTTGACCAGGAACTGCAAGCGTTCGCAGATTTCCTTGAGGATCTTGTCGGCGATTTCGCCACGGCGCCCAGTCAGCTTCAAGCCGGCAAAGTAGTCGCTGGCGTCACCAATCGGCAAACCGGTGACAGCCGGCAGGGTCTTCTCGCCCACCCAGACGTGCCGCGCTTCACGGCGCAGGCGCGTGCCACGGCAATCCGGGCAGGGCTGGGTGCTGAGGAACTTGGCCAGCTCTTCGCGCACGGTGGCTGACTCGGTCTCGCGGTAGCGACGCTCCAGGTTCGGCACGATGCCTTCGAACGGGTGCGAACGCTTGACGATATCGCCACGGTCATTGAGATATTTGAAGTCGACGTTCTTGCTGCCGCTGCCGCTCAGGATGACTTTCTGATGTTCGGCCGACAGTTCCTTGAAGGGCACCTCAAGGCTGAATTCGTAGTGCGCGGCGAGCGAGCCGAGCATCTGGAAGTAGTAGACATTGCGCCGGTCCCAGCCGCGTATCGCGCCTTCGGCCAGGGTCAGGTCACCATTGACCAGGCGCTTGATGTCGAAGAATTGCTTGACCCCCAGGCCATCACAGGTCGGGCAGGCACCGGCGGGGTTGTTGAAGGAGAACAGCTTGGGTTCCAGCTCGCTGATGGCGTGGCCGCAGATCGGGCAGGCGAAGCGCGCGGAGAAGATCATCTCTTCCCCCGGCTCGTCGTCCATCGGCGCTACCAGGGCAATGCCGTCGGCCAGTTTCAGCGCGGTCTCGAACGATTCGGCCAAGCGTTGCTGGAGGTCTTCACGGACCTTGAAACGGTCGACCACCACATCGATGCTGTGTTTCTTCTGCTTGTCGAGCTTGGGCAACTCGTCCAGCTCGTACAGCTTGCCGTTGACCCGTGCACGGACAAAGCCCTGGGCGCGCAATTCTTCGAACACGGCAACGTGCTCGCCTTTGCGCTCGCGAATCACCGGGGCCAGCAGCATCAACTTGCTGCCTTCGGGTTGGGCCAGCACCAGGTCGACCATCTGGCTGACGGTTTGCGCCTCCAGCGGAATGTCGTGGTCCGGGCAGCGTGGCATACCCACGCGGGCGTACAGCAGGCGCAGGTAGTCGTAGATTTCGGTGATGGTGCCGACGGTCGAGCGCGGGTTGTGCGAGGTCGATTTCTGTTCGATGGAAATCGCCGGCGACAGGCCTTCGATGGTGTCGACGTCCGGTTTTTCCATCATCGACAGGAACTGGCGGGCGTAGGCCGACAGCGACTCGACATAGCGGCGCTGGCCCTCGGCGTACAGCGTGTCGAACGCCAGTGACGACTTGCCGGAGCCGGACAAGCCGGTGATGACGATCAGCTTGTCCCGGGGCAGGGTGAGGTCGATATTCTTCAGGTTGTGGGTACGCGCCCCACGAATCAGGATCTTGTCCACTGCGGCCTCGCTTTGCGGGCATAAACGAAGGAGTATACGGCGCCGCGCCACTACGCGGCAAAGCGTCACTGTATATGCCGTTAAGCGGTGGGACTGATAGAATCGCCGCCGGTTCACACGAGGTTTATCCATGCACGATACCGATAGCGAACGCATGAGCGCCGGCGAAACCCGCGCCGCAAGCGGCCTGGCCCTGGTGTTTGCGTTCCGAATGCTGGGCATGTTCATGGTCCTGCCGGTGCTTGCGACCTATGGCATGGACCTGGCCGGTGCTACACCCGCCCTTATCGGCCTGGCCATTGGTGCCTATGGCCTGACCCAGGCGGTTTTACAGATTCCGTTCGGGGTCATCTCCGACCGTATCGGCCGGCGCCCGGTGATTTACCTGGGCCTGGTGATCTTTGCCCTGGGCAGCGTGCTGGCGTCTCAGGCCGACTCGATCTGGGGGGTGATTGCCGGGCGCGTACTGCAAGGCGCCGGGGCCATCTCGGCGGCGGTGATGGCGCTGCTCTCGGACCTGACCCGCGAGCAACACCGGACCAAGGCCATGGCCATGATCGGCATGAGCATCGGTTTGTCGTTCGCCGTGGCGATGGTGGTCGGCCCGCTGCTGACCCGTGCCTTTGGTTTGTCCGGGCTGTTCCTGGCAACGGCGGCCATGGCCCTGGTGGGCATCGCCTTGATCGCCTTCGTGGTGCCGCCTTCGCATGGCACCTTGCAGCATCGCGAGTCCGGTGTCGCCAAGCAGGCCCTTGGGCCGACGCTGCGCCATCCCGACCTGCTGCGCCTGGACGTTGGCATCTTCGTCCTGCATGCCATCCTGATGGCCAGTTTCGTTGCCTTGCCGCTGGCTTTCGTCGAGCGTGGCGGGCTGCCGAAAGAGCAGCACTGGTGGGTGTACCTGACGGCGTTGCTGATTTCATTCCTGGCAATGATTCCGTTCATCATCTACGGCGAAAAAAAGCGCAAGATGAAACGCGTACTGCTTGGGGCGGTCAGTGTGTTGATGCTGACGGAGCTATTCTTCTGGGTGTCAGCGGTCAACTTAAAAGAACTGGTGATCGGCACCGTGATATTCTTCACGGCCTTCAACCTGCTGGAGGCATCGCTGCCTTCGCTGGTCAGCAAGGTTTCGCCGGCGGGGGGCAAAGGAACGGCAATGGGGGTGTATTCCACCAGCCAGTTCCTCGGTGCCGCGCTGGGTGGGATCCTCGGCGGCTGGATGTTCCAGCACGGGGGTCTGAGTACGGTGTTTCTGGGGTGCGCCGCGCTGTGTGCGGTATGGCTGATCGTTGCGCTAAGCATGCGCGAGCCGCCATACGTGACCAGCCTGCGCATGCCGCTGTCGCCGGAAGCGGTTCGTGAAGCCGGTCTGACCGAGCGCCTCATGGCTGTACCGGGTGTGACCGACGCAGTGGTGGTGGCAGACGAAGCCGCCATCTATATCAAATTGGATACGAAAATTTTGGATCGTTCGGCCCTGGAGCGTCTGGTCAACCCAGCGCCCGCGGCGTGCGAAGCCTAGGAGAACGTTATGGCCCGTGGGGTTAACAAAGTCATTTTGGTCGGCACGTGCGGCCAAGACCCTGAAGTTCGCTACCTGCCAAATGGCAACGCCGTGACCAACCTGAGCCTGGCCACCAGCGAGCAGTGGACCGACAAGCAGACTGGCCAGAAGGTCGAGCGCACTGAGTGGCACCGCGTTTCGATGTTCGGCAAGGTCGCCGAGATCGCTGGCGAGTACCTGCGCAAGGGCTCCCAGGTGTACATCGAGGGCAAGCTGCAAACCCGCGAGTGGGAAAAAGACGGCATCAAGCGTTACACCACTGAAATCGTCGTCGACATGCAGGGCACCATGCAACTGCTTGGTGGTCGTCCGCAGAACCAG
This sequence comes from Pseudomonas fontis, assembly GCF_028656955.1. Lineage (GTDB taxonomy): Bacteria > Pseudomonadota > Gammaproteobacteria > Pseudomonadales > Pseudomonadaceae > Aquipseudomonas > Aquipseudomonas fontis. The sequence continues at coordinate 41,439 of NZ_JAMDGY010000056.1, forward strand.
GATGGCTCGCAGCAGCAGCCTCAGGGTGGTGGCAACAACTACAACCAGGCGCCGCGTCAGCAGGCTCCACGTCCGCAGCAGGCGCCACAGCGTCCAGCGCCTCAGCAGGCCGCTCCGCAGCCAGCACCGGACTTCGACAGCTTTGATGACGATATCCCGTTCTAATCGACGGATTGACTCTGCTGTCCCGAAAGCCCGTGGCGTAATGCCACGGGCTTTTTTGTTTTTGCGCGCAAGTACAGAACCCTGTCTTTGTTGCGTGGGACGTTTCTGAAACTGCTTGCACGGCCGTTTTTGGCGGCAATCATTGCTTAGTATTCACTTTTTCGAAGGAGTGAATCATGCAAGCAGGCACAGAAGAAAAGGTGAAAGAGCGCATCGTGTTGACGTCCTCTGCTGAGGACTGTCATGTCGCCGGGTTCTCTGATCGCTACGCGGTGTACCTCGAAGGCCCCGCTGGAGACGGTGTCCATAACGGATGGGTGCTGATGGTGTTCGGCGTGATCATCCTTGCGATAGGAGTCGCAACGCTCATTTTTGGGCCTGAAACCGTTACCTACAGCACATTTTCAGGCTCGAACTATATCCAGTACATCCAGATGTACCCTGGCCCGATCACAACCGTAGGGGGTGCCTGTGTGGCGTTGGCCAGTAGCCTGATCTCCAAGGGCCTCGTGAGCCGCGAAACCTACTTGCAGGCCCACTATGACTTCATTGCGAGTGATGGTCGCGACGTCAGTGCCGAGGTTCAAGTTCGTCACTTGGGTGATGACAGGTTTCATGTGTCGGTCAATCAATAGCTCACCCCAACACCCGTGATTCATAGATAGGGTTGCGTCATTCGCGATGCCCCAAGAGAGAAGGCACCCCATTCAATTGCCAGCTTCCTGCTCGGCCTTGAAGGCTTGGGCGGAGAGCGGGGGCGGGGCTTTGGTAAACCACCAATGGGCTGCGGCGCCCAGAACCGAGGTCAGTACAGCCAGGATCAGGATTACCCGCTGCGTACCCAAGGGCGAGGCCAGCAGCGCTACTAACAATCCGGCCAGTGGTTGCGACAAGTTGTTGAGTAGGGTGATCACGCCCACGGTCTTGCCGAAGTCCTGGGGCGGAATTACCCGTTGGCGGATACTGCGCATATGGACGTTGAACATCTTGTCGAAGCCGACGATAAGCAGAAAGCCCAACACATAGCCGGCCAGGTACGGGCTCAGGGCGCTGATGAAGGCGCCTGCGGCGATCATCGAGTAGGCGATGCCTCCAAGTGCTCGTTGGGGCAGCACCACCCTGGCCAGGAAGAACAGGATCGCGATGGTGATTACCGCACCCGCTGCCTGTAGCCCTGCGTAGTCGTCTTTATCGGCACTGTACTGACCGATCACCATCGCCGCCGAGGTGGCCAGAGTGACGCCGACAATCAGGTTGACCCCAACCGCCAGAGTGATGATCTTCTTGAGTTCTACCTGTTCACGAATATGCCTGAAGGCTATACACAGGGGCTGTATCCAGATGTCTTGATGCTGCTCGAAAACCTCCAGAGTCATGCGGCTGAGCCGCTGCCACGCCAGCATGCTCAGGTCGGCCAGCAGAAATAGTCCGGCAACACACAAGACCACCCAGTGCCAAGCCCAGGTCTCCAGGAGTAGTGCCGCGACTAGCGGCCCGAGGACCAGACCGGTTTGATCAGCGATTTGTGAGTAGGAAAGAGTCTTTGTGTAGCTGTAGTGCTGGAAAATATGTGGCAGCAGCACTTCGCGGGCCATGATGCCCTGAGTGGTCAACACTCCGCATAGGGCTGACAGCGCGACTACCCAGGCGATGCCGCCGAATATTCCGTGGAGCACCACCGCCAGCACGCAGAACAGTGCTCGATAGGCTTGGCTGATGTGAAGGATCCGGATGGGCGAGAATTTGTCGCACAGCGCCCCGCACAATGGAAACGCGAGAAAGCGTGGCAGAGATTCGACGAAAAATGCCAGCCCGGCCAAAGAGGCACTATTGGTTACCTGATACACCAACAATGGCACGATAAATAGCAGGATTTGATCCGCCAGTCGCGATAGAAACAGCGAGATGAAAAAAGCCAGGTAATCCTTACGCATAGTGACCTCCTGTGAACGGGCGACATGCTGCGCTAGCTTTACTCGATATCAGTAGGCCGACCCCGAGCTGTCGTTGAGGTTATGCCGCTCGTCGCCGCGTAGGGGCGGGTTGAACACGCTGAGCAGAATCAGGTCCTGTTCCTTGCTGGCGCGCAGGTAGTGGCGATCGTGCTGATCGAGTACATACACATCGCCGGGCCGAACCGGGTAGATACTGCCCTGCATGTCTTCGACCTCGCCTTCGCCGGCGATGCAGTAACACGCCTCCAGATGATTGCGATAATGCAGCAGTGATTCGGTGCCGGCACGGACCACGGTGTGGCACAAGGTAAAGCCCATGGCATCGCGCTCGGTAAGTAGGCGATGGCTGGTGCCTGCGCCCCACTCGACGAAGTACGGGTTTTTCTCGACGTCAGATTTGCTGCGAATGAACATACGAACCTCTGTGAAGCGTTTGGTATTGAAAGGCATCAGGCCGGAGAGACACTAACGTTGATGGGCTTCAAGCAGGCCTCGCCGAAAGCCGTCATTGCGTCGTTCCAAGCCAAGTCGCGGTGTGCTGCTATCGCCTGGATATCACGCCAATGACGCTGAAGTGGGTTGCCGGCTACCAGCGCTGAGGCACCGAGCCGTTCCACTAGGCGCCATACCGCCTGAACGCACTGCTGCGCCAAGTAGGCTCGGTCCCGCTTAAGGAGCAACAGTTGCCGGGCATCCAAAGCTCGGTCATGAGTACCGGCTTCATGCAACCTGGAGATCAGCGACTCATACAGTCGCCCCGCGCTGTATAGTTGCGCTGCTGAGTGGGCCGCTCGTTCAGCGATCAGTGGGTCGCTGGCCAGTGAGGAACCGGCCATCGCCGTCACATAGGCGGTATAGGCGCCTTCGGCGCAGCCCAGCAGCGGGCCGATGATTGAAGTGGTGAGATAGGGTGCCAGAGGTAGCCGGTCGATATAGTCGTTGCCGAACGCGGGCAAGCGTTGAGCGAATACCTTGTGCAGCGCAAACACCCGGTCATGAGGCACCAGCAATTGGTGGGTCAGCAGATCGTGGGAGCCGGTCGCGGCCATGCCACAGCTGTCCCAACTGTCGAGCCTCTCGACCTCGTGTGCGGCGATCAACAACAGAAACCGTGGCGTGTACGCAGCATCCGTGTGGTTCGGACAGGGAGCATTGAGCATTAACCAGGTGGCGTCCTCGATACCAGAGCTGAAGCGCCAATGCCCGTTTACCCGAATACCCTTTGCCTCTTGGGACAGCTGGCAGTTGGCGCCACTAGAGGCAGAGGCGAACAACTGTCGGGCCCCCTCGGCGTATAACAGATCTTGGCAGGCCGTGGGCAGGCGTCGGGCGATGCTAGCGTGGCCACCCACAAGTGCCAGTATCCAGCCTGTGGAAGCACAAGCTCTGGCGGCGATGCGTGCGCTTTCTACCAGCGTTGGCCAGTTCCCACTATTAGTTGCTGGGGCGCGTGGCGATAGCAGGTCCAACCAGTCGCCGGCAAACAGTTCGGTGAAAGCTCTGCTGTTCAAGCGACGGTTCTTTTCTGCAGCGGCGGCCTGCAGGCGCCAGCCTGGCAGGTGTTGGAGTGCCCGGTGGCAAAGCGCAGATTTAGCGGCGGGGTGGAACGCTTGGTCGATGAGGTCATGCATTGCCTGACTCTCCAGCGTCTCTATTGTCAGTTGCTAGGCGGCCAAGGCGCGCACTCTCAAAGCAAAAATCCACGGGTTGCACCACTGGGCCCAACAAACTGAGGAAGCGCTCTATCTGGTCTAGGTCGTTCGAGGCAACGAGCTCGCAGAAGTTGCTGCTGCTCCACAGCAGGTGAACGTACTTGAAGTGTGTGGACAGGGCGCTCACCAACTCCTCCAGAGTGACTTGGCCGTTTTGCATCTGCTCGAGCATCTGCTGGCGTTTCCAGCGGATTTCTTCTTCACTGAAGTAGCGGGTTTTGAATACCTCGTCCTTGATCAGCTCACGCCTCAGGTATTCCTGCGGATCGGGGTGATTGAGTTTTTCAAGGAAAAACGCCAACCCGGTGGGCTTGAGAAACTGCTTGATATGGGCGATTTGTCGCTCGCGGTCGCGGGTATAAAACTGGAATGCTGCCATTTCATAAATGAACTCGAAACCTTGGCTGAACCCCCGGTATTCTGGGCTTTGCAGCAGGGCCGGACAGACCTTGAGTAATGACTGCGGATAGAACTGCGACAGCAATGGGTCAGCATATCGTTCGAATGCGGCCCGGTTAGCCCGGTTGGGCGACGATGTAAAACTGCGGATCAATCCTTTCGAATGGCCAGCCAGGGCGCGGCCGTTGGTACCATCGAAGGCATCCACTTCGAACAGGCTGAAGGTCTGGGCTCCCTCTTTGGCTCTGGTTTGGGCCAGCCGGGTCAGGGCTACGCCAACCCGGGACAGCTCTTCGAGAATGTATGGCACGCTGGCCAGGAAGTGTGAAAACAAGGGCCCCGCGCCTTCGATTAGGCGGTCGTGGTAGTCGAAGACTCGAGGGTCGGTGATCGTTGACCTCAGGTGGCTATGCAAAGACTGTAAGGGTACTTGGCTGGCGCCTGTGGCCAAACTATGGAAATGCCTAGCTAGTTTCAGCATGGCACTTTGTTGCAGGTCTTGCTCCAGCTTGGTGTCGTCCGGTGACTGTTCGGGGCAAGTTTTCATGACAGAGCTCCTATGATCAGATCAGTCCGTTGGTGGTGAGCTTGCCCGAGTCGGTTTTTGGCAAGGCTTCGAGGAACACGCAGTGAGTTGGCACCATGTGCCAGTCCAGGAGGGATTTGCAGTAATCGAGTAAGACTTGTTCGCTGGTTTGGCTATGGTTGGCCTCAAGCACGATGCAGGCCTTGGGCACATGGCCTGCTAACTCGTCGGCGACCGGCACTACCAATACCTCGGCAACCGCCGGGTGTGAGGCCAGGCACTGCTCGATTTCCTGCGGGTTGACACTCCAGATGTTGCGCATGAACACGTTGTCTTTGCGGGCCACGTAGTAGAGGTAGCCTTGAGCGTCCCGCTTGAACAGATCGCCAGTGCGGTAAAGCCGTGAATGGCCGAAGGTGTCGTGGACGAAGGCATTGGCATTCGCTTCGGGCATGTTCCAGTACTCGAGCATCAGGTAGTCGCTGGTTACCAACAATTCGCCTATCTGCTCAGGCCGGTCGATGGTCAGGCCCAATTTGTCCACCAGATACACGCTGACGCCGGGTAGAGGCTTGCCTACTGATGTCGGTCGTTGGTCGATTTCTTCAGGGGGGAGGTAGCTGACGCGCTTGCACTCGGTGAGCCCGTAGTTGGAAAAAATCCGTACCTGGGGTAAGGCCCGGCGAACCTGTTGTAGATGGCGGATGTGTAGTGCCTGTCCGCTGCTAGAGATATAGCGCAGGCTGGGGATTCGCTTCTGCCACTGCGGGCCGGTATTGGCCAATAAGGAAAACACAGGGGGGAACACGTGCATGGCCGTTACTGCTTGGCGTTCGACCACTTCGAGTACATCCTCGGCGCTGCTGGCGGACCGGCTTTCGATCACGCTGGTGGCACCGACGAATAGCGGCATCAGCACGTTGTAGACGCCGTAGTCCGAGGCCAGCGTCGAGTAGCTGAGAATGCGGTCGTCGGGGTTGTTCTGCTGGTAGGCGGTAACCCGGCTGGAAACCTCCAACATGATCCGGCTATTAACCAACACTCCTTTGGGATTGAAGGTCGAACCTGAGGTATAGAAAATGGAGGTGGGCCGCTCGGGGTCCACTGCCGGTAACGATGTGGCTGATACCTTCTGATTTCGGTACATGGCCATGGCATCGGCCAAGTAGAGCACCTGGGGCGTGGGCGTGGGGTTAGGAACGGTAAGTAGGATCAGTACCAAGCCTGCTTCCTCAATTAGTTCCGGCAGGTCATCAGTGCAGTCAGTGATCAGCACCCGAGCTCCTGAATGCTTGAGCTGATGAATCAGCTTGGCACGGCTCAGGGTGTGATGGGTGGCCACGGTAATTGCCCCTGCTTGCAACAGGCCCAAGTAGGCAGTAATCAGCTCAATGGAAATAGCCGAGTACAGACCCACGCGCTCACTTGGGGCGACGCCTAAATTCGGCAATAGTGAAGCAATGTCATCCGCCTGCTGTTGCAGTTCGTGATAGAGAGTTACGACCCCATCCAGGACAATCGCCGGTTTGGATGGGTATTTATTGGCGTTGTCCGCGATGACCTGATGAAAAGTTTTCACAGTTTAATGTCCTCAAAAAAGCTTTATTTCGCGGAAATGTCTGTGTGTTGCAAGTGTGTCAGGCGCTAGGACTCTTGTTTAATGCAGTCGCCGGGCGGAGAGCTTGTTTTTGGTGAGAAGCGCAGAGCTTGAGTACTGCCAAGCACACCTCTAGTTACTAGCGTCGGGTAGTGATTTGGTTGGCCAGTGTGTTGATGGCGAAATTCCCTCAGCCAGGGATAGTTCTCGCGCTAAATGGGTCGGCTAGTAGATTGTGGTCAATGGAGGTCAGGTGTGACGTGGTACGCGAAATGAGCGTGTGGCGCAGAAAAGAGAGGCGCATAATAAAGTCCAATTTAATTATTGTTGTTTGGAGTGCTCATTCCCTTCGGCTGTCGTGAGCATCTAGCTGGTGATGTAGATACTTCATCGTGTGGGTTGAGCTGTCAACACGAAACTTGGCCGGTGATGAGGCATTTTTGTAACGTAAGTATTGATGTTTTTAAGCGGTGTGGCTTTTGATGCTAAATGATGTGGGAAAGGTCGGGTGGTTTAATGGTTTGATTAAACATGTTCTGTTTTAGTGTTTCGGGGTTTTCGGGGTTTTCGGGCTTATTAGCGGCTGGGCTGTTGGTCGGTTTAAATAATTGATGTGCTTCGAAGCATGGTCAATGTTCTTCGTTATTTAAAACTTCTAGTTCTTTGCCCAGCTTTTGGTCAAGCTCAGAAGCTACCTTGTCGAGGTGGTTTTTTGGGGTGATGGCGATACAAATTTTCTAAAGTGGCATCGCCCTCGACATCAATCCGCAGCGCTGGCTGCCGGTCATCAGCCGGGCAGAAGACTATGTCAGTGCCCACCGGCAACAACGCCGCCACCGACCATCCGCTTTCACCCTGCGCCACTGATTCTTGGCTAGAGTGATCATTGGCGGCCATCGTTTCGCCGCCACCGTGATCGTTCAAGAGACGCCGGCAATGACCCGCGCGTCCACCACCTGATCAGGAGTGCACGATGGATCTCAACCGTCGGCAGTTCTTCAAGGTCGCTGCTATCGGCCTTGGAGGCTCGAGCCTGGCGGCGCTGGGCATGGCGCCCACGCCCGCTTTCGCCGAGCAGGTGCGTCACTTCAAACTGACGCACACCCACGAAACCCGCAACACCTGCCCCTACTGCTCAGTCGGCTGCGGCCTGATCCTGTACAGCCAGGGCGATGCGGCGAAAAACGTGGCGCAGAACATCATCCACATCGAAGGCGACGCCGACCACCCGGTCAACCGCGGCACCCTGTGCCCCAAAGGCGCCGGCCTGCTCGACTTTATCCACAGCCCCAACCGCTTGCAGTACCCGCAGATCCGCAAACCCGGCAGCACCGAGTGGACGCGTATCGGCTGGGACGAAGCCATGGACCGCGTGGCCGAGCTGGTCAAGACCGACCGCGATGCCAACTTCATCGAGAAGAACGCCCAGGGCCAGACGGTCAACCGCTGGCTCACCACCGGGTTCCTCGCCGCCTCCGCCGCGTCGAGCGAAGCCGGCTACCTGACCCACAAGGTCATCCGCAGTCTGGGCATGCTGGGGTTCGATAACCAGGCACGTGTCTGACATGGCCCGACGGTGGCAAGTCTTGCCCCGACGTACGGCCGTGGTGCCATGACCAACCACTGGACAGATATCGCCAACGCGAATCTGGTCCTGGTGATGGGCGGCAACGCAGCAGAAGCGCACCCCTGCGGCTTCAAATGGGTGACCGAAGCCAAGGCCCACAACAAGGCCCGGCTCATCGTGGTCGACCCGCGCTTTACCCGGACCGCCTCGGTGGCGGACTACTACGCGCCAATTCGCACCGGCAGCGACATCGCCTTCATGGGCGGGCTGATCAATTACCTGCTGAGCACCGACCAGATCCAGCACGAGTACGTGCGCAACTACACCGACGTGTCGTTCATCGTCAAAGCCGGCTATGGCTTCGAGGATGGGCTGTTCAGTGGCTACGACGCGGCCAAGCGCACCTACAGCGACAAGTCCGGCTGGGGCTACGAGATGGGCGAGGACGGTTTCGCCAAGGTCGACCCGACTCTGCAGGATCCCCGTTGCGTCTACCAGCTGATGAAGACCCACTACAGCCGCTACACCCCGGAAATCGCCAGCATGACCTGCGGCATGCCGCAGGACAGCATGCAGAAGATCTGGGAAGAGATCGCCACCTGCTCGGCACCGGGCAAGACCATGACGATTCTCTATGCCCTGGGCTGGACCCAGCATTCGATTGGCGCGCAGATCATTCGCAGTGCGGCGATGGTGCAGCTGTTGCTGGGCAACGTCGGCATGCCGGGCGGCGGGGTAAATGCATTGCGTGGCCACTCCAACATCCAGGGCCTGACCGACCTTGGCCTGTTGTCCAACTCGCTGCCGGGCTACCTGACGTTGCCCGGCGACGCCGAGCAGGACTACAACGCCTATATCGCCAAGCGTGCGCTCAAGCCATTGCGCCCGGGGCAGCTGTCGTACTGGCAGAACTACGGCAAGTTCCACGTCAGCCTGATGAAGGCCTGGTACGGCGCCAACGCCACGGCTGAAAACAACTGGGGCTATGACTGGCTGCCCAAGCTGGATATCCCCGGCTATGACGTGCTGAAGATGTTCGACCAGATGGGCCAGGGCAAGGTCAACGGCTATATGTGCCAGGGCTTCAACCCGATTGCCGCGTTGCCGGACAAGAACCGGGTGACGGCCGCGTTGAGCAAGCTCAAGTGGCTGGTGGTGATGGACCCGCTGGCCACCGAGACCTCGGAGTTCTGGCGCAATGTCGGGCCGTACAACGACGTCACCAGTGCCAATATCCAGACCGAGGTGATCCGCCTGCCGACCACCTGTTTTGCCGAGGAAGACGGCTCGCTGGTCAACAGCAGCCGCTGGTTGCAATGGCACTGGAAGGGCGCCGACGGCCCCGGCGAAACCCGCACCGACGTGCGCATCATGAGCGAGCTGTACCGGCGCCTGCGTGATCGCTACAAGGCCGAAGGTGGTGCGTTTGCCGAGCCGTTGCTCAACCTCAGCTGGCCGTACAAGATCGCTGACGAACCATCGCCAGAAGAGCTTGCCAAGGAGCTCAACGGCGCAGCCGTCACCGATGTGACCGACGCCACGGGCGCAGTGCTCAAGGCTGGCCAGCAGTTGGCCGGCTTCGCCCAGCTCAAGGACGATGGCAGTACTGCGTCCGGCTGCTGGATCTTCTGCGGCAGTTGGACCGAGCAGGGCAACCAGATGGCCCGGCGCGACAACAGCGACCCGTACGGCATGAAGCAGAACCTGGGCTGGGCCTGGGCCTGGCCGTCGAACCGGCGGATCCTCTACAACCGCGCCTCGGCCGATACCCAGGGCCGGCCGTGGGACCCGGCCAAACGCCTGGTCTGGTGGAACGGCAAGGCCTGGGGCGGCACCGACACGCCGGACTACAAAGCCGACGTGCCGCCGGAAGCCGGGATGAACCCGTTCATCATGAACCCCGAAGGGGTGGCGCGGTTCTTCGCGGTCGACAAGATGGCCGAAGGGCCATTCCCCGAGCACTACGAACCCTTCGAGACGCCAATCGGCATCAACCCGCTGCACCCGAACAACAAGCAGGCCACCAGCAACCCGGCCGGGCGCATCTTCGATTCGGTGTGGGAAACCCTCGGCACCGCCAAGGACTACCCCTACGCGGCGACCAGCTACCGGCTCACCGAGCACTTCCACTTCTGGAGCAAGCATTGCCGGTTGAATGCGATTGCCCAGCCGGAGCAATTCGTCGAGATCGGTGAAGTGCTGGCCAAGGAGAAGGGCATCGCTGCCGGCGACCGGGTCCGGGTGTCGTGCAAACGCGGGTTCATCGAGGCGGTGGCGGTGGTCACCAAGCGGATCCGGCCGTTGCAGGTCAACAACCAGACCGTGCACCAGGTCGGTATTCCGCTGCACTGGGGGTTCACCGGCCTGACCCGGCACGGCTACCTCACCAACACCCTGGTGCCGTTCCTCGGTGACGGCAATACCCAGACCCCGGAATCGAAGTCGTTCCTGGTCAACGTGGAGAAAATCTGATGGCTAGCCAAGACATCATTGCCCGTTCGGCCACCACCACGCCGCCGCCGTCGATACGCCAGTTGGAGGAGGTGGCCAAGCTGATCGACACCACCAAGTGCATCGGCTGCAAGGCCTGCCAGGTGGCGTGCTCGGAATGGAACGAGTTGCGTGACGAGGTCGGCCACAACCATGGCACCTACGACAACCCGCAGGACCTCTCGGCCGAGAGCTGGACGCTCATGCGCTTTACCGAGCATGAGAACGAGGCCGGCAACCTGGAGTGGTTGATCCGCAAGGACGGCTGCATGCATTGCGCCGAGCCTGGCTGCCTGAAGGCCTGCCCGAGCCCGGGGGCGATCATCAAGCACGCCAACGGCATCGTCGACTTCAACCAGGACCACTGCATCGGCTGCGGCTATTGCATCACCGGCTGCCCGTTCAACATCCCGCGCATCTCGCAGAAGGACCACAAGGCCTACAAGTGCACCCTGTGTTCCGATCGCGTGGCCGTAGGGCTGGAGCCGGCCTGCGTGAAGACCTGCCCGACCGGGGCGATCGTCTTCGGCAGCAAGGAAGACATGAAGACCCATGCCGCCGAACGCATCGTCGACCTCAAGTCGCGTGGCTTCGACCAGGCCGGCCTGTATGACCCGGATGGCGTCGGCGGCACCCACGTGATGTATGTGCTGCACCACGCCGACCAGCCGAGCCTGTACGCCGGCCTGCCGAACCAGCCGGTGATCAGCCCGCTGGTGGGCCTGTGGAAAGGCGTGACCAAGCCGTTGGCGCTGTTGGCCATGGGCGCGGCGGTGCTGGCCGGGTTCTTCCACTATGTGCGGGTGGGGCCGAACCGGGTGGAGGAAGATGAACACCCTTCGGCGCCGGACACCAGCGTGCATCAGGTGGATCCGGCCGTGCATGTCTATGACCCGGGCAAGCCCGGCACACCCGGGGAGGAGCGGCCATGAAAGACAAACCGATCCTGCGTTACACCGCCAACGAGCGAACCAACCACTGGATCGTCGCGATCCTGTTCTTCATGGCCGGGCTGTCGGGGCTGGCGCTGTTTCACCCGGCGCTGTTCTGGCTCAGCCACTTGTTCGGCGGCGGGCCGTGGACGCGGATCCTGCACCCGTTCATGGGCGTGGCGATGTTCGTGTTCTTCCTGGGCCTGGTGATCCGTTTCTGGCGCTACAACTTCCTCACGGCCAATGATCGCCAATGGCTGCGGGGTATCGACAAGGTCCTGCGCAACGAGGAGGAAGGGCTGCCGCCAGTGGGTAAATACAATGCCGGGCAGAAGCTGCTGTTCTGGACCCTGCTGGTCTGCATGCTGGTGTTGCTGGTGAGTGGCGTGGTGATCTGGCGGGCGTACTTCAGCCACTGGTTCGGGATCGAGTCGATTCGCCTGGGGGCGCTGGCGCATGCGGTCGCCGGCTTCGTGCTGGTGATGAGCATCATCGTGCACATCTATGCCGGGATCTGGATCAAGGGCTCGGTCGGCGCCATGCTGCATGGCTGGGTAAGCCGTGCCTGGGCGCGCAAGCACCATGCGCTATGGTATCGGCAGGTGACCCGTGAAGAACCCACCGACAGCCAGAAAGGAATCAAGCCTTGAGTACACTACTTGAGCCCGGTGAAATCGAGGCGGCGGCCAGTTCGCCGCCGTTTCTCTACTTGCCGCCGAGCAACCTGTTCACCTTGCGGGCCGAGCGTCTGCAAATGCTGGCCGAAGGCAATGGGCTAGGCGACTACCTGCGCTTTGCCGCCGCGCTGTGCCGGGTGCAGCAGGATCTGTTTGATCATCCGCCACTGACGCTGGCGCGCGTTGCCGGGCCGGCACCGTTGGCGGCCGAGAGCCTGGTGCGTGATGACGCCTGGCAGTCCTGGCTGGATGCGCTGTTGCGAGGTTTTCAGGCGCAGACCTCCGAGCAGCAGGCCGCCATGGACACCTTGTCCAGCGCCAACGCGGGGCAGCGCAAGGTCTGGGCGCTGGAGCTGCTCAGTGGGCAATATGGGCTGGTCCCGGCGGCGCTGGTTCCGTTCCTTGGCGCCGCGTTGCAGGCGGCGTGGAGCCACGCCTTGCTGGCGCTGGGGGAGGCGGACGTGAAGCCCGCGCACACCTTGGCGCAGTGCCCGGCGTGCGGGTCGCCGGCGATGGCCGGGGTGATCCGCCACCGGGGGCGGCACAACGGCTTGCGCTATCTGCTGTGTTCGTTGTGCGCCTGCGAATGGCATGTGGTGCGGGTCAAGTGCGTGTACTGCGAGCAGAGCAAGGGCTTGCTGTATTACAGCTTCGAGGATGACCGCCATGCCAGCGGCAAGGCGCCGTTGCAGGCCGAGTGTTGCCCGGGGTGCAGCAGCTACCTGAAACAGGTGTACCTGGAGAATGACGCCAGTGCCGAAGGGCTGTCGGCGGACTTGGCGAGCCTGGCGCTGGATATGCGCCTGGACGGGGAAGGTTACCAGCGCTTGGCGCCGAATCTGTTGCTGGCGCCGGGAGGGGAGTGACAGGAGGGTCTACACTCAGCACTCCAATCACGCCTTCGCCGGAGTTGTCGCTGAACCTGTGGGAGCCGGCTCCCACAGGGGTACGGCGGGCTCGGGCGCCAATGGATCTGTCGAGGGTAGCCCCTGCATGCCGTCCAGCCCTGCCTCCAGCGTCAGCCATCTACCCTCCATCGATGCCTTGTTACGCAGCCCCGCCTGCCAGCCGCTGATCACTCGCTATGGTCGCGATGCCACCCTGGCGACCTTGCGCCAACTCCTCGACGACCTGCGTGAACCGGCCAGGTTCGGCCAGTTGGCCAGCGCCGAGCTCGCCACCGAGGTGCTCGCCGGGCGCACAGGCGAGCGCCTGGCCAACCAGCACCGCAGCCAGGTTCGGCGGGTGTTCAACCTCACCGGCACCGTGCTGCACACCAACCTTGGCCGAGCACTGCTGCCCGAGGAAGCCATCGAGGCGGTGCAGATGGCTGCGCGCTACCCGCTCAACCTTGAATTCGACCTGCACAGCGGCAAGCGCGGCGATCGCGACGACCTGATCGAAGGCCTGATCCGCGAGCTGACCGGCGCCGAGGCCGTCACCGTGGTCAACAACAACGCTGCCGCCGTATTGCTGGCGCTCAACAGCCTGGGCGCACGCAAGGAGGGCATCATTTCCCGCGGTGAGCTGATCGAGATCGGCGGGGCGTTTCGCATCCCCGACATCATGGCCCGCGCCGGGGTGAAGCTGCACGAGATCGGCACCACCAACCGCACCCACGCTCGCGACTACGAAGCCGCCATCAACCCACGCAGCGGCCTGTTGATGCGCGTGCATTGCAGCAACTACAGCATCCAGGGCTTCACCACCCAGGTGCCCACCGCCGAGCTGGCGCGCATCGCCCACCAGCACCAGTTGCCGTTGCTCGAAGACCTGGGCAGCGGCAGCCTGCTCGACCTGACCCGCTGGGGCCTGCCGGCTGAGCCGACGGTACGCCAGGCACTGGCCGATGGCGCCGACATCGTCACCTTCAGCGGCGACAAGTTGCTCGGCGGGCCGCAGGCCGGGGTAATCGTCGGGCGCAAGGAACTGATCGCCAAAATCAAGAAGAACCCGCTCAAGCGCGCCCTGCGCGTCGACAAGCTGACCCTCGCCGCGCTCGAGGCAGTGCTGGGCCTGTACCGCGACCCGGACCGCCTCGCCGAGCGCCTGCCCAGCTTGCGCCTGCTGACCCGGCCGCAAGCCGACATCCATGCCCAGGCCGAGCGCCTGGCGCCGTCACTGGCACAGGTGCTCGGCAGCGCCTGGCAGGTGGCAGCGGTGCCAGCATTGGGCATGATCGGCAGCGGCAGCCAACCGGTAGCACGCCTGCCCAGTGCGGCGCTGTGTGTGCGCCCACTGGTGTCGAAACGACTGCGCGGGCGCAGCCTGCTGGCGCTGGAGGCGGCCTTGCGACGCTTGCCGGTGCCGGTGCTCGGTCGCATTGACGACGACGCGCTGTGGCTGGATTTGCGCCAGCTGGACGATGAAGCCGGATGGCTGGCGCAACTGGGGCAATTGCAAGTGGAGCACCCCGCGCCGTGATCGTGGGGACGGCAGGCCATATCGACCATGGCAAGACCGCGTTGCTCGAAGCACTGACCGGGCAGGCCGGCGACCAACGCCCCGAAGAGCGCGCGCGGGACATGACCATCGACCTCGGTTATCGCTACGCCGCCCTGCAACCGGGTGCGCCGCTGACCGGGTTTATCGACGTGCCGGGCCATGAGCGATTTATCCGCAACATGCTGGCCGGGGCACAGGGTATCGACCTGGTTTTGCTGGTGGTGGCTGCCGACGATGGGGTGATGCCGCAAACCCGTGAGCACCTGGCGATTGTCGAGTTGCTCGGGATCCCACAGGCGCTGGTGGCGATCAGCAAATGCGACCGCGTCGAGCCGGCAAGAGTCAGCGAAGTACAGGCGCAGGTCACCGAGTTGCTGGCGCGAGGGCCTTTTGCTGGCGCCGCGCAGTTCCCCCTGTCGAACGTCACCGGCGAAGGCGTCGATGCCCTGCGTCAGGCGTTGTTGCAGGCGCAGGAAACCCTGGCCCAACGCGCCGTCTCGGGTGGCTTTCGACTGGCCATCGACCGCGCGTTCAGCGTTGCCGGGGCCGGCATCGTGGTGACTGGCACCGCCCTGGCCGGGCGGGTGCGCCAGGGCGACAGCTTGCTGCTCGGGCACGCCGGCAAACCGGTGCGGGTACGCGGCCTGCATGCGCAGAACATCACCGCCAGCGAAGCGTGCGCCGGGCAACGGGTGGCCCTGAACATCAGCGCCGAACGGCTGGCCGTCGAGCAGATCCATCGGGGCGATTGGCTGGTCGCCGAGTGGCTGTTTGCGCCAACCCAGCGGGTGGACATGCTCTGGCACCTGCTGCCTGGCGAGACGCGGACGTTCGAACATTTCAGCCCGGTGCACGTGCACCTGGGCACTCAGGATGTCACGGCGCGGCTGGCATTGCTCGAGGGTGAGCGGCTGGCGCCGGGGCAGCAGATGTTCGCGCAGTTGTTGCTCAATGCCCCCCTGCAAGCAGTGCACGGTGACCGCCTGGTAGTGCGTGACCATAGCGCCCAGCGCACGCTGGGTGGCGGCACGGTGCTCGACCCGTTTGCCCCGGCCCGGCAACGGCGCGAACCGGCCCGGCTGGCGCAATTGCAGGCGCTGGCAGACAGCGACAGCCTGGAGGCGGCGTTGCCGGCATTGATCGCCAACAGCCCGGCCGGGCTTGTACCGCAGCGCCTGGAGCGTCAGTTCAACCGCCTGCGTGACAGCTGGCAGCTGGCGCAGGACGTGATCGTCATCGCCACGCGCCAGGGGCCGCTGCTGTTCGCCACGGGGCAATGGCAGGCGCTGAAAGCGCAATTGCTGGAAACCCTTGGACGCTTCCATGAGCTGGAGCCGGACCAACTCGGCCCGGACCGTGATCGCCTGCGCCGCTTTGCGGCGATGCCGGTGGAGCGCCCGGCGTTCATCAGCCTGATCGAGGAATTGCTCGGCAGCGGCCAGTTGGCCAGCAGCGGGCAGTGGCTGCACCTGCCGGGGCATCAGGCACGCCTGACGGCGGCGGACGACGCCCTGTGGCAGCAGGTGCAGCCGCTGTTGCTGCAAGCCGGCTTCGATCCGCCGTGGGTGCGCGACCTGGCCCGGCTCACGCACACCGAGGAAGCCGCCATGCGCCTGCTGCTGCGCAAGATGGCGCGCCTGGCGCAGGTGCACCAGGTGGTTCGCGATCTGTTCTACGCCGACGCCACGCTCGGGCAAATGGCGTCTATGCTGGTGCGCATGGCGGGCGATGAAGGGGTGATCCAGGCTGCGGCCTTTCGCGATGCATTGGGCATCGGGCGCAAACGCAGTATCCAGATCCTTGAGTACTTCGACCGTATCGGCCTGACCCGACGCCTGGGCGAGCAGCGTCGCCTACGCCGTGACAGTGCCCTGGCCCAGGCCGGCGCGCACGACTGAACATGGAAGGCAATCGCGCCCGGTGGCGCGGCCGGGCTTCAAACCCGGTTGGGGGCGGCAGCCGTTCCCGGGCAGGTTCGACTCCCGCTGCCTTCCGCCACTTTCCTAGGCTACGCGTTCCCCGCACAGGTCCAGGGCGAACCAGTGCTGCGCGGTTGCCAGGTCCAGGCCGGCACCCAGCAGCGCGAACAGTTTGCCCAGCGCCGCTTCACGGGTCATGCCACCTGCCGAGACCAGCCCGCTGTCGCGCAAGCGACTGCCCGCCGCGTAGGTGTCGAACATCACGCTGCCTTCCGGGCACTGGCTGATCGCGACGATCAGCACGCCTTGCTGGCGCGCATCAGCGAAGGCATCCAGCAGCGCCTGGTCATCGGACGGGCCGGTGCCGCTGCCGTAGCATTCCAGCAGCAAGCCCTTTACGCCGCTGTCGACCAGCGCCTTGACGTGGGCCGCCTGCAAGCCGGGGAAGATCGGCAGTACCGCGAGGTTTACCGGAATGCGCGGCTGGCAGTAGGTCAGGACGGCCGGAATGTGCCCGGCCTTCTCACCCTCACGCTGGCGCGGCAGCGCGGCAAAAGCCTCGAAGGCCTCGCTGCGCAACTTGCTGGCGCGGGCGCCGTGCAGCAACTGGCCGGCGAAGTACAACTGCACGCCGTTTTCTACGCCCTGCTCAAAGAGCTTCAGTGCCCCGCACAGGTTGCCCCAGGCATCGCTGTCCGGCGCCCCGGCGGGCAGCATCGACCCGGTCAGCACCACCGGCACATCCAGCCCCAGCAGCAGGAACGACAAGGCCGCTGCGCTGTAGGCCAGGGTGTCGGTGCCGTGCAGCAGCAGGATGGCGTCGTGCCCGTCCTGCTTCACCGCTTCGACGATGGCGTCGCACATCGCCAGCCAGTTGGCTTGCTGCATGTTCGCGCTGTCGAGCAGCGGCGACAGTTCCCGCAGGGTCCAGGCGATGCGCGGGCTGTCGGGGTGTGCGTCAAGGTAGCTGCGCATGCGCGCCTCGAAGCCAGCGGCGGGCGCCAGGCCCTGGGGGGTTTCGAGCATGCCGATGGTGCCCCCGGTGTAGAGGACGAGGAGGTTCTTGACTGCGCACATGGTGGGCCTTCCGGGCGGATGAAATGCAAGGGCGGGGGAATGCAAAGCCGCCCGCGAACGGGGCGGCTTTTCAGGGGGCGACTCAGCGTTGCGCTTGAGGCTCACCGACAACGACGGTGTTGCTGGCTTCGGCGCGTGGCGTGGTTGGCCAGGCGTTGAGGTCCAGGTCCAGGTCGCTGAACTTCGAGGCGTCGAACACCGGCTGCTTGACGCCGGCCTTGCGCTGCTCGTCGTAGTCGCGCATCACCCGCAGGCCGATCTTGAACAGCAGGGCCAGGGCGATCAGGTTGACGAACGCCAGGCAGGTCATGGTGATGTCGGCGAAGGCGAACACGGTGGACAGGTTCTGTACCGAACCCCACACCACCAGCGCCAGCACCAGGCCACGATAGATCATCAGCACCACACGGTTGCGGGTGAGGAACTGCAGGCTGGTTTCGCCCAGGTAGTAGTTGTAGAGGATGCAAGTGAAGACGAACAGCGACAGTGCGACGCTGACGAACAGGCGGCCCCAGTCACCGACCACGGCAGCCAGCGAGTTCTGCGTCAGCACGATGCCGTCGCCTTCGAAGCCCGGAGTGTAGAAGCCCGACAGCAGGATCAGCAGCGCGGTGCAGGTGCAGATCACGAAGGTGTCGAGGAACACGCTGAACGCCTGGACCACACCTTGCGCGCCAGGGTGACGCACGGCGGCCACGGCGGCGACGTTGGGCGCACTGCCAAGGCCGGCTTCGTTGGCGAACACGCCACGCTTCACGCCCATGACGATGGCGCTGCCGAGCAGGCCGCCGAATGCCGGGTCAAGGCCGAAGGCGCTCTTGAAGATGGTTTCCAGCATCGCCGGGACGTGCTCGATCTGGCTGCCGATCACGTACAGGGTGACGCCGATGTAGGCCAGGGTCTTGACCGGCACCAGCAGGTCGGAGACCGCCGCGATGCGCTTGATGCCACCAAGGAAGACGATGGCCAGCAACACGGCCAGGGCGATGCCGGTGTGCTCGGGGGCAAAACCGAAGGCGTTTTGCAGCGAGTGGGTCACGGTGTACGACTGCAGGCCGTTGAAGGCGAAGCCATAGGTCACCAGCAGCAGGATGGAGAACACCACGGCCATGCTCTTGATCTTCAGGCCATGCTGGATGTAGTACGCCGGGCCGCCGCGGTACAGGCCATCGCCGTCGGCGCGCTTGTAGACCTGGGCCAGGGTGCACTCGAAGAAGCTGCTGGACATGCCGACCAGTGCGGTCACCCACATCCAGAACACCGCGCCCGGGCCACCCAGGGTCACCGCAATGCCGACACCGGCAATGTTGCCGGCGCCCACGCGACCGGCCAGGCTGAGCATCAGCGCCTGGAACGAACTCAACTGGCCTGCCTGGCCATGCAGCGATTCCTTGAACACACTGAACATGTGGCGGAAGTGACGGAACTGGACGAAACGGGAGCGGATGGTGAAATAGCTGCCCAGTCCGACGATAAGCACGATGAGGAGTTTCCCCGAAAGGAAATCATTGAGCGCTTCGAGCATGGTGGAGACCTCGATTCTTATTCTTTGCATGAAAGACGTAGGGACGGCGTCGATGCGCCGTGTCCGTGGGGCGCATGGTTGGCTATGACAAACATCGTTACAATTTCGCGGGTTGCTCTGAATTGATGCGACTTGATGCTAAACTGGCGCCTTTCGCATCAGCCGGTACTGCCTCAATGAGTGAATCCCTGGGCCTCAACCTCAAATTGGCGTGCAGCCACTACCGCTCTATCTCGGAGGTTTGCCGGCAGCTGTCGATCAATCGGGGGCAGTTCAACAAGTACCTGAGCGGGCAGAGCCGTCCGACGGCTTACAACCTCAAGCGCATCGGTGATTTCTTCGGTGTGGAGGATTACGAGCTGGGTTTGCCGCCAGAACAGTTCGCCCGGCTGATCGGCGCGCGCAGTACCGCGCTGTCGCCGCAAGGGCAGGGCGACCCGCTGGTGGACCTGCTGCGGCCGCTGCGCGAACACGCCGGCAACCTGTCGCGCTACTGCGGCTACTACTTCGAATATTCCAACTGCATGTCGGTGCCGGGGACCATCCTGATTTCCCTGGTGCACCTGCGCGAAGAGCGCGGCACTTACCTGTTCGAGCGCCAGGAGCGGCAGGAGCGCTTGAGCAGCACCGATGTGCAGGGCGAGGACTGGGTGCGTTGTCGCTACCTGGGGGCGGCGTTCCAGTTGCAGGATCGGTTGTTCCTGATGGACTACGAGTCGCTGACGGTGAACGAGATGAGCCAGACCATTCTCATCCCCAGCTTCAAGAGCCGCATCACCCGCCTCAACGGCCTGAAGACCGGCGTGTCCAGTGGCGACCGGCGGACCCCGGCCTGCACCCGCGTGGTCTGGGAATACCTCGGCGCGGAGATCAACCGGATCAATGCCTACCGCCAGGTGAAGCTGTATCAGCCCGATGACCCGCGCATCGATGACGATGTGCGCGAGCGCCTGAACGTCGGGCCGATCAGCAACGGCTTGTTCGAGATCGAGTGAGCAGCGTCAGCCGAGGATGAATTCCGCCACGGTCTGCGCGACCTGATCGGCCACCTCCGGCGTGCCGCGCAAATGCGCGGCGATGCCGTGATCGCAGTCTGCGAGCAGCAGGCATTCCAGGTCGGGCGGCGGCACCGCGCGCAACAAGCCACGGGTGACTTCTTCAGGGATCGGGCTGTAGCGCTGCGCGCCGGCCAACCAGAGGGTGCCCGCCGAGGTGCCGGCGCCCTGGCCGAAGGTTTGCGAATTGAGCCCGTCGTATTCGCCCATCACCAGCAACACGCGGCCCTTGAACTGGTTCAGGAAGGCATAGCTGTCGCAGGCGAGAAACTCGTAGGGTTTGCTGATCGCCGCCTTGAACGCCGGGCCAAAAGGCGCGTTGTGCGCGGCATCGGGGTACACGGCCGGGCAGATCAGGATCAGCTTGTCCACAGCCGGCATCTGCGCCGCCAGCTTCAGCGCGATGGCCGCGCCCAGGCTGTGGCCGACCAACGTGGTGCACTGTGGGGCGATGTGCCGATGAAAGCGCAACGCCTCGTGCAGGTTGGTCGACAACGACGGTGCAACGGCCCCCGGCTCGCTGGCCAGGCTGTGCCCGGAGAGGTTGCCGGTCAGTGAGCCGATGCCCTGTTGTTGCAGGCGGTAGAGCAGCGGGTTGAGCCGGGTGAAGTCCGAGCGTGCGCCACCCACCACGAACAGCGGCGGCGCCTGCTCGGCATCGGCTACCAGCAGCCGTGCCTGCTGCTGGTAGCCGTCGAAGGCCTCGGTGATGAAACGCTCCGCACCGGGAGCAGGTTCGTCGTATTGCCAGGTGGAGCGTTGCGTCGTGGTCGCTTCAGGGAGCATGGACACCGCCTAGAGGAACTGATGATGCAGCCATTCGCCGAGTGGGTTGCCTGCGCTGAGCAACAGCTTGAGGGCCATGATGCAGCACACGCAGACCAGCAGCGGCTTGATCAGTTTAGGACCGAAATGCACGGCGCAGCGTGCCCCCAGTTGCGCGCCGATGAACGCCGCGCAGGCCATCGCCAGGGCCAGTGGCCAGACAATCGCCCCACTCATTGAAAATACCGACAGTGCGCCAAGGTTGCACGCGGCGTTCAGCAGTTTGGCGTTGCACACGGCGCGCAGCATGGTCTGGCCGAGCAGGATCACGCAGGCGAGCATGAAGAACGAGCCCACGCCGGGGCCGAATATGCCGTCGTAGAAGCCGATCAGTGGGGCCACTGCCAGGCAGAACAGGCTGATCGAGATCTTGGCCTTGCGCGCATGTTCGTCCGGCTTGGGGCTGAAGGCGAAATAGGCCGCCACCAGGATCAGCAGGACCGGCACGCAGGCCTGCAAAAACTCCTTGGGCACCAGGCTGACCGACAGCGCCCCGAGGGCGCCCCCGGCAAACGACATGGCGGCCATGGGCAGGCCATTCTTCCAGTCGATCATGCCCTTGCGGGCAAAGGCATAGGTGGCGGACACCGTGGCCGAGGCGGCCTGGAACTTGTTGGTGGCGATGGCCGCCAGCGGGTCGATGCCGGCGACGAACAGCACCGGCAAGGTGATCAGGCCGCCGCCGCCGGCAATCGCGTCGAAGAAGCCGGCCATCAGCGCCACCGACGCCAGGGTCAGCAGCAGGGTGAGATCAATTTCCATCATCTAGGGGGTTTCCTTGGGGCTAGCCGCGTACCAGCAGCGGGTCTTCGGTGATCACCACCGGTTGGGCGAAGCGCGAATAGCCGAACAGGCGCACCAGCAGGCGGCGGTTGTCCTGGAGAATGTCGCGTCCGTGCAGCGCCCGGCAGTTGTTGACCAGTAGCGCGGTGTCGGGCTGCAGCACGAATGGCAGCGGCTCGGCCGCGCCGACCAGCGCCTGGAAGGCGTCGAAGGCGTTGGCGGCGGTGTTGCTGGCCAGGTCGTTGAGCGAAAAACGGTAGGAGTTGTAGCGCAGGCTGAAGCCGCCGTTGGGGTCGAACTGCAGCATCGAGGTGGCTTTGCCGGCCTCGCCTTGCCCGGCGACAAAGCAGTCGCTGCGGGTAAAGTCGAAGGAATCGGAGGTCAGCGCCAGGGCATGCAGGCTGCCGAGCTGCTCGATGATGCCGCGCAGCGGGATGATCCGCGTCGGTTCGTTTGCCGGGTTCCAGCGCGCCGAGAGGATCAGCGCGGACGGTGCAGGGGACTGCCCGGCGCTGGCGATGACCGAGCAGTTGTACGGCGCTTCGGTGTGCGGGCCCAGGCGCAGGCCGGCGTGGGAGCTGAGCTCGACATGCGCGCTGCGGTCTTCATCGGCGCGGGCGACGCTGCCGCCGCCCTTGAAGTTGCCGACCAGGCGGGTCTGCTTGCCTTCGTTGTCGATATCGAAGGCAAACGCGCGGTAGCGCACCAGCTCCAGCAGCAATTGGTTGCGCGACGCCAGGTACAGGCAACGGTTGCTGCGCTCCAGCGTGGGCAGGTCGGGTAGTTGCTCGGGGATCGGGTCGCTGCCGGGGCACGGCATGTGCGAGCACATCAACGCCGACAATTGGCCATCGGCAAAGCGCTGCAGCGCGGCCAACTGGTGAGTTTCGAGGGTTTTTTCGATTCGCGAGGCCCAGAACCTGGCCTTGATGGCCACACCGGGTGCTTGCGGGCCGCCGAGGTCGGCGAGGTCCTGACTGGCGGCGGCGAGCGCTCGGGCCTGGTCTTGGTCGAAACTCAGGTACGCGACTTCCGATTCCTGCATGGGGAACATTCCTTGTTATTGATTTTACTTGGCAATCCCTGCCGGCCGGTTATCAGACGGAATGTCTGGCAGCCGGTAAGCGAATGAGCTAACTATTCAACGCGGTAAATCCATTCGCGGCTGTCAGCTCATTCCCGGCGCATTATAGGCAGTTTCCTAATTCGCGAAAGTGGCAAGCAAATGGCTTGATATCGGCGCAGAAGTAGCGCCTTGCCGGGCCTGTGTTGGACTTCCCCTGCCGGAAACCGCAAAATGAATCCTTTCCTTCAATCGATCTGACCGGACCTGTTGACTCTATGCGAATGCGCCTGATGCTGTTGGGTGGTGGAAATGCCCTCGGGCAAGCGCTGATTCGCCTTGGGGCCGAGGAAGACATCGGCTTTCTGGCCCCGCGACCACCGGACCAGGGCTGGGATGCGGCGAGCCTGACCCAGCTGCTTGACGATACCCGCCCCGATGCCCTGATCAACCTGGCGTACTACTTCGACTGGTTCCAGGCCGAGGCGGTCAGCGAACAGCGCCTGGCCGTGCAGGAGCGCTCGGTCGAGCGTCTTGCCGAGCTGTGCCAGCACCACAATATTGTCCTGCTGCAGCCTTCCAGCTACCGGGTGTTCGATGGCTCGCGGGCCACGGCCTATAGCGAGAAGGACGAGCCGGTGCCGCTGGGTTCGCGCGGCCAGGCCTTGTGGCGGATGGAGCAGAGCGTACGCGCGACGTGCCCGCAACATGTGCTGCTGCGCTTTGGCTGGGTGCTCGACGAGAGCATCGACGGCATCCTCGGGCGCTACCTGACCCGTGCCGAAAAGCCCCAGGAACTGCTGCTGGCCGATGACCGACGGGGCAACCCGACGCCGGTGGACGACGCTGCACGGGTGATCCTCTCGGTGCTCAAGCAGCTCGATTGCGCTGCGCCGCTGTGGGGCACCTACCATTACGCCGGCAACGAGGCGACCACGCCGCTGGCGCTGGGGCAGGCTATCCTCACCGAGGCGGCGCAGTTGCACCCGCTGGCGGTCGAGGCGCCAACCCCGCAGGCCCACGCAGCCCGCTCGGATGCGGCAGAAGAGCCGCAGCATGCGGTGCTGGCCTGCAAGAAAATCCTGCACACCTTCGGCATCAAGCCGCGCGCCTGGCGTGCCGGCCTGCCGACCTTACTGGAACGATTCTACCGTCATGGCTGATGCTCCCATTCTGATCACCGGTGGCGCTGGCTTCATCGGTTCCCATCTCAGCGATGCGCTGCTGGAAAAGGGCTACGCGGTACGGGTACTGGACGACCTGTCCACCGGCAAACGCAGCAACCTGCAAATTGATCATCCGCACCTGCAATTGCTCGAAGGCGATGTCGCCGACGCGGCACTGGTGGCCCGTGCGGCGGAAGGTTGCCAGGCCGTGGTGCACCTTGCGGCAGTGGCCTCGGTGCAGGCCTCGGTCGACGACCCGGTGAAAACCCACCAGAGCAACTTCATCGGCACCCTGAACGTCTGCGAGGCGATGCGCCTCAATGGCATCAAGCGGGTGGTGTTTGCCTCCAGCGCGGCGGTTTACGGCAACAATGGCGAAGGCGAGTCGATTACTGAAGACACCCTCAAGGCGCCGTTGACGCCTTACGCTGTGGATAAGTTGGCGGGTGAGCAATACCTGGATTTCTACCGTCGCCAGCATGGGCTGGAGCCGGTGGTGTTCCGCTTCTTCAACATCTTCGGGCCGCGCCAGGACCCCTCGTCGCCGTACTCCGGGGTGATCAGCATCTTTGGTGAGCGAGCGTTGGCCGGGCAGCCGATCAAGGTGTTTGGCGATGGCGAGCAGACCCGCGATTTTCTCTATGTCGGGGACCTGGTCACGGTGATGGTGCAGGCGCTGGAAAAAACCCAGGTTGAAGAGGGCGCGGTGAATATCGGCCTGAACCAGGCGACCTCGCTGAACCAGTTGCTGGAGGCATTGCGTGGGGTGGTGGGCAGCCTGCCCGAGGTGAGCTACGGGCCGGCGCGTTCGGGCGATATTCGCCATTCGCGGGCGAATAACGCACGGTTGCTGGCGCGCTTTGACTTCCCTGAGCCGACGCCGTTGACGCAAGGTCTGGCGCGACTGCTGGGGCGCTAGTTGCTCCTGATTTTGTAGCCGCTGCCGACAGGCTGCGCTGGAGCCCGCAAGGGCTTCCAAAGGCGGCGCCTGCTATGCAGGCGAGCGCAGCCTGACGGCAGCGGCTACAGGAGCAGCCACAGATGCCAATTGGCGCTGCATCCAGAATAAAAAAGGCCGCGACGGTCACCCGTCGCGGCCTTTTTCATTCATGCCGTGATCAGAACTTGTAGCCGATACCGACCATGTAAACCCATGGGTCGACGTCCACGTTCACCTTGGTCTTGCCCACGCCCAGCGCGCTCGGGCCGTCGATGGTGGCCTTGGTGTCGATGTCCACGTACCAGACCGCAGCGTTGACCAGGAAGTTGTCAGTCAGCATGTAGTCCATGCCCAACTGGCCTGCCAGGCCTATCGAGTCCTTCATCTTCAGGTTGCTGAAGCCCTGGGCTTTACGGTTGCTGCTCAGGTCTTCGTCAAAGAACATGGTGTAGTTCAGACCGATACCGGCGTATGGCTGGAATTTGGAAGTCGGCTCCATCGGGTAGTACTGCAGCGACAGGGTCGGTGGCAGTTGCTTGATGTCGCCCAGCTTGCCATCCAGGCCGGCGCCCAGGCCCTTGACGCCCACTTCGTGCTGGAATGGCGTGGCCGCCAGCAGTTCCAGGCCGATGTGGTCGGTCAGCATATAGGCGAAGGCCAGGCCCAGCTGAGTGTCGCTGGTCAAGGTTGCCTTGGTGCCCGACGCCTTGACGCCGTCGAGTTTGATCTCGCCGCTGTCTTCGTTGGGAGCCGTGGTGATCGCCCCCGCACGCAGGATGAAGTCACCCGCCTGGTGGGCGTGGGCAACAGGGGCTGCAAGCGCCAGGGCAATGAGCGAGGCGCTGAGCAAGGACTTGTTCATGGAAGCTCCCAAAGGACATTTAGAATTTAATGTGTCCAATGGTAAGCAGGCGGCTACCGGGGAATCTTGACGCAGCTCAATGAAAGCTCAAGCGCCTGGGCGCGGCCAATCATTGTAGTTCATAGGCGTAGATTTTCTCGGCTTCCATCTGGTAGCCGGCCTCGGCCAGTTCGCTACTGGTCGCTTTCACCTGCATCGGGCCCTCGATCCAGTAAGGCTGGTAGAGGTCTTCGACCTTGATGCCGATCTCGCTGAACACATGCACGATCTGGTTCGCCGGTGGCGGTGGCACATGGATGCACGCGCCGTAGTAAGGCACCAGCAGGAACTCGGTGGTACGGCCTTCTTCACTGACCTCCAGCGGCACCACGTAGCCGGGCAATTTCACCTGTTTGCCATCCAGCGCCTTCACCACCGGGGCATCCGCCCCTTGCTGGTGCGCCGCCGGGCCGGACTCGCCACCGGCCAGCGCGCTGCTCAATTGCGATAGATCGTGCAGCGGGGTCATCTGCGGCTCAATGATCGGGGCACCTTCGGGGATCATCTCCGGCCACTGCAAGGTACGCGGCTCGCCGGCCCAGGCGGGCGCGGCGATCAACAACAGCATCAGCACAAGCGTTTTCATAGGTGAATGGACAGCCCGTCAGCCAGGGATTGTCGATAGGCGCGCCAGGCCGGAATGCTGCCCATCAGCACGGCGGCGCCCAGGATGATGCCCAGTAACGTCCATTCATGTGCGCTTGGCAATGCCAGCGGCAGGAACAGGCCATAGTTCGATTGCACATAGCCCTGCGCCACGGCGATACCGAAGTACAGCAACCCCAGGCCGACCGCGATGCCGGCCACGGCCAGGGAGAAGGCCTCCAGCACCAGCAGGCCGGCGATATGCCAGGGGCGCGCACCAACCGAGCGCAGGATGGCCATCTCGCGGCGCCGTTCGTTGAGGCTGGTGAGAATCGCCGTGAGCATGCCGATCAACCCGGTCAGCACGACGAACAGCGAGACCACGAACAAGGCCTGCTCGGCTGTGCCCATCAGGCTCCACAACTCTTGCAGGGCCACGCCGGGGAGGATCGCCAGCAGCGGTTCGCCACGGAACTCGTTGATCTCCCGTTGCAGGGTGAAGGTGGCGATCTTGTTGTTCAGGCCCAGCATGAAGGCGGTGATGGCCTTGGGCGTGAGGTCCATGCTGCGTGCCTGCTCGGCGCTGATGCGCCCGGCGCCGCGCGCGGGCACGCCGTTCTGCCAGTCGACGTGGATCGCCTCCATGCCGCCCAGGCTGATGTGCAGCGTGCGGTCCACCGGGGTGCCGGTGCGCTTGAGCACGCCGACCACGGTGAATGGCTTGTCGTCATGCTTGACCAGGCTGATGACCGCCACGCCATGGGCCAGCACCAGCTTGTCACCCAGCTTGTAGTGCAACGCCTCGGCGACTTCGGCACCCAGCACCACTTCAAACGGGTCGTTGGCGAAGGCGCGGCCCTCGGCCAGTTGCAGGTTCTGTTTGCGGCCGTACTGGTAGTGCTCGAAGTACGCCTCGGTGGTGCCCATCACCCGGTAGCCGCGGTGCGAGTCACCCAGGGACATCGGGATCGCCCATTTCACTCGCGGGTTGTTGGCATACTGCTCGAAGCTGTCCCAGCGGATGTTGTTGGTGGCATTGCCGATGCGAAACACCGAATACAGCAGCAGGTTCACCGAGCCTGAGCGGGCACCGACGATCAGGTCGGTGCCGCTGATGGTGCTGGCAAAGCTGGCGCGCGCTTCGGTGCGCACGCGCTCGACGGCCAGCAGCAGGCACACCGACAGGGCAATCGCAAACGCGGTGAGGAAGGCAGTGAAACGCCGGTTGGCGAGGCTCGCCAAAGCAAGACGGAGCAGGTACATCAGGCCTCCAGGTCGCTGGTAGGGCGCGCGGCGCGATTGAGTTCGGCAAGGGACAACTGGCGATCGAACAGCGGCGCCAGGCTCTGGTCGTGGCTGACGAACAGCAGGCTGGAGCCGGCTTCGCGGCACTCGGCGAACAGCAGGTGAATGAACGCTTCGCGGGTGTCGGCGTCGAGGGCGGAGGTGGGCTCGTCGGCGATCACCAGCTCCGGCTGGCCGATCAGCGCGCGGGCGGCGGCAACCCGCTGTTGCTGGCCGATGGACAGGCTGTCGGCGCGGCGGGCGAGCAGTGCCGGGTCTTTCAGGCCCAGGTGGGCGAGCAGGGTGGTGGCGGCGGCATCGACACTGCCATGGCGCTGCACCGCGCGCTCGGCACGGCTACGCGAGAAGCGGCAGGGCAGTTCGACGTTTTCACGCACCGAGAGAAACGGCAGCAGGTTGAATTGCTGGAAGATGTAGCCGGTGTGGTCGACGCGAAAGCGGTCGCGGGTAGAGAGTTTCAGCTCGCCGAGGTCCTGGCCGAGCAGGCGGACGCTGCCTCGGTCAGGCTTTTGCACACCGCCGAGCAAGCCGAGCAAGGTGGTCTTGCCGCTGCCGCTGGGGCCTTTGAGAAACAGCGACTCGCCCGCGTCCAGGCGCAGTGCCGGAATATCCAGCAACGGCGCCTGGCCCGGCCAGGCGAAGCTCAGGTCAGTCAGTTCGATCAATGCTTGGGTCATGGGTCAGAATTTAACCGATGGCTTGGCCGCTGTCGCTTCGATGCCTTGCTGGCCGCTTGGGCCGATCAGCTGAAGCTGGATCTTCTGGGTGGCAGGGAAGGCAGTGAACAGCGGCTTGAGGTCCAGCTGGGCCAGTTTCTCCGGCGCGGTGCAGGTGAACTGGTAGTGGGCGTGGATCTCGCTGTGATCGTGATCATGCTCGTCGTCACCGTCGTCATCCTTGGCCGGGGCATCGCCGAACAGTGGGCTTTCCAGTTTCCGGTCAGTTTCTGTACAGCCAGCGGCCTTGGCCAGGCCGAACAGGCTCAGCGGTTGTTCCAGCTGTTTGCGTACGGCAGCGACCTTGGCCTTGTCGGCATCACTGCTGGCGGCGTGTTCGAAGCCGATCAGGTTCATCGCCGGGCTTTGCAGCTCCAGCTCCAGGGTCTGGCCGTCGAGCACGGCATTGAGGCGGGCTACCCCATGTTCGTGGGCACCGAGGCTGCCGTGTTCATGGTCATGGTCGTCGTGGGCAAGGGCCACGGTGAGGGGCAGCAAGGCAATCGGCAAGGCGAGCAGCAGACGACGCATGGAGGATTCTCCGCAGGAGCGTTGGACATGTTTTGAAATGTTATAACAACTTTTGTAGCAAATGCCAGCGCTGCTTGGCGACCGGGTGTGGGCGTGGGAGCATGGGTGCCTGAAACAGTGGAGGGTGCAACGGTGCGAATTCGAGGACACATCGGCGAATGGCCGGTGGATTTGACGGTGGAACTGGAGCCGGCCGAGTGGGCGCAGTTGGGCGGGCAGTTGGTGCACGCGGCGCCCATGGCGGCGAGCAGTACGCCGGTGGTGCAGGCTCGGCCGGACGATGCGTTATGGCAGGCAGCGCGGGAAGTGCTGCGCAAGGCCGGGCATTTGAGCGGGCCGCAGTTGCTTGAGCACCTGGAAGGCCTGGCGGGGAATACGGCGGGTGGCAAGCGCCTGCTGGTGCGCCTGCGCCACAGTGCGGATGTGAAGGTGCAGAGTGGGGCGGATGCGCCGGAGTATCACTGGGTTGGGTAAAGCTGTACTGGCCCTATCGCTGGCAAGGCCAGCGATAGGGCCCGAAAGCGCGGCTCAGTACAGCGCGGCAAACAACTTGCGGCGGAACACCGTCACCAGCGGATGATCATTGCCCAGCAGCTCGAACACCTGCAGCAGGGTCTTGTGCGGCAAGCCGTTCTCATACCCGCGATTACGCTTGAACAGCTTCAACAGCCCCTCCAGCGCCGCCTCGTATTGCTGGCGCGACAGCTGCTGAATGGTCAGCTGATACGCCGCCTCATCGTCCTCGGCATTCTGCGCCAGGCGCGACTTCAGGTCCGCCACTTCCGGCAGGCTTGCCGCCTGACGCAGGAAGGTCAGTTGTGCCTTGGCCCCGGCCAGTGCCGCCTTGTGCTCATCGCTTTTAACCGCGTCCAGCACTGTCTGCGCTTCACCCAGCTCACCGCGTTCAGCCAGGCAGCGCGCATACAGGATCAGCGCCGCCGCATTGCTGTTGTCTTCAGTCAGCAGCGCCTTGAGCGTGGCTTCAGCCTCACTGAAACGACCTTCGGCAAACAGCGCCTGGGCCACTTCCAGCGGGTCTTCGTCGGCGGGCGGCGGCAGTTGTACATGCGGCTCCAGCAGCGCCCGAATCGCCGACTCCGGCTGCGCCCCGGCAAAGCCATCCACCGGCTGGCCGTCCTTGAACAGCACCACGGTCGGCAGGCTGCGAATGCCGAAGCGGGCAACGATGTCCTGCTCGATGTCGCAGTTGACCTTGGCCAGCAGCAGCTCGCCCTGATAGTCCTCGGCGATTTTCGCCAGCAGCGGCATCAGCGCCTTGCACGGCGCGCACCACTCGGCCCAGAAGTCGACGAGCACCGGCTTGACGAAGGAGTTCTGAATGACCGACTGATCGAAGTCGGCGACGGTGGCATCGAAAATGTAGGGCGTTTCTTGACTCATCGCGACTCTCGCACTTGCTTGAATGCCAGCACTATAAGGCTCAGCGGCTGGCGTGGTACAGGCTCACCTGGCGGAACTCGTGGGGTTCGGCCAGATCGGGCAGGGTGAGGGCGTGCAGGGTGTCCAGCTGGCGGTACAGCGGGTGACGGAAATCCCGTACCCGTGAATCGGCCACCAGCGCCTCGCGGCCCCGGCTGAGGAAGGCATCGAGCAGCGGCAGGTTGGCGCGGTCGTAGAGCACATCGGCCACCAGGATCAGGTCGAAGCGGTCGGCCTCCTCGAAAAAATCGTCGCTGTAGCTCAGTTCCACGCCATTGAGCGCCGCGTTGGCCCGGCAAGCGTCCAGTGCCAGCGGATCAAGGTCGCACGCCACCACTTCAGCCGCGCCAGCCCGCGCTGCGGCGATCCCGGCAATGCCGGAGCCTGCGCCGAAATCCAGCACGCGCTTGCCCGCCACCCACTGCGGGTGCTGCTCCAGATAGCGCGCCATTGCCAGGCCGCTGGCCCAGCAAAAGCTCCAGTACGGCGGCTCATGCAGGATGCGTCGGGTTTCTTCGGGGCTGAAGGCGCGGTCCATGTTGTCGGCGTCGATCAACCAGAGCTTGAGCGCACAGTCCGGCAGCTCACTGACGACCAACTGCGCGTCGCCCAGCAGGCCGCTCAGTGACTGCTGCAGTTCAACCGGTGCACTCATGGGGCTTTTTCGAACTGCAACTGGCCGGTGGCCTGGGTGTCGGCGCGGGCAATCTGTAGCGGACGCAGGTGCAGGATCAACTGCCCGGACTGGCTGGCGCGCCCGCGCAGTTCAACGCGCGCGCCGGCCGGGAAGACTTCCGGGTTGAAGCGCAGTTGGAACGGCAGGGCCTGCCCGGTACCGTCCAGGGTACTGCTGGCCAGCAGGCGTTGCGGGCGCCCGCGTTCGTCGATCACCAGCAGCGCCAGCTCGACTTCGGCGCCCGAGGGCACGCCGAGCAGGGTGCCGCTGAGTTCACGCTGGTACGCCGGCAGCGGGCCGGGGCCGGCGGCTTTCTTGGCGGCAGCGGGGGCGGCCTGGGTGGTCTGTTGTTTGGGCGCGTCGCTGCCACACGCGGCCAGCAGCACAGCAAAACTGAGCACAACGAGCGCTCGAATCGGCATGGTGAAATCCTTCAGGGGTATATTTCCTCACTGGATGGTAACCCCTTTGGCTTGTCTTGCCAGTGGGATGCGCTACCATGGCCCTCCCTTTTTTTGTTGCCTGCCACCATGCACTGTCCCTTCTGCGGTGCCAACGACACCAAGGTCATCGACTCGCGATTGGTCGCCGAGGGCGAGCAAGTACGCCGTCGCCGCGAATGCGTGGCCTGTGGTGAGCGTTTCACCACCTTCGAAACCGCCGAACTGGTGCTGCCCCGCCTGATCAAGCAGGACGGTAGCCGCCAGCCTTTCGACGAAGAAAAACTGCGTGCCGGCATGCAGCGTGCGCTGGAAAAACGCCCGGTCAGTGTCGAGCGCCTCGAAGCTGCGCTGGCGCACATCAAGCACAAGCTGCGCGCTACTGGTGAGCGCGAGGTCAAGTCGCTGGTCGTCGGCGAGTTGGTGATGGGCGAGCTGCAAAAGCTCGATGAAGTCGCCTACATCCGTTTTGCCTCCGTGTACCGACGTTTCCAGGACCTCGACGAGTTCCGCGAAGAAATCGACCGCCTGGCCCGTGTGCCGGCTAAAGAGTGAGCATGCCCAGCGAACGCGCCGTACTCGACGCCCACTACATGGCCCGCGCGCTGGAACTGGCGCGCAAAGGCCAGTACACCACCCACCCCAACCCACGGGTGGGTTGCGTGATCGTCCGTGACGGGCAGATTGTCGGCGAAGGCTGGCATGTGCGCGCCGGTGAGCCGCATGCCGAGGTGCACGCGCTGCGCCAGGCCGGCGAGCTGGCCCGTGGCGCCTGTGCTTATGTCACCCTTGAACCGTGCAGCCACCACGGGCGTACCCCGCCCTGTGCCGAGGCGCTGGTCAACGCCGGTGTCGCCCGTGTCGTCGCGGCCATGCAGGACCCCAACCCGCAAGTGGCCGGCCAGGGGCTGGCGCGTTTGGCGGGGGTCGGCATCGAAGTAGCCAGCGGCGTGCTTGAAGCCGAAGCGCGGGCGCTCAACCCGGGCTTTCTCAAACGCATGGAACACGGCCTGCCATACGTGCGGGTGAAGCTGGCAATGAGCCTGGATGGGCGCACCGCCATGGCCAGCGGCGAAAGCCAATGGATCACCGGCCCTGCCGCGCGTTCAGCGGTGCAGCGGCTGCGCGCCCGTTCCAGCGTGGTGCTGACCAGCGCCGAAAGCGTGCTGGCAGATAACGCACGCATGACCGTGCGCGCCGAAGAGCTCGGCCTGGATGCTGAAACCACGGCGCTGGCGATGACTCGCCAACCGCTGCGCGTGCTGATCGACGGCCGTCTGCGCCTGCCACTGGATGCCCCGTTCTTCAAGGCCGGCCCGGCCCTGGTGGTGACGACGGCGGCCATCGATGCGAGTTATGCACAGGCCGGCCATGAAGTGCTGAGCCTGCCGGGCAGCGATGGACGAGTCGATCTGCTCGCCTTGATCAACGAACTGGCGCGCCGGGGCACCAATGAAATCCTGGTCGAAGCCGGCCCCGGCCTTTCGGGGGCGTTTGCCCAGCAAGGCCTGGTCGATGAATACCAGCTGTTCATCGCCGGCAAGTTTCTCGGCTCCAGCGCCCGCCCACTGCTCGATTGGCCACTGGCCCGGATGAGCGAGGCGCAGGCGCTGAAAATCACTGAAATGCGTGCGGTTGGCGATGACTGGCGAGTCACTGCCATTCCTCTGCCAGCAGCCAGCGTATAATTTGCGGCTTGCGCCCCACGCGCGGCCTGTTCTCGAGGAGGACTCATGTTTACCGGCATTATCGAATCCATCGGCAGCATCCGCTCGCTGACCCCCAAGGGCGGCGATGTGCGCGTCTATGTCGAAACCGGCAAGCTCGACCTGGGTGATGTGAAACTCGGCGACAGCATTGCGGTGAACGGCGTCTGCCTGACCGCCGTCGAGCTGCCGGGTGACGGCTTCTGGGCCGACGTCAGCCGCGAAACCCTGGACTGCACCGCCTTCGACGACCTCAAGAGCGGCAGCCCGGTCAACCTGGAAAAAGCCCTGACGCCGACCACCCGCCTGGGCGGTCACCTGGTCAGCGGCCATGTCGACGGTGTCGGCGAAGTGGTCTCGCGCAGCGATAACGCCCGCGCCATCCAGTTCCGCCTGCGGGCCCCGAAAGACCTGGCCAAGTACATCGCCCACAAGGGCTCGATCACCGTCGACGGCACCAGCCTGACGGTCAACGTGGTCGATGGCGCCGAGTTCGAGCTGACCATCGTCCCGCATACCCTGGCCGAAACCATCATGGCCGACTACCGCCCAGGTCGTCGGGTCAACCTTGAGGTCGACCTGCTGGCCCGTTACCTGGAGCGCCTGCTGCTGGGTGACAAGGCCGCCGAGCCGAGCAAGGGCGGTATCACCGAAAGTTTCCTGGCCGCCAACGGCTACCTGAAATCCTGATTTGAAAGGGGGTGCCGCGTGGCGCTCAACAGCATCGAAGAACTGGTTGAAGACATCCGCCAAGGCAAAATGGTCATTCTCATGGATGACGAAGACCGCGAGAACGAAGGCGATATCATCATGGCCTCCGAGTGCTGCAAGGCCGAGCACATCAACTTCATGGCCAAGCATGCCCGTGGGTTGATCTGCATGCCGATGACCCGCGAGCGTTGCGAGCTGCTCAAGCTGCCGCTGATGGCGCCGCGCAACGGCTCGGGCTTTGGCACCAAGTTCACCGTGTCGATTGAAGCCGCCGAAGGCGTCACCACCGGTATCTCCGCCGCCGACCGCGCGCGCACCGTGCAAGCGGCCGCAGCCAAGGATGCCAAGGCTGAAGACATCGTCAGCCCGGGCCACATCTTCCCGCTGATGGCCCAGCCTGGCGGAACCCTGGCCCGTGCCGGCCACACCGAAGCGGCCTGCGACCTGGCGCGCATGGCCGGTTTCGAGCCGAGCGGGGTGATCTGCGAAGTGATGAACGACGACGGCACCATGTCGCGTCGCCCTGAGCTGGAAGTCTTCGCCGCCGAGCACGGCATCAAGATCGGCACCATCGCCGACCTGATCCACTACCGGATGATCCACGAACGTACCATTCAGCGGATTTCCGAGCAGCCGCTGGACAGCGAGCTGGGCAGTTTCAACCTGGTCACCTACCGCGATTCGGTGGAAGGCGACGTGCACATGGCCCTGACCCTGGGCAAGATCTGCGCTGAAGAGCCGACCCTGGTACGAGTGCACAACATGGACCCGCTGCGTGACCTGCTGATGGTCAAGCAACCGGGCCGCTGGAGCCTGCGTGCGGCCATGAGCGCCGTGGCAGAGGCTGGCAGCGGCGTGGTGCTGCTGCTCGGTCACCCACTTGATGGCGACGTGCTGCTGGCCCATATCCGCGAGAGCGGCGACACCAGCGCCCAGGCCAAGGCGCCGACCACCTACAGCACGGTAGGTGCCGGTTCGCAGATCCTGCGTGACCTCGGTGTGCGCAAAATGCGCCTGATGAGTTCACCAATGAAGTTCAATGCGATATCCGGATTCGATCTGGAAGTTGTAGAATACGTGCCCTCCGAATAAAGCAGCGGCATTTCCCGCTGCTTTTTCGTGAACAAAACTCCTACAGGCCGCGTGTTTGCGGCCTGGCTCTTTAAGATGAGAACCCCGCAATGACCCTGAAGACCATCGAAGGTACCTTCATTGCCCCCAAAGGTCGCTATGCTTTGGTGGTTGGCCGCTTCAACAGCTTTGTCGTCGAAAGCCTGGTAAGCGGTGCTGTTGATGCCCTGGTTCGCCACGGCGTCAGCGAAAGCGACATCACCATCATCCGCGCACCTGGCGCCTTCGAAATTCCGCTGGTTGCGCAGAAAGTCGCCCAACAAAGCGAATACGCCGCGATCATCGCCCTGGGCGCCGTGATCCGTGGTGGTACCCCGCATTTCGAATACGTGGCGGGCGAATGCACCAAGGGCCTGGCCCAGGTGTCCATGGAGTTCGGCGTGCCGGTCTCCTTCGGTGTCCTGACCGTCGACTCGATCGAACAGGCCATTGAGCGTTCCGGCACCAAGGCCGGCAACAAGGGCGCTGAAGCAGCCCTGTCCGCTCTGGAAATGGTCAGCCTGCTGGCGCAGTTGGAGGCCAAGTGATTAGCGACGAAAGCGATCGTTTCAACCCGCGCGATCCAAAACCTGCGGATGCTGGCAAACCATCGAAAAGCGCCAAGCGTCGCGAAGCTCGTCAGCTCGCGACCCAGGCGCTGTACCAATGGCACGTGGCCAAGCACTCGCTGAACGAGATCGAAGCGCAGTTCCGGGTCGATAACGATTTCACCGATGTCGACGGTGCCTACTTCCGTGAAATCCTGCACGGGGTTCCGGTAAAGCGCGCTGACATCGACGAAGCGCTCAAGCCTTGCATGGACATGTCCATCGAAGAACTCGACCCGGTTGAACTGGCGGTCCTGCGCCTGTCCACCTGGGAACTGATGATGCGTGCCGACGTACCGTACCGCGTGGTAATCAACGAAGGTATCGAGCTGGCCAAGGTGTTTGGTTCGACCGACGGCCACAAGTTCGTCAACGGCGTGCTCGACAAGCTGGCACCACGGCTTCGCGAAGCCGAAGTGAAGGCGTACAAGCGCTGATTCCGGCGCTTTCGGCCCATGGGTGAGTTCGAGCTGATCCGCCAGTACTTTGCCGCTGCGCACTGCGCGCAGGCGGGCGATGGTGTTGTGCTGGGGATTGGTGACGACTGCGCCCTGCTGGCCGTGCCAGCGGGTGACCAGTTGGCCATTTCTACCGATACGCTGGTGGCTGGGGTGCATTTCCCGGCGATCAGCGATCCGTTCCTGCTCGGCCAGCGCTCGCTGGCGGTGGCGGCCAGTGACCTGGCGGCCATGGGCGCAACTCCCCTTGCCTTTACCCTTGCCCTGACCCTGCCGGAGGTTCGCGCCGACTGGCTGCAAGCCTATGCCCAGGGTTTGAACCAGATGGCCACGCAGTGCGGTTTGGCCCTGGTCGGTGGCGACACCACCCGTGGCCCACTGAGCCTGACCATGACCGTGTTCGGCCGCGTGCCGGCCGGGCTGGCGTTGACCCGCAGCGGCGCCCAGGTGGGCGACCTGCTGTGTGTCGGCGCGGACCTGGGCAAGGCGGCGGGCGCCTTGCCGCTGGTGCTGGGTGAGCGTACGGCCGCCGCTGAACTGGCGGCCCCGCTGCTGGCGCACTACTGGTCGCCACCGCCGCAATTGGCGCTGGGCCAGGCCCTGCGCGGCAAGGCCACGGCCGCATTGGACATCTCCGACGGCCTGCTCGCCGACTGCGGGCACATCGCAACCGCTTCGCGGGTCGCGCTGCGCCTTGAGCTTGAGCGGCTACCCTTGAGTGCAGCACTGCAAGGGCTGTTGGGGCTGGACGGGGCGCGCACGGCGGCGCTGACCGGCGGGGACGACTACGTCATCGCCTTCACCTTGCCACCGAGCGAACTCGACGGCCTGCTGGCGGCCGGTTGGCCGGTGCACGTGGTCGGGCGGGTCGAGGCGGGCAGCGGGGTGACCCTGCATGACCGCGAAGGCGTCGATATCACCCCGCGCACGCGCGGCTACCAACATTTTAGGGAGACACCGTGACCGATCACCCCAACCAGGTGCCTGCGGAAAACGTTCCGCCTTCGGTCTGGCGCAACCCCTGGCACTTCCTGGCCTTTGGCTTCGGTTCCGGCACCTTGCCCAAGGCGCCGGGCACCTGGGGCTCGCTGGTGGCACTGCCGTTCATCCCGCTGTGGCAGATGCTGCCGGACTGGGGCTACTGGCTGATGCTCGGGCTGACCATGCTGTTCGGCTTCTGGCTGTGCGGCAAGGTGGCTGACGATTTGCGTGTGCACGACCACGAAGGCATCGTCTGGGACGAAATGGTCGGCATGTGGATAACCCTTTGGCTGGTGCCGGAAGGTTGGCTATGGTTGTTGGCAGGCTTCCTGATGTTCCGCTTCTTCGACATCCTCAAGCCGTGGCCGATCCGCTGGATCGACCGGCATGTGCACGGCGGTGTCGGCATCATGCTCGATGACGTGTTGGCCGGGGTCTTTGCCTGGCTGGGCATGCAAGTGCTGGTATGGAGCTTCACCTAACAAAGGGAGGGTCACGATGCGTGGATGGCGAGTCATCCTGATGCTACTGGCGCTGGTTGCCGGTGGGGCGACGGTTGCCCAGGCGGTCGAGTTGCCCAAGCAGGTCCGCCTGGCCAGCGAACGCTGGGAGGATTACACCAACGCCGATGGCAGCGGCATGGCCTGGGACGTACTGCGCAAGGTGTTCGAGCCTGCTGGCGTGCGCGTGCAGGTGCTCAGCGTGCCGTACAGCCGCGCCGTCGGCCTGGTCAAGCGTGGCGAGGCGGACGCCTGGGTCGGCTCCTACTTTGAAGAAAGCGACGACTACCTCTACCCGCGCAGGCACTTCGATCTGGATCATATCTTTGCCCTGGGCCTGACCAGCACGCCGGTGCCGACTGCCGAAAGCCTCGGGCAGTTCAAGCTCTCCTGGGTTCGCGGCTACGATTACCAGCGCTACCTGCCCAAGGTTGGCGAGTACCGCGAAGTGCAGCGGCGCGAAGGCATCCTGCCGATGCTCGAGCGCGGGCGGGTCGATTACTACATCGATGCACAGACCGAAGTGGACTACGTCCTGAGCCAGGCCAGCGAAGCAGAACGCAGCAAGTTCCGCAGTACGCATATTGCCGAACTGCCGCTGTACCTGGCGTTTGCCAAGACCGACCAGGGACGTGCGCTCAAGGAACTGTTCGACCAGCGCATGGACAAACTGCTCGCCAGCGGCGAGCTGCGGGCGATCTTCGAGCGCTGGGAGCAGCCATACCCGTTCGATCAAGGCGACAGCCACCACTAGTCGGTATCGAACTTCTCGATCTGTTTGCCCCACAATTCAGCCTAAGCACCTGAACGGTGACGCTGGTACAATCCGTCCACTGAAATCCCAAGTTACTTATCAGGAGCACAAGGTGCCCGTCGTCTTTGTTGCCGCTTCCAAGCTGCCTACGCCTTTCGCTACTTTCACCATGCATGGTTTTCTCGACGAAGCCACAGGCCGTGAGCACGTCGTGCTCAGCCTGGGTGACGTGGCCGATGGTGCACCAGTGCTGGGGCGCCTGCATTCCGAATGCCTGACCGGTGATGCGCTGTTCAGCCAACGCTGCGACTGTGGTTCGCAGCTTGAAGCTGCCTTGCAAGCCATCGCCCGTGAAGGTCGCGGTGTGCTGTTGTACCTGCGTCAGGAAGGCCGTGGTATCGGCCTGCTGAATAAGATCCGCGCCTATGAGCTGCAGGATGGTGGCGCCGACACGGTCGAGGCCAACGAGCGCCTGGGCTTTGCCGCCGACCAGCGTGACTACGGCATGTGCCAGCCAATGCTTGAGCACCTGGGCGTCAAGTCGCTGCGCTTGATGACCAACAACCCGCGCAAGGTCAAGGCGCTGACCGGCATGGGGATCCCGGTGGCTGAGCGTGTGCCGCTGCACACCGGCCACAACCCGCACAACAAGCACTACCTGGCCACCAAGGCCGGCAAGCTCGGCCACATGATGGGCAACGAGCACCAGGGCGAGGCGGGCCGGGCGTGACGCGGGCGCAAGTGCGTCGTCGGCTGTTCGTCGCGTGGCTGCAATACCTGATCGTGGCCCTGGCGCCACTGCTGGTGTTCTCCTGGGCCTTCGGTGGTGGTGAGCCGCTGATTCCGCTGCTGGCGATGCCGCTGTTCATCGCCGGCATTGCCACGATGTTCCTCAGCCTGCCGCGTTTCGGGGCGTTCAAGCGTGCCTTGATCGCCACCCAGAAAGCCCTGGACACCGAACAAGAGCCCGCCGCCTGGATCGAGTTGGCGCGCGTGCGGCGCATCGGCATGCTGTTCGCCTGCTTCCCGGCCTGGGTGGCGGCATTGTCGGTGCTGGTCGGGTTGGAAGTGGTGCCGCAGATCCTGATGGCACTCTCCAGCGTGGTGGTGCTGTACCTCTATCGCATTCCCCGCCAACTGGGCTGAGACGAATGCGCGGCGTGTTGCTGGCGGTCTTGCTGGCCCTTTGCGGGCCGCTGCTGGCAGCGCCGCGTGTGGTCAGCCTTGCCCCTTCGCTGTCGGAAATCGTCGTTGAACTGAACGCCAGCGATTTGCTGGTGGGCACCGTCGACAGCGATGAACGACCGGCGCAACTGGCGCAGGTACCTTCCGTGGGCCGCTATGGCCAGCTGGACCTGGAGCGCCTGCTCAGCGTGCGCCCGGACCTTATCCTCTATTGGCCCGGCAGCGTGCCGCCGGCCCAGCGTGATCAACTCAAGCGCCTGGGCATCCCGCTATTCAGTGCCGATGCCCATAGCCTTGACGGCCTGATCGAGCAGATAGAAGCCATTGGTGTGCGCCTGGGTCGCCCAGAAGCAGGGCATGAGCGTGCTGCTGCACTGCGCGCGCGCCTGCAGGGGCTGCGTCAGCAGTACCGGCGTGAGCAACCATTACGGGTGTTCTATCAGGTGTGGAACCAGCCGCTGTACACCCTGGGTGGCGGTCAGATCGTCAGCGATGCCCTGGCGGTGTGCGGGGCGCGGAACATCTTCGATGACCTGCGCCTGCCGGCACCGCAAGTGAACCTGGAGACTGTGCTGCTGCGCAATCCGCAGGCCATCCTGGCCGGCGATCAGGCCCAGCTGGAGGCCTGGAAAGCCTGGCCGCAGGTGGCTGCGGTGCAGAAGGGGCAGTTGCTGGTGGTGCCCGACCGGGGCCTGGAACGGCCCAGCGGGCAGATGATCGAAGCCACCGCGCGGCTCTGCGAGTTGCTGGCGACTAGAGCGCCGGCGTCCAGGTAACCCCGAGCATCCAGGTGCGGCCATCTTCGCGGTAGCCGTGGTACTGGCCTTCATAGCTGTAGAGGGCGCGGCTGCTGGTTTGGTCGAACAGGTTGTCGAGCTTCATCTCCAGCTTCACTTCCCGGGTCAGCGCCCAACTGCTGCGCAGCCCGAACAGGCCATAGCCGCCGATCTTGCGAGTGTTGGCCTCGTCGTCGTAGCTGCTGCTGACAGCTTGCCAGCTGGCGCCCACGCCCAACTGATCGAACTGACGGTCCAGGTCCAGGCTCAGCGTGCTGCGTGCGCGGCGGGCCAGGGTATGGCCGTTGTCGCGGTCGCGCGGGTCGATCAGCGAGAGACCGAGGGTGCCTTGCCAGCCGAGCAATTCCTGATGCAACGCTGCTTCAAAGCCGTTGATGCGTGCCGAGGCGACGTTACGCGGGATCGAGCCTGCGCCGAAGATGATCGCGTCACGCAGGTCGGTGCGGTACACCGATGCTTCCAGGCGCGTGCTGCTGCTCAGGTCGCTGCGCCATTGCACTTCATAGCTTTTCGAACGCTCGGGCTTGAGGTCCGGGTTGCTGTAGTCGGGGTAGTACAGGTCGTTGAAGGTCGGCGCGCGGAAGCCTTCGCTGTAGGAGAACAGCACTTCGTTGTCGGCATTCACTGGCAGGCTCAGGCTGCCGCTCCAGGTGGTCTGGCCGCCGAACTGCTGGTTCTGGTCGCGGCGTACGCCCAGCTCGGTGGCAAAGCTTTCGCCCTTGAAGCGGTGCTGGATGAACGCGGCGCGGTTCCAGCGGCTGTCTTCGCTGAGGTGTTCGCTGGCGTGCACGCGGTCTTCAAACCAGTCACCGCCGAGCATCAGGCTGTTGCGCTCGTCCAGAGCCAGGTCGTTCTGCCAGGTGACCGAGTCGCGGTAGGTGTTGAACGCGCTGGTTTCCGGGCTGAGCTTGTCGCGCTTCTTGTCGCGGTTTTCGCTGTGCCCCAGTTCCAGGCGTGAATGCCAGCTGTCGGTCACTTGCGCGGCGAGGAAGGTACCCAGGCTGCTGACGGTGAAGTCGGTGTAGGGCTTCTGCCCGAAGGACTCGAAGGTGGTCATGTCGAAGCGCCCGTACGGGTTGTCGTACTCGCTGCGGCCACGGCTGTCGAGCAGGTTCACGCCGGCTTCGAGGTTGTCGGTGAACTGGTGGCTCAGGCTCAGGTTGAAGGCTTTGGCGCGGTAGGCGTCGTGGTCCTTGTCGCTGGCATAGGACTGATAGGTGTCGTTGATGCCATCGCTTTCATCGAGGCTGGCGCCCAGGTTGAAGCGGGTGTGCTGGTCGCCCCCGGACAGGCCGAGGCTACGCTGCCAGGTGTGCTGGCTGCCGGCACTGATTTTCAGGCGCGGTTGCAGGCCTTGGTCAGCGCTGCGTCGGGTGAAGATCTGGATCACCCCGCCAATGGCGTCGCTGCCGTAGACCGCCGAGCGCGAACCGCGCAGCACTTCGACACGTTCGATCTGGTCGATATTGAGGAACTGCAGGCCGCTGTCGCCGGAGGTGGCGTTGGCCACGCGCATGCCGTCGACCAGCACCAGGCTCTGGGCGGTCTTGGTGCCACGGATGAAGATGCCGGGTACGCTGCCACGGCCGCCGGTGCGCGCGACTTGTAAGCCGGGCACGCGGGTCAGCAGGTCGGTGATGTTGGTCGGTTGCAGGCGGTCGATGTCTTCGCGGGTGAACACGGTGTTGGCGGCGCTGGATTGAGCGCGGTCTTCCACCTGGCGGTTGGCGGTGATCACCACGTTGGACAGCTTCAGGGCTTGTTCGCGGTCGACCGGGGCGGCCAGGGTGGCGCCGGGGGCGAGCAGGAAGAGTGGGGCAAAGTGAAGAAGCTTCATGGGCAGTTCCATTGCTGTCGCTGGCAAGGCCAGCTCCCACAGGGTTCAGCACAGGCAGCTTGATTGATAGGGTGGCAACTATCGAACACAGCATCTTGTAGCCGCTGCCGATAGGCTGCGCTGGAGCCCGTGAGGGCTCCCAAAGGCGGCGCCTGCTATGCAGGCGAGCGCAGCCTGACGGCAGCGGCTACAGGGATGCTGGCTTTGCCAGCGACGGGGCCGGGACGGCCCCCACAGGAATCACAGGCCGAGCAATTGCATCCGCAGGCGTACCGCCGCCTCGATACCGGCTTCATCCAGCCCGCACTCAGCCAGCATTTGCGCAGGCTTGGCGTGCTCGACATAGACATCCGGCAAGCCCAGGTGCAGCACTGGCTTGAGCACGGCTTCGCGCGCGAGGAACTCGCTGACCGCCGCACCGGCGCCACCCATGATGGCGTTCTCTTCGATCGTCACCAGCAGTGCATGGCTGTCTGCCAACTCACGCACCAGCGCTTCATCCAGCGGCTTCACGAAGCGCATGTCGACCACGGTCGCATCCAGCGTCTCGCCGACTTTCAGCGCCTCCGCCAGTTGCACGCCGAAGGCCAGCAGGGCGATTTTGCTGCCCTGACGACGCACCACACCCTTGCCGATTTCCAACGGTTCGAGGTTGCTCTCGATGGTCGCGTTCGGGCCGCTGCCACGCGGGTAGCGCACTGCCGCCGGGCCGTTGAACAGGTGGCCGGTGGTGAGCATCTTGCGCAGCTCGTTCTCATCGCTCGGGGTCATCACCAGCATGCCGGGGATGCAGCGCAGGAACGACAGGTCAAAGCTGCCAGCGTGGGTCGGGCCGTCTTCACCGACCAGGCCCGCACGGTCGATGGCGAACAGCACATCGAGGTTTTGCACGGCAACGTCATGGATCAGCTGATCGTAGGCGCGTTGCAGGAAGGTCGAATAGATTGCCACGACAGGCTTGGAACCTTCGCAGGCCATGCCGGCCGCGAGGGTGACCGCGTGCTGCTCGGCAATCGCCACATCGAAGTAGCGCTGCGGGTAGCGTTCGCTGAAGTCGACCAGGTCCGAGCCTTCTTTCATGGCCGGGGTAATGCCGACCAGGCGCTCGTCCGCTGCCGCCATGTCGCACAGCCACTGGCCAAACACGGCGGAATACTTCGGCCCACCGGCTTTTTTCGGCGCGGCGGCAGGTTTATCCACAGGCTCGAGCTTGGTGATCGCGTGGTAGCCGATCGGGTCGGCTTCAGCCGGGGCGAAGCCCTTGCCCTTCTTGGTCACCACGTGCAGGAACTGCGGCCCCTTGAGGTCGCGCATGTTGCGCAGGGTGGCGATCAGGGTGGGCAGGTCGTGGCCGTCGATCGGGCCGATGTAGTTCCAGCCCAGCTCTTCGAACAGGGTGCCGGGGACCAGCATGCCCTTGGCGTACTCTTCGGTGCGACGGGCGATTTCCCAGGCCCCGGGCAGGCGCGACAGCACTTTCTTGCTGCCTTCGCGCATGCTGGCGTAGGTGCGGCTGGAGAGAATCTTGGCCAGGTAGTTGGACAGCCCGCCGACGTTGCGCGAGATCGACATGTCGTTGTCGTTGAGGATCACCAGCATGTCGGCGTTGACTTCCTGGGCGTGGTTCAACGCCTCGAAGGCCATGCCGGCGGTGAGCGCGCCGTCGCCGATCACGGCGATCGACTTGCGTGCCTCGTTTTGCAGGCGGGCGGCAATCGCCATGCCCAGCGCAGCGCTGATCGAGGTGCTGGAGTGACCGACGCCGAAGGTGTCGTATTCGCTCTCGGCGCGTCGCGGGAAGGCGGCCAGGCCGTCCTTCTGGCGCAGGGTGTTCATGCGCTGGCGGCGACCGGTGAGGATCTTGTGCGGATAGGCCTGATGGCCGACGTCCCACACCAGCCGGTCGTCCGGGGTGTCGAAGACGTAGTGCAGGGCAATCGTCAGCTCGATGACGCCCAGGCCGGCACCGAAGTGCCCGCCGGTCTGGCCGACCGAATAGAGCAGCTCCTGGCGCAGTTCGTCGGCCAGGTTCTCCAGGTCGGCTTCGGCCAGACGACGCAGGCCGGCTGGCGTATCGGCACGGTCAAGCAGCGGCGTGACCGGGCGTTCGCGGGGGATCTCTTGAAACGTCGTGGGCATCAGGCGAATCGTTATAGGTGTGAAGTGGCGGCAGTTTACCTTATTGCGGTAATGGCTGCCCATTGAGTGCAAAAGCTGGGGGGCTTGCAGCCCCCATCGCCGGCAAGGCCGGCTCCCACAAAGGGTGGTGTGATGCCAAGCCCTGTGGGAGCCGGCCTTGCCGGCGATGAGGGCCGTACGGCCGACTCAGTTCCTGCGTTCGACGATATACCGCGCCAACGCCCGCAGCGGCTCTGCGGCGTGGTCGAAGCCCTGCAAGGCA
Source organism: Pseudomonas fontis (assembly GCF_028656955.1). Classification (GTDB taxonomy): domain Bacteria; phylum Pseudomonadota; class Gammaproteobacteria; order Pseudomonadales; family Pseudomonadaceae; genus Aquipseudomonas; species Aquipseudomonas fontis. The sequence continues at coordinate 85,899 of NZ_JAMDGY010000056.1, forward strand.
TCCAGCGCCTGGTCGCGCAGTTCCAGTGCATAGGCTTTCGCCGCCTCCAGCCCAAGCAGGGCCGGGTAGGTCGGTTTGTCGCGGGCGATATCGGCGCCCTGGCGCTTGCCAAGGGTTTCGGTATCGCTTTCGACGTCGAGAATGTCGTCCTGCACCTGGAACGCCAGGCCAATGGCCTGGGCGTACTGCTGCAGGGCCTTGAGCTCGCGTTCACCGGCGCGGGCACTGGCCAGCGCACCCAGCTTGACGCTGGCTTCGATCAACGCGCCAGTCTTGTGCCGGTGCATGTATTCCAGGGCGTTCTGGTCGAGCTTCTTGCCCACCGAGCCAAGGTCGATGGCCTGGCCACCGACCATGCCGGCAGGGCCGGCGGCCAGGGCCAGGGTCTGCACCATCTGCAGGCGAATGGCATCGCTCTGTGGGCTCAGCCGTGCATCGAGCAGGGCGTTGAAGGCCAGGCTCTGCAAGCCGTCACCGGCGAGGATCGCGCAGGCTTCGTCGAATTTCTTGTGGGTGGTCGGCTGGCCACGACGCAGGTCGTCATCGTCCATGGCCGGCAAATCGTCATGCACCAGCGAATAGGCGTGGATCAGCTCCACCGCACACGCCGCGCCATTGGCTTGCTCAGGTGCAGCCCCCAGGGCCTGGCAGGCGGCGTAGGCGAGCAGCGGGCGTACACGCTTGCCGCCGTTCATCACGCTGTAGCGCATGGCTTCATACAAGCGCGTCAGCTCGACCGACGGCGCGACAAACAGTTGCTCCAGTGCAGCGTCGACACGGGCCTGGCTGCTGGCCTGGTAGGCGGCAATCATTCCGGCTGTTCCGCGTCGAACGGCTCGGCGGCGAGTTCGCCGTCGCGCTCCAGGAGGATCTGCACCTTCTGCTCGGCCTGGGTCAGAGCACCCTGGCAATCGCGGGTCAGGCGGATACCTTGCTCGAAGGCGGTCAGCGAGTCTTCCAGCGACAGTTCGCCGTTCTCCAGGCGCTCGACCAGGGCTTGCAGGTCGGCGAGGGATTGCTCGAAATCAATGGCGGCTTTTTTTCGGGCCATGGCGGCTGTCTCTGGTGGCAGTTTGAACGGCGCGACACTAGCAGAGCGGGGCAGGGGGAGCAAATCAGAGGGTGGGATCTTTCGTCGCATTCTGTTGCATTACCCCGCTGGACGACAGCCGGTACTTTCTGAACGCCTTGCATTGTGAGCGCTCAAGGCTGTCTGCCATAATCGCGGCCGCTCTGCGTCGCTGCTTTCACCGCGCGTGCAGCCCCCTCTTCTGATGTTGCGTAATGGACTACGTTGTGAGCTTTCTCTCGATCGAATTCGGCCTGTGTTTCATCCTGTTTTTCGCGGTCTACTGGAGCCTGTGCTGGAGCGTTCGCGCACAGAACCTGCTGTTGCTGGCCGCCAGCTATGCCATCGTCGCCAGTTTCAGCCTTGAATCCCTTTATATCCTGCTGGGCTACACCGTCGCGGTGTATCTGCTTGGCTTGATGGGCGCGCGTTATCCTGGGCGGCACATCAACTACCTGCTGACCTTGCTGCTGGTGCTGGGCTGCTTCTACCTGTTCAAGTTCCAGGAGTTTTTTGTCGCCGGGGTGCAGGCAGCGCTGGCCGGCATGGGCCTGGAGGTCACGCTGCCGGTGCTGCAAGTGCTGGTGCCGATTGGCCTGTCGTTCTATGCCTTCCATTCCGTCAGCTACCTGGTCTCGATCAATCGCCGGGAGCTGGCGCCGGCCAGCCTGCCGACCCTGGCGTTGTACCTGGCGTTCTTCCCCAGCCTGATCGCCGGCCCGGTAAACCGCGCCCTGCACATGCTGCCGCAGATTCACCCGGGCGGAATGCGCCAGGTACTGGAGCCGCAGCGGGCGCTGGGGTTGATCGCGCTGGCGGTGGTCAAGCTGTTCTTCTTCAGCGGCTGGCTGGCCAGCCAGTGGGTCGACCCGGTGTTCGAAACCCCGGCGAGCCATTCGCCCGAGCAGATCCTGCTGAGCATCTATGGCTACAGCTTCCTGATCTATTTCAACTTCAGCGGCTACACCAACCTGGTCACCGGGGTGGCGTTGCTGCTGGGGTTCCGCCTGCCCGACAACTTCAACGCGCCGTATGCCGCGCGCAACCTCAAGGAATTCTGGGGGCGCTGGCATATCAGCCTGTCGACCTTCATCCGCGACTACGTCTACATCCCGCTGGGCGGCAATCGCCAGGGCGCATGGCGCGGCAACCTGAACATGCTGCTGGCCATGCTGATCTCCGGGCTGTGGCACGGCGCGAGCCTGAACTTCATCATCTGGGGCGCGTTGCACGGGCTTGGCCTGGCGCTGTACAAGGTCGCCAGCAATTGGCTGCCGCAGCCCATGCGCTGGCCGGGCGCAGACCTGTTGGCGCGCCTGCTGACCTTCCACTATGTCGCCTTCGCCTGGGTATTCTTCCGCAGTGCCACGCTGGATGACGCGCTGGACATGCTCGGCGGGCTCGCTGACCTGAGCCTGAGTGCGTTGGCCAGCAGCAACGGCCTGCTGGCATTGGCTGCGGTGGCCTGCGTGGCGATTTATCCACAGGCGCTGGCGCTGCTGCGCCAGGGCTTTGCGGCGAGTAGCCGTTTGCCCTGGGCGTTTTATCCGTTACCGCTGGGGTTGTTCATCACCTTGGTGATCTTTGCTTCGCAGTCGGGCGTGCCGGGGTTCATCTATGCCAGTTTCTGATTCGGGCGTGTTGTTCGGCACGCAGAAGTCCGCAGCCAAGACACTCTATGCATTGCTGGTGACCACGGTGTTGCTGTTCTGGCTGAACCAGAACTCCATCAGCCTGTATTGCCAGCAGAAGTACCACGAGAGCTGTGAGCTGCCGTTGATCGGACAGAGCGCGGCATGGCGCCTGGGCGGCAACCTCAGCGAGGCGTTGGGCGATGCCCGCACGGCCTTTGCCGACAGCCTCTCGCGGCGGGTACAGCTGGCCCAGGCGCCAGAAATAGTGCCGGTGGTGTTGCCGCCGCCGATGCCGGTGGTGTCGGTGCACCTGGAGGCACCGCTGGCACCCGCGCCAGCGCCGGCCAAGGTGCCCGTCGCCAAGCCGCTCAAGGTTGCCGCTGCGCCGCTGCCGGCCCAGGCTTCGCAGCAGGTGGTGAGCCTGGCGGCGGGCGATGAAGTGTTCCTGGTCGGCGACTCGCTGATGCAGGGCGTCGCCCCGCACCTGGCCAACTCCTTGCGCAAGCGCTACCAGATCAACAGCGTCAACCTCAGCCGGCAGAGTACCGGGCTGGCGTACCCGGGCTTTTTCAACTGGCCGCAGACCGTCGCCAGCACCCTGAAAAGCAAGCCGAACATCCGCCTGATGGTGGTTTTCCTCGGGCCGAATGACCCGTGGGACATGCCGCAGGGCAAGGGCAAGCCGTTCCTGCGTTTCAAGAGCCCGGAGTGGGAAGCGCTGTATCGCCAGCGCATCGACGCGATGCTGGAATCGGCCCGTGAGCACGGCGTGCAGGTGATCTGGGTCGGCCCGCCGAACATGGAGAAGCCGCGCCTGTCCACCGCCATGGCCTACCTCAGCGATTTGTACCAGCGCGAGACGCAGTTGTATGGCCAGCACTATGTGTCGGCGAACACGGTGCTGGGTTACAAGGCGGATGAATTCGCCTATACCTTGCAGGACAGCCAGGGCAAGCGGGTCAAGACCCGTGGCGACGATGGCATTCATTTCACCATTACGGGCCAGAAACTGATCGCCGGGCAGGTTCTGTCGCTGATCGCCTTCCCGGGCCTGACCGTTACAGGACACTGACATGCGCCGATGGCACACCCTTCTGGCGCTGGCGGCGCTGATCTTCGCCCTGCCGGGTTGCAGCCCGGTGGCGGCGGGTAATCCACCGCTTTCGCGCGCCAGCGTGGTGGCGCCGGTGACCCCGGCTCGTGATGGCAACCTGGCGGTGCTGGCGGGCAAGTTGCGGGCTTCTGGGCGCATGCCGGTCAGCATTGTGCAGTTCGGCGATTCGCACACGGCGGCGGACCTGTTCAGCGGTGAGCTGCGGCGCTTGTTCCAGGCGCAGTACGGCGATGGCGGCATCGGCTTTGTTGCGGCCACGCCGGTGCCGGGGACGCGCTACGACCGGGTGATTGTGAAAGCCGCGCCGCGTCAGTGGGACCTGGTGTCCGCACGCAACCAGAGCAGCGAGCAGTTCCCGCTGGGCGGTTATCTGTCCGTGCCGGTTGCAGCGAACCCTGCGGTGCGCATCGAAGCCCGCGAGCCGAGTGCGCAGCGCTATCGGGTGTCTGCCTTGTATCAGGCACGCGAGAGCAGCACGCTGAGCGCCCGTGATGGGCAACAGCAGAATCGCAGCGTGATGCTGGCGGCCAGCAACGGGCAATGGCGTTTCAGCCCGCAACTGCTCAATGTCGGCTTGCCGGTCGACATGACCCTGCGGGCGCGCCCGGGCAGCGTGCTCGGCGGCTGGTACATCCAGGGCCAGAAGAATGCCGGGGTGACCTTGTCGGCCCTGGGTATCAACGGCGCCCGGCTGTCGGTCCAGGACAAATGGCAGGCCGGTTGGCAGGACAATCTGAAGACGCTGCGCCCGGACCTGGTGATCCTCGCCTATGGCACCAACGAGGCGTTCGACAACACGCTGGACCTGGTCGAGTACCAGACGCAGCTGACCCGCACCTTGGCCGACCTGCGGCGTGAATTGCCGAGGGCGGTGGTGTTGCTGATCGGCCCGTCCGACTCGATCAAGCAGCGCAATGCACGCGGTTGTGCGGCGCGTCGGCCGCAGATGTTGGCGGAGGTGGTGCGCATTCAGCGCCAGGTGGCCAAGCAGGCCAAGGTGTTGTTCTGGGACTGGCAGGCGTTCATGGGCGGCGAGTGTTCGATTGCCGGGTGGCAGGCGCAGGGGCTGGCGCGACCGGACCTGGTGCACCTGACGGCGGACGGTTATCGGCGCAGTGCGGCGGGGTTGTATGAGTATTTGCGAGGGCAGTTGGGGCTGCGCTGAAAACCGAGGGGCTGAACCGGCAGGTGGGATGGGCTTGCGGGCCCCGACCTGTGGATAACAGCCCCTCTAATGCAGCGGTCGATTCTCAGCAATCGACTTCAAGGTGGAGCATAGGCGGGTTTGGAAAAACGTCGAGGGACAAGGGATTGTTCTTTAGTCCTACAGATTTTTGCAGAAAGTGCTGCCTCGCAAAATCGGTGATCTCTGTAGGGTGATTTTCTTGCACAAAACCTTGTAGCCGCTGCCGTAAGGCTGCGCTGGAGTCCCGCAGGGCTCCCAAAGGCCGCGCCTGCGTTGCAGGCGAGCGCAGCCTTACGGCAGCGGCTACATGGGCGCGGCGTTGCGTGTGCTGCGATCGACCGTGAAACGGTCACAGTATTAGCACTCATTGAGAACCTGCCATGAACCTCCTCGAAGTCGCCAACGGCAAACCGATCAAGCTCTGGACCGACGGCGTCCCCGTGGAAGACCAGGCCCGCCAGCAACTGATCAACACCGCCCGCCTGCCGTTCATCTTCAAACACCTTGCGGTCATGCCGGACGTGCACCTGGGCAAAGGCTCGACCATCGGCAGCGTCATCCCCACCCTGGGTGCCATCATCCCGGCCGCCGTCGGTGTGGACATCGGCTGCGGGATGATCGCCGCGCGCACCTCGCTCAACGCCGCCGACCTGCCGGACAACCTGCATGGCCTGCGCAGCGCCATCGAAAAAGCCGTACCCCACGGCAAGACCTTCGGCCGCCACGACCAAGGCGCCTGGACCAGCGTGCCGCACAACGCCGACCACGCCTGGCGAGCCCTGGCTGGCCGCTTCAAGGCCATCACCGAGAAACACCCAAGGCTGGAAAAAACCAACAACCGCCAGCACCTCGGCACCCTTGGCAGCGGCAACCATTTCATCGAGGTCTGCCTGGACGAAGCCAACCGCGTCTGGTTCATGCTGCACAGCGGCTCACGCGGGGTGGGCAACGCCATCGGCAACCTGTTCATCGAACTGGCCAAGGCCGATATGCGCCAGCACATCGCCAATCTGCCCGACCAGGACCTGGCCTACTTCGAGGAGGGCAGCCGGCATTTCGATGACTACGTCGAGGCTGTCGAGTGGGCGCAAGACTTCGCCCGGCAGAACCGCGCATTGATGATGCAGGCGGTGATCGCCGCCGCTCGCCAGGTCATCCGCAAACCCTTCGAGGCCAACCTTGAAGCAGTGAACTGCCACCACAACTATGTGCAGCGCGAGCGGCACTTTGGCCAGGACATCCTGGTCACGCGCAAGGGCGCGGTGTCGGCACAGAAGGGCGAGCTGGGGATCATCCCGGGTTCGATGGGGGTGAAGAGCTTCATCGTCCGTGGCCTGGGCAACGAACAGTCGTTCTGCTCCTGCAGCCATGGCGCGGGCCGGGTGATGAGCCGCACCCAGGCGAAGAAAACCTTCACCCTCGCCGATCAGTTGCGCGCCACCGCCCACGTCGAATGCCGCAAGGACAAGGACGTGATCGACGAGATCCCCATGGCCTACAAGGACATCGACGCAGTGATGGCCGCCCAGCGCGAACTGGTGGAAGTGGTCCACACGCTGCGCCAGGTGGTGTGCGTCAAAGGCTGACGCGCACCGCTGGCGCACGGCTTACACGCGAAACTGCTCCATCAGCCCCTGCTGATGGTTGGCCAGGCGGTTCAGCGCCTGGCTGATCTGCGCCGACTCATCGGCCTGCGAAGACAGCGACTCGGTGACGTCACGAATGCTCGCCACGTTGCGGTTCACTTCCTCGGCCACGGCGCTTTGCTCTTCAGCCGCCGAGGCGATTTGCAGGTTCATGTCGGTGATCACCGCGACCGCTTCGCTGATCCGCTGCAACGCCGGCACGGCCTGTTCTGCCCGCTCGACACTGCCTTGCGCCTGGCGATGGCTGCTGTGCATCGAGCCCACCACATCGCGGGTGCCCTGTTGCAGGCCTTCGATCACCTGGCGAATTTCTTCCACGGAATCCTGCGTGCGCTTGGCCAGGTTGCGCACCTCATCGGCGACCACGGCAAAGCCGCGTCCGGCTTCCCCCGCGCGCGCCGCCTCGATGGCGGCGTTGAGGGCCAGCAGGTTGGTTTGCTCGGCGATGGCGCGGATCACTTCAAGCACCGAACCGATCTGGTCGCTGCGGCTGGCCAGTTGCTGGACTTCCTCCATGCCCGCCGACATCTCGCAGGCCAGCTGCTCGATGGCGCGGGTGGTGTGGTGGATCATCTCGATGCCTTCGCGAGTCGCCAGGTCAGCGCCGCGTGCGGCCTCTGCGGCGAGTGCGGCGTTGCGGGCGACGTCCTGGGCGGTCGCGCTCATCTCGTGCGAGGCGGTCGCCACCTGATCCACTTCACGGTACTGCTGGTGCATGCCGGCGCTGGTCTGGCTGGCGATGGCGGCGGATTGATCGGCAGTGCCACGGGCATCGCGCACCGAGGCTTTGACATCGGCAATCACCGGTTGCAGCTTGTCGAGGAAGCGGTTGAACCAGCCTGTCAGCTCGCCCAGTTCATCTTCACGGGCGTAGTCCAGGCGACGGGTCAGGTCGCCTTCGCCGCTGGCGATATCCTTGAGGCGATGGGCCACCTCAAGGATCGGCCGCGTCACGCCGCGGGCCATCAGCCAGATCACCAGCAGGCCAACCACGGCGGCCGCCAGGCCCATCAACAAGCTGCTGAGGTTGGCCGTGCTGTTGTGTGCGTCCAGTTGCGTATTGAGCTCGATGGCGGGTGCCTGCAAGACCTGGTCGGGCACTTCCAGCAGCACGTTCCAGGGCTGTGCACCCGGCACCGGAGCGAACGACTGCAACACCTGCAGGTTGCCGTTCTCATTGAACTCGGCCGCCTTGCCGGTGCGCATCTGCGCAGTCAATGCACTGGCATGTGCGCCGAACACCTCGGCGAGCTTCTTGCTCAGTTGCTTGGCATCCTGGCTGTGCCCGGCGAGCAGGCCGGCCGGGCTGATGATGCTGACCTGGCCATTGCCATCGAACAGTTCCTGGCGGCCTTCCAGGCTCAGTTGCTGGAGGTTGTCGAGGCTGATATCCAGCCCCATCACGCCGACGATCTTGCCGTTGTGCTTGAGCGGGAAGGCAATGCTGGTCATCAGCGGCGAGCGCTCGCCAACGGTGTCGAAGTACGGGTCCACCACACAGGCTTCGCCGGTTTCCAGCGGGCAGGTGAGCCAGCGGTTGTAGGCCGAGCCGTTGGCCGACAGGCTGGTGTCGGCGAGCATCGACTCGGGCATTGCCTCGGACTCCAGCTCGCCGGCATTGGGCTGCGACCAGTACAGGGAATAGCGCCCGATTTCATTGCTGCCCACCGCCGCGTTATCGACGAAGTCGGCGTCTTTGCCATCCAGCGCGTTGGGCAGGAACACCAGGTACAGGCCGAGCAGGTCCGGGTTTTCGCCCAGTGCCAGCTTGGCCTGCTGGGTCAGCGCTGCACGCAGGTCCGTCGGCCCTTGCGCCTTGATGTACATCAGCTGGCGCGACACGCCGTTGCCGTACAGGTAGGCATCCATGAAGTAGCGCTGGATGCGTGCGGCCTGCAATTCGGCGTGGGTGTGCAGGCGCAGGCGCGCACTTTTGTCGAGCATCTGCGTATTGGCGCTGTTGACCAGCGCGGCGCTGCGACCGGACTGGAACAGCGCAGCCCCCACCAGCAATGCCACGATGGCCAGCAGGCAGAAGCCGGCGAGCAGGGTGATCTTCCATTGGATGAGGAGGCGACGGAACAACATGCAGACGTCCTTGTTCAAGGGTGTTGAAAAACAAAAGGCCCATCGAAGTCGACGGGCCTTGGCGTTACGCGTTACTCGGCAATGAAACTGGGCGGGGCGACCTTGAAGGCCTTGGTCAGGTACGCCAGGTACAAGACGCCGATCACGGCCCACACGCCGCCGAACAGCAGCGAGTGTTCATCCAGGTCCAGCCACAGCACGGCGATGATGCAGAAGCCGATGGTGGGGGTGACCAGGTACTTGAGCTTGTCGGCCAGGGTCTTGCTGCGCCCTTCGCGCAGGTAGCAGTGCACGATTACCGACAGGTTGACGAAGCTGAACGCCACCAGCGCGCCGAAGTTGATCACCGAGGTGGCGGTGACCAGGTCGAAGAAGATCGCCGACAGCGAGATCAGCCCGACGATGCCGATGTTCAGCACCGGGGTTTTCCATTTGGCATGCAAGTGGCCAAACACCCGTGGCGAGATCACCCGGTCGCGGCCCATCACGTACAGCAGGCGCGACACGCTGGCTTGCGAGGCCAGGCCCGAGGCCAGGGTATTGATGAATGTGCAGCAGATGAAGATCGACTGGAACAGCTTGCCGCCGACGTACAGGGCGATTTCCGGCAGGGCGGCTTCGTGGTCCTGGAAGCGGTCCATGTTCGGGAAGTACGACTGCACGAAATACGACACCACGATGAACACCAGGCCGGCGATCAGCGCGATCAGGAAGATTGCCCGCGGGATCACCTTTTCGGCGTTCTCGGTCTCTTCCGACAGCGTGGTCACGGCATCGAAGCCCAGGAACGAGAAGCACAGGATGGTTGCGCCGGCGACCAGGGCGTTGAAGTGGGTGTCTTCGTTGGCGAACGGCAGCAGGCTCCATGTGGTGCCCAGGCCTTCGCCGCTGTGCAGGCCACGCACCGTGAGGTAGATGAACACGCCGATGATCAGGGCCTGGATGCCCACGAACAGGGTGTTGAAGTTGGCGACCAGGTTGATGCTGCGCATGTTGATCAGGCTCATGATCGTCACGAAGCCGACCACCCAGGCCCAGGCGGGCACTTCGGGGAACAGCACGGACAGATAGAGCTTGGCCAGCAGGGCGTTGACCATCGGCAGCAGCAGGTAGTCGAGCAGTGACGACCAGCCGACCAGGAAGCCGACATGCGGGTTGATCGCGCGGCGGGTGTAGGTGTAGGCCGAGCCGGACTCCGGGAAGCGGCGCACCAGCACGCCGTAGCTCACGGCGGTGAACAGGATGCCGAGCAGGGCGAGCACATAGGCGCTGGGGACGTGGCCACTGGTGATGCCGGAGACGATGCCGAAGGTGTCGAACACGGTCATGGGCGCGATATAGGCCAGGCCGATGATCACCACGTGCCAGAGTTTCAGGGTTTTGCGAAATTGGGGTGCAGCGGTGTCGTTACTGGGCATGCTGGCCGCGCTCCTGGATGACGAGGGCGCGATTGGGCTGGTGGAGTGAAGCGACGAGAACGGGTCCTTTGTTCTGCTGGTGAGGTGCACGCGTAGAGACTGGCATAAGGATGGTGCTTGCCCGTGTGTGTTGAACATTGTTTTTTTTAGGGGGTGCCGCGGGGGGGAATAGAAAACGATGTGGGGGAGGGGTGTCAATTAAATTCTTACAGAGTGTTTCGCGGTGATGGCGATGTGATGACAGGTAAATAGCTAGTTTTGTGAGGGTTTTACCGGTTTTTGACGAAAGTCATGTTTTGCAGGTTGTTGAAAAAAATCAACGTTTCCCGGGTTGCGGGGCATGTGTGGCGACGAAAGTTTTTTTGGCGCTGGACGGTCGGCTCTTAGTCGGCTGGCGGAGTCATGAATTACAAACGTTCCCAACTACATTGAATTGATGTTTCAAGAGAATGCGGCGCGTTGGCAAGCCATTTGAGTGATGTTAGTTTGCCATCAATTTTTTTCAGACGACTGAAACATGCGTTTTACATTGCCACGCAGTGGTTTGTTTTACTGTGCGCTGCTGCTCGGTATCACTGTTCAAAACGACGTCTGTGCTGCCCCCTTTGATAACCCTGCTTCTCAGAACCTGATCCGGGACCGCCAGGACCTGCTCCTGGAAGAGCAGCGCAAACGCCTGGACGAACTGCGCAACCTTCCCGGCGCGCAAGCGGCCCCGGTCGTGCCCCCGGCAGCAGACGATACCCGCTGCTTTCAGATCGACAGCATTGAGATGAAGGGCGCGGACAGCCTCACTTCGGCTGAGCGCGAGCGCCTGTCCCGCCCGTATGTAGGCCAATGCCTGGGTGTACAGCAGCTCAATGGCGTGCTCAAAGTCATCACGGACAACTACCTGGGCCGGGGCCTGGTCACCAGTCGCGCCTATTTGCCCCAGCAGGACTTGTCTAGCCGGCACCTGGAGATACAGGTGGTGGAAGGCCGTCTGGAAGGCCTCAGTGGTGACGCCGACAGCGGCGTAACCCAGCGCGAGTTGGCCATGACCTTTCCCGGTAGCGTCGGTGAGACGCTCAACCTGCGAGACATCGAGCAGATGGTCGACCAGCTCAACCGCTTGCCTTCCAACCGGGCGCAGATGGCGTTGACCCCTGGTAGCGCTGTCGGTGGCAGCACTGTGCTGGTCAAGAATGATCCGCAAAAGCCCTGGCGGGCGAGCCTTTTGCGCAACAACGAAGGGCAGAAGTCCACCGGTGAACAGCAGTGGGGCGCCAACCTGGAGTGGGACAACCCGCTGGGCCTGGCCGATCAACTGATGCTGCGCAGCGGCCGTGATGCGCTCAGTGACCATCAACGCACCTCCCACAACGAGATGCTCTATTACAACCTGCCCTGGGGCTGGTGGAACCTCAGCTACCACTACAGCCAGAGCGAGTACCGCTCCCAGGCCCAGGCCAACGGTTTCAACTTCAAGCAGAGCGGTGATACGCAAAACCACCAACTGCGTATCGAGCGGGTGGTCCATCGTGATGCGGTGAGCAAGACCTCCTTGAGCACCGGCCTGGCTTACCTGCGGACCAACAACTACATCGAAGACAGCAAGCTGGCCCTGAGCAGTAACCGCTTGAGCGAATCGCAGTTCGGCATCAACCACGGGCGCCGTATTGGCAGTGCATTCGTCAACCTTGACCTGGGCATGCAGAACGGAATCGGAGCCTTCGATGCGCAAGGCAGTCACGATGTGAAGCCCGGCCAGCCCGACGCCGGATACCGAAAATACACGGCCACCCTGAGTTACCTGCAGCCGTTCACGTTGTGGGGTGAATCGCTGACGTTCAGCAGCCTGATGACCGGCCAGCGCAGCGAAGACCCATTGTTCAGCCCGCAGCGCCTGAGCCTGGGTGGCCTGTCATCGGTGCGTGGCTACAAGGACCAGTCGCTGGCCGGTGACAGTGGTGGCTACTGGCGCAATGACCTGCGCTGGAGTCGCCCGGTAACCCTGCCTTGGTTGCAACCGGTGCTGGCCGAGTACGGCGCCAGCGTCGGCTATGACCAGGGCGTGATTCGTGGCGATCGCTACAACCTTGACCAGCACGGCCGCGTCTCCAGCAACTCCCTGGAGTTGTTCGCCCGGGGCAAGCACGTCAACGCCAGCGTGACGTTTGCCCATTCCCTGGAACGGCCCGACGCAATTGCCAGGGGTGAAAGCCCGATTTATTTGCGCATGGAATTCCTTCTTTAAATTGCCACCGCTGCAATGAGACTTCGACATGGATGTTCGTCAGTTCGCCTTTCTAGCCCGACAACCTTCGGCAGCCCTGCTGCTGCGTGAGCGCTTTTGGGGAATGCCCAAGCGCGGGTTGGCGCTGATCCTGGCCAATGCCATGTTCTGGCAGCCGCTGTGGGCCCAGGCCGACAGCATCGTGGTCAGCGCGCCGGGCACCAGCCTTGGCCAGGCGGGCAATGGCGTGCCAATCGTCAACATTGCCGCGCCCAATGCCAACGGTTTGTCGCATAACCAGTTCAAGGACTACAACGTCGCGGCACAAGGCCTGATCCTCAACAACGCCACGGCGCGGACCCAGGACACCCAGCTGGGCGGGATCATCGTCGGCAACCCCAACCTGCATGGCCAGGCGGCCAACATCATCCTCAACGAAGTCAACGGTGGTAGCCCCAGCCAGCTGCGTGGCTATACCGAGGTGGCAGGGCAGTCGGCCCATGTGATCGTCGCCAACCCCTATGGCATCAGTTGCAATGGCTGCGGGTTCATCAACACCCCGAAAGTGACCCTGAGCACCGGCAAGGCGGTGATCGAGAATGGCCAGATCAACCGTTACCAGGTCGATCAGGGCAGCGTTGCCATCGACGGTGCCGGTTTGAACGCCAGCAATGTCGACCAGTTCGAGATCATCACCCGCGCGACAAAAATCAATGCGCAGATCCAGGCGAAAAACCTCACGGTGATTGCCGGTCGCAACGATGTGGATGCGCGTACCTTGAGCGCTACGGCGCGAGCGGCGGATGGCAGCCAGGCACCGGAGCTGGCCATCGACTCGTCGGCCTTGGGCGGCATGTACGTGGGGGCGATCAAGCTGGTCGGTACCGAGGCCGGCGTCGGCGTGAGGCTGGCCGGGGACATGCTGGCCGGCGGTGATATCCAGATCGATGCCAGCGGCAATGTCAGCCTGGGCCAAGCCTCCGCAGGGAGCGCGATAACCATCAAGGCCGCCAGCCTCGACGCGCAGAGCGCCGTGTATGCCGGCACCGAGCTGGCGGTCAAGACGCAAGGCGCACTGTCCAATCGACAAACCCTCGCAGCCCGGGACAGCATTGCCCTGGACAGTGGCGGCCAACTGAGCAACAGCGGGATCATCGAAGCAGGCGTCAATGCCGACAAAAGCCGCAACGCCAATGGCGATGTGCGCTTGTCGGCGCAGGCCATCGACAACAGTGGCAAGACCGTCATCGCCAGCCGCGATTTGACGATCACCAGCACACAACTGACGAACCAGGGCGGCACCTTGAGCGGCCAGCGCCAGGTACAGGTGAATGCCACGCACCTGGATAACCAGAACCAGGGGCGGGTGCTGAGCACTGGCAACCTCGATGTGAACGCCGACCAGTTGCTCAACAGCCAGGGCGGCTTGATCACCAGCAGCGGGCAATTGACGGCAACGGTTGGCCAGTTGATCAACCGCAACGGCGAATTGTCGAGCCTTGGCCAGGCCACCTTGCAGGTGGCAACGCTGGACAACGTCGCGGGCCTGGTCTCCGCCGGGCAAGCCTTGAACCTGCTAGCGAGCGGGGCCGTCACCAACCAGGGGGGAAGGATCGCTGCACAGCACACCGTGCAATTGAAGGCAGGCTCACTGGACAACAGCCAGAAAGGCTTGCTGACCAGCCAAGGCACGCTCGGGCTCGAATTGAGTGGCACGTTGGCCAACCAGCAACAGGGGCGGATCGAATCTTCCGCTGGCGCGCGGGTCAAGGTCGGCACCTTGGACAACCAGCAGGGCGGTGTGCTCAGCAGCAGCCAGAGCCTGGAACTGAAGGCTGGCGCGGTCAACAACAGTGGCGCTGGGCTGATCGCCAGTGCCCAGGGCCTGAAGGCCAATGTGGCCAGCCTCGACCAGCATGACGGCGGGCGCCTCTACAGCAATACCGACTTGAGCCTGGACCTCAATCAGGGCCATCTGGACAACCGCAACGGGTTGATCAATGCCACGGGGCAATTGACCTTCAGCAACCTCAACAGTGTGGATAACCGACAGGGCGAAATGTCCAGTGCGCGGGCCTTTGCGGTCGCGGCACGGACTTTCGACAACAGTGCGGGCAAGTTGCTCAGTGACCAGGGGTTGGCCCTGCGGATCGCCGAGACCCTGAACAATGGCGCCGGGCTGATCAGCGCCAAGGGCCTGCAGATCAGTGTTGCCAACCTGATCAACAGTGGCGGTCGCTTGTCCAGCCAGGGCAACTTGAGCCTGGACCTCAATCGTGGGCATCTCGACAACCAGGGTGGGGTGATCAACGCGCCGGGTCAGTTGTTGTTCAGCAACCTCAACAGCGTTGATAACCGCAGTGCGGAAATTTCCAGCAGCACGGGTTTCAGCCTGCAAGCCGACAGCCTGGATAACCGCAACGGCAAGCTCTTGAGCGAGCAGTCATTGACGCTGGCCATCGCCCGGGCAATCAACAACGCCGCCGGCCGGGTGAATGCCTCATCGCTGCAGGTCGACGCCGGCAGCGTCGACAATAGCGGCGGCCAATGGGTGGCAGTGGAGGGCTTGACCCTGGGCGTTGACGCCGCACTGGTCAACCACAGCGGGGCGATCCTGGGGCGTGAGGTGCGGCTCACCACAGGCTCGCTGGATAACGCCAGCGGGCGCGTGCAGGGTGACAATTTATTGAAGGTCGACAGCGGCCACCTGAGCAACCGCAATGGCACCCTGAGCAGTCTCCAGGCCCTGGAGTTGAACGCATCCAGCCTCGACAACAGCCTCGGTAAACTGGCTAGCAACGCCGCACTGACAGCCACGATTGGCGGGCACCTGCTCAACCAGGGCGGGCTGTTCAGCGCAGGCTCGCACCTGCAATTGAGCAGTGCCGACCTGAACAACCAGGGCGGCCAGCTAAGCGCTGGCGGTACCCTGCAGGTGCGTGCCGGCTTGCTCGATAACAGCAATGGCGGGCGCATCAACGGCAAGGCCCTCAGTGCCAACGTCGCCGGTCTGGATCAGCGCAACGATGGTCGTCTCTCAAGCCAGGGCGACCTGAGCCTGGACCTCAATCGTGGTCATCTCGACAACCAGGGTGGCGTGATCAATACGCCGGGTCAGTTGCTGCTGAGCAACTTGCACAGCGTCGACAACCGTAGTGGGGAAATCTCCAGTACTACGGGTTTCACCCTGCAAGCCGACAGCCTGGACAACCGCAATGGCAAGGTCTTGAGCGAGCGCTCATTGACCCTGGCCATCGCCCAGGCCATCAACAATGCCTCCGGTCGGGTGAGTGCCTCATCGTTGCAGGTAAGCGCTGGCAGCCTCGACAACAGTGACGGTCATTTGCTGGCGCTGAACAACCTGGCCCTGGGCGTCGGTGCAACGCTGGTCAACCATCGCGGCGAAATACTGGGCCGTGCAGTGCAGCTCACGGCGGGTACGCTGGACAACACCCAAGGGCGGGTGCAGGGCGACGACCTGTTGAAGATCGACAGCGGCGCGCTGAGCAACCGAAATGGCACCCTGGCCAGTGTCCAGTCCCTTGAGCTAAGTGCGGCCAGCCTCGACAACAGCTTCGGCAAACTGACCAGCAACGCAGCGCTGACGGCCACTATTGCCGGGCACCTGCTCAACCAGAGTGGGCTGCTGAGTGCGGGCTCGAACCTGCAACTGAGCAGTGCCGACCTGAACAACCAGGGCGGTCAGCTACGGGCCGACGATACCCTGCATGTGCGTGCCGGCTTGCTGGATAACAGCAATGGCGGGCGTATCAACGCCAAGGCCCTCAGTGCCAACGTTGCCGGCCTGGATCAGCGCAATGATGGTCGTCTCTACAGCCAGGGCGACCTGAGCCTGGACCTCAACCGTGGCCACCTGAACAACCAGGGTGGGTTGATCAACGCGCCGGGCCAGTTGCTGCTGCGCAACCTCAATAGCGTCGATAACCGCAGCGGGGAAATTTCCAGCGCCACCGGCTTCAGCCTGCTTGCAGACAGTTTGGACAACACACGTGGCAAGGTCTTGAGCGAGCACGCCCTGATCCTGAAGATTGCCCAGGCGCTGGACAACACCAAGGGGCTGGTGTCTGCGAAATCCCTGGACCTGCATGCCGATAGCGTGAGCAATCAGGGGGGGCAACTCACTGCCAGCGAAGGCTTGGCAGTGCAGGTCGACGGTGCGCTGGATAACCGCACGGGCAAGATCCTTGCGCGCAGTGCTTCGGTCACTGTCGGCTCCCTGGACAATCGCCTGGGCTTGCTGCAAGGCGACACGACAACGAGCGTCAACAGCCTGGCTGCCCTGGATAACCGCCAGGGCACGCTGTTTGCTGGCCAGTCGATGGATTTGGCTGCCGGCAACCTGGACAACAGCACTGGCAAGCTGACCAGTGATGGGCAACTGACCGCGCGCATTGCTGGGCAATTGCTCAACCAGACGGGATTGTTTGCAGCGGGCGGCAACCTGTACCTGAGCGCAAGCAGTGTCGACAACAGCAGCAAGGGCAGCCTCTACGCCAAGACGCATCTGCAACTGGCTGTAACTGGCAACGTGAACAATGCGCAAGGCAGCGTCAACAGTGACGGTACGCTGCGTCTGGTTGCGGGCGAGGTGAACAACAGCACCGGTGGACGGCTTACCAGCCGGCAGCAGCTTGATGCATCCGTTACCGGCCTTGACCAACAAGCTGACGGTCGCCTTTACAGCCAGGCGGGTGTGAGCCTGGACCTGAACCATGGCCACCTGAACAACCAAGGGGGCGTGATCCATGCCCCCGGTGCGCTGCTGCTGAGCAACCTCGCCAGTGTGGACAACCAGGGCGGGGAAATCTCCAGCACCCAGGCGCTGACGTTTGCAGCCCAAAGCCTGGATAACCGCGGCGGCAGCCTGCTCAGTGAGCAAGGCTTGGTGGTGCGCATTGCCAAGGCGCTGAACAATACCAAGGGCCTGGTCTCCGCTACCGGGCTGGATTTGCGGGCCGATGGCCTGGTGAATACCGAGGGCTCCCTGAAGATTAGAGACGGCCTTGCGGCACACGTCACTACGTCGCTGGACAACCACCAGGGTGAAATCCTTGGTGCCAACGTCAGCCTTTCCGGGGCGTCGCTGGATAACAGCCATGGCCTGATCCAGGGCGACAAATCGCTCACCCTCAATTACCTGGACGCAGTGACCAACCGCACTGGGCGTCTGGTCACCGGCCAGGCCTTGGACCTGAACGCGGCCAGCCTCGATAACACCCAGGGCAAGCTGACCAGCGACGGCACCTTGAACGCGTTGATCAGCGGCCAGTTGCTCAACCAGGCCGGGCTGTTTGCTGCCAGCGCCCAGTTGCACTTGACGGCTGCCAGCCTGGACAACCAGGCCAAGGGGCGTATCAGCGGCAAGAGCGACCTGAACCTGACCATTGGCCAATTCGACAACCGTGGTGGCAGTGTTGTGGCGGTGGGGCAGTTGCAGGTCAAGGGTACGGCATTGGATAACCGTGCCGGCGGCCTGCTCAATTCGGGCAAGGTCATGACCCTGGCAGTGGACACGCTGGACAACCGTGCCGGGGAGGTTTCCAGCGTCACCGACCTGAGCCTCGGCGGGAGTCAGCTCGACAACAGCCAAGGGGGCCGCTTGCTGGCCAACGGCGATATGCAGTTGACCCTGGAGCGCCTGAACAACCGGCTCAAAGGCATCATCAGTGGGCAGCAAGCGATCAACCTGAGCGCGGCGCTTGTGGACAACAGTGGCCAGGGCAGTGTGTTCGCCAAAGGCAGTCTGTCCATGGCCTTGAGCGGTCACCTGGACAACCAGCGAGGCGCACTGCGCAGCAATGCTGGCTTGACCTTGAGCAGTGCCAGCGTCGACAACCACGGCGGGGAAATCATCGGCGACGGTGCCGTGCAGGTCACCACTGGCACCCTGAACAACCAGCAAGGTGGTCGGCTCACCAGTGCCGCCAGCCTGAAGCTGGTGGCGGGGCAGGTGGACAACCGGGACGCTGGCCGCATCGCCAGCAACCAACTCCTCAGCGCCAGTGTCACGGGCCTCGACCAACGCGGTGGCGGTGAGTTGTACAGCACTAGCGCGCTGACCTTGAACATGAACAAGGGCCATCTGAACAACACCGCTGGCCTGATCAACGCACCTGGCCCGCTGGTGTTCGAGAACCTATCGAGCGTGCTCAACCAGGGCGGCGAGATTTCCAGCAAGCAAGCTTTTGCCCTGAACGCGCAAAGCCTGGACAACAGCGGCGGCAAGTTGCTGAGTGGGCAGGTACTGACCCTCAAGATCGATCAGGCGCTGCTCAACATCAAAGGCAAGATTTCGGCCGCCGGGCTTGGCGTTCAAGCTGCAAGCCTGGACAACAGCGCGGGGATATTCAGCAGTTCGAAAGACTTGTCGCTGAGCCTGATCGGGGAGCTGCTCAACGCGGATGGCAACGTTTCCAGCGCTGGCGCCAGCGTGGTCAATGCCATGACCCTGAACAACCGCAACGGCCAGGTCATGGCTGACATCAGCCTCGACCTGACTACCCAGGGAGCACTGGCCAACCAGGGCGGTACCCTGGGTGCCGGCCAGCGCTTGCAGGTGACATCGGCCAGCCTGGACAACAGCCAGGCTGGCAGCCTGGTAAGCGATGGCGACGTGACCGTAAAGGTCGCGGGCCTACTGGATAACCAGGCCAAGGGCAGTGTCTTGGGCAAAGGCGTCATGGACATCCAGGCGGCGACGCTGGACAACCGCGAGGGGCGTTTGTCCGGGCAAAACCTGTTGACCGTGCGCGGTGACAGCCTGGACAACCGCAGCGGTGTGATCCGCGCCAATCAGAATGTAAACCTGCGCCTTGGCCAGTTGGACAACCGTCAGGGTTTGCTCAGCAGCAAGCAGGGGTTGGAGATTGCTGGGCAACAGGTGCACAACCAGGGCGGCTTGATCAGCGCTGCCGGGCCGCTGCGCCTGACACTCGATGGCGTCAATAACGCCAAGGGCCGTATCGCCAGCCAGGCTGACCTGAACGCCACCATCGGTGCCTTGAACCAGCAAGGCGGCGAACTGGTTGCCCAAGGTGATCTGACCCTGGCTGGCGGCACCCTCGACAACCGTGATGGCGGTCGGGTAGGGGCCACAAAAGCGCTGAAACTCAAGGTTGACGATGTCGACAACCGTCTCGGCGAAATCTCCAGCCAGGCAGACGCCGAGCTCAACGGCCAGCGCTTGGACAACAGCGGCGGCAAGCTGCTCGCCGGGGTTGCCTTGCAAGTGGCCGTGGCCAATGTGATCAACCAGGCCAAGGGCCTGGTGTTCGCCCAGAATGTCCGCTTCACCGGTACCACGCTGAACAATGCCCAAGGCACCTTCGCCGGCCAGCACTCACTGGCCCTGCAATTGTCACAAGGGCTGGACAACCGCCACGGCAAGATCAGCAGCGAAGGCACCTTGAAGCTGGTCGGCCAGCGTATCGACAACAGTGCAGGGAGAGTTTCCAGCGCCGGCCAACTGGACATCACCAGCAGCGCAGAACTGCTCAACCTGGGCGGCCTGGTTGAAACCGCAAACACCCTCAACCTGACCAGCGCCAGCCTCGACAACAGCCAGCAGGGCCTGCTCAAAAGCCAGGGTGGCGCAACGCTCACTACCGGCCTGTTCAACAACACGCTGGGTGGCCAGTTGGTCAGTGCCGACAGCCTCGACCTCACCGCCACCCAGGTCAGCAACGGCGGGCGTATCTCCAGCGCGGCAACGTTGACCGCCAACCTCACCGGCCTCAACCAGCAGGGCGGCGAGCTGTTCAGCAATACGCAGTTGAACCTCGACCTGAACCAGGGCGACTTGAGCAACGCCGGCTTGATCAACGCACCGCTCCTGGTGCTGAAAAACCTTGGCAAGGTCACCAACCACAGTGGCGAAATATCCAGCCAGAATGCCTTCACCCTGGCCGCTCGCAGCCTCGATAACAGCAGCGGCAAGCTGATCAGCAACCAGGCCCTGACCCTGCGCATTGACCAGGCCCTGGCCAACGTCAAAGGCCGTATCAGCGCCGCCAGCCTCACTAGCCGTAGTGCCAGCCTGAACAACACTGAGGGCCTGCTCAGCAGTCGTGGCAGCCTGGATGTCGGCGCCAGCGACCTGATCGACAACCAGCGCGGCGTCCTGGCCGGTGACGGCAGCCTGCTGCTGACCAGCGCCAACCTGGATAACCGTAGCGGCGAGATCGCCGGCAAGGCTGACTTGACCGTCAATGCGCGGCGCATCGATAACCAGAAAGGCAAGTTGATCAGCACCGACACGTTGCACGCCGGGGGCGCCAGCCTGGACAACCGTGGGGGCCTGGTAGGCGCCACAAAAGCGCTGAAACTCGACATCGCAACCATCGACAACCGCGCTGGCGAACTGACCAGCAATGCCGACGTCACCCTCACGGGCCAGCGTCTGGACAACAGCGACAGCGGTCAGGTGTTTGCGGCGCAGGGCCTGCACCTGTTGGTCGATCAGGTGCTCAACCGCAACGGTGGCCAACTCAACGGCCAGCGCCTGGTGCTGCAGGGGGCGGGGCTGGATAACACCGGCGGGAAAGTCTTCAGCCAGATGCCATTGGCAATTGATCTGGTCGGTGACCTGGACAACAGCCAGGGGCTGCTCAGCAGCGAAGGTAGCCTCGACGTCAAGGCGCGCTCGCTCAACAACACCCAGGGCAGCTTGTCCAGCGCTCATGGTTTGAGTGTCGCCGTGAGCGGCACCTTGAACAACCACAGTGGTGAACTGGTCAGCGACGCTGGCGTGCTGCTGCGCAGTGCCAGCCTTGGCAACCAGCAAGGCACCATCAGCGGCAAGGGCGCCGTTGTGCTCAGCACCGGCGCACTGAACAACCACAGCGGTCGCCTCAACAGTGGCGACACCCTGGAGCTGACCGCCGGGCAGGTCAGCAACGGCGGCAGCATCGGCAGCGCCAAGGCGCTGAGCGCCAGCGTTACCGGCCTCGATCAGCAGGGCGGCAAGCTCTTCAGCAACAGTGCCCTGACCCTCAACCTGAACAACGGGCACTTGAACAACCAGGACGGCCTGATCAGCGCCGCCGGCCAGTTGCAGCTCAATAGCCTCAACACCGTCAACAACCAGAACGGCGAGATATCCAGCGCCCAGGCGTTCACCCTGACAGCGCAACGCCTGGACAACAGCCACGGCAAGCTGCTGAGCAATCAGGGCCTGACCCTGCGCATCGACCAGGCCCTGGCCAACCTCAAAGGTTTGATCGGCGCGGCCAGCCTTGATGCCCGCGCGGGGTCGCTAGACAACCGCGGCGGCACCCTGACCAGCCGGAGCGACTTGCAACTGACCAGTGATGGCCTGCTCAACAACCAGGACCAGGGGTTGATCAGTGCGACCCAGTTGCTGACGCTTCGCAGCGCCGACCTGAACAACCAGAACGGCACCCTGATTGGCACTGGCGCCATCAGCCTCAGCGCCATGGCGCTGAACAACAGCGCCGCCGGCTTGATCAACAGCCAGGGCGACCTCTCCCTGAACGCCGCCAGCCTCAGCACGGGCAACGGCGGTGAAGTGTCCGCCAAAGGCGCCATGGCGCTGAAACTGGACGCGCTGTCGCTGGCAGGCGGTCGCGTAGTGGGTGAGCAACAGGTCACGTTGGACATGCACGACGGCGAGCTGGACAACCGCAATGGCCTGATCCTCGCCAAAGGCCCGCTGACCCTCAAGGGTTTGCGTACGTTCAACAACCAGAATGGCGAACTTTCCAGCCAGCACAATCTGTCCATGACCACCGCCACCCTGGACAACAGCGGCGGCAAGCTGATCAGCAGCCAGGTATTGACCGTGAACGCGGCCAACCTGATCAACCAGAACGGTCTGCTCTCCGGTTGGCAGGGCTTGAACGTCACGGGTGGCAGCCTCGACAACCGCAACAGCGGTACTTTGTCCAGCCGCAGCGGCACGCTTGATGTTCAGCTTTCCGGCGCGCTGCTCAATGGCGGAGCCGGTGCGCTGGTCAGTAAAGACCGACTGGGCGTCACCGCTGCCAGCCTCGATAACCGCGGCGGGATTCTTTCCAGTGGCGCGGCGCAGAGCCTGGCTGTCAGCGGGGTGTTGAACAACGCTGACGGCGGCTTGATCGACAGCGGCGCGGGCCTCGACGTACAGGCTGCAACCCTGGACAACAAGGCCGGGGCGCTCAATGCGCAGAGCGCCCTGGCGGTCACCGCCACCGACCTCAACAATGCTGACGGCACGCTGGTCAGCAATGGCCGGTTGACCCTGAGCCTGCTGGGCACCCTCGACAACCGCAATGGCAAGCTGGCCAGCGCCGGCCCGCTGCTGCTGCAGCGCGCCATGCAGGTCAACAACCAGGGCGGCCAGATCGCCAGCCAGGGCCTGCTGACCCTGTTTGCCGGCGGGATCAACAACAGCCAGCGCAGCACCATCGCCGGCAAGGACCGCGTGGCGATCAACAGCACGGGCATCCTGCAAAACGATGCCGATGGTTTGATCTACAGCCAAGGGGCCGACGTGCAGGTCAAGGCCGTCGGCCTGAGCAACCGTGCAGGTGTGGTTCAAGGCCAGAGCGGCCTGGGCCTGGACGTTGGCGGCAACCTCGACAACGAGGGCGGCACACTGCTGGCGCAGACCGGCGACCTGACCGCCAAGGCCAATAGCCTGAACAACCAGGGCGGCACGCTGGTCAGCCTCAAGGGCCTGCTGGATGCCAACGTGGGTGCCCAACTGCTCAATGGCCATGGCCAGGGCAGCAAGGGTGGTGTGATGCAAGGCCAGCGCGTGAGCCTGATCGCCAACAGCATCGACAACCAGTACGGGCGTATCGCCGCCCAGACCGGCGACGCAGTGGTCAGCGCCAATGCCCTCGCCAACGCTTATGGCGGCCTGTATGCCAAAGGCCTGGTGCGGGTGACGGGTGGCGGGCTGGATAACAGCTACGGCCAGATAGCGGCGAATCGAATTGAACTGGGGCTGGGTGGGCAGCTCGGCAACCACGCGGGGATCATCGAAAGCGACACCACCCTGAACGTGCACGCCAACAGCATCGTCAACCAGAACGGCCAATTACGTGCCCTGGGCAACAGCGGCAAAAGCGACTTCCAGATCGGTGGCCTGTTCAACAACAACGCCGGTCGCCTGGAGGTGCGCAACAACGACCTGACCCTGAACTCCGCTGCATTCCAGAACCAGGGCGGCAGCCTGCTGCACAGTGGTACCGGGGCCTTTGACATCGCCACTGCGAACCTCACCAACGTGGGCGGTGCCGTGGTGACCCGTGGCGGCTTGACCCTGGCCGCAGACAGCTGGACCAACAGCAGCGTGATCCAGGCCGGGCGCCTGACCGTGAACGTCAACACCCTGAATCAGACCGCAAGCGGGCAGTTGCTGGGGGCTGAAAGCTTTGTCGGTAACGGGGTCAACTGGAGCAACGATGGCTTGCTTGCCAGCGATGCCGGTATGGCGGTGCAACTGGCGGGTAGCTACAGCGGCAGCGGCCGGCTCACCAGCCTGGGCGACATGAGCCTCAGCAGTGCCAGCCTGAACCTCAGTGAAAATGCCCGCATTGGCGGTGGCGCAACCACCCGTATCAGCAGCACTACCCTGAACAACCGGGGCCGGGTGAGTTCCGTTGGCGACCTGACGGTCGATGCGACCACCCTGAACAACTACGGTTCGCTGGGTGGCACACAGAAGGTCCGCCTGAACGCCGGCCACCTGCTCAACGAACGCGGCCTGGTCTTCAGCGGCAACGACATGACCTTGCGGGTCAACGACTTCAGCAACCGTTTTGGCGACGTCTACAGCCTGGGTGGCCTGGACATCGCGCGTGATGACAGCGGTGCTCGCAGCGCGCTGATCGAGAACATCTCCGGCACTCTGGAAAGCGCCGGCAACATGCGCTTGCTGGCGGACAGCCTGAGTAACCGTCGTGATCAATTCAGCACCGAGAAAAAAATCATCTCGGGCCATGTCAACGTCTACTCCAACGACAACTGCAAGGGCAAAGGCTGCATGCTGTACTTCAACGCCGTTGAAAAGTCCGAGGACTACATCACCGGCAGCTCCGCCAGCGCGTTCCTGAATGCCGGTGGTGACCTGACAGTTGGCAGCAAGACCTTCGACAACCTTTACAGCTCGGCGTCAGCGGCGGGCAACATCCTCATCAACACCGATGTGCTGAACAACACCGGTGCGTCCGGTGGTGAAGAGCGCCATATTTCGACGGGCATGTATACCCGTAATCGCGATCTGCACTACAGCTTCATGGACCTTCAGGCGCGGTTCAACGATAGCAACAATCCTGCATCGGCAAACTACCGTCCAGGGGACGTGACCCTGGACCAGGTCCTGGCAGTAAACGCTTTCTTCGATTTCAGCACCTACGTGGTGCCGACGTCTGGAAGTGTCATCGCTCAGGCGCTCATCCAGGCGGCGGGCTCGGTAACGGTCAACGCCACGCAGAAAATCGACAACAGTGTCATCCGTCCGAACGCCACGGATATCAACACCCCGGCGCACAATCGCAACACCAACGCCGATGTGTTTGCCTCCACCGTCAAGCCAGTGATCACGGCACAGCTGCCCCCAGACCTGGCACAGCGCCAAGTCAACCCGGTGACGTTGCCGGGCTTCAGCTTGCCCACCGGGCAGAACGGCTTGTTCCGCCTGAGCGGGCAGGGCGCCAGTACGGGCCAGGCAGCGTTGGGCAGCGCCGGCCCGCAAAGTTGGGCCCTTGGCGGCGCCAGTGTCGGCCTGGCACAGCGCCAACAGAGCCTGCCTGAAACCCAGGGCCGCACCCTCCAATTGGAAGATGTCGGGCAGTTGTCCGCCAGCGCCAGGCAGGTATCGGTGGCGGCACGTGAGGCCAGTGGAATCGCTGCCAGCGTTGGCACCATCAACGTCGCAGGCCTCGGCAATGCGGACGCAGGCACCTGGCAATCCGGGCAGGCAGTCGTGGCTGGCATTGCGCAGGTTGACGGCATCAGCGCGCAAAACCCTGCAGACGGTTCCCGACCGACGGTCGACGTTACACGACCGAACCTTGAGCTACCCGGCCTGACGCCGGCCGAGCGCGATGCGCAGATCGTGGTCACTGCGCCTTCGGGTTCGGGTACTTCCCAGCCGGCGCTGAACGTTCCGAGCCTGACCGTTGGCGGCCGGGACGTGAAAGTCACCGGCAACCAGGCGCAGGTGCCGCGCCCGGATTTGACTGTGGCGCACCTGACCACTCAAGAGCCTGAGGTCCAGGTCATCGGCAGCCAACAGCCGGTGCTGACGCCGGCCATTGTGAGTGCACCGGTTGCAGTTGCCCCGCTGCCTGCGCAAGCCGGTACCCGACCTGGCGTGGTCGTCGCCCAGCCGATTGCCGCTGCCGAACAGTCAACGCCGGTGGCGAGCCAGACCATCGATCGGGTCAAGGGCCTGCCAACCGGCAGCTTCGTGTCGCAGCCGCACAAATACCTGATCGAGACCAACCCGGTACTGACCGACCTGAAGCAGTTCATGAGTTCGGATTACCTGTTGGCCGGGCTTGGCTACAACGCGGATGAAAGCGCCAAGCGCCTGGGTGATGGCCTGTATGAGCAGCGCCTGATTCAGCAGGCAGTGCTTGAACGTACCGGCCAACGCTTTATCAACGGCCAGAACACCGACGAAAAGTTGTTCAAGTACCTGATGGACAACGCCCTGGCCAGCAAGCAGCAACTGAACCTGGCGGTGGGGGTGACCCTGACTGCGCAGCAGGTTGCAGCGCTGACCCACGATATCGTCTGGCTTGAAACCCATGAAGTGAATGGCGAGAAGGTGCTGGTGCCGGTGCTGTACCTGGCCCAGGCCGACAACCGTCTGGCGCCGAACGGCGCATTGATCGCGGGTAAGGACCTGAACCTGGTTACCGGGGAAAACCTGTTCAACGCCGGCACCCTGCGGGCTACCAACAACCTCTCGGCGATGGCTGGCAACGACCTCATCAACAGCGGCCTGATCGAAGCGGGTAACCGCCTTGACCTGTTGGCGGGCAACAACATCATCAACAAATCCAGCGGGATCATTAAGGGTCGTGACGTGACCTTGACCGCCGTTGATGGTGACGTGATCAACGAACGCACTGTAACCACCCTCGACAACAGCACCGGCAAGTCGCTGACGCGCGACTTCATCGACAGTGCTGCGCGTGTCGAGGCGGCCAACGACTTGAGCCTCAAGGCCGGGCGTGACGTGGCGAGCGTCGGCGGCGAGCTGAGCAGTGGTCGTGACACCAGCATTGCGGCTGGGCGGGATGTGCACATCAACTCGGCGGAGCAGCGCGTCAACATCGATGTGGGCAAGTTCCTGCGTTCACAAACCACCACGCAGCACGGTGCGAGCGTGGAAACCGGGCGTGACTTGAAGATCACGGCGGGTCGGGACTTCACCGCGATTGCCAGCGAGATCGACGCCAAACGTGACCTTGAAATTGCGGCGGCGGAGAACCTCACGGTGGGTTCGGCGGCGGACGAGGAGCACTCCACCAGCAAGACCCGCACGGCGAAACGCCAGGAAGACCACGTCAGCCAGGTGTCGTCGGTATTGAACGCGGGTGGGGACGTCACGCTTGTGGCCGGTAAAGACCTGGCCATGATCGCCAGCCGCATCAGCGCGGGAGATGACGCTTACCTGGTGGCGGGCGATCGACTTGGCTTGCTGGCGGCTGAAGACAGTGATTACTCGCTGTATGACATGAAGAAGAAGGGCGGTTGGGGCAAAACCCAGACCCAGCGTGATGAGGTGACGCAGGTCACCCACATCGGCAGCGAGATCAAGACGGGTGGGGACCTCACGCTCAAGAGTGGCAGTGATCAGCTGTACCAGGCGGCCAAGCTGCAGAGTGGTGAAGACCTCACGCTGGACAGCGGTGGTGATATCACCTTTGAGGCGGTCAAGGACCTGCATCAGGAGAGTCACGAGAAGAGCAGCAACAGCCTGGCGTGGACCAGTGCCAAGGGCAAGGGGCGCACGGACGAAACGCTTCGCCAGAGCGAAATCGTTGCACAGGGTGATCTGGTCATTCAGGCGGTTGGCAAGATCCAGGTCGATGTTAAACAGATCAACCAGCAGAGCGTTGCTCAGTCCATCGACGCCATGGTCAAGGCTGATCCGAAACTGGCCTGGTTGAAAGACGTCGAGGCCCAAGGCGGTGTTGATTGGCGCCAGGTCGAGGAGATTCACACTTCCTTCAAGTACTCCCATTCAGGTCTCGGTGCCGGAGCCCAGTTGGCACTTGCAATCCTGATGGCGGCATTGATGGGGCCCGTGGGGCTAGGGTTGTCTGCGGTTCCAGCTGCAGGTGCTGCAAGCCTGGCAACCACCGCAGTAAACAGTGCGGTTAGCAACAAAGGCGACTTGGGGGCGGTGCTCAAGGACACGCTGAGCAAGGAGAGCCTGAAAAGTGCCACGGTGGCGATGGTCACAGCGGGGGCGCTTGAGTATGTCGATGCCAAATGGTTCAGCGCGGCGGATGGTGCCCAGAGTGGAGCGATCAATGTAAAGGACGGGGTGGTCAGCTCTGCAAACGCGTCATCGAAGAATGTCCTGACATGGTCGAATGCCCCGGACACGTTCATTCGTGCCGGGACTCATGCGGTGATCTCGAGCGGTGTATCGACGACCATCAATGGTGGCAGCTTCGGCGACAACCTTGGTTCGGCCCTGGTTGGCCAGGCTGGCTCGATTGCCATGGCGACCGGGTTCAAGTGGATTGGTGACAACACTATCAAGTT
>NZ_JAMDGY010000057.1 GCF_028656955.1 Pseudomonas fontis
CGCCGTAAGGGCGGAAGGGGTCCTAAAGTCGAACAAAATCAACAAAATAAACCCACAACCTAAAATCCCCATCACCCCGCCACCACAGAAACAATAATCGGCCCACACACCGCCAACAGCACATTGGAAATCGCATAACACACCGTAAACCCGATCACTGGCGTGTTACTGCCGGACTGCTCGATGATCTTGTTCATCGATGCCGCCTCGGTCTGCGCCCCAGCCAGCGCACCAAACAGGATCATCGGGTGCAGCCTCAGCACGTAGCGCCCGAAATACAGGCTGACCAGAGGCGGCAACAGCGTCACCACGACCCCACTGAGCAACAGCGACACCCCATGTTCCTGCATCGCCGCCAATGCCGCCGGCCCGGCCAACAGCCCGACGACCGCACCAAACGCAGTCAACCCGAACTCGGAAAACGCCCACTGCGCCGCCGGCGGCAACGCGCCAAACTCCGGTTTGCGTGAATTGACCCAGCCAATCACCAGGCTGACTACCAGCACCCCTCCCCCAACCCCAAGCTCGACTGGGATCATGCCGATATGGGTAGACAGCAGTCCCAGCAGCGAGCCAAGCACCATCCCCAGGGTATGCACGGCGATATCACTGCGATAGTCGCTCTTGCGCACCCGTCCGATCCGCGCTGCCAGCGCTTCGACACTGGCCGTACGCCCGGTCAGCGAAATCACATCCCCCCGACGCAATACGGTATTGGGCAACAGCGGCAGCTCATACCCCTGGCGCGTGATGGTATTGAGGAAACAGCCCATGCGCCCACTACCCAACAAGCGTGTCCTGATTTCGTGGATGGTCTTGCCGGCCAGCTCCGCCGAGGTCAACACGATGTCCAGCGTAACCGTAGGGAAGGACAACACCTGCGGATGGTCGATTTCAGTGCCGATCCACTCAGGCAGCGCACTGACAGCCTCCCGCAAGGCATAAATACCGACGATATCGCCCGCCATCAACGTCAACCCGGTGTCGCGTTCAAGTACCTCACCGTTACGCACCACCCGCTCGACGCTCAACCTGGGGTGCAACTGTTCGAGGTCAGCAATCAGGCTGCCATCTGCCGGCCCGCCCGCCTGAACGCTGTAGGCGCGAACCACGATGCGCGTGTAGGCAATGCTGATGCCGTCTTCGTCCTTGTTGATGCCCAACGACTGCTCCAGCTCGCGGGCACTGGCCTTCAGGTCGACACCCAGCAGCTTCGGGGCAACGCTGCCGACAAACACGATCAAGCCGATAGTGCCGAACAGGTAGGTGATGGCATAGGCGATGGCCATGTGGCTGTTGAGCTGGGCCTTGGCCGCTGCATCCAACGGCAGGTGATTGATGGCACTGCTGGCCGTGCCCATGATCGCCGTGTCGGTCATCGCCCCCGCCCCAAGCCCGGCGGTAAAGCCTGCATCGAAGTCGTACACGGCATACATCATCAGGATGCTGCCCAGCGCCGTTAAACACAGCACCACCGACAGGATCACCAGTTTGAGCGTGCCGCGGTTCAGGCTGCCGAAAAACTCCGGCCCGCTCTTGAAGCCCACGGCGTAAATGAACATGGCAAAGAATACCGACTTCAGCACCGAGGGTACTTCCAGGCCGATCTGCCCTATCAGCAAGCCCATCAGCAAGGCCCCGGCCACCGAGCCCAGGTGGAAGCTGCCCAGGCGGATACGGCCCACCAGGACGCCCAGGGCAATCGCCAGGAACACCGCGATTTCAGGCGAGTTACGCAAGGCATTCAAGACGAAGTCGATCATGATCCGGACACTCGCTGGGCAGGTTAACGGCGCAGGCAGGAGGGAGCATAGTCGAGCGCGTCGCAATGTGGCTGTAAAGCCTGTGGCCAAGGGCTGAGTGACAGTGGCAAGTCCGCGAAAAGAACCTACATTGGAACAGTGCGCTCTGTTTGTCAGGCAGGTGTCAGGCTACTCAAGAGGGACTTCTCATGGCTTTTCCTGGAAAACCCATCGCCGGTAGCCACCTGCGGCCAAGAGCTCAGACCCTGGCCCTCGAACCGCGCATCCTGTTCGACGGTGCTGCCGCCACGGCCGCCGCCGACCAGCATCAAAACGCCGATCAGCCCGCCGGCAAAGACACCACCGCGCACACCTCCCCTGTCGAAGCCGCACCCGCCCCTACTCTCACGCCCGCGCCGTCCGCCGCCCGTGCACTGCTGGTGATCGACAGCCGCGTGGAACAACGCGATCAACTCCTGGCCCAGTTGCCCGGCAACGTTACAGCCATTGTGGTCAACAGCAGCGAAGACGGCCTCGCCGCGATTTCCGCTGCCCTTGCCCAACTGGGCAAGGTGGACTCGATCCAGGTGATCTCCCACGGCGCCGCCGGCCAGTTCACCCTGGGCAACCGCACCGTCAGCAGCGACAACGTTGATCAACTGGCAGGCACCCTGCAGCAGTGGCGCGGCAACCTCAGCGAAGGCGCCGATATCCAGCTATATGGCTGCGATGTCGGCGCCGGCAGCGCCGGGAACACCCTGGTCAGCGAACTGGCCCGCTGGACCGGCGCCGATGTCGGCGCCTCCAGCAATGCCACCGGCAGCCAGGACGCCGGCGGCGACTGGCGCCTGGAAACCCATGCCGGCGATATCGACAAGAGCATCGCCCTGAGCGCCGTGGCGCTCTCCGACTTCCATGGCCTGCTGGCCGATGCCGCGCCCTCGGTCACCATCGGCAGCGGCGGCCAGGATGTGCTGCTGGGCGACCAGTTCAGCTTCGATGTGACCTTCACCAACGGCTCCAGCCAGGTCGGCTATGCCCCCTACATCACCCTGTTCCTGCCCAGCACCGGCAAGGACGGGGATGACGGCGTCAATTTCATCTCTGCCAGTTACCTGGGCCGTACGCTGAGCAGCAGCGTGGTGACCTTTGACGCCAACGGCAATGCGCAAAGCCCTATCGCCAAGGACGCCAGCGGCAACTTCATCACCCTCAATGCCGCCACCTACGGCCTGCGCGCCGGCGACAGCATGGTGGTCATCAGCTTGCCCTTCGCCAGCTTCTCGGCCGACCAGCCACCGATTACCGTGCAAGTCACCGCCAGCCTGAGCAACCTGGCCGATACCAGCTTCTCCACCGGCTCGCCAGACCTGACCATCCGTGCCGCCGGCGGCTTCGAACTGGGCAACGACGCCCTGAACAACCCCACCAACGACCCAAGCCTGCTGCAAGCCGGCTCTGCCGGGTTCGTGGTGCACCCCACGGTGATCAGCACCCGCGAAACCATCAACACCCCCGAGGGCGAAACTGCCACCGGCCCGAATTTCGGCCGCACCCTGACACTCACCGCCACCCCCGCACCGGGGCAGACGCTGACCAATGTCGTGGTCACCCAGCCGTTGCCGGACAATATCCAGGTCACTGCCATCACCCCTGGCCCCGGCGGGACGCTGACCTCGATTACCCTGCACGACGGCACGGTGGTCACCGACCCTGCGGCGATTGCCGTACTGATCGCGGCCGATGACGCCTTCATCACCTCGTTTACCGTCGAATACAGCGCTTTGACCGCCGCCACGGACACCGTGGTGAGCTTCTACGTGCCAGACGCTGACGCCGATGGTGACCAGGTGCTCGACCCGACCACTGGCGCGCCTACCACCATCGTCTTCGGCCCACCAACGGCCGCCGGCCGCTGGGTGCCGCTTGACCCACGGGATGTGACTGCACCAGCAACGAATATCGAGTTCTCCGGCACTGGCACCGGTACCAGCTTCATCGCCAAGTCGATCACCCTGCTCAAGCAGGTGACCTTGCAGACCGACATCGGGCAAACCGGCATCACCCCCGGTGACACCCTGAACTACACCCTCAACGTCGCGATTTCCGACTACTTCGCCTTCGGCAAGGACTTCTTCGGTGAGGGCCAATTGGTCATTCGTGATCAACTCAGCGACGGCCAGACCCTCAGCGGCACGCCAACCCTGACCGTCACCCTCAATGGCGTGGCACGCACCATCGCCTTGCAGACCAGCACTACGGTGAATGCTGACGGCACCACTTCGATGGTCTTCGATATTGCCGAATCGCTGCGCGCCGGGCTGTCCAGCATTCGCGGCTGGCTCAACGGCGACCTGGCTTTTGACAACAACCTGGAAGGCGCCGTTACCGCCGTGATCAGTTACGGCGCCCTGGTCGGCCAGCGCTATACGCCACCGGCCGGCGCCCCCCACGGTGAAATCAACGAAGGCGACGACCTGGGCAACGCGGCAACAGTCGAAGGCACGGTGCTGCTCGACCTGTTCAACCTCACCGGGCAGTCCCAGAGCGATGGCTCCTCAACCACCAGCACCATCCCCACCAACAACATCGATATCAGCCTGGTCGAGGTGAACAACGGCGCGCCGCCAAGCAATGGCGAACTGCGCCCGGGCGACCTGGTGACCTTCCAGCTGAGCTACGACCTGGTCACTGGCGACTACGAGCAGTTCAAGCTCACGGCCTACCTGCCCTTGCCGCTGTTCAATGTCAGCGGCATTACCTGGGGCTCCGGCGATGCCGCCGGCCAGTGGCAACTGGGTGGCGGCAATTCCAACCTGGGCGGCGTGCTCAGCGTGACCAGCGCCGCCGGCAACGCCATCGTGTTCGACTTCGGCAGCTTTGCCACGTCGATCACCTCCGGCAGTCGGATCGTCGTGCAGTTCACTGTACGGGTGGGCGACCAGCCGTTCGCCGACCAGCGTTCGCTGGATGTGCTGGCCCAATCCACCCAGCAAACCACCCTCACCGACCGCACCCTGGTGTCCACGGACGTCGCCCCCATCGTGTCGATTGCCGAGCCAAGCCTGGCGATCATTCATGGCGTGGTATCGGGCAGCAACGGCACGGTGACCGGTACTTCAGGCAGTTGGAACCCGCCGGGCAGCAGCGGTGCGCCGTTCAATGGCAGCATCACCCAGTTGAGCGATGTCGATGGCAACGTCAGCGGCATCGACGGCGCCGACCGCCTGCGCCTGGTCTCCGCCCTGGAGAACAGCGGTGGTGGCGGCGCCTTCGATGTCACCACGCAGGTGACGCTGGCGGCCGGCTTGTCCTTCGTCAACGGCTCGCTGGCCAACGCCAACCTGCTGATCTACCGCGGTGACGGCACCCAGTTGGTGGCCGGCATCGACTACAGCGTCAGCGGCAACCAGATCACCTTCCTCGATGCCGGTGGCCAGGCCACCTTGCTCGCCGGGCGTGCGGGCACGACAAGCGACACCAGCGGCGCAAATATCGTGATCATCAGCTACGACGTGCAGGTCAGCGCCAGCATCGAGGCCAGCCGTACGCTGCAAACCACGGCCACCTTGACCAACTATGCCAGCGTCAACGGCGGCACCGACTTCACCCCGGTCGACCTCAGCGACGTCGCCGGGCAACAGGTCGCAGCGCCCGTGGTGGTCAAGAAATACGCCGGCGGCAGCCTGGACGACAGCGACTCAAGTGCCACGCACACCACGGGCAGTGACCTGGTGGTCGGCGAAAGCATGCTCTATGACATCGTCGTCACCCTGCCCGAGGGCGGCACCCTGAGCCTGCGCATCGACGACCTGATACCCGCAGGGTTGCGCCTGAACACCGCGTTCAACGGCAACCAGGGCTACCTGATCATCCTCACCCGCACTGGCAGCGGCGCGCTGGCGGCGGATTTTGTCGGCAACGTGGTGGTCAGTGCGGCCAATGGCATTGGCGGCACCCTGGGCAACGACGGCGTAGGCGCTCGCCTGACCTTTGCCAGCGCCACGGCGGCAGCGGACAACATCGTCGGCAACAACAGCTTCGTCATCCGCCTGCAACTGGTGGCTAGCAACGTCATCGGCAACCAGGCCGGCAAGGTTCTGCAGAACAACGCGCAACTGGTGTA
The DNA here is from genome assembly GCF_028656955.1 of Pseudomonas fontis. Lineage (GTDB taxonomy): Bacteria > Pseudomonadota > Gammaproteobacteria > Pseudomonadales > Pseudomonadaceae > Aquipseudomonas > Aquipseudomonas fontis. The sequence continues at coordinate 5,869 of NZ_JAMDGY010000057.1, forward strand.
CAGCGACCCGGATGGCGACACCGCCAACGGCGCCATCGCCGTGGACCGTACCGTCACCTTGAGCGGCGGCCAGCCAATCGTCACCGTGCGTGAACCCACCCTGCAAGTGACCCAGGCCATCACTTCGACCATTCCACCCAATGGCCTGGATGAAGGGATCAACGTCACCTTCACCATTACCATCAGGAACGGCACCAGCAACAACGACTTCAGCGCGTTCGACATCAGCCTGCTCGACACCCTGCCCACCGAGCTGGATAACGTGACCCTGAGTGGCGTGCTCTACCAGGGCGGCGCGACCAACAACGGCGGGGTTGGCTTCGAAATCGTCAACGGGGTGCTGCGCACTGCCACAGGCGCCAATATCGATATCGCCAAGGGCGGCAGCATCGTGCTGACCCTGACAGGCGTGGTCAACGCCTCGGCCGCCATGCACGCCGACTTCATCAGCCAGGCCAGCGTGCAATGGAGCAGCCTGGACGGCGCCAACCCCGGTGAGCGCACCGGCGTCGACGGCCTGCTCAACAGCGGCGTGCTCAACGACTACCGCACCACCTCGGTACTGGTGTTCGACGTCGCCCAGGCCATAATCCTTTCGCGTGTCGGCGGCCTGCCCGACACCAGCGCGCCCAACCCGACCACGGCGATACAGGAAACGGTGAGCATCGGCGAGGTGATCCGCTATCGCGTGGTGGTGCTGGTGCCCGAAGGCAACAACCCCAACTACCGCATCCAGATCACCCTGGCCAACGGCCTGGAATTCATCAGCCCGGATGCGCTGTCCAACGCCCTGCGCATCGCGTTCATCTCCAATGGCGGGCTGGTCAGCGATGCCAACCTGATCGTTGGCGGCACGCTGGACATCAACGGCAACGAGGACAGCCCCGAAGCCCAGCCGATAACCCCCGATCTGTCGGGCCCGGCACCCACCGGGATCTTCGACCCGTCACGGGTTACCGTGGTGATCAATAGCAATGGCAGCCAGACCGTGACCTTCGACATGGGCAACGTGGTCAATGGCAACGGCAGCGATTCGGACCTTGAAGGCATTTCGCTGGAATTCAACGTGCGCGTGGCCAACCAGACCTCCAACAGCGCCGGCGCATTGCTCAATGTCAGCGCCCTGGAGATCGTCAACGGCAATGGCCGCGCCAGCAGCGAAGTGCTGGTGGAAAAGATCGTCGAGCCAAGCTTCACCGGCATGGACAAGCACATCATTACCTTCGACCCCAACCCTGCCGGCACCAGCGGTACGGCCACGGTCGCGGTCGACTTCACGCAGAACGGCGGCCTACCGGCATTCGATACCCAACTGAGCGACGGCTTCGCCAACGGCAGCAATTACAGCCTGGTCAGCATTACCATCAACGGCCAGAGCTTCACGGCCGCAAACCTGCCTTTGGGCATCAGTTTCAGCACCGCCAGCGGTTTGCAGGTCAACTTCGATCAACTGGATGTCGGCGCTCAGGTCCGCGTCGTCTACCAGGTCACCCTGCCGAACAGCGTGACCATCGCCAGCACCAACGCCACCCTCACCTGGAGCAGCCTGCCCGAGGACTTCACCCAGTTCGGCGGCTCTGCGGTCGGTGTCGATGGCGCGATTGACGGCGAGCGCACCGGCAGCACGGTCGGCCCCAACCAGTACATCCTGCGCGACACGGCCGGGCTTGGGGTGATTGCCGGCACCTTGTGGAATGACACCGCCAGCGCCACCACCAGCACCACCCCGGATGGCCCGGGGCTGGCCGGGCAAACCGTGATCCTGACCTGGGCCGGTGCCGATGGCCGGCTCGACACCAGCGCCGACAACCTGCAATTCAGCACCGTCACCGATGCCAACGGGCAATACCGGTTCGGGGTATTGCCTGGCGGCGTGTTCCGCATCGACACCCCTGCCGGGCTGATCAGCTACCCGCAACCGCTGGGCGACCTGCGTGTGCGTATCGACAGCGACGGCCTCACCCTGGGCCAGATCGAAGTGACCCTGGCCGATGCGGCCAGCGCGCAGGCCGATGCCGGCTATGTCGAGCAGAACGATGCCCCGGTCAACACCCTGCCCGGCAACCAGGCAGGCTCCGAAGATGTGCCATTGGCCATCGGCGGCATCAGCGTTGCCGATGTGGACGCCAACCGCAACCCGGACCCTGCCGGGCGCACGCTGCAGGTCACTCTCAGCGTCCAGCACGGCACTTTGAGCCTGCTCAACGTGCCCGTCGGGCTCGGGATCAATGGGCAGAACACCGCCAGGCTGGAAATCACCGGCACCCTGGCCGACATCAATGCGGCACTGGCGAGCCTGCAATACCTGGGCAATACCGACTTCAACGGCATTGATACCCTCACGGTCGTCAGCAACGACCAGGGCAATTTTGGTGACGGCGACGGCGATGGCACTCCCGGGCAGAACCCTGCAGATGCCAAGCAGGACACCGATTCGCTGCAGATCGTGCTGGAGGCGGTCAACGACACGCCTATCGCCAATGACGACTTCATCACCGCACTTGAGGCCGGTGGTACCAACAACAACATGCCGGGGATCAACCCACGCGCCAACCTGCTGAGCAACGACACTGATGTCGATATCGCCACCAATGGTGATGTGCTGCACATGGTGTCGGTGGCGCCAGGGCTCAACGGTACGGCCGTCAACGTGCCACCCCAGGGGGTAACCTCGATTCAAGGGCTGTATGGCCGTCTGGTGGTGGCTGGCAATGGCCTGTATCAGTACATCATCGACAACAACAACCCGCAGGTGCAGGCGCTGCGCCTGGCCGGGCAGACGCTGGTCGAGCAATTCAGCTACATCATGGCCGACAAGGCCGGTGCCACAGCCAGCGCGACCTTGACCGTGACCATCCAGGGCGCCAATGACACGCCGGTCGGCGTCGACGATGACGGTGTCGCCATCGAGGCCGGCGGCAAGTTCAATGCCACCCCCGGCAGCAATGGCGCTGGCAATGTGCTGGGCAACGACACCGATGTCGACAGCGCCGCCAACGGCGAAGTGTTGCGGGTCAGCGGTGTACGCCCAGTGGCCGAGGGGCAAGTGGGGGCCTTCGTGACCGTGCCAGCCGGGAGCAGCGCCATGGTGCTCGGTTTGTACGGCACCCTGACACTGAATTCCAATGGCGGCTACACCTATGTGCTCGACAACAACAACGCCGCGGTGCAGCGGCTCAGCGCCGGGGACCAACTGGTGGAGTTCTTCAGCTACCGGGTCACCGACCTGGGCGGGCTGGACGACGTTGCACAACTGCGCATGGTCATTCAAGGCGCCAACGACAACCCGGTAGCCAGCGACGACGTGGCTGAAGCCCAGGCCGCCTCGACCAACGGCAGTGCCGTGGAAAGCAACCGATCGGGCAACGTCATCCTGTTCCCCAGCCGCCCCGGCACCATCAACCAGCCCGGTGGCAATGGCATCGACCAGGACGTCGACGCAGCCGACCAGCCCAGCAGCCAACTGCTGGTCACCGGGGTAATCAACAAGCCCGAGGCCAGCTACAACCCACTCACCGATGTGCTCAGCAGCGTTGCCGGTGGTACCACGTCGAACAACGGCACCGTGGTGATCGGGCTCTATGGCACGCTGACCATCGGCGCCGACGGCTCCTTCCTCTACAACGTTGACAGCAACAATACGACCGTTCAGGCGCTGCCGGCAGGTACCACCCTGACCGAGGTGTTCAGCTATGAAGTCACCGACACCAAGGGCTTGACCGACATCGCCCAACTGGTAATCACCGTGCATGGGGTCAATGCCCCTCCCGTGGCGCAAATTGTGGTCGCCATCGCCACCGAAGCCGGTGGTGTAGACAACCTCGCCCCTGGGGTCAACCCGACGGGCGATGTAACGGTCAATGCCTTCGACCCGGATGGCGACCCGATCACTGTGGTCGGCATACGTACCGGTAGCCCCAATGATGGCGGTAGCAGTATCGCGGTCACAGCCGGCGGCACGGTAATTGTTGGCCAGTACGGCACGCTTACGTTGTTCCCCGATGGCACCTACAGCTATGTCGTCGACAACGACAATGCCGACGTCCAGGCCCTGCGGCGCAGTTCCGACCTGTTGCTAGAACGCTTCACCTACACCATTTCCGACGGTGTCGGGGCAACGCCGGAAACCGATGATGGCGAGATTTTCGTGTTGATCCGCGGGCAGAACGACACCCCGGTGGCGGTGAACGACAGCAATCTCGCCATTGAAGCGGGTGGCCTGAACAACACCACCCCCGGCCAGGACCCGAGTGGCAACGTGCTGGACAACGACAGGGACGTCGATGGCGGCGAAGTGCCCGGTGACCTGCCCAACCACGACTATGGCGAAACCCGCGCCGTGGCCTCGGTAAGCACGGGTGCCGGTACTCCTGGCACCCTGGGCAGTGAACTGCGCGGCACCTATGGTTGGTTGACCCTGAATGCCGACGGCAGCTACACCTACCGGCTGGACAACAGCCTGGCGGATGTCCAGGCTCTGCGGGTGGGTAACAGCCTCCAGGACCTGTTCAGCTACAACGTCATCGACGCCGCCGGTGCCCAGGCCTCCGCCAACCTGACCATCGACATCCAGGGCGCCAACGACACCCCGGTCGGGCAAAACGACAGCGCTACCGCCGTCGAGGCAGGTGGCGTGGCCAACACCACGCTAGGCAGCAACCCGACGGGCAACGTGCTGGCCAACGACATCGATGTCGACCGCTTTGGCGAAACCCTCAGCGTCACCGGCTTCAGGCAAGGCAACGTCGCGGCCCTGCCGGGGGGCACACTGCAAGGCCTCTATGGCAGCCTGGTGCTCAATGCCAACGGCAACTACAGCTACGTGCTGGACAACAGCAACCCGGTGGTCCAGGCCCTGCTCACGGCAAACGACACCCTGCTCGAGCGCTTCACCTACAGCTTGCGCGACCTGGCCGGGGCTACCAGTTCCGCGGTGCTGACCATCACCATTCACGGCAGCAACGATGCCCCGGTCGCGGTCGATGACACGGCGCTTGCCGTCGAAGCCGGCGGCACCTTCAATGGCACCCTGGGTCTCAATCCCAGCGCCAATCTGCTGGCCAATGACAAAGATGTCGATGCCAACGACAGCAAGACCCTGACCGGCATCCGTACCGGCAACGAAGCGGCTGGCGGCACGTTTACCACGGTGAGCGGCAATCTGAGCCTCACGGGGCTGTATGGCACCCTTACAGTCGGCGCCAACGGCAGCTACAGCTACGTGGTCGACAACAACCTGGCCATGGTGCAGGCCCTGAAGCCGGGCGAGTCGCTGGTGGAAACCTTTACCTACCGAATGCGTGACCGCGCCGGCGCCAGCGACAACGCGCAGCTGACCGTGACCGTGCGTGGCGCCTGGGATGCGCCGGTGGCGCGCGACGATATTGCCGTCGCCGTGGCGGACAACGGCATGGGCAATGCGGTCAACCCCAGCCGCAATGTGCTGGACAACGACAGTGACGTCGATGCCGGCGACAGCAAGCACGTCACCGGTATCCGCATCGGTGCCGAAAGCGCCGGGCCGGTGGCCAGCAACGTGCCCGCCGATACCGACAACAGCAACGGCACCCTGCTCAATGGCCTGTACGGCACCCTGATCATCGGTGCCGATGGCAGCTACACCTACTTTGTCGATTCCACCAATATTGCGGTGCGCTCGCTGACCCCGTTGCAGTTCCTGGAGGAACACTTCACCTACCAGGTGACCGACAACGGCAACCTCAACGACCTGGCCCAGTTGACCATTCTGATTCGCGGGCGCAATGAACCACCGGTGGCGGTGGGCGACAGCGCAACCGCAGTCGAGGCCGGCGGAGTGAACAATGGCGACGCCGGGGTCAACCCCAGAGGCAATGTCATCGACAACGACAGGGATATTGAAGGCGATACCTTGCACGTATCGACCATCCGCACCGGGGGCCTGGCCGGCACCGGTACGGCGGTGGTGCCCGGCACCGTGTTGCGCGGGCTGTACGGCGACCTGACGCTGAATGCCGATGGCAGCTGGAGCTACGTGCTGGACAATTCCCTGCCCGAGGTCGAGGCCCTGCGCATCAGCGGGCAGACCCTGACCGATGTCTTCACCTACACCTTGGTGGACGTCTGGGGTGCCAGCGCCAACGCCGAACTGGTGATCACCGTGGACGGTCGCAACGACACCCCGGTGGCTCGCGATGACAGCGCGGTTGCCGTCGAAGCTGGCGGCGTGGCCAACGGCACGCCGGGCCAGAATGCCAGCGGCAATGTGCTGCTCAACGACAGCGACGTCGACAGCATCGCCAATGGCGAGACCCGCCAGGTGCTGAGTGTCGGCAACGAAAGCGGCCAGTCCGCCCTCGCCGGCCAGACCCTGGTCGGCCGCTACGGCCAGTTGCTGCTCAACGCCGATGGCAGCTACACCTACCTGATCGACAACGACAACCCTACCGTCCAGGCCCTGCGCACGGCGGGCGAAACCCTTAGCGAAAGCTTCACCTACCTGATGCGCGACACCCAGGGCGCCACGGCGCAGGCGCGCCTGACCGTGGTGATTCAAGGCGCCAACGACAACCCGGTGGCCCGCGACGACAGCGCATCGGTCAACGACCAGACCCAGCCGGCACAGACCACCGGCAATGTGCTGCCCAACGACAGCGATGTCGACGGCAACGAAGTGCTGCAGGTAACGGGCATCCGCAGCGGCGCCGAAAGTGCAAGCGGCACCACCGGTGCCCTGGGCCAACCGTTGAGCGGGCGTTACGGCACACTGATCATCAACGCCGATGGCAGCTACACCTACACCCTCGACCTGAGCAACCCCGAGGTACTCGCCGCTGCCGGCCTGGGCCAGGTGCTGCAGGACTTCTTCACCTACACCCTGAGTGACCGCAATGGAGCCACCGACCAGGCCCAGTTGGTGATCAACCTGAACATCAGCGCGCCGTTCATTCCCGCCCCGGGCGGCGACTTCTTCGAGCGCCCCACAGATACCACCTACATTCCGCCTTCGCTGCCCACCCCGCAGCCCGCCATCTTCATTACCCCGGTGATAGAGCGTGAAGCCCAGCTGCGCGAGCTTTCCAGCTGGGCCACTGACGGCAGCAACCTGTGGCTGGCCCAGCCATTGCCGCAGCGCGCCGAATCGCTCGGTGCCGGCCTTGGGCTGGTACCGGGGCAGTTCGTTGCCCAGGCTGTGCGTAGCAGCCGGCTGAACAGCGAGCAGGACCTCGCCTGGGTGCTTGGCCGCCAAGGCCGTGTCGACCTGAACGCCGATGGCCTGCTGGCCGATCCGTCGTTGTTCGCCGTAGACCCGCAAGACATGGTGCGCAACCCCTCGCACCTGGAAGCCAAGCCGGAACACCGACCTGCCAAGGGCTTTAGCGCACAACTGCGCGCTGCCGCACGTCAGGGACGACCATGAACATGCAGCCCGTACCAGTAAAGCAAAGGGAATTTTATGGGTAATAAAGCGGCCGGTTTTATCAGCACTGCATTGACCTCGGCGGTTCTGCTCAGCGCATGTTCCGCTCTGGAGCCCAAACCCTACAGCGATGAGCAGAGTCGACAACGGATCATCGCCGACCAGGCCACCATGTACGCCCAGCAGGAGCCGCTGAGCGCGCCACTGACCTTCTATGACGCAGCCGCACGGGCGTTGAAATACAACCTCGACTACCGCCTCAAGCTGATGGAAAGCGCCTTGGCCGCCGACCTTCGCGATGTCTCCAGCCACGAGATGCTCCCGCGCCTGGTGGCATCAGCCGGCTATGCCGGGCGCAACAACGACTCTGGCGGCACCTCGATCGGCATCGAGGACCGTCAGGTCAGCTTGCGCCCATCGACCTCGGAAGAACGCTACCGTGAACTGTATGGCCTGGGCTTGAGCTGGAGCCTGCTGGACTTCGGCGTTGCCTATTACCGCACCCAGCAGAAAGCCGACCAGATCCTCATGGCCGAAGAACGCCGGCGCAAGGTGGCGCAGAACGTGCTGCAAGACGTGCGCAACGCCTATTGGCGTGCCCTCGGCGCGCAGCGCCTGATGCCCGAGGTAGACAAGCTGCTGATGCGTACCCACCGCGCCCTGACGTCGGCCCGCGAAGCCGAGACCAAGGGCCTGCTGCCGCGTCAGGAAATCCTCGCCTACCAACGCGCACTGCTCGACTCGATCTACCTGCTGACCGTACGCCGGCAGGACCTGGAGTTCGCCAGTGCCGAGCTGGCCGCGCTGATCTCGCTGCCGCCGGGCACCAAGCTGGTACTGGCCGACGGCCCGGAACCGGTGCTACCGCAACTGGGGCAAAGCGAGGCGCAGCTGGAGCAAATGTCGCTCGAGCACCGCCCGGAGATCATGGAGGAGTGGTACCGCAAGCGCGTCAACGAACAGGACCTGAAGATCGCCAAGGCCCAGCTGTGGCCTAACGTCAGCGTGGACTTCGGCTACAAGTACGACTCCAACAAGTACCTGTACAACAGCGACTGGATGAGCACCGGCCTGCAGGTGTCGATGAACCTGCTGCGCCTGTTGCAACTGCCATCGTTGAACTCGGCCGCCGAATCCCAGGCCAAGACCGACGACATGCGCCGGGTGGCCTTGTCGATGGCGATCCTGACCCAGGTGCGCGTCGGTGTGCTGCGCTACCAACTGGCGCGCCAGGAAGTGGAGTTCACCGAAGACAGCCTGCGCGTCGACCGCAACCTGCTCAACTATGCCCAGGCCGCGCGCTCCAATGCGTTGGGCTCGGAGCTTGAGCTGATTCGTGCCGAAGGCCGCTACCTGTTGTCGCGCTACCAGCGTGAAGCGGCGTTCTCCAGCGCGCAGGCGGCCTGGGGCCGGCTGTACAACTCGGTGGGGCTGGACACCTTGCCTACGCAAATTGAGAAACACGACATCAAGACCCTGTCCCGGGAAATCCAGCGCACCTTGCGCGAACAAGAACAGCAACGCCTGCTCGTCACTGCGCAAGGAACGCCAAATGCCGCGACTCAGCCGTAAGTTGTGTGTGTCCGTATTGCTGTTCAATTGCCTGGTTACCCCTACGTGGGCTGAAGAGGAAGCCAGTGACGCTGGCAATGACAGCGGCGCCTTGCGGGTGCTGCTTGCCTCGGAGCTGGAAACCACCCTTTCCAGCCAAATGGGCGGCACCCTGGGCGAATTGAATGCCTCGCTCGGGCAAAAGGTCGCCAAGGCAGCGGTGCTGGCACGCTTCAATTGCGAGGAAGCGCAGGCCCGGCTCAAGGTGGCGGTGGCGGAACTGGCCATGGCGCGGCAGAACCTTGAGGCCAAGAAGAACCTGCGCAAGCTCGATGCAGTCGGTGACCTGGAAGTAGCCATGGCCACCACCGAGGTGCAGAAGGCCGACGGCGCGCGTGCCATGGGCCAGGCGCAGAATGCCTATTGCCAGGTTTCGGCGCCGTTTGCCGGGCGGGTGGCCAAGGTGCACGTCAAGCCCTACCAGACTGTCAGCGCCGGTACGCCGCTGTTCGACCTGGTCAGCGATGGCGCCCTTAAAGTACGCCTGAACGTGCCTTCGAGCCTGTTGCCCAGCCTCAAGACGGGTGCGCCTTTGCAGGTGAACATTCACGAAACCGGCAAGAGCTACCCGGCACGCATCAGCGCCATCAACTCGCGGGTGGATGCCGTGGCCCAGACCGTCGAGTTGGAGGCCCGCCTCGACCAGCAATACCCGGAGCTGATCGCCGGCATGAGCGGCACCGCGCGGTTCAATCATGACAATGAATGAACCCCTGCCACACCCACAGTTGCTATTGCAGCTCGACGCGCTGCGTGACCGGGCCCTGCAGGCCGAGACGCTGAACGCCCTGGCGTTCAGCATGGCCAATGACCTGTATCCGTTGCTGCACTTCCATCAGGCCCTGGTGTTCGCCCAACGCGAGCGCGGTTTTGAGCTGCTGTGTGTGTCCGGTTTGTCGCGGCCAACGGAAGACTCGCCTTATCTGGTCTGGCTCAATCGGGCGATTCGCTGGGTCGCGACGCAAGTACCGGGCGAGCAGCCGGTGTGGCTGAACATCGGGCAACTGAGCCCGCCCGAGGACATAGCCGAGGGCTGGGCCGAATGGTGGACCGAAGGTATCTGCTGCATTCCCGTGCACAACCGCACGGGCAAACGCCTGGGTTTGCTGGTAATGCTGCTGGAACAGGAGCCGCCTGCCCTGCTGCACCAGCATCTCGCCGGGCTGGTGCAAACCTGGGCTTACTGCTGGGCCGCATTGACCCACAAACGCACCTTGCTGGCCTGGCGCCCCAGCCGGCGGCAGTGGTTGATCGGTGCGGCGGTGATGGCGGCCCTGCTGTTGGTGCCGGTACGCCAGAGTGCCTTGGCACCAGCGGAGATCATCTCCCGCCAGGCGCAGATCATCAGCGCGCCCATCGACGGGGTGATCGAGCATATCCAGGTTCGCCCCAATCAGGCCGTGGAGGCTGGCACCCCGCTGTTCTCCCTGGATGAAACCACCCTGCGCAACCGTGCCGCAGTGCTGGTAAAGGAAGTGGCCGTCGCCGACGCCGAACTGTTGGCCGCCAGCCAACGGGCCTTCGACAACCCGCAAAGCAAGGGCGAACTGACCCTGCTCGACGGCCGTGCCCAACAGCGACGCGCAGAACTGGCGGCGGTACAGGCGCAGCTCAAACGCACTCAGGTGCTGTCGCCGCGCACTGGCGTGGCAGTCTTCAGCGACCCCAATGACTGGCTGGGCAAGCCAGTGGTGACCGGCGAACGCATCATGCAAGTAGCCGACCCACAACAACCGGCGATGTTGCTGCAACTCGCCGTCGCCGATGCCATTGCACTGGAGCCGGGTGCCGAAGTCACCCTGTTCCTCACCGCCTACCCGCTCAAACCGTTGAAGGGCAAGATTCTCGAAACCAGTTACCAGGCTCGCCCCAGTGACGAAGGCGTGGTCGCCTACCGCCTGCTGGCGAGCATCGACGGCGCCCCGGAGCATGCCCGCCTCGGCTTGCACGGCACCGCCAAAGTCTATGGCGAGCGTGTGGCGCTGGGTTATTACCTACTGCGCCGGCCACTGGCCACGGTGCGTGCCTGGAGCGGCTGGTAATGCAGGAAGCCGCCGAACTGCCGCTGCCGCCGCTTCGCGAAGACCTGCGCCTGAGCGAAGCCGCCAGCGCGGCCAACGGCGAGCCTGCCTGGGTGATCCAGGACACCGTGATCAACCGCTTCTACCGCATCGGCTGGCTGGAGTTCGAGTGCCTGTTGCGCTGGGGGCAGACACCTCAGCAGATCTGCGAGCAGGTTGGCGCGGACACTGCGCTCAAACCTGAGGTCGAACAGGTCCTTGAACTTCGCCGCTTCCTCGAACATCACCAGTTGCTGCGCAGTGGCCCCGAAGGGCTGGCTCGCCTCCAGGCCAGGGAGTCGGGCAAAACCTGGCTGAGCTGGAACTGGTGGTTGCACCATTACCTGTTCTTCCGGATCCCGTTGCTGCGCCCGCAGCGCTTTCTGGTCGGGCTCAGCCAATTGCTCGCGCCACTGTTTACCCGCACTGCCGCGCTGTTGGTCGTGGCCCTGAGCGTGCTGGGCATCGTGCTGGTGCTGCACCAGTGGGACACCTTCGTCAGCTCGGTGGTCGAGTCGTTTTCCACCGAAGGGCTGTTCAGCTTTGCCCTGGCACTGATCGTCGCCAAGACCCTGCACGAGCTGGGTCACGCCCTGGTGGCCACGCGGCTGGGGCTGCGCGTCGGCCATATGGGCATCGCCTTCGTGGTGCTCTGGCCGATGCTCTACACCGACACCGGCGAGAGCTGGAAGCTGCGCAGCGCGCGGCAGCGCCTGGCCATCGCCTCGGCCGGGATCATCACCGAGTTGTCCCTGGCCGGGCTGGCCACCCTGGGCTGGGCGCTCTGCGAGCCGGGGGCGATGCGCAATGCCCTGCTCTACCTGGCCACTACCAGCTGGGCCCTGTCCCTGGCGCTGAATGCCAGCCCGTTCATGCGTTTCGATGGCTATTTCATCCTGTCTGACCTGCTCGACTTCCCCAACCTGCACGAACGCTCATCGGCCTTGGCGCGGGTCAGCCTGCGCCGGGGTTTGTTGGGAATGCAGGAGCCCTGGCCGGAGGCCTTCAGCCCCGGACACAGGCGTTTGCTGATCGGCTTTGCGATGGTCACCTGGCTGTATCGACTGGTGCTGTTTTTGGGGATCGCCTATGCGGTGTACGTGTTCTTCTTCAAGCTGCTCGGCATTGTGCTGTTCATTGTCGAGCTGTCGTGGTTCATCGCCATGCCGATAATCCGCGAGCTGAAATACTGGTTCACCCATCGCCAGAACATCGCCTCCGGGCGTCGGCGCCTCTTGCTGGGTGTCCTGGCGCTGGGCGTGTTGCTGCTGGCCGTACCTTGGCGCACGGAAATCGACGCCTATGGCGTCGCCCGCACTGAGCACCAGTGGCGGGTATACGCGCCCTACCCTGCGCGCTTGAAGTCGATCAGCCCCGAGGGCCAGGTCGGCGCCAACGCCACCCTGGTGGTGCTTGACGCCCCGGACATCAGTTCGCGTGTCAGCAGCAGCGAGGCCAATGTGCGCAGCTATGAAGCGCGTCTGTCCGGGCTGATCGCCGACCCTGGCGGTGCGGCTGAACAGACCGCCACGCGCCAGCGCATGCGCGTGCAGGTCGAAGAAGCCCAGGCAGCGCGTTCGGAAATCGCCCGGTTGACCTTGCAGGCGCCCTTCGCCGGGCTCTGGCAGGACGTCAACCCGGGCTGGCAAGCCGGCCAATGGGTCGGCACTCGTGAACCACTGGGGATTCTCGTCGACCCTTCCAGCTGGCAGATCGACGCCTATGTCGCGCAGGACCAGGTGCAGCACCTGGCCACTGGCGATGCCGTGCGTTTCTACCCGGACGGCCAGCCAGTGCCGCTCGACGGCAAGGTAGTGGCCATCGGCAGCACGCGTACCGCGCAATTGTCCCACCGCATGCTCGCCTCGCATTTTGGCGGGCCTTTGGCCACCGGCACCCAGGACAACGCCCTGACCCCGACTGCCTCGCTGTTCCATGTACTGGTGCAACTCGAGCAGCCGCTGGCCAGTGGCCGGGAAACCCGTGGGCACCTGAAAATTCGCGGCGAACGCCGCAGCCTGCTGGCAGATGGCGCTACGCATCTGCTGGCAGTGGTGATGCGTGAAAGCGGGTTCTGACGCCCTACCCTTTAAAACAATGGAGATGACCTCTGCATGAAACCCACACGTTTGACCGTCACACTGGGTGTCGCGGTGCTGGTGCTGGCAGGCTGCTCTTCAACCTCGCAACCCGGGCGCAGCACCAGCCTGGGCGAAGACGTGAAAGGCTCGGGCTTTCTCGGTGAAAGCACCTATGCGCTGATGAAGGAAGGCAAGGACGGCGAGGCGCTGCGCTTGTACCGCAACCCCAAGTACGCAACACCGGCCAGTTTCGCCCGCTATGAAAAGGTGCTGCTCGACCCGGTCAAACTCTACGCCGGGCCCAAATCGAAACTGCATGAGGCCCCGCAGGAGCAAGCCACGGCCATTGCCCAGGGCTTCTACAATCAGCTGCACGACAAACTTGCCAAGGACTACCAGATGGTCGACGTGGCGGGGCCAGACACCTTGCACATTTCCGTGGCCATCGTCGATGCCGAGCAAGCGGACTCCTCGCTCAAGGCCGCCTCCTACATTCCCATCCCTCTCGGGCTGCCAGGCGCCAAGGCGGCGGCCATGCAAACGGCCTCGCAGACCATGGGCAAGCCACCCTTCACTGGCCAGGTGGCCATCGAGGGCAAAATGGCCGACGCGCAGACCGGTGAAATCATCGCTGCCGAGATCGACCGTCGTGTCGGCTCACGGCGCCCGATCATCGGCCTGTTCGAAAGCAACACCTACGACAACTGGAGTGACGTCACCGAGGCGGAACGCTATTGGGCCGAGCAATTGCGCTACCGCATGTGCATGCGCCGTGCCGCGAGCAATTGCGTGGCGGCCAGCGAATAGGCCTCCTGAGTTGCAAAAAACCCGCAAGGAGTACATTTGTACTCCTTGCGGGTTTTTTGTTACTTCAACGCCAGTGCAGGTTCAGCGTGGCCGGTGCCTGGCTGTTCACCGTAACCGCCTGTTTGCTCTGCTCACCCTCGAAACTGGCGAGCACCTGGTAGTGGCCTGCCGGCAATTTCACATACACCAGCGGGCCGACGTCCTGCAGGGTCAGCACGGGGTTGCCGTTGGCGGACTGGACCGTCAGGTCCACACCACTCAGGTACTTGTTGTCCACGCCACTGGACAGGGTGATGTGCAAGTTGTAGCCGGATGTCTGCTGCAAGGTTCTCGACTCATCCTCGCCGATACCGCCTTGCACGTAGGCAATGCCGTTCTGCTCCATGGGCTGCAGGTGCACGGCAGACGGGTCGATGGGGGCGTCGGGGGGGTATTCGGCAGCGCTCAGGGTGCCGGCCAAGAGCATCAACACGAGCAGGGATTGCGCGAATTTCATGATCTGACCTCCACAAGGGAATTTCAGCTCCTATTCTCATTCGGGTCGCCCTGGCGGAACCAACCGCGCATCACCACACGAGCGGGCCCGATAAAGGTGCGACAACGCCCATCACAGCGAATTCAACGAAGAGGTGACCATGCAGACTTTTGGCTACGCCGCGAAAACCGCCGACGCGCGCCTTGCGCCCTTCACCTTCGAGCGCCGCGCCCTGCGGCCCAATGATGTGGCAATGGAGATCCTCTATTGCGGCGTTTGCCACTCCGACCTGCACCAGGCGCGCAATGACTGGGGCTTCAGCCGCTATCCCATCGTCCCGGGCCATGAAATCGTCGGTCGGGTGACGGCCGTAGGCCCCGAGGTCACCCGCTACAAAGTGGGCGATGCGGTGGCCGTGGGCTGCATGGTCGACTCGTGCCAGCAGTGCGACCAGTGCCGCAAGGGTGAAGAGCAGCTGTGCCGCGAGAGCAATACGCAGACCTACAACGGCCTGGACAGAATTACCCGTGAACCGACCCTGGGCGGGTACGCCAAGCATCTCGTCGTGCGCGAGGAGTTCGTCCTGCGCGTGCCTGCCGGCCTGGACCTGGCCAAGGCCGCCCCGCTGCTGTGCGCCGGCATTACCACGTACTCGCCGCTGCGCACCTGGAATGTCGGGCCGGGCAGCCGGGTGGCGGTAGTTGGCCTCGGCGGGCTTGGGCACATGGCGGTGAAACTGGCGGCCGGCATGGGCGCCGATGTCACGGTATTGAGCCGAACCCCGGACAAGCTGGTGGATGCGCTGGAACTGGGTGCGGATGCCCTGCTGGTGTCGAGTGATGCCAAGGCCATGAGTGCGGCCAAGTCCAGCTTTGACCTGATCATCGACACCATTCCGGTGCGCCATGATGTGTCGCCTTACATGATGCTGCTGGACGTGGATGCGACGCTGGTGATCGTCGGCCAGGTTGGCCCGATCGATGAGCAATCGACCTTTCCGATGATCCTCGGTCGACGCCGGCTGGCGGGGTCACCGATTGGGGGGATCGCCCAGACCCAGGAGATGCTCGATTTCTGTGCGAAGAAGAACATCCTGCCGGACTGCGAGATGATTCGCATGGACGAGATCAACGAGGCGTTTGAACGCATGGAGCGCTCTGATGTGCGCTATCGGTTCGTGATTGATATGGCATCGCTGAAGGAGTAGCGGTGATGGTTTGGTGGGCCTCATCGTCCATGTAGCCGCTGCCCAGAGGCTGCGCTGGAGCCCGTGAGGGCTCCCAAAGGCGGCGCGCCCCCTGACGGCAGCGGCTACGTTTGCCAGTGATCGGCCGCAAAGCGGTCGCTAGTCATTCAGGCTTATCGCCGGCAAGGCCGGCTCCCACAAAGATTGCATGCACCGCTTACTCTGTGGGAGCTGGCCTTGCCAGCGATCTGCCGCGCAGCGGCAGCGGCAGCGGCTACACCATCAGCTCACCGCGCGCCATTCGCGGATCTGGTCCAGCGTCGCAGTCACCCCGCCACACACCACCACCAACACTTTCTCGTACTGCTTGAGCGCTGAGCTTGGCGCATAGGCCAGCGCCAACGCGGCGCCACAGGCGGGTTCGACCAGAATTCGATGGTCACTCAGGAACCGTTCACACGCCTCCAGCGCCTGGCCATCGCTGAGCACATGGCTGATCACCGGACGCGACTGGCTTAGCTCGAACGCCCGTTGGCACACCTGTTTCGCCGCCAACGAGGTGGCGTAGGTCTTCACCGAGTCCAGGGCAACCCGCTGCTTTTGAGCCATGGCCGCCGCCAACGACGCAGCGCCCGCGGTCTCTACGGCAAATACGGGGACATCGTCCCAGCCTTGACGGGCCATGCCTTCACAGACCCCAGCAAACAAACCACCACCACCCACCGACAACACCACGGCGTCCGGTTTGAAGCCGGCTGCGGCCACTTCGTCGATCATCGTCGAGTGCCCTTGCCACAGCAATGGATCATCGAAGGGGTGAATGAACGCATCCTCCCCACCCAGCAGCGACAGCGCCAACTCATTCGCTTCGTGCCAGGTCGCGCCATGCACAATGACCTCGGCATTCTCCTGTGCGATCAGTTGCCGAGCCCGCTCGGTGGTGGTTTGTGGAACGACGATGGTCACCGGGATGCCCAGGCAGCGCCCGGCATAGGCCACGGCGATACCGGCGTTGCCACCGGATGAAGAGACGAAGCGGCGCTTGCCTTGCTTGGCGAAGGTTTCGCAGGCCAAGCCAATACCGCGCAGCTTGAACGAGCCACTCGGCTGCAGGGCGTCCAGTTTCAGCCAGACCTCCTGGCCGCTGGCCAAGCTCAAGGGACGCGATGCGATCAGGGGTGTTTGCAGGTGCAGACTCATGGGGCGGGCTCCGGGTCAGGCCAATTCGACGATCAGTTCAATTTCGACACAGGCACCCAGCGGAATCTGGCTGGCACCGAACGCACTGCGCGCATGCTGGCCGCATTCACCGAACACTTCGCCGAACAGCTCCGAGCAGCCGTTGGCTACCAGGTGCTGTTCGGTGTAGTCCGCCGCGCTGTTGACCAGGCACATCATCTTGACCACCTTGCGCACGCGCTTGAGGTCACCGGTTGCCGCCTGCAAGGTGCCCAGCAGGTCGATGGCCACCGCACGCGCCGCCTGCTTGCCTGTGGCGGTGTCGACATTGCGGCCCAGTTGGCCGACCCAGGGTTTGCCCTGTTGCTTGGCAATATGCCCGGAAATGAACAGCAAGTTGCCGGTCTGAACCCAGGTCTGGTACGCCGCAGCAGGCGCTGCTGGGGCCTGAAGTTCGATCCCCAGTTGCGCGATTTTTTCGTAGAGGGAAGCGGAAGCCGTCATTGTTTCTCACCTTGTATGAATCGTTCGGGTATGAAAGTGCACTACAGGTAGAGCGTTCCGCGCAGGTACAGCGCCGCCTGGCCACTGATGATCACCCGGCCGTTGTCGCGCACTTCACAGCGCAACTGACCTTGTCGGGCCCCGCCCTGGCGAGCGTTGAGCAGGTTCTTGCCCAGGCGCTGCGACCAGTAGCGCGCCAACGAGGTATGCGCAGAACCGGTAACCGGGTCTTCGTTGACCCCCACCCGTGGGCCGAACCAGCGCGAGACGATGTCGTGCTCGACGCCCGGTGCGGATACGCAAATGCCGCGCACGTCGAACTGCGCCAGTGCCGCGATATCCGGCGTCAGCAAGTCGATCACCTGGGCGTCCCTGACGATGACGAAGAAGTCATCGGCGTAGTGCAGTGATTCGATATCGCACCCCAGCGCTGCGGCCAGTGCTGGCGGCACCTCGAGCGGCTGAGGGTTGCCGAGGGGGAAGTCCATGGCGAGCAACGCGCCATTGCGGCTGACTCGCAGCTCACCGCTGCGGGTAAAGAAGCGCAGGGTTTCGGCGGTTTCGCCCAGTTCGTTGAACAACACCCAGGCCGCCGCGAGCGTGGCATGCCCACACAGGTCGACTTCAACCGCCGGGGTGAACCAGCGCAGCCGGTAGCCCTCGCCTTCGCGAACGAAATAGGCGGTTTCCGACAGGTTGTTCTCTTCGGCGATGCGTTGCAGGGTGACGTCGTCCAGCCAGCTTTCGAGCGGGCAAACCGCTGCTGGGTTGCCGCCGAGCACGCGGTCGGTGAAGGCATCGACCTGATAGATAGGTAACTGCATGAAGGCTCCTCAGCCGTTGCGAATCGCTTCGAGGTAGTTGTAGATCGTGTAGCGGGTCACCCCCAGCGCGGCGGCGGCCTTCTCGACGGAACCCTTGACGATGAACAGGCCGCCGTCCTGCATCTGGCGCACCGCCTCGATTTTTTGTGCCTTGCCGAAGCGTTTGCCGCTGTGGCGGGCGTCCTGCAGGGCGTTGTCGATGATCTGCGCCATGAGTTGCTCCAAATCCGGCTGTTCGGCAGGCTCCGGCGCCGGCACCTGGGCAGTGGCCAGCAGTTGCTCAAGGCATGCCTGGGCAGCGGTGATGCCGCTCAGGTCGGTGTTGATGCACAAGCTGGCATAGGGCTCGCCCTGGGCGTCGCGAAAGACTGCCGTGGCGCTGCGCAGAGTTTTGCCATCGCGGCTGCGGGTCGGGTAGTTCTCGACAACCACCGGCTCACTGCTGCCTTTTTCGCGGGCGGCGTGCAGCACGGCATTGAAACCCAGGTCTTCCTGCGGGCCGGCGAGCACCGGGCTGCCCACCGAGCGGCCGCTGATATGGCCGTTGACGATGGCGATCACCGAGTGCTCCGGGCACGTCAGGTCATGCAGGATGATCTCGGTATTGCGGCCCAGCACACTGCCGAGCATCTGCACCGTGGCGCGCAGCACTCCCAGGACAAGCTGGCGTTCGGGTTGTTGAGGCATCTTGGACTCCAGTGGAATAGGCTCTGACAATATCAACGTACAGTTGAATATTCAACATTTGTGTTGAAATCTCCTGCCTGAACAAAGGCCAGAAATACCTTGACCCACCCCAGCCTCGGCGGTACTTTTCGCCCGCACTTTTGCATGCCTGCACAGGAGTCCTGCATTGGACAGTAGCCCTAGTCGATTGCGACAGGTTCATCCGGCGAGCTAGTCCAGCAGAACCCTTCTGCCACTGCCTCGCCGAACATGGCGGTCAGTGGTCTGGCGTCTCCCGCCCGGGAGCCTGCCCTCCTCTTTTCCTTCGTTTACCTGCGCAATCCATTCCCTGACGTTGAATCGCTGATGTTTATCGGCGTGATTGCCGGCGGCTTGCCGGAAACCGAGGTGTTACATGGATTGGAAAGTATTTCTGCTGCGCGCGGCGGTCGCGCTGCTGTTGGGGGCGCTGATTGGCGCTGAACGTCAACTGCGTCAACGCCTGACCGGGCTGCGTACCAATGCGCTGGTCAGTACCGGTGCCTGCCTGTTTGTGCTGATGACCCAAAGCGTGCCGGGCATGGCCGCCGATGCCTCGCGCATTGCCGCGTATGTGGTGTCGGGCATCGGCTTTCTCGGTGGCGGCGTGATCATGCGCGACGGCCTGAATGTACGCGGGCTGAACACTGCAGCCACCTTGTGGTGCACGGCGGCGATTGGCGTGCTATGCGCCATGGGGTTGTTGCTGGAGGCGAGCCTTGGCAGTTTGGTGGTGCTGTGCGCGAACATCTTGCTGCGTGATATTTCCCAGCGTTTGAACCAGCAGGAGGTGGTGCCGGCCAGCGAGGCCGAGCAACGCTATGAGGCAGGTGTTCGGGATGGGCGAGGAGTGAGCGGTGAACCTGATCGCCGGCAAGGCCGGCTCCCACAGAGGCCGCTGTGAAGCTGATCCTGTAGGAGCCGGCCTTGCCGGCGAATGCACAGCTGACACAGCAAAAATATGCCCAATGCCCAGCAAAATCCGCAGCAGTGACGGCCCCGGCCTGCCCTACCACGGAGTAAGGTAGGCAGAAAACAATCAGCCCGAGGTGAATTGTGGCGTCCTATACCCTGCGTCAGTTGAAGTACTTCGTCACCACTGTCGAATGCGGCAGCGTTGCCGAGGCTTCACGCAAGCTGTACATCGCCCAGCCATCCATTTCCACGGCAATCAAGGGGCTGGAAGACAGCTTCGGGGTACAGCTGTTCATTCGCCACCACGCCCAGGGCGTGTCACTGACCCCAGGTGGCGCGCGCTTCTACCGCAAGGCCCAGGAACTGCTGCGTATGGCCCGCGAGTTCGAGCAGAACGCCCTGGCGGACAATGATGTGGTGTGCGGGCAAATCGATATCGGCTGCTTTGAAACCGTCGCCCCGCTGTACCTGCCACGCCTGATCGCCGGGTTCCGCGAGCGTTTCCCCGGCGTTGAGATCCGCCTGCAGGATGGCGAGCAGCAGGAGCTGGTGCAGGGCCTGACCGGTGGGCGCTTCGACCTGGCGATCTTCTATCAGCATGACCTGGACGCCACCATCGCCACCGAACCGCTGATGGCACCGCAACGCCCGTATGCCTTGCTGCCCGCCGGGCATCGCTTTGCCGAGCAGGCGCAGGTGTCGCTGCGCGACCTGGCGCTGGAACCGATGATCTTGCTGGATGTGCAGCCAAGCCGGACCTACTTCGTGAGTATCTTCGAGGAACTGGGGCTGAGCCCGAACATTGTCTTCAGTTCGCCGTCGATCGAGATGGTGCGCGGCATGGTCGGGCAAGGCTTTGGCTTTGCGGTGCTGGTCACCCGGCCGCAGTCGACCATTACCTATGATGGCCAGCAGCTGGTGTGCGTGGAACTGGCAGAGGATGTGACAGGCTCGGCACTGGTGGCCGGCTGGTTGAAGCGTGCGCAGTTGACCAAGCCTGCGCAGCTGTTTATGGAGTATTGCAAGGAGCAGTTTGCTGCCTGGTTGGCTTGAGGGCCTCATCGCCGGCAAAGCCGGCGATGCTTTCAACGAGCAGCCCAGGCGTTGAAGCGCTGTTCCAGCTCCTCCCCATGGTCCACCCAGAATTCCGCATCCACCGCCCGCGCGCCGGCCAGGTTGGCTTCAGCCGTCGGCAACTGACGCTGCACATCTTCTGGCAACAATTTCAACGCTTCCTTGTGCACCGGCCCGTACGGAATGTTCTCCGAGAACACTTTCTGCGTCTGCGGTTGGCTGGCAAAGGCAATGAAGTCTTCGGCCAGCTTCTTGTTCGGCGTGCCCTTCACCACCGCCCAGTATTCCGGGTCGTAGAGGCTCTGCGGCCAGACAATGCTGAGCTTCATGCCTTCCTTCTGCGCCGAGGCAATCCGCCCGTTGTACGCCGCGCTCATTACCACATCGCCGGCCACCAGCCACTGCGCCGGCTGGGCACCCGCCTCCCACCACTGGATGTTCGGCTTGATCTGGTCGAGCTTGGCGAACGCCCGCGTCACACCCTGCGGCGTGCCCAGCACGGTGTACAGGTCGGCAGGCGCCACGCCATCGGCGAGCAAGGCGATCTCCAGCGTGTATTTCGCACCTTTGCGCAGCCCGCGCTTGCCCGGGTACTCGGCCACGTTCCAGAAATCCGCCCAGGACGTCGGCGCCTTGGCCACCTTGGCCTGGTCATAGGCCATGACCATCGACCAGACATAGGTCGCCACCCCGCACTCGCTCAGGGTGCCCGGGACAAACTGCGCCGGGTCGCCAAAGCGCGCCGGGTCCAGGCGCTCGAACAGGCCTTCGTCGCAGCCGCGCAGCAACTCGGGGCTTTCGACTTCGACCACGTCCCAGCTGGTATGCCCGACATCGACCATCGCCTTGATCTTCGACAACTCACCGTTGTATTCGCCAGCGACCACAGTCCCTGCACCACTGGCGTTGAAAGGTTGGAAGTAGGCCTTGTCCTGGGCCTGCTTGGTGGCACCGCCAAAGGAGATGACGGTGAGGTTCTGCGGCGCGGCCAGCACACCGGTGCTGAGCAGGGCCAGGGCGAACGGAACACAGCAACGCAAGGATCTGGACATGAAGCGGTTCCTCGAAAAGGCCGACACGCCCGCGCGCGCCGGCCATTATTAGGGCTTAAAGGCGACCGTATTCGCGGGCGGTGCGATCTACTGCAAGGCGGGTCTTGTCGACCAGTTCATCAATGTCGGCGTGGCTGGCGACCAGTGCCGGCGCCATGATCATTCGGCCCAGGGTGGAACGGATGATCAGGCCCTCTTCAAAACCGAAGGTGCGGCAGCGCCAGGCCATGTCGTTCTCGTTGGCAAAGCGCTTGCGCGTGGCCTTGTCTTCGGCAAACTGCAACGCCGCGACCAGGCCGGTGCCCTGTATCTCGCCAATCAGCGGGTGGTTGCCGAACACCTCCTGCAAGCAGCGGTGCAGGTACGGCCCGGTCTGCTGCTTGACCTGGGTGACGATGCCTTCGTCGCGCAGCCCCTTGAGGTTGGCAATGGCCACCGCCGCCGCGACCGGGTGCCCGGAGTAGGTCAGGCCGTGGGCAAAGACTCCGCCCTGCTCCACCAGCACTTCGGCCATCTTCTTCGACAGGATCAGCCCGCCCATGGGGATGTAGCCGCTGGTCAGGCCCTTGGCGATGGACAGGGTGTCCGGCTCGAAACCGAAGTGCTGGTGGGCGAACCACTCGCCGGTGCGCCCGAATCCGCCAATGACTTCATCGGCACACAGCAGCACGTCGTACTGGCGGCAGATGCGCTGGATTTCCGGCCAGTAGCTTTCTGGCGGGAAGATCATCCCGCCGGCGCCCTGGAACGGTTCGGCGACAAAGGCGGCGACGTTGTCGGCGCCCAGTTCGAGAATCTTCTCTTCCAGTTGGCGCGCCGCACGCAGGCCGAACTCGGCCGGGGTCAGGTCGCCTTCGTGGGCAAACCAGTACGGCTCGTCGATGTGCGCGACATCCGGGATCACCCCGCCCATCTCATGCATGAACTTCATCCCGCCCAGCGCCGTGGCGCCCAGGGTGGAGCCGTGGTAGCCGTTCCAGCGGCCGATCATGATCTTCTTCTGCGGCTTGCCGAGGATCTGCCAGTAGCGACGCACGGTACGGATCAGCACCTCGTTGGCTTCGGAGCCGGAGTTGGTGTAGATCGCGTGGCTGTAGTGCTTGGGCAGCAGGCTGAAGAGCAACTCGGACAGCTCGACCACCGCCGGGTGGGTGGTGTGGAAGAACATGTTGTAGTACGGCAATTCCTCCAACTGACGGCTGGCAGCTGCCGCCAGGTCCTTGCGGCCGTAACCGAGGTTGGTGCACCACAGGCCGGACATCCCGTCCAGGTAGCGCTTGCCGTCGTTGTCCCACAGGGCCAGGCCTTCGCCACGAACCATCACGCGCGGGCCTTCCTCGTTCAGGGCTTTCTGGTCGAGGAATGCATGGATATGGTGCGCGGCGTCCAGCTTCTGGTAGTCCGCGGTGCTGCGCTTGGCGTCGATCTTGGCGTTCATTGTTGTTCTCCTTGTTGGATGACGGTTTCCAGCGGCTCGGGCCGGAACAGCGGTTTGCCCATCACGCACTTGATCCAGACCACGGCGATGAGCGAGACAATGGCCAGCACCGCACCGGCGCTGGCGAAGATCGGAACGGTCATCTCCGGGCTGGGCGAGACGTTCCAGATGGCAAAGAGCATGCCGGCGATGCCGAATACCTGCGGCAGCGGGTAGAACGGCGTACGAAACGGTCGCTTCACCTGCGGGTAGCGCCGGCGCAAGGCGATCACGTTGATGTGGGTGATGATGTAGGCCAGCAGCCAGGCCAGGGCGGCGGCCAGCAGCAGGCGGTTGATCGCGTCAGGGTTGTCGTGCATCAGCAGCAGCGGCAGGCCGGTGACGGCGGAAACGAACAACACCGCCACCCACGGGGCTTTGCTGCGCTTGCCCTGCAACTTGAGCACGCCGAAAGCCTGGCCATTCAGCGCCATGCCCTGGAGCATCCGCGGGATGGCGGCAAGCGAGCTGTTGAGGGTGCTGCAAGTCGCGGTGATCGCGGCGGTAACCAGGAACACCTGGCCGGCCTCGCCGAACACGGTAGTGGCGAACAGGTAGTGCGGCAGGCCGTTGCTGGCCAGCTCCGCTTGCGGCACGGTGAGCAAGGCGCCCAGGCAGTACAGGGCGATGATCACGAAGATGACTGTCAGGCCGAGCATCATCGAAGCCGGGATATTGCGTTCCGGGCGGCGGGTTTCTTCCACCAGCGGGCAGACGAACTCGGCGCCGACAAAGCCCCACACCGCCATCGCCGTCAGGGCAATCACCCCCAGGCCCAGTGGGTTCCAGCTGGTGCTGCTGGTAACCAGCTCGGCAATGCTGCCACTGCTTTCGGCCGTCACTGCACCGAGCCCCATCACCAGCAACATCACCGTCATCACCAGGGCCAGCACGGTTTGCAGGCGGGCGAAGATGTCGATGTTGAACAGGTTGAGGATGGTGAACAGGGCCAGTACGCCGAAGGCCACGCTCAGTGGCGGCATCGAGTGCGGGTAGACCTTGTCGATGATGAACTCCATCAGCAGCAGTTCTGCCGACAGGGCGAACATGGCCACCACCACGTAGCCGGAGAAGGTCGCAAGAATGGCCGGAAACTGGCCAATGGCGACTTCGGTGTAGCTGCTCAGGCTGCCGGCCCGCGGGATCATCAGTGCCAGTTCAGAAAACGAACAGGCGTAGCTCAGGGCCAGCAGCCAGGCCAGCGCCAGGGGCACGATAAAACCCATGCCGGCGATGCCGGCGCCTTGCAGCATCAGGACCATCACGCCCTGGGAAACCACCAGGCCAACGGCCACCGCCAACAGGGCGCTGAGGCCCAGGCGCTTGCGCGGTGGCGCGAGTACGGATGTTGCGTGTTGCAGCGGCACGCTCGGATTGCTGTCCATCGGTTGCTCCGTCTTTGTTGTTTTTAGTAAGAACAGATCGATTGGCCTGATCGCCGAGGCCCGGCGTCCCAGGAGCAGTGCCCGGTGAGACACCTACCCTGTGGGAGCCGGCCTTGCCGGCGATGAGGCCCTCAGCCGCGCAACTGAATCCAAATAGTCTTGAGCTGCGTGTACTTGTCGAACGAATGCAGCGACAGGTCGCGACCAAAACCGGACTGCTTGCCACCGCCGAACGGCACCGTCACATCCAGCGCATCAACGGTATTGACCGACACTGTCCCGGCGTTCAGCCGCCGGGCCACGCGGTGCGCGCGGTTCAGGTCGTCGGTCCATACCGACGCCGCCAGCCCGTAGATATGGTCGTTGGCCAGGGCCACCGCCTGGTCCTCGGTATCGAACGCGGTCACCGCCAGCACCGGCCCGAACACTTCTTCGCGGGCAAGAGTCATGTCCGGGGTGACGCCGCTGAAGATGGTCGGCTCGATATAGTTGCTCGAGCCTTCAAAGCTCAGTTGTCGACCACCACAGACCAGCCGCGCACCCTCCCCTCGGGCTTGCTCGATGTAGCCCATGACCCGCTGGGTTTGCTGCGCATCGACCATCGCCCCGGCGCGGCTCGACGGCTGCAGCGGGTTGCCCGGCTGCCACTGGCGCGCCTTCTCGATCAGCCGATCGATGAATTCATCATGGATTTCACGCTGCACCAGCAGGCGCGAATTGGCCGAGCACACTTCGCCCTGGTTGAAGAAGATCCCGAACGCGGCTTTTTCCGCCGCCAGGTCGAGGTCCTGGCAATCGGCGAACACCAGGTTGGCGCTCTTGCCGCCGCACTCCAGCCAGACCTGCTTGAGGTTCGACTGCGCCGCGTACTGCATGAAGTATTTGCCCACTTCGGTGGAGCCGGTGAACACCAGCGCATCGACGTCCATGTGCAGGCCCAGCGCGCGACCGGCCTGCTCGCCCAGGCCCGGCACCACGTTCAGCACCCCAGCCGGAATGCCGGCTTCCAGTGCCAGTTCGGCCAGGCGCAAGGCCGAGAACGGCGACTGTTCTGCGGGTTTGAGCACTACGCTGTTGCCGGCGGCCAAGGCCGGGGCGAGTTTCCAGGCGGCCATGTCCAGCGGGAAGTTCCACGGCACCACCGCGCCGATTACGCCCAAAGGCACCCGGGTGATGGTGGCGAAGGCATTGCTTGGCGTGGGCGCGACCTGGTCGTAGAGCTTGTCGAGGCTCTCGCCGTACCAGGCAAACACATGCGCCGCGCCCGGCACGTCGATGTTCCAGGCATCCATCACCGGCTTGCCCATGCTCAGCGAGTCGAGCAAGGCCAGCTCTTCACGGTTGGCCAGCATCAGCTGCGACAAGCGCAGCAAGGCGGCCTTGCGTTCAGCCGGCGCCATGCGCGCCCAGGGGCCATGCTCGAATGCCCGGCGGGCGCTGGCCACCGCGCGGTTGACGTCGGCCTCGCCACAGGCGGCGACCTGGGCCAGCAAACGGTTGTTGCCCGGGTTGATCACGTCGAGCCGCGCGCCGTTTTGCGCGTGGCACGCTTCACCGTCGATCAACGCGGTATCGATCAGGCGCTGGTTGTGCGCCAAGGTGGTCCAGCCATTGAAATCGATCACCGCAGACTCCTTGTTGTTATCAGTGTGTGGATTCGCTGAGGTAGGCCGCCAGGCGGTCCATCAAACGGTCGCAAGCGGCCATTTGCGCGACGCTGACGAATTCATCCGGTTTGTGCCCCTGGTCCATGCTGCCCGGGCCGCAGACCACTGCCGGGATACCGGCCTGGTCGAACAGCCCGCCCTCGGTGCCGAAGGCGACCGTGCTGAAATCGTCGCTGCCGCACAGCTGTGCGATCAGTTGCGCGGCTGCGCTTTCGGGGGCAGTGACCAGGCCCGGATAGGCTGAAATCGGCTCGAAACGGATCGAGGTGTCCGCCTTGACCGCCTGCATGGCGGGCAGCAGGCTCTGTTCGGCATAGGCTTGCAGTTCGTCGACCACCGCCTGCGGGGCAAAGGCCGGCAAGGCCCGCACTTCAAAGTCGAAACGGCAGTTTTCCGGGACGATGTTCAACGCCGTGCCGCCCTGGATCACCCCCACCTGCACCGTGGAAAATGCCGGGTCAAAACGTGGGTCGTGATGCGCGGGCTCTGCCAGGCGCTGGCCGATTTCGCCTAGCCGGCCGATCAGTCGCGCCGCCTGCTCGATGGCATTCACGCCATAGGGCGCATAGGCCGAATGGCACGGCGCACCGTGCACATGGCAACGCATCGCCAGCTTGCCCTTGTGACCCAGTACCGGCTTGAGCTCGGTCGGCTCGCCGATCAGGCACAGCGCCGGCTGCGCGATGCGCTGCGGGAGTACTTCGAGCAGGCTGCGCACGCCCAGGCAGCCCACTTCTTCGTCATAAGAGAAGGCCAGGTGCACCGGCCGACGCAGCGGGCTGGCCAAGAACACCGGCACCGCCGCCAGCACCGAGGCCAGGTAGCCCTTCATGTCGGCAGCGCCTCGGCCGAACAGCTTGCCGTCGTGTTCGCTGAGGGCGAACGGTTCGACGGTCCAGGCCTGGCCGTCCACCGGCACCACGTCGGTATGCCCCGACAGCACCACACCGCCCGGCACGGCCGGGCCAATGCTGGCCAGCAGGTTGGCCTTGCTGCGCTCGGCGTTGTAGATGAGCTCGCAGCTCACACCCAGGCCTTGCAGGTAGTCGCGCACGAACTCGATCAGGGCCAGGTTCGAATCACGGCTGACCGTGGCGAAGCCGATCAGCTTCGCCAACAAGGCGCGGCTGCGCAGCTCACTCATCGCCCGGCACTCCGTAGCTTGGCGCCAGGGTCGGGTTCAGCGCGCGGGTCAGGTAGTCCTGCATCTGGGGCGCGTAGGCGTCCCAGAGCTTTTGCAGCTCGCCGATGGGGTTGTCATCGGCCCAGTCCACGCGCAGGTCGACAATCGGCCAAACCAGCTCGCCGACCACCGACAATGCCGCCGAATGCACCGCCCCGGCTTCACCGCCCGCCGCCTGCCCCGCTTGCAGCGCGCTCAGCAAGCGCGCCGCCAGGCAGCCTTCGCTGTGTTCGAAGGCCTCGACCATGCGTTCGATCACTGCACGGTCAGACAACAGGTTGCCGGCCGCGACGCATTGATCCCCGGCCACTGCGTTGTGCGTGCCCAACGCATGGTTGCCGCTGAACACTGCCGTGCGCCCCTGGGCATCCACTACCGCCACCTGGCGGTACTGGCTGTAGCCGTTGCGGGTCAGGGCCTTGTCCAGGGCCTGGTGCGGCGCCAGGCCGCTGTCCAGGCCATCGAGCACCTCGGGGCCCAAGGCCGGCAAGGTGATGTTCTGGCTGGCAACCGCACCAACACCGGCGCGCAGCCAGGGGCAACGCGCACCGACGGCGATGCTTGAAGAACTGATGGCGATGCCCAGCTGGCCGGTTTCGGCGCAGCGGCCGACGATGGAAAACGTCATGGCAAACTCCTTATTCGGGGATGACCGCGATCACGTCGATTTCCATCAGCCACTGCGGCTGGCCCAAGGCGCTGACCACCAGCCCGGTGGAAATCGGGAACACGCCCTTGAGCCACTTGCCGACCTCCTGGTACACCGGCTCGCGGTAGCGCGGGTCGATCAGGTAGGTGGTGGTCTTGACGATATGGCTGAGGTCGCTGCCGGCCTCTTCAAGCAGCTGCTTGACGTTGCGCATGGCCTGTTCGGCTTGTGCGCGCGGGTCGCCCAGGCCTACCAACTGGCCGTCGAAGTCGGTGCCGACCTGGCCGCGCACATACACCGTGTTGCCGGCACGCACGGCCTGGCACAGGTCGTTGTCCAGGCTCTGGTTCGGGTAGGTTTCCTTGGTGTTGAACATGCGGATGCGGGTATGAGTAGGCATTAACGGGCTCCCATCAGGCTGACGTTTTGAAGGTGCGTATCGGCGCTTTCGGCCTGGCGTTGCGAGGCGTCGCGATAGTCGAAGTAGGTGCGTTGCTTAACGATGTGGTCGGCAATGTGCTTGGCGTCATGCCACACGCCCCAGATAAAGGCCGAGCCGCGACGGGCCAGCCATGGCAGGCCGACAAAGTAGATCCCCGGCTCGCTGGAAACGCCGCGCTGGTGCTGCGGCTTGCCGTCGGCCTTGAAGGCGTCGACTTTCAGCCAGCTGTAGTCGGTCGAGTAGCCGGTAGCCCAGATGATCGTGGTCACCCCGGCCTTGGCCAGGTCCAGTTCCAGCAGTGGGTTGCTCAGGCACTCGGGGTCTGCCAGCAGCTCGCGGGCTTGCGGCTCTTCGGGCAGGTCGAGGCCGTTGCGGGTGATGTATTCGTCGGAGGCATCGAGCAGCGCCAGGTAGTTTTCGTCACCTCGGGCGATGTTTTCGGCCAGGTTGCTTGCGAAACTGACCACGCCGTTGTTGAAGGCCTTGGTCAGGCCGACCAGCGTCATGCCCTGGTGCGCCAGGCGGCGAAAATCGACGGTATGCCCGCCGCGTGCGCCGCTGACGGCAATGGTGACGTGCTCTTTGCCGGGCTGCACGCCTTCGGCATCCCACAGGCCGAGCACGCCCAGCCACCAGCAGAAGTCGCGATTGCGATAGGCTCGTGGTGGGCGGTCGTGGGCGCCGACCGATAGGTAGACCTGTTTGCCGGCACGTTGCAGTTCATCGGCGATCTGCACGCCGGAAGAGCCGGCACCGACCACCAGCACGGCACCTTCGGCCAGTTGCTGCGGGTTGTAGTACTGCGCGGAGTGGATCTGGGTGATTGCGCCGTCTTGCGGGGCAATTGCGGGGATCAGTGCCCGTTGGAACGGGCCGGTGGCGACCACCACGTTCCTGGCCTCGATCACGCCGTCGGAGGTGTGCACGGTAAAGCCTGGGCGGCCGGCATTGCGTTCAACGCGGCTGACATCGACGCCGGTGCGGATTGGTGCATTGAACTTGCGCGCATAGGCCTCGAAGTAATCGGCGACCTGGTCCTTGTGGGCGAAGGCGTCGGGGTCGAGGCCGTCGAATTCCAGGCCTGGGAAGCGGTCATGCCAGGCCGGGCCGTTGGCCACCAGGGAGTCCCAGCGCCCGGTGCGCCAGGCTTCGGCAATGCGCTTGCGTTCAAGGACCAGGTGCGGCACGCCGAGTCGGCTCAAGTGTTCGCTGGTGGCTACCCCGGCTTGGCCGGCGCCTACAACGAGCGTATCGATTTGAATTGTTTTAACGGTCATAGCGGCAGTTCCACTCTTGAGGCCGTGGGTGGGTGTAGGCCGCATTCTGTGGAAAGCCGGGGAATCGCGAAATTATGATTTTTGTGGTTGCTAAGCAGTAAAAAACTGGTGGGCCTTAGGGGCCCGGCGTAGAGCTTGTGCTACGCGTTGGCTTTGCCCAGACTGAGGTTTCACTGTTTGCAGAGCCTTGATCATGAAGCCTGACTTTCGCCTAGCGCGCCCTCAGGAAGCGGGCCAGCTTCCGTCCATCGAACAATCGGCCGCCCAGGCGTTTCTGGGCATCAAGGGCCTGGCCTGGATTGCCGAGCATGGGGTGCTGAGCGCTGCCGATCACCTGGCGTTCATCGCCGAAGGGCTGGATTGGCTGGTGGTAGATGAGCAGGACATGCCGCTGGGGTTTCTGTGTGCCTGCGTTCAGGGCGATGCGCTGCATATCGAGGAATTGGCGGTTGATCACGCGTATCAGGGCCAGGGGCTGGGCCGTCGGTTGATTGCCCATGTGCGTGATTGGGCGCAGGGCCAGGGATTTACCGCGTTGACGCTGACGACCTTTGTCGAGGTGCCATGGAATGCGCCGTTCTATACACGGCTGGGGTTTGTCGCGTTGGATGATGGGCAGATGAGTGATTTTCTGCGCCGGCAGCTGGTGTATGAGCATTCGCGCGGTTTGCAGGGCCGCTGTGCAATGCGGCAGATGCTGGGTGAGGCATTATTTTTGTAGCCGCGCCTCACGGTAGCGGCTATGTGGGAGCTGGCGTTGCCAGCGATCGGCTGGGTACCAGCCGCCAGCAATGCCGGCCTCATCGCTGGCAAGGCCAGCTCCCACAAGGTTGGTGGATGTATCTGTATTTTGGGAGCTGGGTAATTCGTACTCCCCATTTCTCCAGGCCAATAAAAAAGGCACCTGACCTACCGTCCAGATGCCTTTCCCAAGCACTTACCCCTTAAGGCTTCAGTTCAAACAGCGCAGGCATCGGTGGCCACTCGGATGGCACTTTGCGGAACTGGCTGAAGCCGGCCGCTTCGGCCATTTGCCGTGCACGCTTCTCGCCCATGAAGGCGCCAAGCCCTTCCCCACCGTGCGACAGCGAACAGGTCATGCAATACAGCGTGCTCTGTGGGTACATCACCCGGCCAAACAGGTTCATGTTCTCGTGCAGCTCTTCCGACAGGTTGAGCTCCACCATCAGGAACGTCCCATCCTCAGCCGTGGAGGCACGCAGGTCCTTGAGCATCTGCTGCGGGTCGGTAGCATCGTGGATCACCACGAAGGTGGTCACGAAGTCGAACTTCTTGCCCGCCAGCGCATCCGAATCACTCACCTCGAACTGCACCCGATCGCCTACGCCCGCTGCCTCGGCGTTGGCCCGCGCCCGCTCAATGGACGGCAAGTGGAAGTCGCAGCCATAAACCCGCGCCTCAGGGTACGCCTTGGCCATGGTGATGGCCGCCAGGCCACTGCCGCAGCCGAAATCCAGCACACTGCCACCGGTCTTGAGTTTCTCTTCCACACCCGTCAGCGAAGGAATCCAGTGCTGCACCAGGTAGTGCTTGTACCAAGGCATGGTCATGCGTTCCATGCCCTCCCAGGTCTCCAGCGGGAAGGCCTCTTCAGGGCAGCCGCCGCCGTTGCGGAAGGCCTCGATGACCCGCGGCGCCATGCTCACGAACGGCACGCTCAACTGGATGATGCCGCCAGCGAAATACGGCGAATCCTCATCAGCCAGCACCGGGACGAATTCCGCCGGCATGCGGTAGCGCCGGGTTGGCGCGTCATAGGTCACGTAGTTGCCGGTAACCATGCTGCCGAGCCATTCACGCAGGTAGCGCGCATTGAACCCGGTCTGCTCAGCAAACTCTTCCAGGGTCACCGCCTCGCCGTGGGCCAGCGCCTTGAACAGGCCGAGCTGGTCACCGATGTACAGCATGGCGCCACGCAGCGTGTTGCCGTAATCCTCCATGATGCGCGCAGAAAACTGTTGGACCTTGGTCTTGTCGATTGCGTTTGCCTGGGACATGTATCTCTCCATGATATGCGGTTGATATTCAGTAGCTGCGGCTGCCAACTTTGGCCAGGACGCTGTCAACGATCGTTTCAGACATGCCAAGGTGCGACCTTGGCTCGAATAGCCGGGCCAAGGCCCCCGCCTCCATGACCGCCATGACCCGCGCATCGCATTCGATGGCCTCGCGGATCGACACATGGTCACGCTGCGACGCCTGGGACACCTCGAAGATGATGTTGTAGGCACTGCTCTTGCCCAGCTTGGTGGCCATTTCGAACACCACCGCCTCGGTACAGATGGCGTCGCCAAAGGCGTGGGCGTTGCACTCCATGCGCTCGTCGTTGACGATCAGCCCGCTGATGGTGTCGGTCAGCAACGACAGCGCCATCAAGGCATAGTGGGAAACGTCCGCCACCGCACACCACTCCAGGCGCGTCCCGCGGTAGTCGCGTTCGTGCTCCAGGATCATTGCGTCCAGTGCCAGCATGACCTGCGCCTTGGCCAGGCGCGCAAGCACCACCACCTGCTCGCACCCTTCAGGGTTGCGCTTGTGCGGCATGGTGCTGCTGCCGATCTGCTGATCAGACCAGCCCACTTCCACCTCGCCGATCTCCCAACGGTTCAAGGTACGGATTTCATCCGCCACCCGCGCCAGCGATGCCGTGGTCATGGCCAGCGTGCTGACAAACTCCGCCACGCGATCACGCGAAACGTGCCAACCGGCCAGCGGAACGTCGAGGTCCAACCGACGGGCAAAGCCTTCGAGCATGGCCATGGCGTCAGAACCAAACGCCGCCATCGTGCCCACGCCGCCAAACAGCTGCACCACCAGGATGCGCTTGCGCGCCTCGGCCAAACGCTCGCGGTGGCGCATCAGCTCGTCGATCCAGCCTGCCACCTTCAGGGCGAAGGTGGTGGGCAGTGCCGGGATCGAGTGGGTCCTGGCCACCATCAGCGAGTCACGGTGCGCGTCCGCCAACACGGCAAGCTTGTCCAGCAGGGTATTCAGCGCAAGGTCCATGGCGTCCAGCACATCGCGCATTTCCAGCGACTGCGCGGTGTCCTGGATGTCCTGGGTAGTGGCGCCGAAGTGCACGAACTCACGGGCGCTCGGGCTGCAATTT
Organism: Pseudomonas fontis; assembly: GCF_028656955.1. Lineage (GTDB taxonomy): Bacteria > Pseudomonadota > Gammaproteobacteria > Pseudomonadales > Pseudomonadaceae > Aquipseudomonas > Aquipseudomonas fontis. The sequence continues at coordinate 38,951 of NZ_JAMDGY010000057.1, forward strand.
TTCTGCAGGGCCGACAACAGCGGCATCAGCGAATGCCCCGTCGCCGCCACCCCTTCGACCAGTTGGCACACATCGATGGCCGAGAGCCGGGCGGCCTTGGCGATATCCAGTGCGGCTTGCCGAGGGATGATGTTCACATCTGCCTGGGCCAGGGCGAGCGCAGCTTCCACATCCAGCCAGCGCTGCAAGCGGCAGTGGCTACAGAAGATCTTCCGGCTCACGGGGCCGGCATAGCCGCCACCGTGGGTTTTCGAATCGAGGATGTGACTGTGCTCGTGCTGGCACTGCACATCGCATTCAGCGACGCTGCCTAGCTCCGAACGTGCAGTACTAGAAGAACGGGTGACTGCTTCCAACGTTAGCGAATCCATCATATTCCCTCCATTACACGCGCAGACCGACTGGGGCTTGATTGCAGTGACGTCGCCCCTTGCGGGGTGTTGCCTGAAGCAGCGACCAGGTCGACCATTTCTGCTGCCAGCCCGACATAGGTGACCGGGTCGAGCAGGTCTTCGATGGCCTGGGGTGTCAGGCATTCGCGCAGGCGCTCGTCCTGCAACAAGGCATCGCGAAAGGTGATCCCGCTCAAGCGGGTTTCCTGGGCAATCTGGTGCACCAGCTCATGCGCCGTCTGTTTGCCGTACAGCGAGCCCAGCGCGAGCATGGCTCGCTCTGACATGATCAGCCCACCGAGCAAATCCAGGTTGCTGCGCATGCGCTCCGTGCGGATCTCCAGGCCGGCTTTGAGCAGCTCATCCATCCGGGTCAGCAAGGCCCCGGCGTAGATGAACAGCTCAGGCAACGCCGCCCATTCGATGCGCCAGGTCGAGCCGTCGCGTTCATGCAACTGGAACGCGGCGTCGGTCAGCGCAACCATCTGCGCCCGGACCAGGCGCGACAGCGCACTGATCAGGTCGACCGTCGACGGGTTCTGCTTGTGCGGCATCGTGCTGCTGCCGACTTGCCCGGGGCGGCTGCCCTCGCGCACTTCGTCGATCTCACTGCGTTGCAGGTGATAGACCTCGTTGGCGACACGGCCCAAGGTCAGCGAGGTCTGCACCAGCAGCCACGCGGCTTCCAGTACCCGGTCGCGGGCGCTGTGCCAACTGGTCAACGGTGCACCCAGCCCAAGCCGGGCCAGGGTGCGCTGCTGAATGGCAAAGCCCTGCTCACCGAAGGACGCCATGGTGCCCACGGCGCCGGTGAGGTTGCCGACCATCACCCGCGCCTGGGCCTCGGCAAAGCGCTCCAGGTGGCGATCAAGCTCGTCCACCCACACCGCCACCTTGTAGCCGAACGTGGTGGGCAGCGCCTGCTGGCCATGGGTTCGCGCCACCATCGGCGTGTGTTGGTGCTGCACGGCGAGGCTGAGCAACTGGCTGCGGATTGAATGCAGCCGGCCCAGCACCTGGTCCCAGGCGTCCTTGATCTGCAGGATGAGCCCGGTATCGAGGATGTCCTGGGTGGTTACGCCGTAGTGCACGTACTCACCCCACCCTGCTGAACACGACTTTGCCAGCGCGCGAATCAGCGGCACCAGAATGTGCCCGGTTTCCCGGCTTTCCCGGCCCAGCGCGTCAAGGTCATACAGCTCCACCTTGGCCACCCGGGCAATTTCCTGCGCCGCCTCGACGGGAATAATGCCCATCTCGGCCTGGGTCGCCGCCAGCGCCCGTTCGACATCAAGCCACTTCTGTACCTGTTGGGTATCAGAGAAAATCGCGGCAAATTCCGGGGACGAGTAGACGCCCCCGTGGATACGAGATTCCGTTATATGACTCGGCATTTTTGTTGTACTCGCGTTGTTCCTGGGCCGTTACTTCACGTCTTGCAGCTCTTTCCAGACGGCGTCGTAGTAGGCCCTTTCCACGCGGAAGTGTGCCGACAGCGAGGTGAGGAAGGCGTTCTGGAAGCCGATGTCCGGAATGCGCCGTGCAATCAGCTGCCATTCACGCTTGGCCCGTGGCGGTACCAGGCTGATGTGGATCTTGTAGTACTCGGCCTCATCTTCACTGAGACCCGCCTTGAGCAGCGCGTGATAGAGCTTCTCGTGGTTGCCGGGCACCACCAGCTCGGTGATGTAGAACACCGCCAGGCCCCAGCCGGCATCCGGATTGCGGAAGGCACGGGCACGGTTGTTCAGGTAGGCGATCTCTTCGGGCATGGTCGAGAGCGCCTGGAAATCGGCGGGCAGGTCCATGGCCGCGAGCAGCTTGGCCAGCAGCCGTGGGTGCGAGCGTTGCTCGTCCTCTTCGCCCAGTTCGCCGTAGAGGTAACGGCTGAGCGCGGCCGCTTCATCCACGTCGGTCAGGTTGACCAGCAAGTCTGCCGCGTCGCGATACAGGCGGAAGGTACGCAGCCATTGATGACGCAGGAAAACCTGCAACTGTGCCCGGGAAGCCGCGCCCGAGAACACGAACTGCGACATCGGGTGTTTTTCCCGCGATTGCGAGGCAATCTCCTGCTCCAGGCGCAGTTGGAAGTCCGCCTCGGACAGTGGCGTGGCGATATCTGCCGACGGCAGGAAGCGCTCTTCCACGCGGTATATCGCATTGGCCAGCCAGCGGCGGGTCAAGGCCGTTTCGGTGTCGTCGCTCAACGACAGGATGTACAGCAATTGCTGATAGTTGGCGAAGGCTGCGGCATCGCCCTGAAGGGCTGATTCGGTCAGCGCGCCAAGCATGGTCGCGGCGCGGTCGATCTGGATCGGGGTGGCGTTTGTCGCCAGCGCCTGGGCGACCATGCGCGATTCAGGCGTGTACAGGTTCTTGAGTTGCTGCAGGGAATAATTACGGGGTTGCATCGTCAACACTCCTTTATTGTTCTATTCGCATACGGGTGGCTCAGGCGCGGTGGTCAGACAGCTCCTGCATCTCTTGCCAGAGCCCGTCGAAGTACGCCTTGTTGATAGCGAAGTGGCGTGCCAGCGATTGCATGAACTTGCGCTGGAAGGCTTCGTCCGGTGCGAACTTGGCGATCAACTCCCACATTTCTTCCGTATCGATCTCATCCTGAGTGCCGTGCAGGCGGTGGAACTCGCTGGGCTGTTCTGGAACGCCCATGCGTTGCAGCAATTCATAGATGCGCCGGTGGTTGACGCAACTGACCGACTCCACCGCGTACAGCAAGGCGAGCCCCCAGGCGACATCCGGGTGGCGGACACAACGGATGCGGTTGTTGAGGTAGGCCTTTTCCAGCGGCTGGAGCCTTGGGAAATCGATATTCAGCGGAATATCGAAATGCGTCATGAGGTGGGACAACAAGGCCGGGTGCGAACGGTCCGGCGCTTCGGCCCCTGCTTCGCCGTAGAGATTGCGATAGAACACCGACGCGTCTTCGATGGCTTCGAAGCGGAAGGCCAGTTCGGCCAGGAGGCTGTAGAAGTTGTAGGAACGGGTCCAGTGGTGCTCCAGGAAGAAGCGCACATCCTGCTGCGACGGCGTGCCCTGGAACAGATGCAGCGACATCGGGTGGGTTACCCGGCTGCGGGCTTCGATTTCGGCGTCGACCTTCTTGCGGAACTCCTCGACCGGCAATGCGGCAAAGGCTGGCAAGTCAGGTGCGAACTCATCTTCAACCAGGTACACCTGGCTGGCCATCCAGCGCCGAGTCGGTTCGGTTCTCGGCTCACCGGGCACATGCAATTGCAAAAGCAGGGCCTGGTATTGCGCAAAGGCGGACTTGTCTCCTTCAAGGCCTTTTTCGGCAACGGCGAGCAGTGCTTCGAGTGCGTGGGTTACTTGCGGGTATGTTGCGCCAGGCTTTAATGCCTCGGCCAACAGTGTGGTTGCATCGGTAGCGGCCAGCTGGGAATTGGCGCGGTGTTGCAGGGTTGCAGAATCCATTGAACTACCCCTTGACTATTATTATTGTGCTGCGAAAAAAAGCTTAAAGGTTCCTGTAATGGCAAGGTCAACGGCTGTAGGAAAATTATTTTTTGCGGTGAGAAAACCAAACGCGAGACCCTTCGCACCCTGACCTGCCACGGGCTTGAACAACGGTTGCCGGCGTGGTGAGCGCCGGCAAAACCGTTACCCCTGGGCCGCTACCTGCGCAGGAAAGCCAGCCTCGTTGAGCACCGCCAGCAAGGCGCTCTCGCCCTGGGCGCTGGTGACTCGCACCCGCCGGGTGGGCGGGTCCGTTTCAATGTTGGCCTGGGCATCCAGGCCCAGCAGCGCTTTGGTCACCGACTTGGCGCAACCGCCGCAGGTCATGTTCGGGATGTAAAACTGATGCATGTAAATCTCCTATTGGATGAAGGTGCCCGACTACGTTCGGGCATTGCCACAGGGCAAGGTCAAACACGTTTCGTTTAATGCGCGACTTCAGTACTCAGCGGTGCCTGCAAACGCTTCAGGCGCAGCGCATTGCCGAGCACGAAGACGCTGGACAGGGCCATGGCCGCTGCGGCGAAAATCGGCGACAGCAACGCGCCGTTGAGTGGATACAGCGCGCCGGCCGCCACCGGGATCAGCACGGCGTTGTAGGCGAAGGCCCAGAACAGGTTCTGCTTGATGTTGCGGATCGTCGCCTGGCTCAACGCGATGGCGTTCGGCACACCGCGTAGGTCGCCGGACATCAGCACTACGTCAGCGGCCTCGATGGCCACGTCGGTGCCGGTGCCGATGGCCAGCCCGACATCGGCCTCGGCCAGCGCCGGCGCGTCGTTGATACCGTCACCCACAAAGGCGATACGCGCGCCACCACTGCGCAGTTTTTTCAGTGCCTGCACCTTGCCGTCGGGCAACACCTCGGCCACCACTTCATCGATGCCCAGTTGGCGGGCAATGGCCGCTGCGGTCGCGGCGTTGTCACCGGTGATCATCGCGACCTTGAGGCCAAGGGCATGCAGCGCATCAATCGCCTCGGGGGTTGTTTCCTTGATCGGGTCGGCGACCGCAATCACGGCGGCCAGGCGCCCGTCGATTGCCGCGTACAGCGGGCTCTTGCCTTGCTCGCCAAGTTGCTGGGCAACCGTCTTGAAGCTCGTCACGTCAAGGCCCAGCTGGGTCATGAAGCGGTCTGCGCCGACGGCAACCGTGCGCCCCGCGACCTTGGCTGAAACGCCAAAGCCCGGGGTGGCATCGAAGTGCTCGATAGGGCCGACGGCCAGGTCACACTGCTTGGCCGCTGCCACGATCGCCTCGGCAATCGGGTGCTCGGAGCGGGTCTCAACTGCGGCAACCAGCGCGAGGACTTCGTCGTATTCAAAGCCTGCGGCCGGGACCAGATCGGTCAGCTCGGGGCGGCCCTTGGTCAAAGTGCCGGTCTTGTCCAGCGCAACCACCGTCACATCGCGCAGCGCCTGCAGGGCTTCGCCCTTGCGGAACAGCACGCCGAGTTCGGCGGCGCGGCCGGTACCGACCATGATCGAGGTCGGCGTGGCAAGGCCCATGGCGCACGGGCAGGCAATGATCAACACGGCAACGGCATTGACCAGCGCGAAGGTGAGCGCCGGAGTCGGCCCGAAGAACAGCCACACCAGGAAGGTCAGCGTTGCCGCCGCCATCACGGCCGGCACGAACCACATGGTCACCTTGTCGACCAGCGCCTGGATGGGCAGCTTGGAGCCCTGCGCTTCCTCGACCAGGCGGATGATCCGGGCCAACACGGTATTGCCGCCAACCTGGGTAACCCGGAAGCTGAACGCACCAGTCTTGTTCAAGGTGCCGCCGACCACCGGAGCGCCCACGCCCTTGGACACAGGCACCGGTTCGCCGGTGATCATGCTCTCGTCGACATACGAGGCGCCCTCGACCACTTCGCCGTCCACCGGGATTTTCTCGCCTGGACGCACCAGCACGATGTCGCCGGTTTTCACTTCATCCAGCGCGATCTCGACGATTTCACCGTTGCGCTCGACCCGCGCGGTCCTGGCCTGCAGGCCGACCAGGCGTTTGATCGCCTGCGAGGTGCGGCCCTTGGCCCGGGCTTCCAGCGTGCGCCCCAGCAGGATCAGGGTCACGATGACCACGGCCGCTTCGAAGTACACGTTGGCGGTGCCTTGCGGCAGGATGCCGGCGGCGAATGTCGCGACGATTGAATAGCCGTACGCCGCCGAGGTCCCCACCGCTACCAGCGAGTTCATGTCCGGGGCGCCGCGCAGCAAGGCCGGGATGCCCTTGCTGAAGAAGCGCAGGCCCGGGCCGAACAGCACCAGGGTGGCAAGCACGAACTGCAGGTACCAACTGGTTTGCACACCCAGCACACCCATCACCCAATGGTGCATGGCCGGCACCAGGTGCGAGCCCATTTCCAGGACAAACACCGGCAAGGTGAGAATCGCCGCAATCAGCAGCGAACGGCGCAGCGACTGCGCCTCGTGCTCGCGGCGTTCGCTGTCCTGGTCGGCGGCGCTGGTGGTTGCCGCCGATACGCCGCGTGCCCGGTAACCGGCCTTCTCCACCGCCTGCGCCAGGTCGGCGACGGCTACCGCCCCCACCAGGTGTTTGACGCGGGCGCGTTCGGTGGCCAGGTTGACCGTGGCGTCGAGTACACCCGGCACTTGCTTGAGGGCTTTTTCGACCCGGCCCACGCAGGAGGCGCAGGTCATGTCCTCGATCACCAGCTCGGTGCTGTCTTCACGCACGCTGTAGCCGGCGACTTCGATAGCGCGAATGGCGGCACGAGGATCGGCCGCCCCCTTGAAGGTGATGTCGGCGCGCTCGGTGGCCAGGTTGACCGCCGCAGCCTGCACGCCGGGCACTGCCTTGAGTGCGCGCTCGACGCGGCCGACACACGACGCACAGGTCATGCCGTCGACTGCCAGGCTCAACCGCACCGGTGCCGGGCCGAGGGCGCCGGCGGCGGATGAGCGCGAAGCGCTTGCCATTGAATTTTCCATCGAACTGTCCCTTTTAACGATTCTGTTGAAGCAAGCCTGAAGCTTCCCAGCAGGGAAAGGTCAAGGCGTGTACGCCGCCTGTTTGAGCAACGCCGGTTGCGTGAGCCGCTCAGCCGCGTCGCAGGCGTGATCGGTTTGCGCGCAGTATTCCCAGCCGCCGCCCAACGCCTTGTAGACACTGACCAGGGCCAGGCGCTGGTTGGTGCGGGCCACCGTCAGTGCCCGGCGGCTGGCGAAGTCGGAGCGTTCGGCTTCCAGCACATCCAGATAGAAGCCCTGCCCGCCCTTGAAGCGCACTCGGGAGAGCCGCGCGGCCTCGCGATTGGCCGCCGACTCAAGCAAGCGCAGCCCCAGGGTGTTGCCCGAAGACGCAAAGGCGCTGAAGGCGTCATCGGTTTCCTGCAAGGCGCGCAATACGGTCTGGTCATAGCTGATCAGTGCCGCCTTGCTACGTGCCTCGCTGGCCGCAATGCGCGCACGGACCCGGCCGAAATCGAGGAGGTTCCAGCGAATCGTCGGGCCGATGAATGCCGAAAACCCTTCAGTACCACTGACCGAATCCAGGCTGCCGGTGACAATCCCGATTGAGCCCAGCACCTGGACGTCCGGGTAGAGCCCGGCGGTTTCCACGCCGATCTGCGCCGTCGCGGCTGCCAAGGCCCTTTCAGCCGCCGCAATATCTGCACGACGGGCCAGCAACCCACCAGGATCGCCAATGGCAATGTTGCGCACGCTCAGCGCCTCGGGCATGGCGGGGTTCGTGGGTGGCGTGAACGTCTGCGGCGTCTGCCCCAAAAGGATCGCCAAGGCATTGATGGCAGCTGTGCGGCGGCTTTCCAGCTCCGGCACGGCGACTTCAACGCTGCGCAAGAACGCTTCGGCGCGCAGGCGGTCGAATTCGCTCGCCGCCCCCGCGCCCTTCAGGCGCTCGACCATCTGCAGGCTTTCGCGCTGGCTTTGGCTGATGTCGATGACCACCGCAAGTTCAGCCTCGATACCGCGCAAGGCGAACCAGGCAGCCGCTACCTGTGCGGCAATGCTCGCCTGCACACCGCGCAACAGCGCTTCACGCGAGCCGGCTTGCGCCTGGGCGGCTTCCACCGAGCGGCGCACGCGACCAAACAGGTCGATTTCCCAGGAGGCATCCACCGCCGCCCGGTAGGTTTCAGCATCACGCGACTGGCCGGGCGGGGTCTGCACCTCGCTCAGCCGGCGGTTCTCGTAGCCGAACGCGGGGCCGCCGCGTGGCAGGTAGTCCTGGCGTCTTTCGCGCAGCAGCGCCTTGGCCTCGTCAAGGCGCAGGGCAGCGATGGCGATATCGTGGTTGGCCGCCAGCGCCTGCTGGATCAACCCGGTCAGCGCCGGGTCGTCAAAGGTACGCCACCACTGCACCTCGACCGCGCCCTCGGCAACGCCGCCGGGCAACGTGCCAAAGCTCGCCGGGGTACGCGACGGTGCCAGGGCGGGCGGCGAATAGTCGGGGCCGACCGACGCACAGCCCGCCAGCAAGGTGAACGCGGCCATGCTCAAGAGCGTGGTGTGATAAGGACGTTTCATACCGTGCCCTCCTCCAGGCTGCGCTGCGAATCGGTCTTGCGTCGCTCAAAACGCACCTCCAGCTTGCGCATCAACACATAGAACACCGGCGTCAGGAACAGGCCGAACAGCGTCACCCCGAGCATCCCGGCGAACACCGCGATGCCCATGGCCTGACGCATTTCCGCCCCGGCGCCACTGGCCAGCACCATGGGAATCACCCCGGCGATAAAGGCAATCGAGGTCATCAGGATCGGGCGCAGGCGCAACCGGCAGGCTTCGATCACCGCCTCAAGGGTACTGGCGCCCTGCGCTTCCTGACTTCGGGCGAACTCGACGATAAGGATCGCGTTCTTCGCCGCCAGCCCGACCAGCACGATCAGCCCGATCTGCACGAACACGTTGTTGTCGCCGCCCACCAGCCACACGCCGATGATCGCGCTGAGCAGGCACATCGGCACGATCAGCATGACCGCCAACGGCAGCAGCCAACTGTTGTACTGCGCGGCCAGGATCAGATAGGCCAGCAGCACACACAGCGGGAAGATGAACAGCGCCGAGTTGCCGGCAAGCTTTTGCTGGTAGGTCAGGTCGGTCCATTCAAAGCTCATGCCTTCGGGCAGCACTTCCTTGGCCAGGCGTTCCATGGCGGCCACCGCCTGCCCGGAACTCACCCCCGGCATGGCGCTGCCGGAGATATCGGCCGACGGGTAGCCGTTGTAGTGGATCACCCGGTCCGGGCCGGAGCTTGGCGTCACCGTGACAAACGCGGACAACGGCAGCATGTCCCCGGCCGCGTTGCGCACTTGCAGGCGGCCAATGGCTTCGGCTTGCATGCGGTGATCAGCATCGGCCTGGGCCGTGACTTTGTAGGTGCGCCCGAAACGGTTGAAGTCATTGATGTAGAGCGAGCCCAGATACACCTGCAGCGACTCGAACACATCCGCCAGGCGCACCCCCTGGCTCTTGGCCTGGGTGCGGTCGATAAGCACGTCAAGTTGCGGCGCGTTGACGTCGAAGCTGGTCAGCATGCCGCCCACCTGGCCGGACTCGCCGGCCTTCATCATCAGTACCTGGGTGTGCTGGACCAAAGCGTCCAGCCCCAGGCCACCACGGTCTTCAACCTGCATCTTGAAGCCACCGGTAGCCCCCAGGCCGGGCACCGGCGGTGGCGGGAACACCCCGAGGAAACCATCGGGAATGCTCGCAAACTTGGCTTGCAGGCGCCCGGCGATGGCAGTGGCGGCGAGATCCGCAGTGGTCCGCGCCTCGAACGGATCAAGCATGACGAACATCACCGCCGCATTGGGCACGTTGACGAAGCCGTTGATCGACAGCCCCGGGAACGCCACGACACTTTCCACACCGGGTTCGGCCAGGGCGATTTCCGACATTTGCTTGACCACCGCTTCAGTGCGACCCAGCGCTGCCGAGTTGGGCAATTGGGCAATGCCGACCAGGTAGTACTTGTCTTGCATTGGCACAAAGCCTGGCGGCACGGCCTTGAAGCCGACATAGGTCATCGCCAGCAGGCCTGCATAAACCAGCAGCGCCACCCCGCCGCCGCGCACCACCTTGCGCACCGTGTTGCCATAGGCATCCGGTGCCCGCTGGAAGGGCCGGGACAGCGCTTTAAATGCCCGCTCGATACGCCCGCGCAGGCTGTTCGGGTCACGTTCAACCGCCGCCTCGCGTGGTCGCAGCAACATGGCCGCGAGTGCTGGGCTCAAGGTCAGCGAGTTGATCGCCGACAGAATCGTCGAGATGGCAATCGTCAGCGCGAATTGCCGGTAGAACTCCCCTTGCAAGCCACTGAGGAATGCCGTCGGGATAAACACCGCCGCCAGTACCGAGGTAATCGCGATGATCGGGCTGGTCACCTCGTCCATCGCCCGCCGCGCCGCCTGGATTGGCGGCAGGCCATCCTCGATGTGCCGCTCGACGTTCTCGACCACCACGATGGCGTCGTCCACCACGATGCCGATCGACAGCACCAGGCCGAACAACGACAAGGTATTGAGCGAGAAGCCCATCAAGTGCATGACCGCAAAGGTCCCGACCAGCGACACCGGCACGGCCAGCAGCGGAATCAGCGATGCCCGCCAGCTGCGCAGGAACACCACCACCACGATCACCACGAGGAAGATCGCCTCCAGCAGCGTGGTGGTCACCGACTCAAGCGAGGCCCGCACGAACACCGTCGGGTCGTAGGCAATGCGTGACGTGAGGCCTTCGGGGAACTTGCCTTCAAGGCCCTGCATGGTTTCGCGTACTGCCTGGGCGACGTCGAGTGCGTTGGCGCCCGGGCTCTGGATGATCTGCAACGCTACTGCCGGTTCACCATCGAGCAGGCTGCGCAAGGCATAGGCATCCGCGCCCATCTCGATGCGCGCGACATCGCGCAGGCGCGTCACCTGGCCATCGTCGCCGGTACGAATGATGATGTCGCCGAACTGCTCTTCATCGGTCAGCCGTCCCAGCGTGTTCACCGTCACCTGGAAGGCGGCGCTGGAGTTGGGCGCCTGGCCCACGGCCCCGGCCGCTACCTGGACGTTCTGTTCACGCACGGCGGCGATCACTTCGCCTGCCGTCAGCCCACGGGCGGCGATCAGGTCCGGGTCGAGCCACAGGCGCATGCTGTATTCGCCGGCCCCCCACACCAGGACATCGTTGATGCCCGGGATGCGCGACAACTCATCGCGCACCTGCAGGTACGCATAGTTGGAGATATAGAGCGGGTCATAGCGTTTGTCCGGTGACAGCAGATGCACCACCATCAGGATGTCAGGCGAGGTTTTCTGCGTGACCACGCCCTGGCGCTGCACCTCCTCGGGCAAACGCGAGAGCACCCGCGAAATGCGGTTCTGCACCTGGATCTGCGCCATGTCGGCGTTGGTGCCCTGGGCGAAGGTAACCGTGAGGATCATGCGGCCATCGGTGGCCGACTGCGAGGACATGTACAGCATCCCCTCGACCCCGGTGACCACCTGTTCGATAGGGGGTTATGCCGAGATAAAG
>NZ_JAMDGY010000058.1 GCF_028656955.1 Pseudomonas fontis
CAAAATTTCTGACACCCCCGAGGCTGGGGGCTTCATAGCAACATCCATAGCAACAGCAGCCCAACCCAACTATCTGTGGGAGCCGGCCTTGCCGGCGAAAGGGCTGTGCCGGCCTCATCGCCGGCAAGGCCGGCTCCCACAGGTTCTATAGTGCCAAGCCTGCGACCTTATGCGCGCAGCCGGCGCTGCGCGGCGATCTCCGGCAGGTCCTTGCGCCGCAGGTACACCCGCAACGGTTCGGTAATGTTCAGCCGCTCATCGACATTCTGCGCCAGCAAGACCTCGATCATGTCACGACGCAAGGTCATGACCTCGCCATCCTCGGTCGCCCAGACAAACTCGCAACTGGGGGTAATGCTGTCATCGGCCACGTCCATGCCGAACGAGTCCTCGCTAAAACGCACGATGTGCCTGCCACTCTTGTGATTGAAGCCCACGAAGCCCTTGAGCTGGTCAGCGGCGGCGCAGATATCCTGGGAAGTGATGTGCATGTCAAACCTCACGAAAAAAGGAATGGGCACGCGGGGCGGGAATGTCGCTGGCATTCCTCTGACGGGAACGCTCGATCGGCCAAGCGTACTAAACATTGCGCCCACTCGAACACGGATTTTTTACCCAGTGCGCCATCGCTCGCTAAACTTGCCCTCACAGACCCTCGAAACCCGTCACGTGGAAGCTCCATGATCAACGCTGTCACCTCCGATATCGCCACAATCGGCCGTATCAATGCCGTGCCTGCCATCCTCCAGGTGATCTGCGAAACCACCGGCTTGCGCTTTGCCGCCGTCGCCCGGGTGACCGAAAACAGCTGGACCGCCTGCGCCGTGCTCGACACCCTGGGTTTTGGCCTGGAAGCCGGCGGTGAACTGGACCTCAGCACCACCCTGTGCAACGAGATACGCAGCAGCCACCAGACCATCGTGATCGACAAGGCCAGCGACGACGCGCTCTACTGCCAGCACCACACCCCGCGCATCTACCACTTCGAAAGCTACATTTCGGTGCCGGTGTTTCGCGCTGACGGCAGTTTCTTCGGCACCATCTGCGCGCTCGACCCCAAGCCTGCCAACCTCAAGGGCAGCGCGATCCAACCGATGATGGAATCCTTTGCGCGGCTGCTGTCGATCCAGATCGAAAGCGAAGAAAACGCCCAACGCACCGAGGCGGCCCTGCAAAAGGAGCGGGCCATGGCCGAGCTGCGCGAGCAGTTCATCGCCGTGCTCGGGCACGACCTGCGCAATCCGCTGTTCGCCATCACCGCCGGCGCCGAACTGCTGACCAAACGCAACAGCGACCCTCGCTCGCAGACCATCGCCCAGCACATCCTGACGTGTGGGCGGCGCGCCACCCAGCTGGTGCAGGACGTGCTGGACTTTGCCCGTGGCCGCTTGGGCAACGGTATCGTGGTGAATATCCAGCCCTGCCCGGACCTGGACAGCGCCCTGCGCCATGTGGCCTCGGAGCTGCAGCGGGTACACCCGCAGCGGATGATCCGCGTGCGCATCGGCGACCTTGCCGGTATCCAGTGCGAACGTGAGCGCGTGGCGCAACTGCTCTCCAACCTGATCGCCAACGCCATCAGCCACGGCGCCGAGGATGGGCCGGTGGACATCTCGGCGGATATTCGCGACGAGGTGTTCATGCTCGGCGTACACAACCTCGGCCAGCCGATTGCGCCGCAGATCATGGCGCAGCTGTTCCAGCCGTTTTCGCGCCCGCTCGACGGCGCCCCGCAGCCTGGGCTTGGGCTGGGCCTCTACATCGCCAACCAGATCGCCCTGGCCCACGGCGGGCGCATGGAAGTGGTATCCAGTAGCGAAGCCGGCACCCTGTTCAGCTTCCGCCTGCCACTGGGTCAAGCTCCGTTGCCAGCACCTGCGCCAGCCACGTCATGAACACCCGCACCCGCTCCGGCAGGTGCACCTGTTGGGCATAGAGCAGTGACACCGGCATCGGCGCGGGTATGTGCGCGGGCAACACCTCGACCAGCTCACCACGCTCGAGAAATTCACGCACCCCGCTGTAAGGCGCCTGGATGATGCCAAGCCCGGCCAGCCCGGCACTTTCGTAGGCATCGGTGTTGTTCGCGGTGATCACCCCCGGCATGGCCTGGAACTGGGTTTTGCCGCCGTCCACATACTCGAAACCCACGCTACGCGCGCCCAACGACCTGACGTAATGCACCAGGCGGTGCTCGCTCAGCTCGGCCAGCGTGGTCGGCAGGCCAAATTGCGCCAGGTAGCCGGGGCTTGCACAGTTGAGCATGCGCAAGCTGCCCAGTGGGCGCGCTACCACCGCCAGGTCGCTCAGGGCACCGATACGCAGCACGCAATCGAAGCCCTCGCGCAGCAGATCCACTTCACGGTCGGTGCAGCTGATTTCCAGCGCCAGGTTCGGGTGCAAGGCCATGAACCGCGGCAAGCTCGGCAGGATGATGCGGCGCGCCATCAGCGTCGGCAGGTCGACCCGCAAGCGCCCGCTGAGCTCGGTGGGGCTGGCACGGAACAGCCCTTCGATCTCGTCCATGCGTGACAACAGGTCTTTGCTACGCTCGTACAGTTGCAAACCATCCTGGGTCGCCTGCACTCGCCGGGTGGTGCGGTTGAACAGCCGCGCGCCAAGCAGCCGTTCAAGCGCCTGGACCTGCTCGGACACCGTTGATCGCGGCAACCCCAGACATTCACCTGCCAGGGTGAAACTCGACAGCTCGCTGACCCTGACGAAGGTACGCAGCAGTTCCAGCTTGTTCATGTGGCCCCACTCCATTGTTCGCAGTTGCCGAACAGTATTTCCGAATTTACTGGATTTATCAGCAACCAGGCGATCAATAGACTTTTCTCGACTTCAGCCAATGTCCTACCTTGAGGAACAGACCATGAATCGGAAAATCGCACTCATCACCGGCGCCAGCCGAGGCCTGGGCAAGAATACCGCCCGGCACCTGGCCGCCCAGGGCATCGACATCATCGGCACCTATCACAGCAAGTCCGGCGAGGCTCAAACGGTGGCGGCGACCCTGGAGCAAAGTGGTATTCGCGCCGTGATGTTGCAACTGGACGTCAGCAACAGCGCCAGCTTCGAAGCCTTCGCGCAGCAGCTCAGCGACACCTTGCAGCGCAACTTCGGCCGCAGCCAGTTCGATTTCCTGGTGAACAACGCCGGCATCGGCATCCATGCGCCCTTCAGTGAAACCAGCGAAGAGCAGTTCGACCAGTTGCTCAATATCCAGCTCAAAGGACCGTTCTTCCTGACCCAGCGGCTGCTGCCGCTGTTGGCGGACCAGGGGCGGATCGTCAACATCTCCACCGGCCTGACCCGCTTCGCCCTGCCCGGCTATGCCGCCTACGCCGCGATGAAAGGCGCCATGGAGGTGCTGACCCGCTACCAGGCCAAGGAGCTGGGCGCACGCGGGATCCGGGTGAACATTCTCGCCCCCGGCGCCATCGAAACCGACTTTGGCGGCGGTGTGGTGCGTGACAACCATGACGTCAACGATTTCATCGCCGGCAACACCGCGCTCGGCCGGGTCGGCCTGCCCGACGATATCGGCGCGGCCGTGGCCTTGTTGTTGGGCGACGGCGGCGGCTGGATTACCGGCCAGCGCCTGGAAGTCTCCGGTGGGATGTTCCTCTGATCGGCTAACCAGCCATCGGTGCGCTGAGCGCCTGGTGCAACTGTGCCAACGCGGGCAGTTGCAGGGCCTGGGCGGCGTAGCACAAGCCGACGCGGCGGGTCAGCGCCGACTCCTGCCAATGGCGCCATTGCACACCGGGGTGGCGCTCGACCAACGATTGCGGCAGCAAGGCCCGGCCCAGGCCAGCGGCGACCATGTGCACGGCCTGTTGCAGGCTGCCAGCGTGGCCGGCCTGCGCCTCGTCACCATAGAAGCCGAGCAGGCGTTGGTGCGACTCATGCTGCGGGCAGGTGATCCAGCACTGCCCTGCCGATTGCGGGCTGCTGGCGAGCACGAAAGGTTCTTCCCACAGCGCCAGGAACAGCTCGTCTTCACAACACAGCGCCTCGACCCCCAGCCGCGCATCGCCCACACAGCCATCCAGCAGGGTCAGTTGCAAACCCGGCACCGCGGCACTGGCCAGGCGCACGCAGGCCTCGACCTGGCTTGCGGCAATGTCTGCCTCGATGCCCAACTGCAAAGGGGCACGGCTCTGTTGTTCACGAAAACGCCGGCTCAGCGCCTCGGCCTCAGCCACCATGCGTTGTGCCTGCGGGTACAGCTGCCGCGCCTGTTCGCTGACCTCCACCCCACGCGCCTGGCGCAGGAACAGCGCCACGCCCAATTCCTCCTCCAGTTGCCGGATGGTCACCGACAAGGTCGGCTGCGCCACGAACAGGCGTTGCGCCGCGAGGGTGATGTTGCGCTCCTCGAACACCGCGAGGAAGGCCTTGAGGTGACGGATATCCATAGGTTTTTCCGATGCCAGCCAATGAAATAAGCCGTTTCTCACGACGAAACCAGCTCAATACAATTGAGCCATTCAAAACGATTATGCCTAGGAGGCCATCATGCGCAAGCCATTGATCATCATCACCGGCGCCAGTTCCGGCATCGGCGAAGCCACTGCCCGCCATTTTTCGGCCGCCGGCCACCCGCTGCTACTGCTGGCCCGTCGCCTGGAGCGAATGCAGGCGCTGAACCTGCCCGACACCCTGTGCCGCGCCGTCGACATCACCGACCGCCAGGCGCTCCTCGCCGCCGTTGCAGAGGCCGAGGCGCAGTTCGGCCCAGCCGATGCGCTGGTCAACAATGCCGGGGTGATGCTGCTGGGCCTGATGCACGAGCAAGACCCCGCGCAGTGGGAGCAGATGCTCGACGTCAACGTCAAAGGCCTGCTCAACGGCGTGCATGCCGTGGCCAGCGGGATGATCGCACGCAGCCATGGCACGATCATCAACGTCAGCTCCGTGGCCGGGCGCAAGACTTTCCCCAACCATGTCGCCTATGTCGGCAGCAAGTTCGCGGTGCACGGTATTTCCGAAAACCTGCGTGAAGAGCTGTCGCCGCACAACGTGCGCGTGGTGACCATCGCACCGGGCGCGGTGGAAACCGAACTGCTCGGCCACACCACCGACGAAGCGATCAAGAGTGGCTACCAGGCCTGGAAGGCCGATATGGGCGGCGTGGTGCTCAGCGCCGACGATGTGGCCAGCGCGATTGCCTATGCCTACCAGCAACCGCAACACGTGTGCATCCGCGAGATCGTGCTGGCCGCGACCCGCCAGCAGCCGTGATCAATCCTGTTCGTGGACCTGCACGCTGGCAGTCATCCCGGCGCTGAGCGGCAGGTTCTCGGGCAGCTTGTCGAGCTTGATCCGCACCGGGATGCGCTGGGCCAGGCGCACCCAGTTGAAAGTCGGCTCGACCTCTGCCAGCAACTGGCCGTCGGGGTTGGCGTTGCGGTCGGTGATGCCGCGGCTGATGCTCTCGACGTGGCCCTGCATCGATTCGCCGGCGCTCATCAGCCAGACCTTCACCGGTGCGCCGACCTTGATGCGCGGCAGCTTGGTTTCTTCGAAATACGCCTGTACATAGAAGGTCGAGTCGTCGACCAGGGCCATCACCGATTGCCCGGCATTGACGTAGTTGCCTTCGGCCAGGCGCAGGTTGGTGATGTGCCCGTCACGCGGGGCCTTGACCTGGCTGCGGGCAAGGTTGAGGGCCGCGACCTTGACCTCGGCCTGTGCTTCGCGCAGTTCCCCGCGCGCCACGGCGGCGCCGATCTGGGCGTTCTCGCGCAGCTCCGCGCTGATCGCCTGCGGGCCCAGTGCGGCGCGGCGCGAGGCTTCATGCTCACGCAGGCGCAGTTGCTGCTGGCGGGTTTCGGCGACGGCGCTGGCTTTTTCCAGTGCTGCCTCGAAACGGTCACGGTCAATCGACATGAGCAGGTCGCCAGCCTTGACCTGCTGGTTGTCGTGCACCTTCAGCTCGCGCACCCAGCCGGAGACGTCCGGGGCGATGATGACCACGTCGGCGCGGATTTTCGCGTCGCGCGTCCAGGGGGTGAGCATGTAGTACTGCCACAGCTGGAAGCCGGCGAACACCGCCACGGCCACCAGGCACAGGGTTACTGCAACACGTACGGAAGTACGCATGGTCAACTCCTTATAAAGGCCCCAGCGTGCGGGTTACCAGGGTCAGGATACAAACGAACAAGGCCACATCGAACAGTGCTTCGTGCCACACCCAGCGCCCCAGCGGCGTCAGGCGCAGCAACAGGCGCACCGCGAAGGTCAGCAGCAGTGCCAGCGTCACGTAGATCAGAAACGGGCTGAGCAATATTCCGCCCAGCGCCCACTCACGCAAGCCCATGGATTTCCTCCTGCCGGCGGCACCACTTGCCCCAGCTTTTTTGCAATTGCAGCACCGCACCGACAGCCAGGCGCAAGGGATCACTGAGCGGCTGTTGTTCCAGCGCGTTGATAAAGCGTGCACTGGCATCGTCCAGGCGCTGTTCGCGCCCCGCACCCGGGCCTTCGGCCAGGGCGGATTCCAGCTCACGCAGGTACGCCTGCTGTGCCCGCTCGACCGGCACCTGGGCCACCGCCAGGCACATGCGCAGGTGCAACAGCTCATCGCCCATGTCCAGGCCGTGCAGGCCGTCATCCCAGCGCTGGCGCTCCGGCTCTGGCAGTGCGTTGTAGTGCCGGGCCAGCTGCAACAGGCGGTCGGCCATGCGACCGCCAAACCAGGTTTCGGCGCCGCGCAGTTCACGCCGGGTCAGGCGTACCAGGTCGCTCTGGGTTGCCGCGCGCAGGCGCTTGCCATGCCAATAGGGGTTGCGCAGCACCAGCAGCTTGAACGCCAGCACTGCCGCGCCCACTCCCAGCACTATCGCCTGGGCACTGTTGAGGAATACCCCGACGTCGAAGTTCATGCTGTTGAGCGGCGCGACCAGGACGATGAAGTGCAGGCAGTAGGAGGTGGCAGTCGCGCCGATCTTCGGGTTGGCCATGCCCAGCGCCCCGAAGAACAGCGGCACGCCCATGCCCAGGCACAGCAGCGGGAAGCCGGCCCATTGCGGCAGCAGGATCTGCCCGACGAAGAATGCCACCGGGATGGCCAGCAGGATGCCGCGCAAAAAACTCATGCCGATCTGCGCGCCGTTCTCGCGGCTGGCGAACAGGCTGCAGACCACGCAGGTCAGGACCAGGCCACCGGGCGCCGCTGTCCAGGCGGTGGCCAGCCAGAAGCTGGCCATGGCCAGAAACGCCAGGGCGCTACGCGAGCCGAACAACAGCGCCAGCGACAGGTCGCGGTGCACGGCCAGGCTGTCGGGCACATCGCTGGGCGCCTTGCCCTCCTCCACCGCCTTCAGGGCCAGGGTCGCGGCCATGGCATTGTCCAGCAGCAAGGTCATGCGGGCCAGGCAATAGTGTTCGTCGGAACTGTTGCGCTCATCATGCGCGGCGTCCCAGATACGTTGGCGCAGCTCCAGCAGTGCCGCGGGCTCAGGTGCCGCCAGCGCTGCCTGGACTTGCTCCAGCCACGGCGCCATGTGCCGCGCCTGGGTATCGTCGAGTTGCCGCCATTGGCGACGTACCGAACGGGCGATGCGCAGCAGGATCAGCAGCTTCTGGCTCAACCCGCGAATCGCCCGGCCACGTTGGCGGCCGAGGTTGCCTTCGAACCAGGCGTGCTCGCGCTGGGCATCGACCGCGACGATACGCCCGAGAATTTCCAGCAAGCCCTGGCGCCCCTGTTCGTCACCGGTGAGTGTTGCGCTGGCGGCCCTCATCCCGCTTTCCCAGGCCTGGCGGGCCTGGCCGCCGAGTTGCTGCTCGACGCGCAGGGGCCAGAGCAAGGCGCTGCAGACGGTGGCGCAGATGATCCCCAGGCTGATTTCGGTGCAGCGGGCCACGGCCTGGTCGAAGACCAGCAATGGATGGTTGATGGCCGGCAAGGTGATGATCGCCACGGTGTAGCCGGCCAATACGAAGGAATAGGCCCAGGCGCTGCGCAACAGTGTCGAACAGGCGGTGCACAGGGCCAGCCAGAGGGCCAGGGCGAGCAGGAACAGCCAGGGCGTCTGGGCGAACAGGCCCATGAAGACCACCGACATCACGGTCCCGACCAGGGTCCCGAACAGCCGGGCCAGGCCCTTCTGCAAGACCATCCCGGACAACGGCTGGGCAACGATGAACGCTGTCATCAACGCCCACGCCGGCTGCTCCAAGCCCCAGCGCAACGCCAGCCACAAGGCCAGCCCACCGCCCAGCAGGGTCTTGATGGCAAATTGCACGGCAAGTTTGTTCGGCGCCAGGAGGGCCTGCAAAGTGGTGGGCACGGATCGAACCTTGGTGAGCGGTGTTGTAAAGATAGACAGGGAATGCGGGGAGCGGCCAGGGATGATTATTAGCTAGCTAACTAATAAAGGTAAAGGAGATTTTTCTGTGGCCAAGGACCTCATCGCGGGACAAGCCCGACAAATCCCAGGCAAAAAAAATGGGCGACCGAAGTCGCCCAAAATGCCTTGCGTGCTCGTGCTACCCGGAAGAACCCGCGCTATTTGCGCTTGTTCGAATCCCTCCAGATGAATATGCCAAAACCGGCGAAGAACAAAACCATCAGGCCTACCGTAACAATTCCAGCGATAACCACATTATCGAAGAACATGGAGGCCTCCATTTGCCTGCACCTGTCTGATGGGGTAACAGTAGCGAATGTGCCGGGAGGGAAAATTGATCGAGGTCAATGGCGCCCTGGGACAGGCGCGGGAGGAGGATGCAGGCTTGACCTGCATCAAGTTTTCAACGCTTCTTCGGTTTGCCCTTGGGCTTCTTCTTCGCCTTGCCCAGCGGCATGGCCTGCTCAAAGGCCTGGCGCACTTCGTTCAGGCGCTTCTCTTTAAGGTCGTGCACGCGGCGGGCGCGTTCGGCACCGAAGTCGATCAGGTTGTCGTCTTGGCTCATGGCAAGGCTCGGGTAGCAACAGCAGATGACGCAATAATGCACGTCTCAGACTTCGATATCCACCAACAGCCCCTGGCGCGGCTGGTCTTCCAGTAGCGGGGCGACCGGCACGGTGTTGTCGGCGTTGACCTCGTCACCCGGCATCGGCTGGTAGAACTCGTCATCCCCCGGCGTGCCCTGGCGCTGACGCTGCCCGTGGCGGCGGCGCTGCTCTTCACGCAACAACACGGCAGGCTCTTGCGGGTTGCGATGCTTGAGGTCGATGGCACCTTCACTGGCGCTCGGTTGGGTCGGCACCACGGGCTTGATATCAGGTGTCGGCTTGACCGGGTCAAGTTGCGAGGTAACCGGCGCAGCACTGAGCGGGATGATCGGCGGCAGCATGGGATAAATTCTCCTGTCGCTCGTGTATCGGCCAGGGAGTGCCAGGCTTGAGCCGGCCTGTGCGGTTCTGTGCGTTGGTGCACAGTCGACCAGCAGTCGGGCCCGACGTTCGGTCGCCAGCTATATTGCTAGAACCTTTGGTCAATGAGCCCCTATCCGTTAAGATAGTCGGCTTTTTCATGGCGGGAGCAAGGCAGTATGGCGCAGCAGTATCAACCGGGGCAACGCTGGATCAGCGACAGCGAAGCCGAGCTAGGTCTGGGTACCGTTCTGGCACAGGACGGCCGCTTGTTGACCGTGCTCTATCCGGCCACTGGCGAAACCCGCCAGTATTCACTGCGCAACGCCCCCCTGACCCGGGTGCGCTTCTCGCCAGGTGACCAGATCACCCATTTCGAAGGCTGGAAACTGACCGTTCGCGAAGTCGACGATGTCGACGGCCTGCTGGTCTACCACGGCCTCGACGCCCAGAACCAGGCCTGCACCCTGCCTGAAACGCAGCTGTCGAACTTCATCCAGTTCCGCCTGGCCAGCGACCGCCTGTTCGCCGGGCAGATCGACCCGCTGTCGTGGTTCTCGCTGCGCTACAACACCCTGGAGCACACCAGCCGCCAGCTGCAATCGTCGCTGTGGGGCCTGGGCGGCACTCGCGCCCAGCCTATCGCGCACCAACTGCATATCGCCCGTGAAGTCGCCGACCGGATCGCCCCGCGCGTCCTGCTGGCCGATGAAGTGGGCCTGGGCAAGACCATCGAGGCAGGCCTGGTGATTCACCGCCAGATGCTCTCTGGCCGCGCCAGCCGCGTGCTGATCCTGGTACCGGAAAACCTGCAGCACCAGTGGCTGGTGGAAATGCGTCGGCGCTTCAACCTGGAAGTCGCCCTGTTCGACGCCGAACGCTTCATCGAAAGCGACGCCAGCAACCCGTTCGAAGACGCCCAGATGGCGTTGGTTGCACTGGAGTGGGTAACCGAGGACGAAAAGGCCCAGGACGCGCTATTCGCCGCTGGCTGGGACCTGCTGGTGGTCGACGAAGCTCACCACCTGGTCTGGCATGAAGAGCAGGCCAGCCCGGAGTACGCGCTGGTCGAGCAATTGGCCGAGGTTATCCCGGGCGTGCTGCTGCTGACCGCAACCCCGGAGCAACTGGGCCAGGACAGCCACTTCGCCCGTCTGCGCCTGCTCGACCCGAACCGTTTCCACGACCTGGCTGCCTTCCGCGCCGAGAGCGAGAACTATCGCCCGGTGGCCGAAGCCGTACAGGAACTGCTCGATGAAGGCCGCCTGTCGGCCAAGGCCCACGCTACCATTCAAGGCTTCCTGGGTGCCGAGGGCGAAGCCCTGCTGGCCGCCGTCAACGACGGCGACACCCAGGCCAGCGCCCGCTTGATCCGTGAGCTGCTCGACCGTCACGGCACCGGCCGCGTGCTGTTTCGCAACACCCGCGCCGCGGTGCAGGGCTTCCCGCAGCGTCAGCTGCACGCCTACCCGCTGCCGTGCCCGGACGAGTACATGGAACTGCCGGTGGGCGAGCATGCCGACCTGTACCCGGAAGTGAGCTTCCAGGCCCAGGGCGACAGCGACGAAGACAGCCGCTGGTGGCGCTTCGACCCACGGGTCGAATGGCTGATCGACACCCTGAAGATGCTCAAGCGGGTCAAGGTCCTGGTGATCTGCGCCCACGCCGAAACCGCAATGGACCTGGAAGACGCCCTGCGCGTACGTTCGGGCATCCCGGCCACGGTGTTCCATGAAGGCATGAGCATCCTTGAGCGTGACCGTGCGGCAGCTTACTTCGCCGATGAAGAATTCGGTGCCCAGGTGCTGATCTGTTCGGAAATCGGCAGTGAAGGCCGCAACTTCCAGTTCGCCCATCACCTGGTGCTGTTCGACCTGCCGGCTCACCCGGACCTGCTGGAGCAGCGTATCGGTCGTCTGGACCGGATCGGCCAGAAGCACGTGATCGAGCTGCACGTTCCGCACCTGCAGAACAGCCCGCAAGAGCGTCTGTTCCAGTGGTACGACCAGGCGCTGAACGCCTTCCTCAACACCTGCCCTACCGGCAACGCCCTGCAACACCAGTTCGGCCCGCGCCTGCTGCCGTTGCTGGAAAGCGGTGACGATGGCGAGTGGGATGCCCTGGTCAAGGAAGCCCGCGCCGAGCGCGAGCGCCTGGAAGCCGAGCTGCACAGCGGCCGTGACCGCCTGCTGGAGTTGAACTCCGGCGGCGCTGGCGAAGGCCAGGAGCTGGTCGAGGCGATCCTTGAGCAGGACGACCAGTTCGCCCTGCCGATCTACATGGAAACCCTGTTCGATGCCTTCGGTATCGACAGCGAGGACCATTCGGAAAACGCCCTGATCCTCAAGCCGAGCGAGAAGATGCTCGACGCCAGCTTCCCGCTGGGCGACGACGAAGGCGTGACCATCACCTACGACCGCAACCAGGCACTGTCCCGCGAGGACATGCAGTTCATCACCTGGGAACACCCGATGGTGCAGGGCGGCATGGACCTGGTGCTCAGCGGTTCGATGGGCAACACCGCCGTGGCCTTGCTCAAGAACAAGGCGCTCAAGCCGGGCACCGTGTTGCTGGAGCTGCTGTATGTGAGTGAAGTGGTTGCCCCGCGCGCCCTGCAACTGGGCCGTTACCTGCCGCCGGCGGCGCTGCGCTGCCTGCTGGACGCGACCGGCAACGACCTGGCGAGCCGGGTGTCGTTCGAAACCTTGAACGATCAGCTCGAAGGTGTGCCACGGGCCAGCGCCAACAAGTTCATCCAGGCCCAGCGCGAAGTGCTGACGCCGCGGATCAACAGTGGCGAAGCGAAGATCATGCCGCGTCACGCCGAGCGTGTTGCCGAGGCGCAGCGTCGCCTGGCAGCGGAGACTGACGAAGAGCTGGCGCGCTTGACCGCGTTGCAGGCAGTCAACCCGACGGTACGTGACAGCGAAATCGAAGCGGTGCGCAAGCAACGTGAAGACGGGCTGGCGATGCTGGATAAAGCGGCGTTGCGTCTGGAAGCGATTCGGGTGTTGGTCGCCGGTTAACCCTGTAGCAACCTCTCCGTGGGAGCCGGCCTTGCCGGCGATGGGCCGGCTCGCCGGCCCCGTTCAGTCGGCAAGACTTCGTCTTGCATCGCCGGCAAGGCCGGCTCCCACAGTTTTGCTCCGCAGCGCTCAAGCAGTCGCGGCCACCCCCGCACTGTCCTCCACCATCCCCTCCTTCATCCGCTGCGCATCCCGGGCAAAGCAGCGCGACGCCAACAACAGGAACACCAGCGTCAGCATCAATGCCACCGGTATCAGGTACATCGCGTCATGCAAGCCAATGGCCTTGAATGCCTCGGTCATCTCCCCTTCCCCCGCCGCCAGCATCGCCGCCTCGGCAAAGTGGTCCGACAGCAAGCCGACCACCACCGGCCCCAGCCCGCCACCCAGCAGGTACAACCCGGCAAAGAACAACGCCATCGCAGTGGCCCGCAAGCGCGGTTGCACCACATCCTGGATCGAGGTGTACACGCAGGTATAGAAGTTGTAGGCGAACAACCAGCCCACCCCGAACACCGCCACGAACACGCCAATTTCAACACGCCCGGCATGCAGCGCCCACGCCGTCGCCAGCGTCGCCACCAGCATGCTGAACGCCCCGAACAGCAGGCGCCCGGTCGGCATGCGCTGGTGGATCTTGTCAGCCACCCAACCGCCCAAAGTCAGCCCCACCAGCCCGGTCAAGCCGACGATCACCCCGGTGGCCACCGCCGCCTGCTGCAACGACAGCAGGAAATAGCGCTGCAACATCGGCACCATGAACGAGTTGCAGGCGTAGGTCGCAAAGTTGTAGGTCAAGCCGGCCAACACCAGCCAGCCGAACGTCGGCACCATCAATACCCGTCGCAGCGGCCGGTCCACCGGCGCCTGGGACACCTTGACCGCCTCCGCCGCGCCGCGTGCCGGCTCGCGGATCATGAACATGAACAGCGCCAGCACCAGCCCCGGCACGGCGGCGATGAGGAACGGCGCCCGCCAGCTGCCAAATGCCTGGACCATCGCGCCAATCGTGAAGAACGCCAGCAATAACCCCAGCGGCAGGCCGAGCATGAAGATGCCCATCGCCCGCGCCCGCTTCTCAGCCGGGAACAGGTCGCCAATCAGCGAGTTGGCCGCCGGCGCATAACTGGCCTCGCCAATCCCCACGCCCATGCGCACCAGCAGGAAGCTCCAGAAACTGCCGACCATGCCGTTCACCGCGGTCAGCCCGCTCCAGGCAACCAGCCCCCAGCCCATCAATTTGCTCCGCGAGCCGGTATCGGCCAGGCGCCCCAACGGCAGGCCGGCAATCGCATAGACCAGGGTAAAGGCGGTGCCGATCAGGCCGATCTGGAAATCGCTCAGGCGCCATTCCATGCGGATCGGCTCGATGATGATGGCGGGAATCGTACGGTCGAAGAAATTGAACAGGTTGGCCAGGAACAGCAGGAACAAAATGCGCCAGGCATTCGCCGCTTGGGTGGGGCTCTGCATCGGTAGGTCCCTCTTCTAATGTCGGAGCGTGCCAGCACGCCGATGAAATCTAGAAGGCCATTGCCGTTCTGTCTGCCACCATTGACCGAAGTGATATCACTCAATTGTAACGATTTGCGCCCATAGAACCCGACGCTATGGATTCAATGCCCAAATCGTAGGAATCAATGTGCCATTAATCAGGATGGGTTAATCCGCTCTTCCTATACTCTGTCGGAACGGTCTCCAGCGCATCGGGGGCACGAGCGCAATCTCGACGAAGAGGCATGCTATGGAGTGGCTGGGGCTACATGTGCTCGCCGACCTTCCGGCAACCGGACAGACCATCCTCGATTGCACCCACAACCCTTATCTGGTTGTGCTCGCATACCTTGTCGCGTGCGCCGGCAGTTTTGCCACGCTGGACATGCTCGAGCGGATCGGCAGCACCGAACTACCGCCCGCCCAGCGCCAGTGGCGCCTGCTCGGCAGCTGTTGCCTGGCGGGCAGCATCTGGGCCATGCACTACATCAGCATGCTGGCCTTCCAGGCCACCCTGGAAGTGCACTACGACGCCACCCTGACCGCCACTTCATTGCTGCTGATGCTGCTGGCGTCGTGGCTGGCCCTGGATACCCTCAGCCGCAAGACCTGGCACACCCGGCATATCCTGCTGGCCACGCTCTATATCGGCGTGGGCATCGGCGCCATGCACTACACCGGCATGGCCGCCATGCGCTCCAATGCCCTGCAGTACTATCGCCCGGAGCTGTTCGGCGCCTCGATCGTCATTGCCCTGGGTTCCAGCCTGCTGTCACTGCTGCTGGTGCAGCGTTTTCGCCATGGCAGCGGCACGCTGCACCAGCTGTTCAAGTACGGCGCCAGCCTGGTGATGGCCGGCGGCATCATCGCCACCCACTTCACCGGCATGTGGGCGCTGACCCTGGTGTTGCCCCACGGCGTGCCGCTGCAACTGCCGCTGACCGACAACAGCCTGCAACTGAGCCTGACCATCGCCTTCATCACCCTGTTGATCAGCGCCAGCAGCATCAGCGCCGCCCTGGCGGACAAGAAGCTGCAAAGCAAGGAGCACGACCTGCGCCGGGTCAACATGCTGCTCAGCCAGCTCGATCAGGCGCGGGTCTCGCTGCAGCAGGCGGCGCATTACGACGCGCTGACCAACCTGATCAACCGGCGCGGCTTCAACCAGGTGTTCGCCGAACGCCTGGCCGAACAGACCAGCAACGAAGGCATGCTGGCGGTGATGTTCCTCGACATCGACCACTTCAAGCGGATCAACGACAGCCTCGGCCATGATGCCGGCGACCAGTTGCTCAAGGTGATCGCCGGGCATATCAAGGCCGCCACCCGCCCGCAGGATGTGGTCGCGCGCTTTGGCGGTGACGAGTTCTGCATCCTAATCGGCCTGCACAACCGCGATGAAGCCCGCCACCTGGCCCAGCGGGTGATGCAAAAGCTCAAGGACCCGATCGACCTGGCCGGTCGGCGCATGGTCATGACCACCAGCATCGGCATCAGCGTGTTCCCCGATGACGGCAGTACCTGCGATGAACTACTGAAAAACGCCGACCTTGCGCTCTACCAGTCCAAGGGCTGCGGGCGCAACAACCTGAACTTTTTCAGCAGCAACCTGAAAACCCGCGCCACGCTGGAGCTGCAACTGGAAGAAGAACTGCGCATCGCCCTGCTCGAAGAGCGCGGGCTGCGCATCCACTACCAGCCGATTTTCGATCTGCACAGCGGCCAGGTGTCCAAGCTTGAAGCGCTGATCCGCTGGCAGCACCCGCAGCACGGCCTGCTCAGCCCCGACCGTTTCATCAGCATCGCCGAAGCCAACGGGCTGATCGCCGACCTCGACCTGTGGGTGTTGCGCCGCGCCTGCCAGGACCTGGCCCTGCTCAACCGCCACGGCTTCGACAACCTCAAGGTGACGGTCAACTGCTCGGCCCTGACCCTGGGCCGTGAAGAGCTGCCCAACGAAGTCGAAGACGCGCTGACCACCGCCAACCTGCCGGCCTGGCGCCTGGAACTGGAAGTGACCGAGAACGCGCTGATGGGCAACATCCACAGCACGATTGCCCTGCTCAAGCGCATTCGCGCCAAAGGCGTTTCGCTTTCCATCGACGATTTCGGCACGGGCTACTCGTCGCTGGCCTACCTCAAGCGCCTGCCGCTGGACACCCTGAAGATCGACCGCTCGTTCATCCAGGATATTCCGCGCTCCAGCCAGGACATGGAAATCGTCCAGGCCATCATGATCATGGCCCACACCCTGCACCTGAAGGTGATTACCGAAGGGGTGGAAACCGTCGAGCAATATGCCTTCCTCAGCGAGCACGGCTGCGATGCCATCCAGGGCTACCTGCTCAGCCGCCCAGTGCCGCTGGGCGAACTGCGCTCGGTGCTCACCGAGCTCAATCAGCGCGAAGAACGCCTCATGGCGTACTGCGATACAGATCGATCAGGGTCGCCGGATCTTTTTGCAGATAACCCTGACTACCGTGCAAGCGCATCAGTTGCGCCGCGAGGCCGCTGAGCGGGGTGGCCGAACCCTGCTCGCGCGAGAACTTCACCGCCGTGTCCAGGTCCTTCAGCAAAGTGCGAACGTGCCACTTGACCGGCTCGTAGCGGCTTTCAGCCATTTGCGGGGCGAGGATCTGCAATGGCTTGGAGTCGGCAAAGCCACCGGCCAGGGCCTCGGCGATCAGGCTGGCGTCGACCCCGGACTGCTCGGCCAGGGCCACCACTTCGGCAATTACCAAGGCATTGCAGGCGACGATCATCTGGTTGCAGGCCTTGGTCACCTGCCCGGCACCGACCGCCCCCATATGGGTAACGCGCTGGCCAAGGGTCAGCAATACCGGGCGCACGCGCTCAAGATCGGCCGCCTGACCACCCACCATGATCGCCAGGCTGCCCGCCTCCGCGCCAGGCGTACCGCCTGATACCGGCGTATCGAGCCAGCTCATGCCAGTACGTTCGGCCAGTTCTGCGGCCATTTCCCGGGTGGCGGTCGGTTCCAGGCTGGAGAAATCCACCAGCAGTTGCCCGGCGCGCGCGCCTTCGACCACACCCTGGGCACCAAACACCACCTCGCGCACTACCTGGGTGTCCGCCAGGCACAGCATCACCACGTCTGCCGCCTGGCACAACTCGGCCGGCGTTGCCACCACCCGGGCGCCGGCCTCGACCAGTGCCGCGCACTTGTCTGGCGAACGGTTCCACACCGTCAGCGGGTAACCGGCGGCCAGCAACCGCCGACACATCGGCAAGCCCATCAGGCCGATACCGGCAAAAACCAGGGAAGGCAATGCAGTGCTCATGTAACGCTCCAGGCAAATTAAAGAAGTTGATCGATTGGACGATTCAGTTATGCAGGCGTGACAGGTAAACCCCTAGAGGGTTATAGGGCAAGACCCTATCGCTCACGCCAAACGCGCGCTGCTACAGTCGCGACACTTATCCCGTGATGGCTCGATGATATCTGCCTTGAACAGCCGTCCACCCCAGGCAAATGGCGCAAAATGACTTCCAAGAACACTTCTGCCAATGCGGTTTCCGAGCTGATGCCAGCCACCACCACGAGCGTCCCGCGAGAATACTACAGCCCGCGCACGCTCAACCCGCAGCAGTACCTGTACTTCACCGAGACCGATACCCAGCGCATTCTCGACAACCTCGACGGCCTGCGCGACCTGGTGTTCCCGCCCAGCGTGCACGTCGAAGACGATAGCCAACTGCGCCTGGACCAGCAGTTCCCCTCGGTGTGCCTGATCGGCCTGGGCCGTTGCGGTTCGAACATTGCGCTGGATGTCGCGGAGCTGGTGTACAACGCCCGGACCTTCTACCTCAACGAATTCAACAACGAAGACCGTGTGAGTAACGAGCAGAGCTACAGCCCGGCGCGCTGGATCCGCAACAACCTGCGCCTGGTACAGAACAAAGGCGCCAAGCCGGTGTTCCTGGTGGAGCCGCTGGTGATGCTGGGTGACCTGGACAAGGACATCGCCGGGCGTATCCGCTTCTCGCGCAAGGGCGAAAAAAGCGGCTTTTTGCGCGACTACAGCAAAATGAAGATCATGGACCTCTCCGAGGTGCATGCCGGGGGCGCGGGTAACGCACCGATCCTGGGCCAGTACCTGGCCAAGATCATCCTGAACAAGGAAACCCACCGTTTCTCCAGCGCCGACTGGAAACTGATCCACTCGTACCTGATCGACTCGTGCGGCATCAAGGCCAACCAGTCGCGGCTGTACTTCTACATCTTCAGCGCCGGCGGCGGTACCGGTTCGGGCATGGCCTCGGAATTCGGCCTGGCCCAGCAATACTCGTACATGAACAAGACCTTCGACACCAAGCCGGCCGACGAGAACGACGGCAAGAGCGGGCACTCGTTCGTCTTCGAGCCGATTTTCACCAGCGGCATCTGCGTGCTGCCAAACATCTCCGACCACCGCAGCGAGATGTCCGAGGCGCTGCACATCAACGCCGGTCGCCTGCTCTGTAAATACCTGTCGGAAGAATGGGACTTTTCCTACAACTTCGACAACGAAGACAGCAGCGAAGCCAGCGTGATGGGGCGGATCCGCCCATGGAACGCGATGATGCTGATCTCCAACGACATCATGCGCTATGCCGAAGAGAACGATGACGGCAACATCCAGAACATCGATGTCAATGCGATGGAGAAGCACGCCAACCAGTACATCTCCCAGCAGATCTTCAACATCCTGACCGCCCAGGCGGTGACCACCGACTACGACCAGAACTACTTCCGCCGCGCCGGCATCGACATCGGCGAGACCATTCGCCTGGACGCCAACGACCTGTTCATGAGCCTGGCCGGGCCGGTGGCGATTGCCTACGCCGAATCGGTAGTGCCTGAGCAGCCGCAGCCGGGCTCGGACAAGTTCAAGGTGTTCGAGAAAGAACAGCCTCGGTTGAACATCGACGACCTGTTCTTCCGCTCCATCGACCTGCCGCACTTCAACAAGGTGACCCAGGCCATCGAGGGCATCAGCCTGCTGCCGATCGAGTCCAAGCGCTATCGCGCGGCGCTGGAGCAGTACAAGGCCTCGGCCTACGACTCGGCGGCGCTGCATGACCTGCACTTCTTCAAGAACTGCTCGTCGGTGGTGTCGATCGTGTCCCTGCCCAAGGACTACAAGCTGTCCTACATGGACCTGAACCGCCTCAAGACCCACCTCAACAGCCTGTTCCCCAACACCACGCTCAAGCGTTATGCGCTGGTGATCGGTGCGTCGGCAAACCTGTCGTTGACCACCCTGATCGCCAAGAGCCCGTGCCTGTCGGACGACTTCCTGACCCTGATCGTGGCCTTCATCAAGCGTTGCTTTGCGCGCACGCCGTACCGCTTCGACGACACCCTGGACAATGAAATCCTCGATTTCATTACCCGCGAAGAGTTCGAAGAGGGGCGTATCGACGAATTGCTCAACGAGTTCGAGAACCCGGCGAAGATCCTCGATACCAACTGGTACGCGATCAAGCCGATGTACGAGAAGAAGTACCGCGAGCTGATCAACGACAAGAGCAAGTTTGTCTCGATCAACGATATCCGCCTGTCACGCGAATGCGTGAAGAAGGCGGTGAAGTACCTGCGCGAGATCTACCGTCACCGGATCGGCAAGACCCGGGTGATCTCGCTGAACAACCATACCGGGAAGGTCGATTACTGATATCCGGGGCCGCCTTGCGGCCCATCGCGGGACCCGCCCGCTCCCACAGTGCATGGCTCTGTGTGGGAGCGGGCGGGTCCCGCGATGCGTTCAACTGTTACCGCGCCTTTTTAAATCACACCCACTGTTACCAACAACCACCCCGCCTGAACGCTCCTGCGCACCAAAAACTGCAGGCTGCTCATTTTCGCGCACCAAATCAGTGCGGCTTCTTTTCCTGAATCACGATGAACGGCGAAACCACCACCGCCCAGATCTGCGGATCCCGCGTCTGAAGGTCTAGCGCACGCTCTGCGCTGAGGGGTCCAACGGTGCCAGCATTGCGCCATTGGGCGAAGGTTTCGCTACGGTTCTCGGCCATTGCCTGTGCCACTTCGATCAGGTCCACACTCGGCTCGACCCAAATCAGGTCACCCTTGGCCCAAAAACGCTCCAGTGCTTTCCACTCAATGATTGCCGTCTCGCCGAGCAATTTGGCATAGAGGGTGCTTGGTTGATCTGTCATGGGTTCCTACCAGAAATAATTCGACGGCTTAAAGGTCGGTATTTTTGCAGAAAAACCCAGTTTCAAATAAGTAATTGATCGGCAAGGATAAGAAAGCGCCGCAGTAGCGGGAAATACCAGCCAGGTAATGGCGCTTTTTTGAATCTTTGTGTCAATTAGGCGACACCCCTGGATTTTGCCCCGAAAGGCCCGCTTTTCAAGCGATCAAGCGGCGCTCTACACTGTACCGGTACAGTTGCCGGGGCATTTTCCGGGACAAGCGGGGCCTGCGGTACGGCGTGGCCGTACCGATGTTCCCGATCCGGTCCTGTTGCCCTGGCCGCCAGGACTATAAAAATTACAACAGAATGAGTGGAGCACTATGAGCAAGGCTACTAAGCAGATTTCCAAGCTGTTTGCCGCAATGGTACTGGCCGGGGTTGCCAGCCATTCGTTTGCAGCCGATACCATCAAGATCGGCATCGCCGGCCCGAAAACCGGCCCGGTTACTCAGTACGGCGACATGCAGTTCGTTGGCGCCAAGCAAGCCATCAAGGACATCAACGCCAAAGGCGGTATCGATGGCAAGATGCTCGAAGCCAAGGAATACGACGATGCCTGCGACCCTAAACAGGCCGTAGCCGTCGCCAACAAAGTGGTCAACGACGGCGTCAAGTTCGTGGTTGGCCACCTGTGCTCCAGCTCCACCCAGCCTGCGTCCGACATCTACGAAGACGAAGGCGTGATCATGATCACCCCAGCTGCCACCAGCCCGGAAATCACCGCGCGTGGCTACAAGCTGATGTTCCGCACCATCGGCCTGGACAGCGCCCAGGGCCCAGCGGCCGGCAACTACATCGCCGACCACGTGAAGCCTAAAGTGGTTGCCGTACTGCACGACAAGCAGCAATACGGTGAAGGCATCGCCACCGCAGTCAAGCAGACCCTCGAAGGCAAAGGCACCAAGGTTGCCGTCTTCGAAGGCCTGAACGCTGGCGACAAGGACTTCTCCTCGATCATCCAGAAGCTCAAGCAAGCCAACGTCGACTTCGTCTACTACGGCGGCTACCACCCAGAGCTGGGCCTGATCCTGCGCCAAGCCCAGGAAAAAGGCCTGAAAGCCAAGTTCATGGGCCCAGAAGGCGTCGGCAACGACTCCATCTCGCAAATCGCCCAGGGCGCTTCCGAAGGCCTGCTGGTCACCCTGCCAAAATCCTTCGACGCTGACCCGGCCAACAAAGCCATCGTTGACGCGATCAAGGCTGACGGCAAGGACCCAAGCGGCCCGTTCGTGTTCCCGGCCTACTCGGCTGTTGAACTGATCGCCGAAGGCATCAAGGCGGCCAAGTCCGAAGACACCGCCAAGGTGGCTGAAGCCATCCACGCCGGTACTTTCAAAACCCCAACCGGCGAGCTGTCGTACGACGCCAAGGGCGACCTGAAAGACTTCAAGTTCGTGGTCTACGAATGGCATTTCGGCAAACCTAAAACCGAAGTTTCTCCTCAGTAATCCCGTCTGACTCATGACCACAAGCCCACTGTGCGAGCAGTGGGCTTTGTTTTACGAGGTTCATGGGCCCGATTCCCGCGATCCGGGAGTGGGTTCACCTGAAAATCTTAAAACCGTCACCAGCGGTTCTCTGGCAGTGCACGTGTCGAGGTGGCTCAAGACCACAAGGCCGCGCCGGGCTCACCCCCACCAGTGAAATGCGTATCAGGTTTTTAGGAGCGCTGTAATGCCTGAGATCTATCACTTCTTCCAACAGCTGGTTAATGGCCTGACCATTGGCAGCACCTATGCCTTGATAGCCATTGGCTACACAATGGTTTACGGCATCATTGGAATGATCAACTTCGCCCATGGCGAGGTGTACATGATTGGCTCCTACGTGGCCTTTATCGCCCTTGCCGGGCTGGCCATGATGGGTATTCACTCACTGCCGATATTGATGACCGCCGCGTTCGTCGCGACGATCCTCGTAACCAGTGCCTACGGCTACAGTATCGAACGGGTCGCCTACCGCCCTTTGCGTAACAGCAACCGGTTGATCCCGCTGATCTCGGCCATCGGCATGTCGATCTTCCTGCAAAACACGGTTCTGCTCTCGCAGGACTCCAAGGACAAATCCATTCCCAACCTGATCCCGGGGAGCTTCTCCTTCGGCCCGGGCGGCGCGGAAGAAGTCCTGATTTCCTACATGCAGATTCTGGTCTTCGTGGTCACCCTGATCGCCATGACCGGCTTGACCCTGTTCATCTCCCGTTCTCGCCTGGGCCGCGCCTGCCGCGCCTGTGCCGAGGACATCAAGATGGCCAACCTGCTGGGTATCAACACCAACAACATCATCGCCCTGACCTTCGTCATCGGTGCCGCCCTGGCGGCCGTGGCGGCGGTACTGCTGAGCATGCAGTACGGCGTGATCAACCCCAACGCCGGTTTCCTGGTGGGCCTGAAGGCCTTCACCGCGGCCGTGCTGGGTGGCATCGGCAGTATCCCGGGCGCGATGCTCGGTGGCCTGGTGCTCGGGGTGGCCGAAGCCTTCGGCGCCGACATCTTCGGCGACCAGTACAAGGACGTGGTGGCATTCGGTCTATTGGTTCTGGTGCTGTTGTTCCGGCCGACCGGCATTCTGGGCCGTCCGGAGGTTGAAAAAGTATGAACAGACATCTCAAATCGGCGTTTTTCAGCGCCTTGCTGGTCTGGGCCGTGGCCTTCCCGGTACTGGGCCTGAAGCTCAGCATCGTCGGCATCAACCTTGAAGTGCATGGCCAGGGTCCATTGACCTTGACCGTGATCGCCGTGTGTTCGGTGCTGATGTTCCTGCGCGTGCTGTTCGACAAGCAATGGAGCGCCCTGATGAAGTCCGGGCCGAAAGGCTCGCTGGTTTCGCCCAAGGTCAGCAACTTCCTGACCCTGCCGCGCACCCAGCGCTACATCATCATGGGCCTGATCGTCGCAGCGCTGATCTGGCCGTTCTTCGGCTCGCGCGGCGCGGTCGACATCGCCACCCTGATCCTGATCTACGTACTGCTCGGGCTGGGCCTGAACATCGTGGTCGGTCTGGCGGGCCTGCTCGACCTGGGTTATGTCGGCTTCTATGCCGTCGGCGCCTACAGCTACGCCATGCTGTCGCACTACTTCGGCCTGAGCTTCTGGATCTGCCTGCCGATTGCCGGCCTGATGGCAGCCACCTTCGGCTTCCTGCTGGGCTTCCCGGTATTGCGTCTGCGCGGTGACTACCTGGCGATCGTGACCCTCGGTTTCGGGGAAATCATCCGCCTGTTCCTGCGTAACCTCACCGAGCTTACCGGCGGCCCGAACGGCATCAGCAACATTCCCAAGCCGACCTTCTTCGGCCTGAGTTTCGAGCGTACCGCCGCCGAAGGCATGCAGACCTTCCACGAGTTCTTCGGCCTGCAGTACAACTCGGTGAACAAGGTAGTGTTCCTCTACCTGGTTGCCTTGTGCCTGGCACTGCTGGCGTTGTTCGTGATCAACCGCCTGCTGCGCATGCCGATCGGGCGTGCCTGGGAAGCGCTGCGTGAAGACGAGATCGCCTGCCGGGCCCTGGGCCTGAACCCGACCATCATCAAGCTGTCGGCCTTCACCCTGGGCGCCTGCTTCGCTGGTTTCGCCGGTAGCTTCTTTGCCGCGCGCCAGGGCCTGGTGACCCCGGAATCGTTCACCTTCATCGAATCGGCAATCATCCTCGCCATTGTTGTTCTGGGCGGCATGGGCTCGCAATTGGGCGTGATTCTCGCGGCCATCGTGATGATCCTGCTACCTGAGCTGATGCGCGAATTCAGTGAGTATCGGATGCTGATGTTCGGCGCCCTGATGGTCCTGATGATGATCTGGCGTCCGCAGGGCTTGCTGCCTATGCAACGTCCCCATATGGAGCTGCGTCGATGAGCCGTGAAATTCTGCAAGTAAGCGGCCTGAGCATGCGCTTCGGCGGCCTGTTGGCGGTCAACGGCGTGGCCCTGTCCGTCAAGGAAAAACAAGTGGTGGCGCTGATCGGCCCGAACGGCGCCGGCAAGACCACCGTGTTCAACTGCCTGACCGGTTTCTACAAGCCGAGCGGCGGCAGCATCCTGCTCGACGGCCAGCCTATCCAGGGCCTGGCCGGCCACGAGATCGCCCGCAAGGGCGTGGTGCGGACCTTCCAGAACGTTCGTCTGTTCAAGGAAATGACCGCGCTGGAGAACCTGCTGATCGCCCAGCACCGGCACCTGAACACCAACTTCTTTGCCGGCCTGTTCAAGACCCCGGGGTTCCGTCGCAGCGAGCGCGAGGCGATGGACTTTGCCCAGTTCTGGCTGGAAAAGGTCAACCTCACCGAGTTCGCCAACCGTACCGCCGGAACCCTGGCCTACGGTCAGCAACGGCGCCTGGAAATCGCCCGCTGCATGATGACCCGCCCGCGGATCCTCATGCTCGACGAACCGGCGGCGGGCTTGAACCCCAAGGAAACCGAAGACCTCAAGGCACTGATCAGCCTGCTGCGTGAAGAGCACAACGTCACCGTGCTGCTGATCGAACACGACATGAAACTGGTCATGAGCATTTCCGACCATATCGTGGTGATCAACCAGGGCACCCCGCTGGCCGACGGTACCCCGGAACAGATCCGTGACAACCCTGAAGTGATCAAAGCCTACCTGGGGGAAGCGTAAATGCTGCAGTTCGAAAACGTTTCCACCTTCTATGGCAAGATCCAGGCGCTGCACAGCGTCAACGTCGAGATCCGCCAGGGCGAAATCGTCACCCTGATCGGTGCCAACGGCGCTGGCAAATCGACCCTGCTGATGACCTTGTGCGGCTCGCCGCAGGCGCACAGCGGCAGCATCCGCTACATGGGTGAAGAGCTGGTCGGCCAGTCCTCGGCGCACATCATGCGCAAGAGCATTGCGGTGGTGCCGGAAGGCCGTCGCGTGTTCTCTCGCCTGACCGTGGAAGAGAACCTGGCGATGGGCGGTTTCTTCACCGAGAAGGGCGATTTCCAGGAGCAGATGGACAAGGTCCTGCACCTGTTCCCTCGGCTCAAGGAGCGCTTCGCCCAGCGTGGCGGCACCATGTCTGGTGGTGAGCAGCAGATGCTCGCCATTGGCCGGGCGCTGATGAGCAAGCCCAAGCTGTTGCTGCTGGATGAGCCGTCGCTGGGGTTGGCGCCGATCATCATCCAGCAGATTTTCGACATCATTGAGCAGCTACGCAAGGACGGGGTGACGGTGTTCCTGGTCGAGCAGAACGCCAACCAGGCGCTGAAAATCGCCGATCGCGCCTATGTACTGGAAAACGGCCGGGTGGTAATGGAAGGCACGGGCGAAGCCCTGCTGACCGACCCGAAAGTGCGTGATGCCTACCTGGGTGGTTGACGCCCAGCGGTAGAAAAATGCCCCTTCTTTCACAAGCCGGGGCATTTTTTATGGGTGGCTGTAACGCCAGCCAACCTTCCTGCTCTAGAGATACAAGCGGTGCATGAACCGCCTTATCCCCTCTCTGGAGATTCACCATGAACAACAAGACCCTCACCACCGCCACCCTGGTACTGGCCCTTGGTTCGGCCATCGGCCTCGCCGCCATGCCTGCGCATGCCGCCGACGACATGGAAAAATGCTTCGGTGTGGCCATGAAAGGCAAGAACGACTGCGCCGCAGGCGCCGGCACCACCTGCGCCGGTACCGCAAAAATGAACGACCAGGCCAATGCCTGGAAACTG
Source organism: Pseudomonas fontis (assembly GCF_028656955.1). Lineage (GTDB taxonomy): Bacteria > Pseudomonadota > Gammaproteobacteria > Pseudomonadales > Pseudomonadaceae > Aquipseudomonas > Aquipseudomonas fontis. The sequence goes on from NZ_JAMDGY010000058.1 coordinate 25,737, forward strand.
GTACCCAAAGGCACCTGTGAAAAAACCGCCAGCAGCACCTCGCCCACCGGCTTCGGGCAAATGGCTGCCTTCACGCCAAAATCGTAATAGCGCTTGGGCCTGGGTATTCGAGCATGCGTACGTTCCCCTGCAACCGCAACACCCAGGCCCGCGCCTGCGAGCTTCCAGCCCAGGCCGGGCTGGGGCTCAAGCCGGCGTTCTTCGAGGCCTTGCTCAGTAGCGAGCCGGCCCTGGGCTTTGTGGAGATACACGCCGAGAACTACATGGTCGATGGTGGGCCGTTCCACCATTACCTGGGGCTGCTGCGTGAGCGCTATGCCCTGTCGATCCACGGCGTCGGCCTGTCCATCGGCGCCGACGCCGCGCTGGACGCACTGCACCTGCAACGCCTGAAAACCCTGCTGGACCGCTACCAGCCCGAATCTTTTTCCGAGCACCTGGCCTGGTCCACCCATGGCCCGTGCTTTCTCAATGACCTGCTGCCGCTGCAATACGACCAGGCCAGCCTGGACCGCGTCTGTGACCATATCGATCAGGTCCAGCACACCCTGGGCCGGCGCATGCTGCTGGAGAACCCCGCGACCTATCTGCAATTTCGGGGTTCCAGCCTGGAAGAGCCGCAGTTCATCAACGAGGTGATACGCCGCACCGGCTGCGGGCTGCTGCTGGACGTGTGCAACATCCATGTGTCCTGCAGCAACCATCACTGGTCCATTGCCGACTACCTGCACGCCCTGCCCTTGCACGCCGTGGGCGAGATCCACCTGGCCGGGTTCAGCGAAGACCTCGACAGCAGCGGCGAGCAACTGCTCATCGACAGCCACTCGGCGCCGATTGCCCAGGCCGTCTGGGCGCTTTACCAGCAGGTGCTGGAGATGATCGGGCCGGTCGCCACCTTGATCGAGCGTGACAACGAGGTGCCAGCACTGGACGTGTTGCTGGCCGAGGCTGGCCAGGCGCAGCGCCTGCTGGATCGCCAGGGAGCCCGGCAATGAACACCCAGGCACTGTTCAGTGTAGCCCTGCTCGCCCCGCAGGCCGCCTGCCCCAGCGAGCTGTTCGCGGGCGACGCTGCCGCCAGTCGTTTCGCGGTGTACCGCAACAATGTATTCAGCTCACTGACGGCGGCATTGTCCGACAGCTACCCGGTGGTCGAGCAATTGGTCGGCAGCGCGTTCTTCCAGGCCATGGCCCGGGTGTTCATCGAGCACAGTCCTCCGCGCTCCCCGGTACTGGTGAACTACGGGCAGGACTTCGCGGACTTCATTGATCGTTTCGAGCCAGCCGCCAGCCTGCCTTACCTGGGAGATGTCGCGCGCCTGGAGCGCCTGCGCGTCGAGGCCTATCACGCGGCGGACTGCCCGGTGATCAGCGCGCAAGCGCTGGGCGCGTATCTCCAACAGCCCGAACAACTGATGCAACTGCGCATGAAGCTACGCCCGGGCCTGGCGGTACTCACGTCAAAACATCCCGTGTATTCCCTGTGGACGGCCCATCAAGGCATCGGCGACCTGGCCAGTATTCACCTGGCACAGGCAGAACAGCTGCTGGTGCTGCGCGATGGCCTGGAGGTGTTGCTGCTACCGCTGCCGTCTGCCAGCGCCGTATTCATCCAGGCGTTGCAACGCGGCGAAGGATTTGCCGATGCCGTCGTAGCAGCGCTGCCGCTTGCCCCCGAATTCGATGCAGGCCCAAGCCTTGCCTTGCTGATCCGTCACAGCGCCATCACCGAACTGGAGCCATCATGAACACATCCCCCAGCGTTGCGTTTGTCAGCCGCCTGTTTGCGCTGTTCGAACGCATCCCGCACAGCCTGATCGCGTTTCTTGGGCGCTTTTCGATAGCGGCCGTGTTCTGGAAGTCCGGGCAGACCAAGGTGGAAGGCTTTGCCATCGACCTGTTCAACGGCACCTTCGAGCTGGGTTGGCCGCACCTGAGCAGTTCGGCGGTGTACCTGTTCCAGAACGAATACAAGCTGCCGCTGCTGTCGCCGGAACTGGCAGCCCACTTGTCGGCAACGGCGGAACATGTGTTCCCGGTGTTGCTGCTGATCGGCCTGGGGACACGCTTTGCCGCCCTGGCGCTGCTGGGGATGACGGCAGTGATCGAGATATTCGTCTACCCCGATGCCTACCCGGTGCACGGGACCTGGGCGGCGGTATTGCTGTACCTGATTGCCAAGGGGCCGGGGCGCTGGTCGCTGGATCATCTGATTGCGCGGCATTTCAACCGGCCTTAGCAATACAGTTTTCGTAGCCGCTGCCGGCAGGCTGCGCTGGAGTCCGCAAGGGCTCCCAAAGGCGACGCCTGCCATGCAGGCGAGCGCAGCCTCACGGCAGCGGCTACATAGTGCGGGTGGCAGTATCTACAGCGCCCCCAACACCCGACTACCCCGCTGGAACCAGCGGCTGAGGTAGTCGACCAGCACCTGGACCCTCTTGGGCATCGCCCCCTGATACGGGTGCACCAGGAACATCGGTGTGCTGCGCGTCTGGAAATCCCGCAGCAACCATTTCAAGCGCCCATCCGCCAGCTCACTGGCCAGCATGTACGACGGCAGCCGGGCGATACCGGCATCCAGCAATGCCGCCTTCTTCAGCAAGCTGTAATGGTTGCTGGCAAACGGCCCGGACACCGGCACCCGCAACAACGCATGCTGCTGGTGGTACAGCCACTCCTCGCGGCCCTGATAGTGGCTGTTGAGCAGGCAGCGGTGCTGGCTCAGGTCTGCCGGCTTTTGCGGCTCACCATAGCGTGCCAGATACCCCGGGCTGGCACAGGTCAGCTCCTGCATCGCCAGCAGCGGCCGCGCCACCAGGCGCGCATCGCTCTGCACATCGGTGCGGATCGCCAGGTCGAAGCCATCGCCGAGCAAATCGCGATAACCATTGTTCAACTCAAGTTCCACCTGCATGTCCGGATGCGCCAGGGCGAACTCCAGCAGCAAGCCCTCGAAGAACGTCTCCCCCAGCGAGACCGGCACGCTCATGCGCACCGGGCCGGCCAGTTCATCCTTGAGCATGGCCAGGGTCTGCCGCGCCCCTTCCATCTGCCGCACCAAAGCCTGCGCCTGCGGCAGCAACATCGCCCCCGCCGCCGTCAGGCTCAGGCGCCGCGTGGTGCGGTGCAACAACTTGACCGAGTGGCTGGCCTCCAGCTGGCTGATGCGCTTGGACAACTGGCCCTTGCTCCAGCCCAGCTGCTGCGCAGCCTGGGTGAAGCTGCCCGCATCCATCAACACGGCAAACGCCGCCAGATCGTCCAGGTCGCTCATTGGATTGTTTCCATACGAAAACCAAAGGTTGCCTATTAGCACGCTTATCTACGGAAAAATCCACCCTAGACTGGTACGACATTCACCTGACCGCAAGGAACTGCCCCATGAAAATCCTCTTGATCGGCGCCAACGGCACCATCGGTTCGGCTGTCGCAACTGAACTGGCTCAGCGTCATGACGTAGTGCATATCGGCCGCAGCAGCGGCGACTTCCAGGTCGACATCAGCGACAGCGCCTCGATCCGCCGCCTGTTCGCCCAAACCGGCCGCTTTGACGCGCTGGTCTGCGCGGCGGGCAACGTCACCTTCGCCCCGCTCGCCGAGATGACGGAAGAAAGCTTCGCCCTGGGCCTACAAGACAAGCTGATGGGCCAGGTCAACCTGCTGCTGATCGGCCGCGAGTTCATCAACGATGGCGGCTCGTTCACCTTTACCAGCGGCATTCTCAACCGTGACCCGATCCGCGCAGGTGCCTCCGCCAGCCTGGTCAATGGCGCGATTGACGCCTTTGTGCGCGCCGCCGCCATCGAGCTGCCACGCGGCATCCGCGTCAACTCGATCAGCCCGACCGTGCTGGTCGAAGCCATGGAGGGCTACGCCCCGTACTTCCGCGGCTTCAAGCCAGTGCCGGCCGCCGATGTTGCCCTGGCCTACGCCAAGAGCGTCGAAGGCCTGCAGACCGGGCAGACCTACCTGGTCGGCTGAAACCTTGTGATTGCGCGTCAGCCTGCGTAACGTGGCGGCACTTTCTGATCGAGATTCCGGAGTTCCCTCGATGCGTGCCGCCCCTTCGCTGTTGCTAGTCGCCCTGCTGCCCCTGTTTGGCGGTTGCCAGATGCTCAACGAAAAGCCGGTGGAGTCCACCGCCGGCCAGACCCGCATGCAGGGCGAACTCACGGCGGCCGGCGGCCAGTTGCTGTTCAAGCCGTGCAGCGAAACCCGGCGCTTCGCCATCACCGATGGTGGCAGCACCGGCATCCTGCAGGAAGCCGTGGCGCTGGCAGCCACCCCCGGCCCGCTGTTCGCCGACCTGCGCGGCAACCTGGGCGGCAGCAAGGTTGCCGGCAATGACGGCCAGCTGGATGTGCAGAAGCTCTACCGCATCGAGCACTCGCACAACGACTGCGGCGACCCGAACTTCAAGCGCCTGACCGTACGCGCCCATGGCAACGAGCCAGACTGGGACCTCAAGGCCGGCGGCAAAGGCATGGTACTGAGCCGCCCGGGCGTGCCCGAGCTGGCCGTACCCTACCTGGAAGAGCAACTGCCGGACGGGCGCTACACCCTCAGCACCGAGGCCAACGGCCAGCGCGTCGACCTGTGGGTCGCCCCGCAACGCTGCGTCGACAGCATGACTGGCGCCGTCAGCCACCTGAGTGCCGAGCTGCGCGTGGACGGCCAGGCGATGCGTGGTTGCGCCTACTTCGGCGGCGCGCGCAACGACTGACCATCGGCAGGCGGCGTTTAAGCTGCCTGCACGGCGTTGAACAGCTTATACTTGGCGGTTTGTGCAAAGCCGCCGGCCCATTCATGGCCGGGATACTGGACCCTGTCATGCTACGAATCACTGAACTGAAGTTGCCGCTGGACCATCCCGACGAAGCCCTGCGCGAAGCCATCGTGCAGCGCCTGGGGGTCAGCGACGACCAGCTGCTGGACTTCACCCTGTTCAAGCGCAGCTACGATGCCCGCAAGAAGAACAGCGAAATGCTGTTCATCTACACCATCGACCTGAGCGTGCGCGACGAAGCCGCCGTGCTCGCCAAATTCGCCGACGATCACAACGTCAACACCGCCCCGGATGTCAGCTACAAGGTCGTCGGCCATGCGCCCGAAGGCCTGACCGAGCGCCCGGTAGTGGTCGGTTTTGGCCCGTGCGGGATTTTCGCCGGCCTGTTGCTGGCCCAGATGGGCTTCAAGCCGATCATCCTCGAACGCGGCAAGGAAGTGCGCCAGCGCACCAAGGACACCTGGGGCCTGTGGCGTAAAAGCGTGCTCAACCCCGAGTCCAACGTGCAGTTTGGCGAAGGCGGTGCCGGGACCTTCTCCGACGGCAAGCTGTACAGCCAGATCAAGGACCCGCAACACCACGGCCGCAAGGTGTTGCACGAGTTCGTCAGGGCCGGCGCGCCGGACGAGATTCTCTACGTCAACAAGCCGCACATCGGTACCTTCCGCCTGACCGGCATGGTCGAGACCATGCGTGAAGAAATCATTAAGCTGGGCGGCGAAGTACGCTTCGAACAGAAAGTCACCGAACTGCTGATCGACGACGACCAGTTGAACGGTGTGGTACTGGAAAGCGGCGAGCAGATCGAATCGCGCCACGTGGTCATGGCGCTGGGCCACAGTGCCCGCGACACCTTCCGCATGCTCCACGCCCGTGGCGTGTTCATGGAAGCCAAGCCGTTCTCCATCGGTTTCCGTATCGAGCACCCGCAATCGCTGATCGACCAGGCGCGCCTGGGCAAGTATGCCGGGCACCCGAAACTCGGCGCCGCCGACTACAAGCTGGTGCACCACGCCAAAAACGGTCGCTCGGTGTACAGCTTCTGCATGTGCCCGGGCGGCACGGTAGTGGCCGCGACCAGCGAGCCAGGTCGTGTGGTCACCAACGGCATGAGCCAGTACTCGCGCAACGAGCGCAACGCCAACTCCGGTATCGTCGTCGGGATCACCCCCGAGCAGGACTACCCGGGTGGCCCGCTGGCCGGTATCGAGTTGCAGGAGCGCCTGGAAGCCCACGCCTACGTGCTGGGTGGCAGCAACTATGAAGCGCCGGCGCAACTGGTCGGTGACTTTGTCGCCGGCAAGCCGTCGACCGCGATTGGCAGTGTCGAGCCGTCGTACAAGCCGGGCGTAAGCCTGGGCGACCTGGCACTGGCCCTGCCGGACTTCGCCATCGAAGCGATTCGCGAAGCCCTGCCGGCGTTTGATCGGCAGATCAAGGGTTACAACCTGCACGACGCGGTGTTGACCGGCATCGAGACGCGGACCTCCTCGCCGCTGCGCATCACCCGTGACGCCAGCTACCAGAGCCTGAACCTCAAGGGCCTGTTCCCGGCAGGTGAAGGCGCCGGCTACGCGGGCGGGATTCTCTCCGCCGGGGTTGACGGGATCCGCATCGCCGAGGCCGTGGCCAAGAGCATGTTGGGGCTGTAAGCCCCGCAACGCCGGCAGGCCGGCTCCCACAATGATTGCCTATGTACAGTGTGGGAGGCGGCCTTGTCGGCAGTGGCGGCAAGGCAACAGCTTATAACAAAAAAGAATATAACTTTTGTTTTAATGACTAACCGTACGGGTTAGGGTGTGCCACCTTTTCTTAAATCAGGATGGAGGAGCAACCTTGCCTCTGCGTAGCACTTTCACTCGTTTCTTTCAGTTGGAAGCTGCCAGCGGTCTGTTATTGATTGCTGCAGCTGCCCTGGCCCTGATCATCAACAACTCGCCGTTGTCGTACTTGTACAACGGCTTGTTGCAGGTTCCAGTGGTCACCCAGATCGGTGCCTTGGAGATCGCCAAACCCTTGCTGCTGTGGATCAACGACGGCCTGATGGCCCTGTTTTTCCTGTTGATCGGCCTTGAGGTCAAACGCGAGATCATCGACGGCCACCTGTCCAAACCCTCGCAAATCGTCCTGCCGGGCGCTGCCGCTATTGGTGGCATGGTCGTGCCGGCGTTGATCTACTGGTTCCTCAACAAGGACAACCCGGCGGCTATCGCCGGCTGGGCCATCCCGATGGCCACCGACATCGCCTTCGCCCTGGGCGTACTGGCGCTGCTGGGCAAGCGGGTTCCGGTTTCGCTGAAACTGTTCCTGATGACCCTGGCGATCATCGACGACCTGGGCGCGATCATCGTCATCGCCCTGTTCTACTCCGGCACCCTGTCGAGCCTGTCGCTGATGCTGGCGGCGGCCTGCTTGATAGCGCTGGTGTTGATGAACCGGCTGGGCGTGATCAAGCTTGGGCCGTACATGATCATCGGCCTGATTCTCTGGGTATGTGTACTCAAGAGCGGCGTGCACGCGACGCTGGCCGGCGTGACCCTGGCCTTGTGCATTCCGATGCGCACCAAGAACGCCGAGCCATCGCCATTGATGACCCTCGAGCACGCCCTGCACCCGTGGGTGGCCTACGGCATCCTGCCGCTGTTCGCCTTCGCCAACGCCGGCGTGTCGTTGAGCGGCGTGACGCTGGAAAGCTTCACCCACCATGTACCGATGGGTATCGCTGCCGGCCTGCTGCTGGGCAAGACGGTCGGGGTGTTTGGCTTGACCTGGCTGGCCGTCAAGATCGGCATCGCGTCCTTGCCTGCAGGGGCCAACTGGGGTCAGGTGCTGGGGGTCGCGATCCTCTGCGGCATCGGCTTCACCATGAGCCTGTTTGTCGGTTCGCTGGCCTTCGTGCCGGGTGCCAGTGAATTTGCCGGCATGGACCGCATGGGTATCCTCACCGGGTCGATCCTGGCGGCGGTAATCGGTTATGCAGTGACGGCACTCGCCAGTCGCAAGCAAGCCACCGCCTGATTCAAAGGCACAAAACAATCGCGGGACTAGCCCGCTCCCACAAGGTTCTCAATGAACCTGTGGGAGCGGGCTAGTCCCGCGATGTTTTTTGCGGCGTTAAATCAGTGAGAAACGCGGCTGGTACCGTTGACGGTCATGATGCGCACGCGCTCGCCGACACGGAAAATCTCGTTTTCCTGAACTGCCTGCACGTAGGCGCGCATGCTGCCGTCGTCTTCACGCACGGTGATTTCAACACCCTGGGTGCGGGTCAGGCCTTCTTCGGTTGCCGAGCCCAGCAGGCCGCCGGCTACCGCACCGATCACGGCAGCAACGATGCTGCCCTTGCCACCACCCACGGCACTACCGGCCACGCCGCCGACCACGGCACCGGCGCCTGCGCCGATTGGGGTCTTGGTGCCTTCGATTTTCACCGGACGCAAGGATTCGATGGTCCCCATGCGCACGGTCTGCACACGGCGCGCATCTTCACGGGAATAGGAGTCGCCGGTCAGGCTGGAGGCGCAGCCGCCCAGCAACAACGACATCACGGTGAACGAAGCCACCAGCAGAGCAGATTTACGCATAGGATCATCTCCAGAAGACAGGGTGTCATTAAACTCCGCGTATTGACGGCTGTCACGGCACGCAAAGTATTAAATTGCTTCCATTCAGCTTCAGTACAGTCGGTGCAGCTGCACCTGCTTGCACGTACCTAGCAGACAAGGATAGACATGGATTACTTCATCATCGCCATCACCACCCTCGCGGGCCTGTATTTTCATGGCTGGCTGTATGTGCGCATCAAGCGCTGGATGGACCGCGACCTGGCGCTTTCGTTCGCCGGTGACGATGAAGACAAACGCGCGTTCATGCTTGAACGTCTGGACAACGCCCGCGCGAAAAAGGTCAAACGAAAGGAACTGGCGGCCTGGCTGGAACGCGCGGCCGCCGAATACGGCGTTTAAGGTGCCAGGCGCTCGCGCCCCCAGGTGCCCTGCTCCAGGCGGTAGTTCAGGCGGTCATGCAGGCGGCTCGGGCGACCTTGCCAGAACTCGATGCGCTCGGGCAGCAAACGATAGCCGCCCCAATGCTCCGGGCAGTCTGGCTGAGTATCGCTGAAGCGCTGCTCGGTGGCCTTGAGCAAACCTTCCAACTCACCACGATCAGCAATCACCCGGCTCTGCGGCGAAGCCCAGGCGCCCAGGCGGCTGCCCAGTGGGCGCACCTGGTAATACGCGTCCGACTCCTGCGCCGTGACCTTGACCACCTGGCCTTCAATGCGCACCTGGCGCTCCAGGGTCGGCCAGAAGAAGGTCATTGCCGCGCGCGGGTTGGCCAGCAGATGCTGGCCCTTGGCGCTCTCGTAGTTGGTGAAGAAGGTGAAGCCCTGCTCATCCAGCCCCTTGAGCAGCAACACCCGGCAATGTGGCCGGCCTTCGCCGTCCACGGTGGCCAGCATCATCGCGTTGGCTTCGACCGGCGGCTGCTCGGTCTTGACCGCATCGGCGAACCATTGATGGAACAGCGCAAACGGCTCCACCGGCGCCTGGGCTTCGCTCAGGCCATCTCGGGTGTAGTCGCGGCGCATATCAGCCAGGGTTTGGGTCATTACAGCGTTCCTTGACGATCAGTTGGTCTTCGCAGGGCTGTTGTTGGCGGCGACTTTCTTGTCGGCCGGCGCGGCTTTTTTCGCGGCAGGTTTTGCCGCAGGCGCTTTTTTCGGTGCAGCAGCGGCCTTGGCTGGCGCTGCTTTCTTGGCCGTGGTGGCCGCTTTCTTCGCCGCAGGCTTGGCAGCGGCTTTGGCAGCAGGCTTGGCGACAGGCTTGACCGCCGGCTTGGCGTCCTGCACGGCCACCAGCTCCGCCGGGCTCGGGGTTGGCTGCTGGTACTTGGCGAGCAGTGCCACCATGGTCTCGCGCGGGGTCAGGATCAATTCCACACGACGGTTCAGCGAGCGGCCTTGCAGGCTGTCGTTGGCCGCACGTGGCATCACCGAGCCCATGCCGCGCAAGGTCAGGCGGTCACGTTGCAGGCCGCTGAGACGGAAGATCGCGGCCACCGAGCTGGCGCGTTCCTGGCTCAGCTTCTGGTTGGCAGCGGCGGCGCCGCTGGTGTCGGCATGGCCGAGGATCAGCACGGAGGTTTTGTTGTCGGCTTCAAGCACTTTCGCGACGCGGGTGATCGGGCCCAGGGTGACTGGCAGCAACATCGCCGGGCGATCCGGGTTGTAGCCGCTGTCGACCGGCAGCGTCACGACCAGCACGTCTTCACGACGCTCCAGCTCCAGCTTGCTGTCCTTGATGGCTTCGCGCATTTTCGGCTCGTTGGCATCGAGCCAGGCCTGGGTGGCCTTGGTGTCGATCTTCGGTACGGCCGCCTTGGCCTCGACCTTTTCGCTGTCACCGAACGGCCACCACCAGCGGCTGGCGCTTTCGGACTTGGCATCGGCCTTGGCGACCTTTTCAACCACCACTGCCTTCACTTCCTGGTCGGCCACCTGGTCCGAACCGAATGGCCACCAGCTGCTGAGGCCGCTGTCTGCCGAGGCGTTCTGCGGGTGCTGCGCGCAACCGGTCACGGCCAGGCACAGGGCGAGAGCTAAGGTTTTATGTGAAGACATCACTGATACACCATGAAAATGAAGGAAAAAGGAGCCGCCAACGGACACCGTTGGAGTGCAGAATAGCCAAAGGGTTGCAAATACACAGGTGCTGCCCGATCAAAGGCAGCTTTTCAGAATCCGCACCAGGTTCTGTGCGCGCGGGTCCATGAGGATGTAAGGGCCGAGGGTATTGGTGACGAAGCCAAATGCCACGTCGTACTCCGGGTCGGCAAAGCCCACCGAGCCGCCAGCGCCCGGATGCCCGAAGGCGCGTGCGCCCAGGCCGAAGGTGGCGTTGGCAACCGCAGGCTGGTCGAGCATGCAGCCCAGGCCGAAGCGCGTCTGGGTCAACAGGGTCATGTCGTCGCCCAGGCTATGTTCGCGGGTCAACTCATCCAGCAGTTCCGATTCGAGCAGGCTGCCGTCGAGCAGGCCGGCATAGAAACCGGCCAGGCTGCGCGCGTTGCCGTGACCATTCGCCGCCGGCTGCTGCATGCGCCGCCACTCGGGCTTGTTGGTGCTGGTGAGAATCGCCGGCGGGTTGGTGAAGGCGCGGGTCGACAGGGCCTGCGGCTCGGTCATGGTCACCTTCAACAGGCGCTTGGCCGCTTCATCACCCATGTTGCCCTTGCCGCGAGCGATATGCGCCACGCGGTGGAACTCTTCGTCCGCCAGGCCGATATGGAAATCCAGCCCCAGCGGCTTGGCCGTGCGGGCCACGATCGACTCGCCCGGCCCACGGCCATCAGCGCGGCGAATCAGCTCGCCCACCAGCCAGCCATAGGTAATGGCGGCATAGCCATGGGCGGTGCCCGGCGTCCACCAAGGCGCTTCAGCGGCCAGGGCGTCGACCATGGTTTGCCAGTCGTACAGGGCTTCGGCGGCCATCAGCTCGCGAATCGCCGGCAGCCCGGCCTGGTGGCAGAGCAACTGACGCAGGGTCACCGCCTCTTTGCCGGCCTGGGCGAACTCGGGCCAGTAACGTGCAACCGGGGCATCCAGGGCCAGCTTGCCCTCGCCCACCAGTTGCAGCGCCGTGACGGCTGCGAAGGTCTTGGTGCAGGAGAACAGGTTGAGGATGGTGTCGCTGTGCCAGGCCTCGCTGCCGTCCTTGTCGGCGCTGCCGGCCCAGAGGTCGAGGACCGTTTCGCCACCGACCTGAATGCACAGCGCGGCGCCGCGCTCCTGACGATCCTCGAAGAGCGCGGCAAAGGCTTCACGCACTGCTTCGAACTTGAGCTCGTAATGACCTTGAATCTGCACCCAACGACTCCTGCACAACCTGACTACAAAGTGGCGTGCATTGTTTCAGCCCGAAGCCGATTTGGGAACAGATTGTGGTCAGATGGTCGACCTCAGCCTTGCGGCTTGGGTTTGGCCACCGGCTTGCTCAGTTGCTCCAGCAGTTGCAGGTTGGCCTTGCGCACGCTGTCGACAAAGCCCGGGAACGGCACGTCGGTAATCCCGACCAGGCCGAAGTGGCCGTTTTCGCCATCCAGCAGGCGACCGCTGGCCGGTTGATCGAGGTACTGGAACCAGTGCGCGCCGACAATCGACGGCTCCGCTGCTGCCGCCTTGAGGAACGCGGCATAGGCCGGGCCACGGTCTTCCTCGCGTGCCACTTCCATCGGCCCCGGCCCGAACGGCCCGCGATCACGGGAGCCGAACTGGAACTCCGAGACCAGCACCGGCTTGTCCAGCGCCGCGAGCTGGCTGAAGTCATAGCCGTCCTGCGGCTTGGGCGCGTAGACGTTGAAGCTCAGCACGTCGCAGTACTGCGCGCAGGCCTTGACCGCTTCCGGGGTGCTCACGGCGAAGCGGCCACCCAGCAACAGGTGGTTCGGCGCATGCCATTTCAGCGAATCGGAGATGGTCTTGAAGTAGGTCTCGGCAAACACCTGCTGGAAGTATTTGAAGTCCGCTTCGATTTCCGGATGTTCCGGGTTCGGCAGCGGCGGCTCGAAGCCTGGGTCTTCCATCAGTTCCCACGCCGTGAGGTTGATACCCCAGGCCTTGGACAGCCCTTCCTGGTTGCGGTACTTGTCACGCAATTGCTTGAGGAAGGCGCGCTTGGCCGGTACGTCGGTGGTCAGGCGCAAGGTGCCGTAGGCCAGCGCGTAGCGGGCTTTCGGGTCGTTGCCCGGGGCAGCCCAGGACAGTTCGTTGTCGGCAAAGTAGCCAATCAGCCATGGGTCGTCGCGATGGTCGCGGGCGGCAATGGCCACGGCGCGCTCGGTGGCCATGGCAAAGCGCGGGTCGAACGGGTCGGGCATCGCGCCCCACCAGTCCATGCCGGTGCTGATACTGGTGTAGTCGCCGACAATCGCCAACGGCAAGGTGTAGGGCACCCGATCACTCTTCTCAAGTTCGGAATCGCTCCAGTTGCCCACGGTGTTGAAACCCCAGGCCTGCAAGCGATCAAGACTGTGCGCTTGCCAACGCGACGCATCGAACGCCGGTGCCGGGCATGGGCTGGCGAGGTGTTCACCCTTGGCCTTGAGCTCTGTGCTCACTGGCGTGCAAGGCTTGCCATAGGTGCGCTCAAGGTTCGCCGCATAGAAGTCGAACCAGCGGCCCTGGTCGAAATTGCGCCCCTTGGACGAGCCGTTGCCGTCGTGGTTGTTGCCCTCGCCGTAGAACTGCGCCAGCGCCTGGCCCTCTTGCGGCAAGCTGCTGAACATCGCTTCACGGCCGGCCACGTAGGTCCGCCCGCCGTCCGCCGCCACGGCGTTCACGCCCAGCGAATAGAACGGATGCCCTTGCGGGGTCACCAGGTACCAGCGCCCGTCTCGTTTCTCGGTACGGAAGAAGCCCTTGGCCGGGAAGCTCTCGCCGCCGGTCCAGCCGCCGAACTTGTCCTGCTTGAGCTTGGCATGCTCGGCCAGCCAACCCTTGAGCTGTTGCTGCTCACGCGCAGCGCCGGTCTTGAGTTGCTCGTCGTTGCTGATCTTTTCCGGCCAGCGGCCACGACTGAACTGGCCGTAGCCATCGATCAGGCCGTTGTAGGCGGCTTTTTGCAGCAGGTCGTCGTCCTGCACGCCAAAGCGCTCGATCAGGATGCTCTGGGCCACATTGGGCTTGCTCATCGACAAAGTGACCGAGACCACCTGCTTGAGGTCGATTTCGCCGGCACTGCTGCTCAGCAGTACGCGCTGGCCTTCGTGGGTCCATGGCATCGGTGGGCCGACGCGCATGCCCTGGCTCAGCGGCGAGCTGGCAACCAGCGGCACCAGGACGGTTTGCGCAGGCCCCGCCGGCAGGTCGATGCGGCTGGTGAGGGTGCGCCCGTCATTGCTCTGCACCGTGACATCAACGGTCAGCGCCCAGTCCATCCCGCTCTGCAGGCGCAAGGTCATGGCCGTGGCGCTGGACCAGTCCCAGGCACCGGTCTGCGGGCTGAGCTTGAGGTTCGGTCGCTCCACCGGGTTGAACACCACGCGGCGCAGCACCTCGCCGCTGGCCGTCTGCTCGGCGTTGTATTGCGGCAGGCTGGCATCCTCGGTCTGTACATTGACCACGGCGGCCGGGCGAACGAAGTTGAACAGCGTCTGTTGTCCGGCCAGCAATGGCGTGCTGAACATCAGTGCAAATACGGCAGGCAGGGTACGGCGCAACATAAGGCTGGAGTTCTCCTTGAAGGCCCGGTCGGGCCTCGATCTCGCAAATAGACAACGCCTCGGGGCATTCAGCACCGAGGGTCAGGAAATTTCCCGGCGAAACGGCGGCAATGCATTGAGAATAGCCTTGCCGTAGCGCTGGGTGACTACTCGACGGTCGAGCAGCGTGATGGTGCCGCGGTCTTCTTCGGTCCGCAGCAGGCGGCCACAGGCCTGGATCAGGCGCAGCGAGGCGTCGGGCACGGCGATTTCCATGAACGGGTTGCCGCCACGGGCTTCGATCCATTCGGCCAGGGCCGCTTCGACCGGGTCATCCGGCACCGCGAAGGGGATCTTGGCGATGACCACGTGCTCACAGTAGGCACCTGGCAAGTCGACACCCTCGGCAAAACTGGCCAGGCCGAACAGCACGCTGGTATCGCCGCCGTCCACCCGCGCCTTGTGCTTGTTCAGGGTTTCCTGCTTGGACAGGTTGCCCTGGATGAACACCTGCTTGCGCCAGTCGCGGTCCAGGCCGTCGAACACGTCCTGCATCTGCTTGCGCGAGGAGAACAGCACCAGGGTGCCGCGCGAACCTTCCACCAACTCCGGCAGGTCGCGGATGATCGCGGCGGTGTGGGCCGGGGCGTCGCGCGGGTCGGCGCGCAGGTCCGGGACCCGCAGCACACCGGCATCGGTGTGGTGGAACGGGCTCGGCACCACGGCGGTGACGGCGTCCTTGGGCAGGCCGGCGCGCATGCGGAAGCGGTCGAATTTGCCCAGCGCGGTGAGCGTCGCCGAGGTTACCAGGGCGCCATAGGCGACATTCCACAGGTTGCGACGCAGCATCTCGGCGGCCAGGATCGGGCTGGCATTGACCTCGATGTCGAACAGCGCACCGGTTTCCGCCAGGCTCAGCCAGCGCGCCATGGGCGGGCTGTCTTCAGGGTCTTCGGCGGTGAAGGCGGTCCACAGGTCCCAGTTGCCCTGGGCACGTACCAGCAAACTGCCGAACAGCGGGTACCATTCTTCGGCCTGGTGGCTCGGGATGCCGATGCTGACTTCAGCGTCCATCCCTTCCTTGAGCAGGTCGGTCAGGCGGGTGAACAGGTCGGTGAGGCGGCCGAAGCCTTTCTTCAGCTCGATACCCATCTCGCGCATGTGTTCCGGCACCACCCCGCCAACAAAGCGATGGCGCGGCCGGTCGCGGCCTTCCATGTCTTCACCGGGGCGGAAGTCGGCCACCTGCTCGCAGGCCGCGAACATGAACTGTTGTTGATCCTTGATTTCCCGCGCCAGCTCCGGCACCTGTTCGATGAACTTGCCCAGGTCGCCCGGCAGCGGGTTCTGCGCCAGCAGCTTGGCCAGGTTCTTGGCCGTGGTTTCCAGCCAGTCGGCGGTGGAGCGCAGGCGGCTGTAATGGGCGAAGTGCCCAATGGCCTTGTCTGGCAGGTGATGGCCTTCGTCAAACACGTACATGGTGTCGCGCGGGTCGGGCAATACCGCACCGCCGCCCAGGGCCAGGTCGGCCAGGACCATGTCGTGGTTGGTGACGATCACATCGACCTTGCCCATGCCTTCACGGGCTTTATAGAAGGTGCACTGGCCGAAGTTCGGGCAGTGGCGGCCGGTGCACTGGCTGTGGTCGGTGGTCACGCGGGACCAGTCCTGATCCTCCAGCGCGACCGGCCAGCTGTCACGGTCGCCGTCCCATTTGTTCCCGGCGAGCTTCTCGATCATGCTGGTGAACAACTTCTGGCTGACCTCATCCACCTCGATCTTGAAGCCTTCTTCCTCGAACAGCTGCGCCGTGGCGGTTTGCGCGTGGCCTTCCTGCAACAGCTGGTCGAGCTTGGACAGGCACAGGTAGCGCCCACGGCCCTTGGCCAGCGCGAAGGTGAAATTCAGCCCGCTGTTGCGCATCAGGTCGGGCAGGTCCTTGAACACGATCTGCTCTTGCAGAGCCACGGTGGCGGTGGCGATCACCAGGCGTTTGCCGGCGGCCTTGGCGGCCGGAATCGTCGCCAGGCTGTAGGCGACCGTCTTGCCGGTACCGGTGCCAGCCTCGACCGCGACCACGGCGGGGTCACCGCTGCGGCGCCCTTCGTCGTCCACGGCAATGTCGCCCAGCACCTTGGCCACTTCGGCAATCATCAGGCGCTGGCCATAGCGTGGTTTGAGGCTCTTGGCTTCGAGAAAACGCGAATAGGCGCCCTGAATCTGGGATTTGAGTTCGGTGCTGATCATGGTGTGGGCGCGCCCGAAGGGCTGGATAAATTTTCAGTGTTTCGAATGGGCCGCTATCATACCCCGCTATTGCCCCTTGCGCCGAACGGAGTTCCCGATGACTGCTTTTGCCCTGCCCTATAGCCTGCATGTCCTGGCCGCCCTGGTCTGGGTCGGCGGCATGTTCTTCGCCTGGCTGGTCCTGCGCCCGGCGGCCGTTGTAGCCCTGGACGGACCGGCGCGGTTGCGCCTCTGGGTAGAAGTGTTTCAGCGTTTTTTCGGCTGGGTCTGGGTGGCGATTGCGGTGCTGGCGATCAGTGGCGTGGGGATGATCCACATGCGCTTTGCCGGGTTTGAAACCGCACCTAAATATGTGCAGGTGATGATTGGCGGGTTTATCGCGATGACCGCGTTGTTTATCCGGGTGCAGTCGCTGTTGCTGCCGGAGTTGCGCAAGGCGGTGCAGGAAGAGGACTGGCAGGCCGGCGCGGCGGTGATGGGCAGGATCCGCCGGGTGGTGGGGTTCAATCTGTTGCTGGGGGTGGCGGTGGTCGTGGTGGCCACTTCCCGGTTGATGTTCTGAGCGACAGTACGCACTGTGGGAGCCGGCCTTGCCGGCGATGAGGCCAGCACTGCCAGCCCACATCGGTGAGCGCTTTGCGCTCAATCGCCGGCAAGGCCGGCTCCCACAGAGGTTTGGGTAAGGCTTTTTTTTGGGGGGGGGAGTTACAAGCGCTGTACCGTCAGCTCACCCGCAGACCCCGCCAACCCCGGCTGCCCTGCCGCCCCTGGCCGACCCGCAGGCCCGGCATCGGTGCGATACACCAGGCAACCCTTGCTCGCCCCGCCCGCCCCCGGTTTGCCGGCAGCACCCGGTACACCCGGGGCCCCGCCCTCAAGACGAACCTTGATCTGCTCATCCGGATAGTTCGACGGCAACACCAGGCGCACCTGACCGCCCGCCGCGCCGTCATGGCCGTTGCCGCCGTTGTCACCATTGGCCCCGCGTGAAGCCTGGCCCCAAGTGCAGCCACCGGCCTTGCCGTTGGCCCCATCCAAGCCAACGTAGCCTGGCGCCCCAGCCCCGCCACGGGCATCAACGGCCAACTGCGTGGCGTCCAGCGCCAGCACCTTCAGTTCAATGTTGCGACCCGGCCGCGCCGGCTTTTCATAGGTACCCGGCGCCCCGTGCGCGGCGAACTCGCTACCCGCCCCCAACGACGCCCGCAGCACTTCGATCTTCAGCGGTGCATCCGCCGGCACAATGGCGATACGCGCCTCGCGCCCCAACTGCAATTCGTCGACTTTCAGTTCGACCAGGCTCGCCGGCAGCAACAGGGTTGCCGAATCGGCCACTTCAAGGCGCTGCAGATGGACGACGCTGGACTTGTTCGGCAGGCGCAACACCGAATGTGCAGCCACGCTGATCGCATCAGCCAATGCCAACGGGCTGAACATCGCTGCCAGCAATAACCACTTACGCATGAGGTGCCTCCTGGCGCGGAGCCGGAATAGATTGAATATGGAAAATGCCCACCAGCAGGATTTGCAGGCGGTCGAACCAGCGGTGGCTGCGCTCACGCAGGCAACCGTTGAACAGCAACACTTCGAGAAAGTGCAGCCCCAGCAACCCGGCCCCGGCCGCGTTGATCAATACATGAAAAGGCTTCTCTGCCGGCATCAGCAGATTCATCAGCACCACCCACCAGAAGACCACGGTCAGGGCTTTGCCCAGCCCCCACAACCCTTTCATATGCATGCGCCCCTTGCTGTTCTTGTATTGGGTTGGCAGCCCGCCCACGCGAACGCGGGCAGTGCCTGCAACAGTAACGGCAGACAGTGCCCGGTGCCAGCCCTGACGATCAGTTCAGGTGCAGATCGACACGACGGTTCTGCGCCCGCCCGGCGTCGGTTTCGTTATCCGCCACCGGCTCGCTTTCGCCCTTGCCCTGGCTGGTGACTTTCTGCGCTGACAGCCCCTGGCTGATCAGGTACTCGGCCACGCTGTTCGCGCGTCGCTCCGACAACGCCTGGTTATAGGCATCGGTGCCCTTGCTGTCGGTGTGCCCGACTACCTTGATACGCCCCACCGACGGGTCGTTGAGCTTGCCCATCAAGCCTTGCAGCTGGGTCTTGGCGGCGGCGGTCAGTTCGGCCGAGTCGAAGGCAAACAACACGTTGCCCTGATCGCTGAGGGTGATGACTTCAGCAACCGGCTCGGGCGCCTTCTGCGTGACCGGGTATTGCGGCAATGGGCAACCGGTGTGGCTGACCGGTGTATTGGCTGGGGTGTCGGGGCAGCGGTCGCGGCGGTCGAACACGCCGTCGCCATCTTCGTCGCCGTCCTGGGCATAGCAGATCAGGCCACCGGCAAGTACGCCCAAGGCGGCCCCGCCCCCGGCCCAGGCCGAGTTTTCGATTGCCCCCAGGCCGCCACCTACCAGGCCGCCAAGCAGGCTGCAGATGGGCCATGTCCTTTGATTGAGTGGTGCGCTGCCATCGCTGTGGGTGGCGCAACCGGAGAGCAGGCTACCGGCCAACAGCACGGGAAGCGCGGCTTTGGTGAGTACACTCATTGCAAATGCTCCTGTGTCACCGGCCCTTACCGGTCACTCAGGAGTAAAGACCGGCCTGCGGCACTTCTCAAGCCGCAGGCCGAATGCGCGTCAACGCTCGATGCGAATCTCCACGCGGCGGTTCATCGCGCGGCCATCTGCCGTCTTGTTGTCGGCCACAGGCTGGGTTTCACCGGCGCCTTGTACCGAGATGAAGCTGCTGCGCGGAACGCCGCTTTCCACCAGGTAGTTGGTGACCGAATGCGCACGTTTTTCCGACAGTTTCTGGTTGTAGGCGTCTTTGCCGACGCTGTCGGTATGCCCGGTCACACTGAGCCTGGCATTCGCCGCTTCGTTTTTCAGGCGAGTGGCGATCTTGTCCAGGCGCACCTTGTCAGCACTGGTGAGCTTGGCCGAGTCGAACTGGAACAGCACATCGCGAATGACGATGACTTCTTCCTTGGCGACTACCACTTCCTCGACCACGGCAACCGGCTCAGGTGGGCAGCCATTGGCATCCACCTGCACGCCACGCGGCGTACCCGGGCACTTGTCGCGGCTGTCCGGCACGCCATCGCCGTCTTCATCGCCGTCGCCATGCGCCCAGCAGTAACCCGCCGCCAGGCCGCCGCCGATCAGCGCGCCCCAACCAGCCCAGCTTGAGCTTTCAATAGCGCCTAATGCTGCGCCGCCTACACCCCCGACGGCAGCACACTTCGGCCAGTCGGTTTTTTGCAAACCTGCACAACCAGTCAGCAGACTGGTTAGCAGAACCAAAGGTAATGCTGTGCGAACTATGCTCATTTTGTTGCTTCTCCTAGGGGGAATCGGTGCTAAACCGATGCTCTGGGAGTAAAGACCCGTCGTTCAATCTCCGCCAGCAATAAGCCATGACGCAAACACCGAGCCCTCTAGCCCTGCGCCTGCCAGGCGGCTAGTCTTGACGCTCAGATGAGGATTTTCGATGACCGAACGCTTTTCTTCACGCACGCCTCAACAGGCCCTGGCCGCCCTGCTCGAACATCATGCACCGCAACGTCTGCTGTTGGTCGGCTCGCAGTTCCCGGCACTGGAGGCCTTTGCCGCCGCCCACCCCTCGGTAGATATCGCCCTCGCTGCACCCGGCCCCCTGCCTGCCGAACTGGCCGGGCAACGCTTTGACCTGGCCTTGCTGGTCGATTGCCTGGAGCACCTGCCCAAGCGCAGCGGCCTGCAACTGCTGGGCGGCATTCGCAACCTCAATGCCAGCCGCGTGGCGGTGCTGGCCGACCTTGCGGCGTGCGGCTGGGACGACACCGACTTCTTCTCGCTGGCGTTGCAGGCCAGTGAGCGTTTCCAGCGTGACGAGCAGACATTGGTGTTGTTCACCTATGATCTACGTGACTACAAACAGGTACCGGACTGGCTGAACGCCAAGTTCTGGGCCAACCCGCAAAATTTCGGCAAGTACTGGTGGTGATGCAATGAGTGTTTCGGTTTGTCCCTGCGGCAGCGGCAACCTGCTGGACGCGTGCTGCGGGCATTATCACGCCGGTCACCCGGCCCCCGACGCACAGACGCTGATGCGCTCGCGCTACAGCGCCTATGTGCTGGGCTTGATCGACTACCTGGTGGACACCACCCTGACGGTGCAGCAGCCGCGCCTGGATCGCCCGGCCATTGCCGCGTGGAGCGCGCAAAGCACCTGGCTGGGCCTTGAGGTGGAGTCGGCGGAAGTCTTCGGCGGTCAGCCGGAGCATGCCTTTGTCACCTTTACCGCCCGCTGGCACGACCTTGAAGGCGAGCACAGCCACCGCGAGCGCTCGGCCTTCGTGCAGCACGATGGCCGCTGGTACTTCATCGACCCGACTGTTGGCCTGAAGGCCAGCCGCAACGACGCCTGCCCTTGCGCCAGCGGGCAGAAATACAAGAAATGCTGCGCCAGTTACATCGGTAGCTGATGACTACACCGCGCCGCGCCGGCCTGCTCCTGTTCAGCCTCCTGCTGCTGAACCTGGCCGGCTGTGCCAGCTGGTTTGACAGCAGCGAAACGCGCGACCCGCAGATACACCTGTTGAAGATCGAAACGGTCAAGGCGCGGCTGATGGAGCAGCAGTTCATCCTGCATATGCGCATCGACAACCCGAATGACTCAAGCCTGGTGGTGCGCAGCCTGCACTATGCGGTGCGGCTCAATGACCTGCTGCTGACCGAGGGTGATGCCGATTTGTGGTTCACCGTCGAGGGCAAAGGCCGTGAGACCTTCGAGGTGCCGGTGCGCACCAATCTTTGGCAGCACCTCAAGCCGATCGTGAAAATGCTGAAGAACACCGACCAGCCGATCCACTATCAACTCACCGCCGAGTTGGGCACCGGATTATTCTTCACGCGCGACCTGCACTTGTTGCACAAGGGTGAGATAATTCCCGGCGATCTTTTTCCGGAGTAACCCTCAATGACGCAACAACCACACGTTCATGGCCCAGACTGCGACCACGACCATGACCATGACCATCATCACGAGCAAGAGCGAGGCCACGTACATGGCCCGCACTGCAACCACGTCCACCAGGAGCCCGTGCGCAACGCCCTGAAGGACGTGGGTCGCAACGATCCGTGCCCATGCGGCAATGGCAAGAAGTTCAAGAAGTGCCACGGGGCCTGAAGCTGAACCTGTGGGAGCTGGCAAGGCCAGCTCCTTGTAGCCGCTGCCGTCAGGCTGCGCTCGCCTGCACAGCAGGCGCCGCTTTTGGGAGCCCTCACGGGCTCGAGCGCAGCCTACCGGCAGCGGCTACAAAAAATGCGCAGAACAAGTGCCCCTCCAACCATTCGTCGCCCCCCCGCGAAAATAAAGCCCCCGCCCCCGCTTGCATGGTGTGATCGCCCTCACTAACGTAGCGCCTTTCTAGACGCCACACCCAGCAGGAGCTCACCATGGCCTCGCCAGCCCTTACACATGTACTTCCCCGGTTCGGCGTCGCCGCAACCCTGCTTGGGCTGCTCGGCCTGGGCGGTTGCCAGATGGGCAACTACCGCGACAGCGTGCCGCCAACCGTCGGCGTGCAACCACTCAAGGGCCTGGCGCAGAACGTTTCCGTTCGCCGCAACGCCCAAGGCTCGGCGCTGATCGAAAGCAGCAGCTTCCACGACGCCCTGTTCAGCCTGGGTTACGTGCACGCGGGCGACCGCATCGGCCAGATGGTCGGCATACGCCTGCTGGCGCAAGGGCGCCTGGCAGAAATGGCCGGCCCCGAGGTGCTTGAGGTGGACCGCTTCATGCGCGCCGCCAACCTGAAAAAGAGTGCCAACGAACTCTACGCCGACGCCTCCCCACGCCTGAAGCGCTTCTTCGAGGTATACGCCCGTGGCGTCAACGCCTACCTGTTCCGCTACCGCGACAACCTGCCCGCGCCCCTGGCGCAGAGCGGCTATCGCCCGGAATACTGGAAGCCGGAAGATTCGGCGCTGATCTTCGCGCTGTACAGCTTCAGCCAGTCGGTGAACCTGCAGGAAGAAATCGCCGCGCTGACCCTGGCGCAGAAAGTCGGCGCCGACAAACTCGCCTGGCTGCTGCCCAGCTACCCGGATGAACCACTGCCGCAGGCCGAAGCCGACAAGCTCAAGGGCCTGAACCTCGGCAGCCAGTTGGCCGGGCTCGCCCCATTGGCCGCTGTCAGCGAGCAATTGGCCGCGCTGAACCTGCTGGGCAGCGCCGGTTCGAGCAACTGGGCCATCGCCCCACAACGCAGCCGCAGCGGCAAGAGCCTGCTGGCCAGTGACACCACCGGTGCCTGGGCCCTCAGCCCGGTGCAGATCCGCACCAGCAAATACCAGGCCGCAGGCTTCAGCCTGCCTGGCCTGCCGTTAGTGCTTTCCGGCTTCAACGGCAAGCTGGCCTGGAGCAGCAGCGCCGCCATGGGCGACAACCAGGACCTGTACCTGGAAAAACTGCGCCGCGAAGGCAGCCGCCTGATGTACGAAGTCGACGGACGCTGGCAGCCGGTGCAGGCACGCAACGAAACCTACTTCGTCAAAGGCCAGCGCCCGCAGCGCGAAACCCTCTACGAAACCCGCCACGGCGCCCTGCTCACCGGCACCCAGGGCACGCTTGGCCTGGCCTTGAAGATGCCGGACCTCAAGGGTGACAAGAGCCTTGATGCATTGTTCGACCTGACCCGCGCGCAAAACGTCGAGCGCGCCTTCGAGGCCAGCCGCGAAATCGGCGGCGCCGCGCTGAACCTGGTGTTTGCCGACGCCAGCAATGTCGCCTGGCAGGTCACCGGGCGCTACCCGAACCGCCGCGAAGGCCAGGGCCTGCTGCCCTCGCCGGGCTGGGACAGCCTCTATGACTGGGACGGTTTCGCCGACCCGATGCTCCACCCGTATGACCAGGACCCGCCGCAAGGCTGGCTGGGCAACGCCAACCAGCGCAGTGCGCCGCGTGGCTATGGCATGCAGCTGTCCAACAGCTGGTTTTACCCAGAGCGCGCCGAACGCCTGGCCCAGCTCGCCGGCAACGGCAAGCACGACAACCGCAGCCTGGTCGCCATGCAGAACGACCAGACCACGCTGTTCGCCGCCAAGCTCAAGGCGATGTTCGAGGCACCGGGCATGGCCCAACCGCTGAAACAGGCCATCGAGGCCTTGCCGGCCGAGCAGAAGGCCAAGGCGCGCGAAGCCTACACCCGGCTGATGGCCTTTGATGGCCGCCTGAGTTCGCAATCGGCGGATGCCGCGTTGTACGAGCTGTTCCTCCAGGAAAGCGCCAAGCAGACCTTCCTCGACGAGTTGGGCCCGGAATCCAGCGCCAGCTGGCAAGCCTTCGTCGCCAACGCCCGGCTGTCCTATTCGGCGCAGGCCGACCACCTGCTCGGTCGCGACGACAGCCCGTTCTGGGATGACCAGAAAACCCCGGCCAAGGAAGACAAGCCGACCATTCTGGCCCGTAGCCTCGCCGCGGCAGTCAGTGCCGGCGAAGCACAACTGGGCAATGACCGTCGTGCCTGGCAGTGGGGCAAGCTGCACCAGTACCGTTGGCCGGTTAACAGCTTCCATGGCCTGGGTGATGGCCAGACCCGCACCGCGCAAGCTACCGGCGGCGACCACACCACCCTGAACGCCACGCCATACGCCTGGGGCCGGAACTTCGACGCGCAACTGACGCCATCGATGCGCATGATCGTCGACTTCGGCCTGGCGGAGCCGCTGATGGGCCTGAGCAGCAGCGGCCAGTCGGGCAACCCGGCCAGCGCGCACTTCGCTGACGGCCTGAACGCCTGGTTCAAGGGCCAGTACCTGAGCTTCCCGATGCAGACGCAGAACTTCGAGCGCGTCTACGGCAGCAAGCGCCTGACCCTGACCCCCGGCAAGTAATCCCCTCCCCCCAACGCCGCGTCGAGACCTTCTCGACGCGGCGTTCGTTTGTCCTGACTCACGTCAACAGGCCGTCCGGCCAAATCCGTTACAAAGAAGCTGGGAGACCTTTACCTCCCGCATCAGCCTGATGCCCATAACAACGAATGTGCACCTGCGCCCAGGGGACCACCCCAGGCACGGGGAATTAAAGGACTAACGTGATGGCTTCTTCCCTTCTGCGCCTGGCCGTTATCGGCTCGGTGCTGGCTTTTGGCAGCCCGTTGCTGGCCGACCAGTCGACCCCGACAGCGGCATCCAGCGCCAGCCAAGTTGAACGCGGCGAGTACATCGCCCGGCTGGGCGATTGCATCGCTTGCCATACCGCCCCGCAAGGCAAGCTCATGGCCGGTGGCCTGGAGCTGAGCACGCCGATGGGCACCATCTACTCCAGCAACATCACCCCGGACCCGGCCACCGGCATCGGTGGCTACAGCTTCGAGCAGTTCGACAAGGCCATGCGCCAAGGCGTCAACGCGGCCGGTCAGAACCTCTACCCGGCGATGCCCTACCCGTCCTACGCGAAAATGAGCGAGGCGGACATGCGTGACCTGTATGCCTACCTGATGCAGGGCGTGACCGCCGAAAGCCATGCCAACCGGGAAGCCGAGATGGATTGGCCGTTCAACCAGCGCTGGGGCCTGGCGCTGTGGAACCTGGTGTTCGTCGACGACCAGCCTTTCGTTGCCGACCCTGCGCGCGATGAAGTGATCAACCGAGGTGCCTACCTGGTGCAGGGCCTGGGCCACTGCGGCGCCTGCCACACCCCGCGCGGCATCGCCTTCCAGGAAAAGGCCATGGACGACGGCGGGCGCAGCGGCAAGCACTTCCTCGCCGGGGAAACCGTCGAACATTGGCAGGCCTTGAGCCTGCGTGACCTGTGGACCGTGCCGGACACCGTGCAACTGCTCAAGACCGGGCAGAACCGTTTTGCCACGGTCTCCGGCAACATGGCCGAGGTGATCCATCACAGTACCCAGCACTTCAGCGATGCGGACCTGACGGCCATCGCCAGCTACCTGAAATCCTTGCCGCCGGGGGAGAACGACTTGCCGATGCCGGCCGTTGCCAAGCAACCGGCCAAGCCGCCGCAAGCGCTGTTCACCAGCCGTGGCGGCCTGGGCTACACGCAGTTCTGCAGCGATTGCCACCGCCCGGATGGCGGCGGCGTGCCGGGGCTGTTCCCGCCGTTGGCGAACAACCCGAGCGTGGCCTCGAACAACCCGACCTCGTTGATGCACATCACCCTTACCGGATGGAAAACCGCAGAGACCGCTGCCCATCCACGGGTGTACACCATGCCTGGCTTTGCGCGCCTGAGTGATCAGGAGATTGCCGAGATTCTCACCTTCATACGCGGCAACTGGGGCAACCAAGGCAGCGCGATCAGCGAGAAGCAGGTGGCGCAGTTGCGCCAGCAGCTCAACCCGCAGTTCAACAACTCGACCGCGTTCGAAACGCCACGCCTGGCGAACCTGCTGGCGGCGGCCAATGCCGACCAGGTGGTGCGCGGGATGCGCCTGCACCTGCAAACCAAGGAACTGCTGCCGGACAACGTCGGCAACGCACTCAACTGCACCAGTTGCCACCTGAACGCCGGTACCGTGGCGGACGGCTCGCCCTTTGTCGGGGTGTCGGCGTTCTTCCCCGGCTATGCGCCGCGTGCAGGCAAGGTGATCACCCTGGAGGAGCGGATCAACGGGTGCTTCCGTCGGTCCATGAACGGCAAGCCGATCCCGCCCCAAGGGGCAGACATGCAGGCGATGGTGGCCTATTTCGACTGGATGAAGTTCAACACCAAACCGGAAGACAAAGTCGCCGGGCGGGGGGTGGGCAAGGTTGATCCGTCGATCAAGCCCAACCTTGAGCATGGTAGCCAGGTGTATGCCAAGCAATGCGCGGTGTGCCATGGCAACAATGGCGAAGGGCTGGTGCGGGCGGATGGCACGATGATCTATCCGCCGCTGTGGGGGGACCAGTCGTTCAATATCGGGGCCGGGATGGCTCGCACCTATACGGCGGCTGCGTTCGTTAAGCGCAATATGCCGATCGGGTTCCATGAGCAGTTCCCGTTGGGGCAAGGGGGGTTGTCTGATCAGGATGCCGTGGATGTGGCGGCCTGGTTCTCCCAGCAGCCGAGGCCTGATTTTGTTGATAAGGGGAAGGATTGGCCTAATGGCGGGAGGCCGGTGGATGCTCGGTACTGATCGACCTCGGGGCTGACGGGTAGCGAGCTTGTCCGAGGTTTGTGGGGGGGCTTGTGGCCCCTTCCACCTTTACGGCGGGTTACTTTGGAAAAGCCGGTGTGCCGGCCCAGCCCAAAGTAATCAAAGGGTTCGTCCCACACGGTTTGTGCTGGTCAACTTCCGGTCCTACGACCTATCCTACGCGGTCTGTCGCAGCCAACTGATTGCCAGGGAAACACTTGCGTACTAGCCTCGCTCAGTCACCGAATACATCGGTGATCGGGTTTGGCGACTCGGCATACCAGTTACCTCCATAGCGAATCTTCTATGGCGGCTGTGCGTGGGAGGGTTTCGACCCTGCCGGCCTCCTGGTACCGGTTCGCCAACCTGCGCATAGCTGCCACCCATTCGTTTGGCGACGAGCACCCAGCAATAGGTGACCGCGGTGTTTCAGGGGCTTGAAGGTGGGCCTCATGTAGCCGCTGCCGTAAGGCTGCGCTCGCCTGCATAGCAGGCGCCGCCTTTGGGAGCCCTGCGGTCTCCAGCGCAGCCTGTCGGC
>NZ_JAMDGY010000059.1 GCF_028656955.1 Pseudomonas fontis
GCCTTGCCGGCGATGGGCAGCGGAGCGCGCCACCATTTATTGTTTTTGCGGCTCACGCACCTTGTACCAGGCCACATACAGCGCCGGCAGGAACAGCAAGGTCAGCAGCGTCGCCACAATGATCCCGCCGATCATCGCGTAGGCCATCGGCCCCCAGAACACTTCCCGGGCAATCGGGATCATCCCCAAACTC
Organism: Pseudomonas fontis; assembly: GCF_028656955.1. Lineage (GTDB taxonomy): Bacteria > Pseudomonadota > Gammaproteobacteria > Pseudomonadales > Pseudomonadaceae > Aquipseudomonas > Aquipseudomonas fontis. The sequence goes on from NZ_JAMDGY010000059.1 coordinate 194, forward strand.
GCCGCCGCCGCCGTCAGCAAAATCGGCCGCCGCCGATGGTTGGTCGCCTCCAGCACCGCATCCCACGGCGTATAACCCTGCGCCTCATACTCGTCAATCTGGGTCACCAGAATCACCGAGTTGCGGATGATGATACCGATCAACGCCAATATCCCAAGGATCGCCACAAAGCCCATCGGCGTCCCCGTCGGCACCAACGCGATCACCACGCCAATCAACCCCAACGGCGCCACGCTCACCACCAGGAACAGCTTCTGCACACTGTGCAACTGGATCATCAGGAAGGTCGCCATCAGGAACAGCATCAACGGCACCACCTTGGCAATCGGCCCCTGGGCCTTGCCGCTCTCCTCCACCGTACCGCCCGTCTGCACCTCGTAACCCACCGGCAACTTGCTGGCGAACTCGTCGATCTGCGGCTTGAGCTGCGCCACCAGGTCCGTCGGCTGGATCTCGTCACGCACCGAGGCCTTGATGGTGATCGTCGGCTTGCGGTCACGCCGCCATACCAGCGGCTGCTCAAGTTCATAACGCACCGTGGCAAAGGCCAGCAACGGAATCGAGGTGCCGCTCGGCGTGACGATCTGCAAATTCTGCAAGGTCTGCGGTGAGTTGCGCTCGCTGTCCTCAGCCCGCGCCACCACGTTGATCAGGTAGATGTTGTCGTGCACCTGGGTAATCGGCGAGCCGCTGACAATGCTGTTCATCACATTGGCCACGTCTTCCGAAGACAACCCCAACTGCCGCGCCTTGTCCTGGGCAATGTCGATGCGCAGCACCTTGCCCGGCTCGTTCCAGTCGTAAATCATCTCGCCAATGTGCGCGTTGCTGTCGAGCAGGGTCGCCAGGTCGATGGCATGCTTGCGCACCTGGTCGATGTCCTTGCCACTGACCCGGTACTGGATCGGCCGCCCAACCGGCGGGCCCATCTCCAGCGACTGCACGTTGGTGCCGATGCCGACGAAGTCCTCATGCAAACGTTTCTGCAAGCGATCCATCAGGCCCTGGCGCTCCTTGAAGCCCTTGCTGACGATCACCAATTGCGCGTAATACGGGTTTTGCAATTGCTGGTCCAGTGGCAGGTAGAAACGGATCGCGCCCTGGCCGATGTAGGTGCTCCAGCGCACGATGTCCGGGTCACCCTTGAACGTCGCTTCCAGCCGGTCGACCGCCTTGCGCGTCTCCTCGATCGAGGCGTTCTGCGGCAGGTTCAGGTCCACCAGGATCTCCGGCCGGTCCGAAGACGGGAAGAACTGGTTCTGCACAAAGCGCATGCAGAACAACGACAGCGCGAAAATCAGCACCGTCCCGATGATCGTCAGCCAGCGGTTGCGCATGCTCCACAGCAAGCCATTCTCGAACAGCTTGCCGACACGCCCAGGCTCATGGCTGTGCGGCTTCACGTTGGCACTGAGGATATGCACGCCGAGTACCGGGGCGAACAGCACCGCGACCACCCACGACACGATCAGCGCTGCGGCGATCACCGCAAACAGCGTGTAGGTGTACTCACCCGCCGAACTGGCGTTCAAGCCGATCGGCACGAAGCCGGCCACGGTCACCAGGGTGCCGGTCAGCATCGGGAAGGCCGTGGAGGTATAGGCAAAGGTTGCCGCCTGCTCCTTGGTCTCGCCCATCTCCAGCCGTGTGACCATCACCTCCACGGTGATCATCGCGTCATCCACCAACAGCCCCAGGGCGATGATCAAGGCCCCGAGCGAGATCCGCTGCATGGTGATGCCGCTGTACTCCATGAACACGAAGACCATCGCCAGCACCAGCGGGATCGAGCAGGCCACCACCAGCCCGGCGCGCACGCCAAGGCTGATGAAGCTCACCACCAGCACGATCACCACCGCCTCGAACAACGCGCTGGTAAAGCCGCCTACGGCTTCCTCGACCACCACCGCCTGGTCCGACACGGTGTGCACGCCAACGCCTACCGGCAAGTCCCGCACCACCTCCTGCATGCGCTTGGCCAGCAACTCGCCAAACACCTGGATATTGCCACCAGCCTTCATGCCCACGGCCAGGCCGATGGCGGTCTGGCCGTTGTAGCGAAACTCCACGGTGGGCGGGTCGACATAACCACGACTGATCTCGGCGATATCCGCCAGGCGATAGAAGCGGTCATTGAGCTTCAGGTTGACCGCTTCCAGGTCTTTTTCCGACGCGAACTGGCCGGTGGTGCGCACCGATATGCGCTCCGGCCCCGCCTCGATAATCCCCGCCGGGGTCACCGCGTTCTGTGCCTGCAAGGCCTGCACCACCTGCCGCTGGTCAATCCCCAGGGCGGCCAGCTTGCGGGTCGAGAAGTTCAGGTAGAGCACTTCATCCTGGGTGCCGATCAGCTCAACCTTGCCCAGGTTCGGCACATCGTGGATTTCCGCACGCGCCTGTTCGACGTAGTCGCGCAACTGGCGCAAGGTCAGCCCGTCGGCGGTGAACGCATAGATCGAGCCGAACACGTCACCGAATTCATCGTTGAACGCCGGGCCCTGAATACCCGCCGGGAATTGCCCGCGAATGTCCTGGATCTTCTTGCGCACCTGGTACCAGATTTCGGGAATGTCTGCGGCCTTGGTGGTGTCGCGCAGGTTCACGTAAACCGTCGATTCTCCGGGCCGGGTGTAGCTTTTCACGTAGTCGAGCGAGTCCAGCTCCTCGAGCTTTTTCTCGATGCGGTCGGTGATCTGGTAGAGCGTTTCGTCCTGGGTCGCGCCCGGCCAGCGGGTCTGGATCACCATGGTCTTGATGGTGAACGAGGGGTCTTCCTCACGCCCCAGGTTGATGTAGGAGAACACCCCCATCAGCAGGGAAACGAACATCAGGTACCACACGAATGACTGGTGTCGCAGCGCCCATTCGGACAGGTTGAAACTTCCTTTCATGGTGCGCTGTCCTCATCGACGATTACCTTCTGTCCCGGTTTGAGACTGTTCACACCTGCGGTGACCACCCGCTCACCTGCCTGCACGCCAGACGCCAGGGTCACCGTGGCGGCGTCCCGATCCAGCAGTTTCACTTCACGCATCGACACGGTTTTCTGCTGCGGATCGACCACCCAGACACTCGGCTTGCCGTCCTTGTCGAGCAGGGCCGAGGCCGGCAGCTCGCTGCGCGGCGACACCGAAGAGCTCAGGGTGACGCTGATCGCCGTGCCCAGATGGAAGGCATCCGGGGTCTGCGCCAAGGTCAGCCGGGCACGCCGGGTCCGGGTGGCCGCGTCGGCCTGCGGTTCGATCTCGCGCAGGCTCGCCTTGGCTGTAATGCTCGGGTCGAGCTGGGAGGCCACCAGGAACTCCAGGCCGCTGCTCAGTTGTTCGGCCAGGTTGATCGGCAGGTCGATCACCGCTTCCTTGATGTCCGGGCGGGCCAGGGTCACCACCGATTGGCCGGCGGTGACGGTCTGCCCAGCTTCCGCCTGCCAGGCGGTGACAACCGCCGCGTGGTCGCTGCGCAACTCGCTGTAGCCGAGCTGGTCCTTGGCCTGGCGCAGTGCGGCCTTGGCCTGTTCGAGGGTTGCCGAGGTAGTTTTCAGGTTGGTCTGGGCGACGTCCAGTTGCGCCTGGGCACCGACACCCCGGTCATACAGCGCCTGCTGGCGACGGGCATCGGCCTGGGCGTTGATCCACAGCGCCTGGACCTTGGCCAGGTCGCCTTCGGCGGCACGCACCTGGTTGCGCTGGTCGGTGGGGTCGAGGCTGGCGAGAATATCGTCCGGCTTCACCTGCGCGCCGACATCCACCCAACGCCGGGCAATGCGCCCGGCGACACGAAAGCCCAAGGTGCTTTCAAAGCGCGCCTGGATCGAACCGGCAAAGCGCCCCAGGCGCTGCACATCCTGCGGCTGCACGATCACCGTCAAGACCGGGCGCACCGGGTCCGGCGCGGCTTCTTCCTTGCCGCAGGCCGCCAGCAACAGGCAGGCGGGCACCATCATCAACAGCCTCATTGCGCCACCCCGCTGTCTTGGGCACTCAGCGCTTCAACCTGCATCCCCGGGTGCAGCAGTTGGCCACCGACCACCACCACCGACTGCCCGCCCTGCAAGCCATCCCCCACCACGATCTTGCCAGTGAGGTAGCGCACCACCTTGACCTTTTGCAGCTCGACCTTGTTGTCCGCACCCACCACCCAGACGGCTGGGTCGTGCAGGTCCTTGGTCAGGGCTGACCAGGGCAGCTCAATGCTCGGCTTGCCCTGGCTGTTGGCCGTGGCACTGACTACCGAACCCAGCTCCATGCCCGCCGGGACATTGCTCAGGGCCACCTTGACCTGCACCGTGCCGCTTTGCGCCGACACCGTCGGGGTGACTTCACGCACATGGCCCTGGGCCTGGATTTTCGGGTTATCCACAAGGCTGACGGTGATCCCGGTCTCTTTCGGTGGGGCTACCAGCAGCGACTCATAGACGTTGAAGACGGCATCACGGTCGCCGTCCACGGCCAGGCTGAAGATCGGCACCGTGGCTTGCACCACCTGGCCGACTTCGGCCTGGCGGGCGGTAATCACCCCGGCAGCGTCAGCCACCAGCGAGGTGTAGCTGAGTTGTTCCTGGGCATTGGCCAACTGCGCCTGGGCCGCCTTGAGCGCGCTCTGGCTACTGCGCAGGTTGGCTTCGGCGGAATCGTATTCGCTCTGGCTGGTGTAGCCCTTGGGCAGCAGCTTCTGCTGGCGGACAAAGGCGGCAGCGGTCTGGGTGACCCGCGCCTGCTCGGCGAAGACCTCAGCCTTGGCCGAGTCGACGTTGGTTTGCAGATCCTTGGGGTCGAGCTTGGCCAGCACCTGCTTGGCCGTGACGTGGTCGCCGACGTCAACGCTGCGCGAGATGATCTTGCCGCCAACGCGGAACGACAGGTCGGTCTGCACACGCGCCTGGACGTCGCCGGTGAGGGTAACCGATGCCCCGAAATCGCTGGTCTCGACTTTTTGTACGACGACCCTGGGGTGAATGGCCTCAACGGCTTTCTTTTCTCCGCAACCGCTCAGCGTGAGCAACAAGCCCAGGCCAATGATCAGGTTTGCACGCAACGCCGTCATGCAGGCTCCTTGCACAGGCCAGTTCGAATAGTAGATGCGAGTGTTAGCGTAGATCAGGCTTTGACCGCCCGCTTGCCTCGGATGAAATTCCTTGAGCGCACGTAAACCAGTGATACTGGGGGCCTTTCCTCTTGCTGCACGGATGCCGTGATGCTGACTACCCTGGCCGTCGCCAACTACCGCTCGATCAACCAGCTGGTGCTGCCGTTGCAGCGCCTGAACCTGATCACCGGGCCCAACGGCAGCGGCAAATCGAACCTGTACAAGGCCCTGCGCCTGCTGGCAGAGACGGCCCGCGGCGGGGTGGTCAATGCGCTGGCCGGCGAAGGCGGGCTGGAGTCGACTTTCTGGGCCGGGCCGGAGCAGATCACCCGGCGCATGCGCCAAGGTGAGGTCGCCGTGCAGGGCGGCCCGCGCAAGGGTGCCAAACGCTTGCAACTGGGTTTTGCCGGGGAAGACTTCGGTTACTCGATTGGCCTGGGGCTGCCGGATTCGAGTGGGCATTACATGCTGCCGGGGCAGAGCACACCGATTGCGTCACGCTTTACCCTGGACCCGTTGATCAAGCGCGAGTGCATCTGGGCGGGGGCGGCGTATCGGCCGGCCAGCCTGTTGGTGGATCGCCAGGGGCCGATGGTCCGGGCCCGCGAGGGGCGCCAGTGGGAGGTGTTGTCGCAGCACACCTCCAGCGGCGACAGTTTGTTTGATCAGGTGGGCAATCTGCGCTCCTCTCCCGAGGTGCTGCACCTGCGCGAACAGATTCGCGGTTGGCGGTTTTATGATCACTTCCGTACCGACGCCCAGGCGCCGGCGCGTCGGCCGCAGCTGGGCACGCGCACGCCGGTGCTGCACCACGATGGCCGGGACCTGGCGGCGGCGCTGCAGACCATTATCGAGGTGGGCGATCAAGACGCGCTGCATGCGACCATCAGCGATGCCTTTCCCGGGGCGCGGCTGGAGATTGATGCGGTGCCGGGTGGGTTGTTTGCGGTGAAGTTCTATCAGGAGGGGTTGCTGCGGCCGTTGTCGGCTGCTGAGCTGTCGGACGGCACCTTGCGCTATTTATTGCTGGTGGCGGCGCTGCTGACGCCAAGGCCGCCGACCATGATGGTGCTGAACGAGCCGGAGACCAGTTTGCATCCCGACCTGCTGCCGGCCTTGGCGCGGTTGATCATCCGGGCCACGGAGCAGTGCCAGGTGTGGGTGGTGTCGCATGCCCGGCGCTTGATTGCGGCGTTGGAGCAGGATGCGCGGTGCAATTCGATCGTGCTGGAGAAACACCTGGGGCAAACCCAGGTGCAGGGGCAAGGCTTGCTGGATACCCCGGCCTGGCATTGGCCGGAGTAAGTCGGGGCCGCTATGCGGCCCATCGCCGGCAAGGCCGGCTCCCACAGAGCCCGGGTTACCACAGGATTCGAGGGGGGGATTACAGGATTGGGGGTGCTACAGAACCTTGTGGGAGCCGGCCTTGCCGGCGATGAGTCCAACGCAGCACTACCGCCCCAACCTCCACCACCTGATATTTCTGCCAGTAGCGCCTCTCCACCAGCCGGTTTAGCGTGGTTCGACCCTAAACCACCTGCCCCAACGCACTGTACTGAGGCCTGGAGATCACGATGAAAAGTCTGTGCCAGTACCGCTACGATGCACTCGATCAATTGAGTAGTTCCACACCGACAGCGCAGGAGCCCATCTTGCGCTTCCACCAGCAAACGTACCTAGCGACTGAAGTTCAAGGCCACCGGCAACGCTCGATATTCCAGTAAGGCAACCAGTTGCTTGCCGTACTGGAGCGTGATGAACGTAACAACCAACGTATGTTGATCACCTGCAACCAACAGCGCTCAGTGCTGCATGGCGTTGACGATTCAGGCAGTACTTCGCGCGTCTACACGGCCTATGGTCAGTCTGACGAAGTCCATGGCCCGCTGGCCTGCCTGGGCTTTAATGGTGAACAGCCAGACCCCATCACCGGCCATTACCTGCTCGGCAATTATCGCGTCTACAACCCCGTGCTGATGCGCTTTCATAGCCCGGACAACCTGAGCCCCTTTGCAGCGGGTGGCCTGAACAGTTACGCCTATTGCAAGGGCGACCCTATAAACTTCAGCGACCCTACGGGGCATAGTCCCAGCCTCATAGAGAAAATCGTAAAAGCTATTTTTGAGAAGCCAAAGTTAGTTGAGTTTCTAGAGCATGAAATTAAACGGGGGAACCTCGTCCTAGCACCCGTTGGAGCAATATCCGATACAGCCATGCCGATTGCAAGCACGCATCAGTGGACTGCGAGAACTGGAGTTAAAAACATCTCGAATACGCCGCTTGGGAAAAAGCGTGGCGCGCAGTTAACGGAAGGAAAAATCAGCGCGAAAAAGTCACGCGTTGAAAACCCCATAAACCATAACAATGGCGAGACCGGCAACCTGTATACGCAACCAATAATTGAATATAAATTCGACCTGGGTCCTGGCGCTAGCATCCCGCGTGCCAGTGGCCCGACAAGAAGCTTGAACTACCCTAACGAAGTCAACTCAATACAATTCAATCGAGCCATAGACGTTATAAACAATAACATTCGAACTACCTATTAAGCCCAACACACACATGAACGCTATCGCCAGTAAAACCGGCGATGGCGTTCAGCATGATGTACCGCCCTAACCCTGCCACTTACCCCCTTCCACAATCACACTCTCCGGCTTGGTGTCATCGCTCAGTTCCTTGCGCACATACTGGTCATACAGTTTCAGCAAATACTTCTGCTCACCCAGGCGCGCCAGTTCCGTATTCACCCAGTCACGCAATTCGATATTGCCCTTCTTCACCGCCGGCGCAATCGGCGCTTCATCGCCGAGCTTCTCTGCCAGTACCCGGTACCCAGGGTTCTGCTTCGACCAGCTGAACAAAATCAGGTTGTCCTGCGCATAGGCATCGCCACGCCCATTGGCCAGCGCCTGCAACGACTCGGAGTTCTTCTCGAACTTCAGCAGTTTCCAGTCCGGGTGGTGCTTGGTCAGCCAGATATCCGCCGTGGTGCCGGTAGTGACGATGGTGGTCTTGCCCGCCAGGTCATCGAGCTTCTGCACGCTGCTGCCATCGGCCACCAGCGCCTGCACCGCAACCCGCAGGTTGGGGTTGGTGAACTCCACCGCTTCCCTGCGCTCCGGGGTCACGGTCATGTTCGCCAGGATCAGGTCGACCTTGTCGCTCTGCAGGAACGGAATCCGGCTGGCAGGCTCTACGGCAACGAATTCGACCTTGTTTTCATCACCCAGCAACGACTTGGCCAACGCCCGGCCAATGTCGGTATCAAAGCCCACGTAACGCCCGGTTTCATCGACGTAGCCGAACGGCGGCTTGTCGGTAAACACGCCGACTATCAGCTTGTCCCGCGCCTTGATGGTTTCCAGGTAGCTGGTGGCCGGGGCCGCGCCATTGGCGGCAGGCTTGCCCGGTTCTTCAGCCTTGTTGCAACCGGCCAGCAAGGCCAGGCCCAACACGGACAACAGCAGTTTCGAGGTAATCGCAGTCTTCATGACAGTTCCTTGATGAGTTTCTCGGGCAGGTTTTCTACGTAGGAGAATTTCTCCAGGAACTGCTGCGCGCGTGCGGTCTGCGGGTTCGTAAAGAAGCTCTCGGGGGGGCTTTGTTCAAGGATCCTGCCGGCCTCCATGAACACGATGCGGTCGGCCACCGCACGAGCGAAGGCCATTTCATGGGTCACGATCAACAGCGTCATGCCGTCGCGGGCCAGGCCCTGGATCACCTGTAGCACTTCCTTGACCATTTCCGGGTCAAGCGCTGCGGTGACCTCGTCGAACAGCATCACCTGCGGGTTCATGCACAACGAACGAACAATCGCGATGCGCTGCTGCTGGCCACCGGACAGCTGACGCGGGTAAGCGTCGCGCTTGTCCAGCAGGCCCACCCGCGCCAGCAAGGCTTCGGCCTGGGCCTGGGCTTCGCGGCGTTCGCGCTTTTGCACTTTCAGCGGGCCGAGCAGCAGGTTCTCGATCACGTTCATGTGGCCGAACAGGTGATAACTCTGGAACACCATGCCGACCTGCTGGCGCACTTCGCGCCAGTCGGTGGCCTTGTCCAGCAACTCGCGCCCCTGCAGGCGCAACTGGCCGCTGTGGGCGCTTTCCAGGCCATTCAGGCAGCGCAGCAAGGTGCTCTTGCCGCAGCCGCTGGGGCCGAGGATCACCACCACCTCGCCGGCACGCACCGACAGGTCGATGTCCTTGAGCACCTGGTGCTCGCCGAAAAACTTGTTGAAGCCCTTGAACTCGATCAATGCATTCATGCGTGCGTCCAGCGTCGTTCCAGCGCGCGCGAGGCAGCCGAAAGCGGGTAGCAAATAAAGAAGAAGAACAGGAACAGCGCGCCGTAGATCAGCACCGACTCATAGGTGCGCTCGATGATCTGCTGGCCCACCTTGATCACATCGACCACGCCGATCAGCACCGCCAGCGAGCTGGTCTTGATGATCCGCGTGTAGAGGTTGATGGTGGGCGGGGTCATGCGCTTTAGCGCCTGCGGCAACAGCACGTAGCCATACAGCTGCGCCCCGGACAGGCCAATCGACAACCCCGCCTCACGCTGCCCGCGCGGCAAAGAATGCAGGGCACCACGCACCACTTCACCAACCTCGCTGGCGCCCCATAGCGACAGCACCAGCACCGCACACCAGAAGCTCGGCAGGCTCAGGCCAAAAAAGATCGGCAGGCCGAAAAACAGCAGGTACAACCAGACCAGCACCGGGATCGCCCGGAACAGCTCCAGGTAGACCCGCAAGGCGAGGTTCACACCGCGCTGGCCAAGCGTCGCCAACACCCCATACAGCACACCGCCAAGGGTACTGAAGACGATGCTCAGCGCTGAAATCGCCAAAGTCTGCCCGGCGCCCTTGGCCAATTGCGGCAAGGACACCAGCAGCAACTCAAGACCCGAACTGGCCATGTTGCAGCCTCCGTTCCAGGCGGCTGAGCAGCAGCGAAAGCGGCAGGAAAAGCAGCACGCAAATCAGTGTCAGCACCGCGAGCATTTCGTAGGTCTTGTAGTACAGGGCGATGTAGCTCTTGGTGGTGTAGAGCAGCTCCGGCACCGCCACCGCCGAGACCACGGTGGTCTCCTTGAGCAGGAAAATGAAGTTGGCGAACAGCGATGGCAGGCTGAGGATGCCGGCCTGCGGCAGGATCACATGGCGCAGCAGTTGGCCTTCCGACAGGCCGATGGAGCGCCCCGACTCAAGCTGGGCGACCGGCACGGCCTCGACACCTGCGCGCAGCACTTCAGTGAGGTAGGCGCCGCCGAGAAACGTCAGGGTGATGATCGCGGCAGCGAAGCCGGAAATCTTCAGGCCAAGGGTCGGCAGGGCGAAATACACGAAGAACAGCTGGATCAGCAGCGGGGTGTTGCGCGCCAGCTCCACGTAGAGCTTCACCAGGCGTTGCAGGTACGGCGTGCGGTACACCAGGATCGCGGCGTTGAGCACGGCCACCAGCAACGAGGTGGCAATGGCGATCAGGCCGACCTGCAAGGTCACCCCGACCGCCTTGAGAAACGCCGGCAATGTGCTAAGGATAAAAGCGACGTCGAAGCTCATGGAGTGGGCCTCGACAACAAACGGTGAAGTGCAGGCATGACGGTCATCCAGGACCTGCCCGAGGGTAACGGGCGGGGTAATCACGAAGTTTCGATGTGCCGGTAAGCACGCCGGGTAAGACTCTAAAGGTATAAAAACTTTTAATTAAATACCTTTATTGCATATTGATATCACCCAAACAGCTAACCGAAAAAAACCTTCGAGACCTCGGGATCTTTCCTTTGGATCCACGTTCAAAGCGCTGTCGCCACAGGCCTGCATGGCCCATCAAACCAACAAGGACGATAAAACGATGAACAGCCCAACCCCTCTGCTCGACGCCAATGAGCCGCTCAAGTGGCTCACCGCCCTGCGCCGTGCGCTCAACAGCCAGGCCAGAATTCCAGATGCAAAAACGCCGACCCGGGTAACCGGCGTCGGCGTTTTGTGTTCAGCAGGCGTGGCGCGGGCGGCTTAGAACGCCGGCAGTACGGCACCGCTGTATTTCTTCTCGATGAAGGCCTTCACTTGTGGGCTGGTCAGGGCCTTGGCCAGTTTCTGCATGGCCGGGCTGTCCTTGTTGTCCGGGCGGGCCACCAGGAAGTTCACGTACGGCGAGTCGCTGCCTTCGATGACCAGGGCGTCCTTGGCTGGGTTCAGGCCGGCTTCCAGGGCGTAGTTGGTGTTGATCATGTCGAGGTCAACCTGGTCCAGCACGCGGGCCAGCATGGCCGACTCAAGCTCCTTGAACTTCAGGTTCTTCGGGTTCTCGGCGATGTCTTTCGGGGTTGCCAGGGCGTTTTTCGGGTCTTTCAGGGTGATCAGACCGGCTTTTTGCAGGAGGATCAGTGCGCGGCCACTGTTGCTGCCTTCGTTGGGGATGGCCACGGTGGCGCCGTCTTTCAGCTCGCTCAGGCTCTTGATCTTCTTCGAGTAGCCGCCGAAGGGTTCAACGTGTACACCGATCACGGTTTCCAGGTGGGTGCCCTTGCCTTCGTTGAAGCTCTTCAGGTACGGCAGGGTCTGGAAGTAGTTGGCATCCAGACGCTTCTGGTCGACCTGCACGTTGGGCTGCACGTAGTCGGTGAAGACCTTGATCTCCAGGTCCACACCTTCCTTGGCCAGGGTTGGCTTGATCAGCTCGAGGATCTCGGCGTGCGGAACCGGGGTGGCCGCAACCACCAGCTTTTCACCCGCCTGGGCGAAGCCGGCAACCGTCAGAGCGGTGGCCAATGCAGAGAACAACAGAGCCTTTTTCATGCGCTTTCCTTATTCGAAACACGGCCATCAGCGGATGGCGAAGAGGAGGTGCCGGGGCCTGGTTGGCCGGCGTGAAACGGACAATATCGAGATTTTTTATTCCTGAACAATATCTTTTATTTAGCTGCTTATATCTTTTTGTATTAGCAGGCATTGCGCCCTACGCAAGGCGCTAGCCAGCCAATTGCGTAAGGCGCAACGCCGCCTTGTCCAGCAAGGCTTTCAGCCCTTCGCGCTCGCTGTGGCTGCCGCGCAGCAACGCGTCGAGCTGTTGCTCCAGCGCGGCTAGGGGCGCCAAGGTTTGCGGCAGGTTCAGGTGCTGCTCCAGGATCTCCTCGCCGCTGCTCACCAGCAGGGCAAAGTGAATGACGTTCTCCAGCTCCCGGGTATTGCCCGGCCAGCTGTGGCGCTCCAGGGCGTGCTGCGCGGCGTCGGTCAGCAATGGCGGCAACGCCAGGTTCAGGCGTGGGCTGTAGATGCCGATGAAGTATTCGGCCAGCGGCAGGATGTCGCCGATTCGCTCGCGCAAGGCCGGCAGCTCCAATTGCCCTTCGTGAAGGTAGTCGTAGAGACGCGGGTGGAATTTGCCGGCGGCCACCGCCTGGGCCAGCTCGATGCTGGAGGCGGCGACCAGGCGCACGTCCACCGGGTTCGGCTGCTGCGCGCCCACGCGGGTGACTTCGCGGTTCTCCAGGGCCGCCAGCAGCTTGATCTGGATCGGCAGCGGCAGGTCGGCAATTTCGTCGAGGTACAGCGTGCCGCCATTGGCCGAGCCGAACCATCCGGCGCGGCTGCTGGCGGTGCCGCTGTGGGCCCCGGCGCTGTAGCCGAACAGTTCGGCGTCGGCGTAGGTCGGGCTGATCGCGGCGCAGTTGACCGAGACGAACAGCCCGCCGCGATCACTGGCGCGGTGGATCTGCCGCGCCAGCAATTCCTTGCCGGTGCCGGTCTCGCCGCGAATCAGCACGGGCAATGCCAGCGGTGCCAGGCGCTCCAGGTCGGCACGCAACTGGCGTGAACGCGGGTCGACAAACACCAGCGCCTTGGCGCGGATGCTCAGCGGGCTCTTGTCGAGTTCCGGAAAGGTCAGCAGGGGCTGGCCGAAGGTGTCGTGAAGGCTCATTGAATACTCCCGCCCCACAACTCAGGGTCGGGGCGTTGCTGGCGGCGTCTTGTTCAGGCGCGGCGAAGGGCGTGCTGTTCCAGGCGGTTCTGCAGGCGGTACAGGTAGGCGAAGCCCTGCTCCCAGCGGTGGTGGCCGGACTTCACGTTGATATGCCCGGCACCGCCGAGGATCCCCGCTTCGGCCCCCCAGGCGCGGGCCAGGTGCATTGCGCGCGGGGCGCTGACGGCCGGGTCGTTGTCGGAGGCGACGATCTGGCTGGGGAATGGCAGCAGGTACTGCGGGATCGGCGCGAAATTGCGCAGGGCCGGGTTGCAGTTCGGCCGCTCGACATCGGCTGGGGCGACCAGCAGCGCACCGCGCACCTGGCGCAGCTTGGCCACGCTGGCGTGGGCGGCCCAGTGGGCGACGGTGATGCAGCCCAGGCTGTGGGCGATGAGGATCACCGGGGATTCTTCGGCGCTGATGGCCTGGTCGAGGCTGGCCACCCAGTCTTCACGGCGCGGGGTGAGCCAGTCGAGTTGTTCGACCCGGGCGCTGTTGGGCAGGCTGTTCTGCCAGTGGCTTTGCCAGTGGTCGTCTGGCGATCCTTGCCAGCCCGGCACAATCAGGTAGCGGATTGATTCGTTGCGCATGGGGACGCCTCCAGGTTTGCGTGCTTGAGGCGAAGTATAGGGCGAGGGTTATATTCGTAAAGGAATAAGAAGCTATTTATTAATAACCATTTAACATATTCTAAGGGAGCAACTGCCTTGCACAGTTTTTGTAGCCGCTGCCGACAGGCTGCGCTGGAGCCCGTGAGGGCTCCCAAAAGCGGCGCCTGCCATGCAGGCGAGCGCAGCCTCACGGCAGCGGCTACGTTTACTCGATCAAGAGCCCCTCTTGCACAGTTTTTGTAGCCGCTGCCGACAGGCTGCGCTGGAGCCCGCGAGGGCTCCCAAAAGCGGCAACAGGAGAGCGGCGTCGAAAATAAAAAAAGGGACCGCCCCTGCCAAGGTCCGGCCCCTGAAATCCTACCGAGTCTCAACGCGCCGTGATCACCGACAACTTGGTAATCCCGGCCCGCTCAATCGATGCCATGGCCCGTGCCACCTCGCCGTAATTCACCCCGTCATCAGCCTGCAACTGCACGCGCAACTCCGGGTCCTTGGCCTTGGCCGTCTGCAAGTTGATCTCCAGCAACTCCGGCTGGATCTCGTCCTTGTTGATGAACACCTTGCCGGCACCATCGATGCTCACCACCAGCGGGTCCTTCTGCTCCACCGGCGCCACCGCCTCGGTCTTGGGCAAGTTGATCGGGATCGCGTTGGTCAACAACGGCGCCGTCACGATGAACACCACCAGCAACACCAGCATCACGTCCACCAGCGGCGTCACGTTGATCTCACTGAGTACCTCGTCATTGTCCTGGGTCGAGAACGCCATATCAGGACGCCTCCTTCACGGGCTGGCCACTGACCGCTGCCGCCTTGTGCAGCGCCGGGTGCACCAGCACACGGAAGGCACTCTTCTGCGCCAGGCTGTAGAAGTCATGGGCAAAGTCATCCAGGTCTGCCGCAGTCAGCTTCAAGCGGCGCAGGAAGTAGTTGTAAACCAGCACCGCCGGCACCGCGACCGCGATCCCCACGCCAGTGGCCACCAGCGCCGCACCAATCGGCCCGGCCACGGTTTCCAGGCTCGCCGAGCCAGCCGCGCTGATGCCCTTGAGGGCTTCCATGATGCCCCAGACCGTACCGAACAGGCCGATGAACGGCGAGGTGCTGCCGATACTCGCCACCACCGCCAACCCGGTTTCCAGCGAGCGCCGTTCGCGCACGATCTGCTGGCGCAGGGCGCGTTCGAGGCGGTCCTGATGATTGATCGCCTGGCTCAAATCCGAAGCCTGCCCCGGCTCACCGACTGCAATGGCGGCATAGCCGGCCTGGGCCACCCGCGCTGCCGCGCCAGGTTGCGACTCGCTGAGTTCGGCGGCGGCATCAAGGCTCGAGGCCGCCCAGAAGTGTTTGTGGAAACGCTTGTCCTGGTTCTTCAAGCGGGCGAACTGCACGCCCTTGATCAGGGCCAGGCCCCAGGTTGCGACGGAAAACACCACCAGCAGCCAGATCACCGCGCTTTCGATGGATTCGAGGGGGGATGCCAATACAGTCATGTCGAGTGCTCTCTCTTAGCGCGAAGAATTAACGAATCTTGAAATCGATCGGCACGCTGACCCAGCCATCCTGGGCCACCTCGCCTTGCTTGGCCGGCACGAAGCTCCAGCGCTTCACTGCCGCCAATGCCGCGTCGTCCAACTGCTGACGGCCGCTGCTGTTCTGGATCTGGATCTCGCCCGGCTTGCCGCTGGCCAACACATGCACCCGCAACAGCACCGTGCCCTCCCAGCCGCGACGCTGGGCCAGCGACGGGTATTCCGGCGCCGGGTTCTTCAGGTAGGCCGCGTTGGCCGACGCCGGCGTTACCGGTGCCGGGGCAGGCGGCGCCGGGGGCGCAGGGGCTGCCTGCGGTTGCGGCGCAGGCGCCTCGGCCGGCTTGGGCGTAGGCTTCAATTCAGGTTTCGGCACCGGCTTTGGCTTGGGTTTCGGGACGGGCTTGGGCGCAGGTTTTGCCGCCAGCTCGTCCACCACCGGGGGCGGCGGCTCGACAACCGGCGGCGCCGGGGCAGGCGGTGGCGGCTGCACCACTGGCGGCGCCGGCTGGGAAAACTCGATGGTCATCGACGGGACTTCTGGCGGCACCACCGGCAACACCGGGGTCGGTGCCTGGCTGACCCAATAGGCCACCGCGCCATGCAGGACCAGCGCGAACACCCCCAGCAAGACCTTCTCGCGGCGCCGCAGGGCACTGCGCGGCGCACGTTGCAGGCGTTGCTGCGCCAAGGGCAGGCGGTGCGGCCGACCGAGATCGACCAGCTCGCCAGCCGGCGCCTGGCGCCACAGCACATCGAGGGTACTGGCGGCGGTCTGGACATTACCCATTGCTCAACTCCTGGGGATTGGTGCATTCCATCGAAGGCGGCAACGGCCTTCATTGGGCTGAATGATCGACGCGAGACGCTTATTTCTTAAAGTAATCTTTAAAGTTATGAATAGAACTTTATTGAATATGAAAAACTACTGAATCCCGCCAGCCCGCGCCAATCAAGGCATGCCGCGCCTGCGGGTTTTCGCCATGCCCTGCCGGCATCGAAAGTATTCGGCGAAGGCATGGGAAAACGCCGTTTCAGAAGTCGTAGCGACCGGTCACCCCGAGGGTGCGCGGGGTCCCGAGCACGCCCTCATAGCCGCCGTTGGCCGCAGTCCAGAGCGTGGTGTAGTAAGTTTTGTCGAAGGCGTTCTTCAGCCACAGCGAGACATCCCACTGGCCTTCGCCGAAGTCACCGCGCAGGCCTGTGGACAGGTTGACCACGGCGTAGCTGGGGATCTGCGCGTAGTCCGAGTCCTCCACCGTGCCCACCGCCTTGGAGCGGAATGCGTAGCTGGCGGTGACGTAGGGCTGCAAGCCATTGTCCAGGTCCCACTGGTACTGGCCGTTGGCGTTGCCGATCCATTTCGAGGCGCCGACCACCTGGTGCCCGGTGAGGTCGCAGGAGGCCGGGGCACCCGCTTGCAGGGCCACTTCCGGCGCGCACGGGGCGTCCTTGTAGGCGAGGTAGCGCACGTCGTTGTAGGAGCCATTGAGGTTCAACGTCAGCCCGCGCAGCGGCACCAGCGTGCTTTCGAATTCCACCCCGCGTGAGCGCACGGAGCCGGCGTTGGTGAGGTACTGCACGCGGTTGGCGTCGTCGTAGGCGTTGGTCTGGTAGCCGTGCACTTCGGTCCAGAACAGGTTGGCATTGACTTGCAGGCGGCGGTCCCAGAGCGTGCTCTTCACGCCCAGCTCGGCGTTGTTGGCGCGCTCGGTGCCGATCAGCAGCGAGTCGGCCCCGGCCACCGGCGCCGTGCCGACCGCCAGGTTCACCCCGCCGGATTTCTCGCCATGGGACAGCGTGCCGTAGCCGAGCAACTCGTCACTGAAGCGATAGCTCAGGTTGAGCAAACCCGAAGGGCTGGTGCTGTACTGGTTGAGGTCGCCCGACTCATAGGCGCCGACCCGCCCCTGGCGCACCGCCGCAGCCGCGCCGGCCACCGCCGCCCCGCCCACGGGTGCGGCGCGATTGACCCAGGCGCTTTTCTCTTCATAGGTGCCACGCACCCCGGCGGTGAAGTCCAGGCGCTCGGTCAGGTGCCAGGTGCCCTGGGCAAACAGGGCGAAGCTGTTGGTCTTGATATGGCCCTTGCCGAGCGTGCTGACGTTGGCCAGCGCACCGGCCGGCGTGCCGTTCCACACATCGGCCTGCGGGCCGTAAGCGGTGAACGACTGGTTGTCCAGGTCCGAGCCGAAGTAATAGGCGCCGAGCACATAGTCGAAGAAGCCACCGGTGGGCGAGGCCAGGCGAAATTCCTGCGAGTACTGTTTGTCGCGCACCGACACCCCGGCGTTGTAGGCCGCCGGCACGTTCAGGCCGTCATCGTTGCGCGGGGTGAAATCCCACCAGCGATAGCTGCTCACCGAGGTCAAGGTGAAGTCGCTGGGCAGGGTCCAGTTGGCCTCCAGCGACGTGCCGCCCTGGAACACCGTGACGTGCTGGTCACTGTCCAGGTTGACCTTGCGCTTGTCGCCATCGACCAGGGTCGCCCCGGCTGTCGCCGCGCGGGCTTCGTAGCGGTTGACGCCATTGATGGTCGGCCCGGTGCTGAACAGCACGCGGGTGCCGGAGCTTGAGTCTTCCTCGTTGTAGTCGCCGATCCAGCGCAGGTTGAACTGCTCGCTCGGCTTGTACAGCAGCTGCCCGCGAAAACCTTGGCGCGCACCGCCGTTGAGGGTATTGCCGTCGTACTCGTTTTTCACGTCGCCGTCGTTGCGCGTGCGGTAGGCCGAGATGCGCCCGGCCAGGGTTTCGCTGAGCGGCCCGCTGAGCGTGCCCTTGGTCTGGAAGTAGCCGTCCTCGCCGACCGAGGTTTCGATGCTGCGCTCGGGAGTGAAGCTTGGCGCGCGGGTGCTGATGTTGATCACCCCGGCCGTGGTGTTCTTGCCGAACAGGGTGCCCTGCGGGCCGCGCAGCACTTCGAGCTGCTCGATGTCCATCAGGTCGAACACGGCCATGCCCGGGCGACCCAGATAGACGTTGTCCAGGTACAACCCCACGCTGCCTTCCAGGCCATCGCTGGCCGGGTTGTTGCCCAGGCCGCGAATCGACACGCTGGACTGGCGTGCATGCATGAAGGCGACGTTGACGCTGGGCACCAGCTGTTGCAGGTCCTGGATGCGGTAGATGCGCTGGGTTTCCAGGGCCTGGCCGTCGAGCACGCTCATTGGCGTGGGTACGTTCTGCGCGCTTTCCTCGCGGCGGCGCGCGGTCACCGTGACGGTCTTGAGCTGGCCATCGGCCTTGGCTTGCGGGGGTTCCAGGTCGGCGGCCTGGGCCGGCAGCCAATGCGCGCTGCCGGCCAGCAGCAAGGCCATGGGCAGACGCTGGAGCCGTCGGGAGGACAAGGGGGCAACGC
Source organism: Pseudomonas fontis (assembly GCF_028656955.1). Lineage (GTDB taxonomy): Bacteria > Pseudomonadota > Gammaproteobacteria > Pseudomonadales > Pseudomonadaceae > Aquipseudomonas > Aquipseudomonas fontis. The sequence continues at coordinate 18,750 of NZ_JAMDGY010000059.1, forward strand.
TGGCAGACAGGCTCATGGACGGCTCCTGATCAAGGAATTGATATTCCTTAAAGTTATTTATTTATGATTTCACATATGTTTACTGCATAAGAGATAGCCTTTATAAGGATTGCAGCCGAGGCAGAGCAAATGCATTTGCCCGATACTTTTGATGTGAAAAATGCATATCGATCTGCGCCAACTTCGCCACTTGATCGCCCTTGCCGAGCACCGCAGTTTTGTCGCTGCGGCGAACGCGGTGAGCCTTTCGCAGTCCGCGTTCAGCCGCAGCATCCAGGCGCTGGAGCACAGCGCCGGGTGTCAGCTGGTGGACCGCGCCAGCAAGGAGCTGGCGCCGACCAAACAAGGCCTGGTGGTGCTCGAACATGCCCGCCGACTGGTGGGCGGCGCGCGCCAGCTGAGCAACGAGATCAGCCAGTTCAACGGGCTGGAAGCCGGCGAGCTGCGCTTCGGTTGCGGGCCGGCGCCAGCGGCGGGATTGGTGCCACGGGCGATTGGCGGGTTTATCGGCAAATACCCGCGGGCGCGGGTGCAGTTTCAGGTCGATGACTGGCAGCGCTTGAACAAGCGGCTGCTGGCTGAAGAGTTCGAGTTTTTCGTCGCCGACACCCGCCATTTCGAGGCCGACCCGGAGTACCAGACGCTGCGGCTGCGTTCGCGGCGCTGGTATTTCTGTTGCCGGGCTGGGCATCCGCTGGCGGGGCGTGGCAGGGTCAGCGCGCAGGAGTTGCTGCAGTATCCGTTGGCGGCGACGTTGCGCCCGCCCAACCTGCGCAAGGTGATCGGCGACCTCAGCGGGCAGCCGGACTTTACCGCCAATGTGGAGTGCGAGAACGGCTACAGCCTGTTGGGGGTGGTGTTGAGTTCGGATGCCATCGGCATCTGCACGGCCAACAGCGATGCCCTGCACACGGCAGCGGGCGGCCTGGTCAGGCTGAGTGTCGAAGGGCTGGGGGAGGAGTGCGAAGAGCTGTATACCCGCTACGGGATTGTCAGCCGCGCACGCTTGCGCCTGTCACCGCTGGCGGAGGCGATGATCGAGCAGATCGTGAGTACGGATCAGGCGATGGATGTGTGTGGCCTGGAGGGGTTGGCGGTGTGATATCGGGCCCTATCGCCGGCAAGGCCGGCTCCCACAGGGTCATGTAGTGCATGGACTACTGTGGGAGCCGGCCTTGCCGGCGATGAGGCCCGAAAGGCATCAGAGATTACCGATCTTCTGCCAAACCTTGGGTTTGAAGAACAGCGTCTCGCCCCGCGCCAGCCCGGTCAGGCTGTCATGGTCCTTGACCACTTCGGCCTCGATCAACTCGCTCTGCCCTTCCACCTTCAAGGTCACCCGGGTAGTCGCCCCCAGCGGCCGGATATCACGCACCTCGGCCGCATGGTGACCATCCACCTCATGCCGCGACAGCGACACCTCATGCGGGCGGAACAGCACGTGATGGTCCTCGCTCACATGCAGGCGGTTCGAGTCACCCAGGAAGTGATACACAAAGTCACTGGCCGGGTTCTCGTACACCTCGCCCGGCGAGCCGATCTGCTCGATCACGCCCTTGTTCATCACCACGATCCGATCCGCCACTTCCATGGCCTCTTCCTGGTCATGGGTGACGAACACCGAGGTCAGGTTGATGTCCTCGTGCAGGCGCGCCAGCCAGCGACGCAGCTCCTTGCGCACCTTGGCATCCAGCGCGCCGAACGGCTCGTCCAGCAGCAGCACCTTGGGCTCCACCGCCAGCGCGCGCGCCAGGGCAATACGCTGGCGTTGACCACCGGAGAGCTGCTCCGGGTAACGGTCAGACAGCCAGTCCAGCTGCACCATGTTCAGCAGCTCATGGACCTTTTCGGCGATCTTGCTCTCACTCGGCCGCTCACCCTTGGGCTTCATGCGCAAACCGAAAGCGACGTTGTCGAACACGCTCATGTGGCGGAACAACGCGTAGTGCTGGAACACGAAACCGACGTTGCGATCACGCACGTCATGCCCCGAGACATCCTCGCCATGGAACACGATGCTGCCGTTGTCCGGGGTTTCCAGCCCGGCGATGATCCGCAGCAGGGTGGTCTTGCCACAGCCGGACGGGCCCAGCAGTGCCACCAGTTCGCCGCTGTGGATATCCAGGTTGATGCTGTCCAGAGCCTGGAAAGCGTTGAAGCGCTTGCTGACATTACGAACTTCGATCGACATGAATTATTCCTCCGCTGCGCTATGGCGCAGACGGTTAATGCGAGACTCGCTCCACTGCTTGAGCAGCAGGATGAAGAGCGCCAGGATCAGCAACAGGCTGGCCACGGCAAACGCCGCGACATGGTTGTATTCGTTGTAGAGGATCTCGACATGCAGCGGCAAGGTGTTGGTCACCCCGCGAATATGCCCCGAGACCACCGACACCGCACCGAACTCGCCCATGGCCCGCGCCGTACACAGCACCACGCCATAGATCAGGCCCCACTTGATGTTGGGCAGGGTCACGTGCCAGAACATCTGCCAGCCGTTGGCCCCGAGCAGGCGCGCGGCCTCCTCTTCCTGGGTGCCCTGCTCCTGCATCAGCGGGATCAGTTCACGGGCCACGAACGGCACGGTGACGAAGATCGTCGCCAGGACGATGCCCGGCAAGGCGAAGACGATCTGGATGTCGTGGTCCTGCAACCAAGGCCCGAAGAACCCCTGCGCGCCGAACATCAGCACGTAGACCAAGCCGGCAATCACCGGCGAGACCGAGAACGGCAGGTCGATCAGGGTCACCAGGATGCTCTTGCCACGGAAGCTGTACTTGCTCACGCACCACGCCGCGCACACACCGAACACCAGGTTCAGCGGCACCGAAATGGCCACGGCCAGCAGGGTCAGCTTCAGGGCCGACAAGGCGTCGGGCTCGAAGATCGCTTCGAAGAAGGTGCCCAGGCCCATTTTCAGGCCCTGGGACACCACGATGAACAACGGCAGCAGCAGGAACACGGCAAAGATCAGCCAGCACAGGCCAATCAGTACACGCCGCGAAATCGCGCTGCCACGGCGGGCGGCATTGGCCGAAGCGGCCGCGCCCAAAGACGATGCAGACATGGCTGTGGCCTCCTTCAAGGGGTTTCGATGCGCCGCTGCAACAGGTTGATCAGCAGCAGCAGGATGAAGGAAACCACCAGCATCATCACGCCGATGGCCGTGGCGCCGGTGTAGTCGTATTGGTCCAGCTTGACCATGATCAGCAGCGGCAGGATCTCGGTCTTCATCGGCATGTTGCCGGCAATGAAGATCACCGAGCCGTACTCGCCCACGCCCCGCGCGAACGCCAGGGCAAAGCCGGTCAGCCAGGCCGGCAGCAACGCCGGCATCAGCACATGGCGGAACACCTGCAACGGCTTGGCACCCAGGCAGGCCGCCGCTTCCTCGACCTCACGCGGGATGTCGGCAAGCACCGGCTGCACCGTGCGCACCACGAACGGCAAGGTCACGAAGGTCAGCGCCAGGGTGATCCCCAGTGGCGTGTAGGCGATCTTGAAACCGAGCTCGGTGGCGAACTGGCCGACCAGCCCGGCCGGCGCATACAGCGCCGTCAGGGCGATACCGGCAACGGCGGTGGGCAGGGCGAACGGCAGGTCGATCATCGCGTCGATGATCTTGCGCCCCGGGAAGGTGTAGCGCACCAGGACCCAGGCCAGCAGGGTGCCGATGATGCCGTTGATGATGGCGGCGTAGAACGCCGTGCTGAAGCTGAGCTGGAGCGCCGCGAGCACACGGGGTGCGCTGACGATGGCCCAGAACTGCTCCCAGGTGAGCTGGGCGGCATGCACGAACATGGCCCCCAGCGGTATGAGCACAATCAGGCTGAGGTACACCAAGGTGTAGCCCAGCGTCAGCCCGAAGCCGGGTATGACGGGGGAAGTACGACGTGACATAAAGGTCCCTGGTTGAACGCACGAAGCCCGGGACGAATCCCGGGCCCATGCTGGCTACTGAACGGCGTTGCTACGGGCGCGCAAACTCAGTGCGCCGTGTAGATCTGGTCGAACACACCACCATCGTTGAAGAACTTCGGCTGCGCAGTCTTCCAGCCACCGAAGTCTTTGTCGATAGTCACCAGGTCCAGTTTCGGGAACTGTTTGGCGTATTCGGCGGCGACCTTGGTGTCACGTGGACGGTAGAAATTTTCTGCCGCAATTTTCTGCCCGGCCGGGCTGTACAGGTGCTTGAGGTAGGCCTCGGCGATCTGCTCGTTGCCCTTCTTCTCGGCGTTCTTGTCGACTACCGCCACTGGCGGCTCGGCGAGGATCGACAGCGACGGCACGATGATCTCGAACTTGTCGGTGCCACCGTCTTCCTTGAGGGCCAGGAAGGCTTCGTTTTCCCAGGCCAGCAACACGTCGCCCTGGCCGTTGTTGACGAAGGTGATGGTCGAGCCACGGGCACCGGTGTCGAGCACCGGTACGTGTTGGTACAGCGACTTCACGTATGCCTGGGCCTTGGCTTCACTGCCGCCGGCTTTCAGGCCGTAGGCCCAGGCAGCGAGGAAGTTCCAGCGGGCGCCGCCGGAGGTTTTCGGGTTGGGGGTGATCACCGACACGTCTTGCTTGACCAGGTCGCCCCAGTCCTTGATGCCTTTGGGGTTGCCCTTGCGTACCAGGAACACGATGGTCGAGGTGTATGGGGTGCTGGCGTCCGGCAGGCGGGTTTGCCAGTTGTCCGGGAGGGTCTTGCCGAGCTTGGCGATCTCGTCGATGTCGCCGGCCAGGGCCAGGGCCACCACGTCGGCGCGCAGGCCGTCGATAACCGCACGGCCCTGCTTGCCCGAGCCACCGTGGGATTGCTGGATCTTCACCTTGTCGTCCGGGTGCGCCTGTTGCCAGTGCTTGATGAACTCGGCGTTGTACTGCTGATACAGCTCGCGGGTCGGATCGTAGGATACGTTGAGCAGCTCGTAGTCCTTGGCGATGGCGGAACCGGCAAATACGGCGCTGGCGAGTGCAGCCAGGGCATAACGGCGGATGGACATGGTGAAGCTCCCTATTGGCATTTTTCTAATTAGGTTGGCGCGTGGGGCACTACTTCAGCTGGGCTTGCTGCTGGGATTCTGCAGGCGGAACTTTTCCTTGCGTTCGATCTGTACGACCTGGGCGTTGTGCACGGTGATTTCCACCGCACCAAACCGCAGGTCGCGCAGGGCGCTCTGGATTTCGCGCAGAATCGTGGCTTCATCCTGTCCGTCAACGCTACGCAGAGATGCGCTCATGCTCGTGCTCCTGTGAGAAGAGAGTGCCGTGCAGTTGCGATTTCGGGAGCGACTGCGCCTGGCGATGGGGCAATCTTAGAGAGACGCGAATATTCTTAAAAATACTATTTAAGAATTTTTATATAACCAAAATATCAAATCGAAGGAGGGCTGCCGGATTGTGATTTGTCGCCGCTGCCGTCAGGCTGCGCTCGCCTGCAACCCAGGCGTCGATTCGAGGAGCCCTTGCGGACTCCAG
>NZ_JAMDGY010000060.1 GCF_028656955.1 Pseudomonas fontis
GTGAGGCTGCGCTGGAGCCCTCAAGGGCTCCCAAAGGCGGCGCGCAGCCTCAGTTCTGCTCGGCGACGCTGGTCTTGCCCTGGCGGTCTTCGATTTCGGTGATCAAGCGCTTGGCCAGTGCCGGGTAGTTCTCGTCGAAGTGATGCCCGCCCGGCAGCTTCAGGCGTTCGCCCACGGCGGTATGGTCGGTACAGCCGCTCTCGTCGGTCTCTTCCTCACCATAAATGCACACCACCTTGGCGGCTGGCATCTTGGCCATTTCCGGCCCGGTAGGCGCTTCCTTGCCCGCATTGCCGAGCCAGCCGTCCACTTCGATCTCGAAGCTGCCGCTGCGGGCGAAGGCCAGCAGAATCACTGCATCAATGCGTTTCTGGTCTTCTTCCGGCAGGCGGTTGTAGATCGCCGGCAACACATCCGCGCCGAACGAATAACCGGTCAGCACGAAACGCTTGGTGCCCCACTTCTGGCGGTAGTGCTGCATCAGCTCGGAGAGGTCGACTGCGCTCTGCTCCGGCGTCTTGTGCTGCCAGTAGTAGCGCAGGGTGTCGATGCCCACCACCGGATAGCCCAGCTTGGCCATTTCGCCCGCCACATCGCGGTCCAGGTCACGCCAGCCGCCATCACCGGAGAGGAACAGCGTCACGGTGTCCGTGGTTTGCCCGGCAGGCACCTCTACCACCGGAATGCTCATGGCATTGCCGTCTTCACCGATCAGGGCCTGGGTCAGCTGTGCCTTGAGTACCTGCGGCAGGTGAATGTCGTAGTCACTGATGCTGGTCTCGGCATTCGCCTGGTCGCGTACGAAGGCGGCGCTGGCGTCGTCCGGGTTGTCGTTCCAGGCCACGTTCCAGTGACCATGGGCCGCCGCTTTGGGCAGTGCAGCGGTGCAGCCCGGCTGCTCCAGGTTGAAGTCAACCGAGATGGCCAGGGCCTTGTCGTCGGTTTGCCCGGCCAGCCAGCTCCAGGCGAGGTTGGCGCCCGGGCCGATACCGGCCACCAGGGTCGGTGCGCCTTGCAACTGTTGCAGGGTCTGCTGCAGCGCTTGCTGTTGCAGGTTGCAGTCGGCAGGTGGCAGTACCACTTGCACCAGTTGCGCTTCACCGCTCTGGCTCAGGTCGAGCAGTTGCTTGTCGGTCAGTTGCTGGTCTTGCGGCACGGCAATCGCCACGCGCGCCTTGGCCTTTTCGCCCGGGGTTACCCGCACCAGGCTGCTGCCGTCGGCCAGGGTAATGCGTTCCAGGTGCGCTTGCGGCGCGGGCCGGGTCCACAGCCAGAAGGCCGCAGCTGCGGCCAGCAGGGCCGCCAGCACGGCGGCCAGTACATACAACCCATAGCGTCGAATCATCAGCGTTTCACCAATCCAGTCAGGCCGCCTGCAATCAGGGCGGCAGTGTCGGCCAGTGCCACCAGCGGATCAAGTCCTGCGGGCACAGCCATGTAACGGGGTTCCCAGTCAGGCTGGAACTTGTCTTTGAAGCGGCGCAGGCCCTGGAAGTTGTAGAGCTGCTCACCACGCTGGAACACCATCGAACCCAGGCGCTGGGTCAGCGGTGCACCGCGACGCGGTTGCAGGCCCGACAAGGGCACCATGCCGAGGCTGAAACGGGCGTAGCCCTGGTTCTTATAATGTTGGATCAAGCCGACCATCATGAATTCCATGGTCAGCTTTGGCGCATCCGGGTGCGCACGCATCAGGTCCAGGCTGGCCAGTTCACGGCTGTGGGTCTCGAGCAGGTTGGCAAAGGCCACCGGCTGGCCCTGGAAACGGATCAGGGCAATGCGAAAGTGTTGTAGATAGTCTGCGCTGAATCGGCCCAGAGAGAAGCCTTTTTCGCGCACGTTCTTGCCGGTCAACCAGGCGTCGGAGATCACCTTCAGCTCATCCAGCGGGGCATGCCCCGGCTCGTGGATCTCCAGGCTCAGGCCGTCGCGACCACCACGGTTCCAGGTGTAGCGCAGGTCTTTCATCTCCTTGCCCTTGGCTTCGAGGTCGAAGCGAAGCAGATCGACGCGGGCCTCTTCGCCCAGCTTGATCGCCGTCAGGCCGATGTCCATGTAGAACGGCAGGTTCTCTGCGCGTACCTGGTAGAACACCGGGCGGGCGTGATGGATGTCGCACAGGTCACGGAACTGCCAGATCATCTCGGCACGACGCTGCGCCGGGCCAATCGGGTCATACAGGGCTACCAGGCTGCGGCCACGGCGCGCGTACATGAGGAACGCGTCTTCGTCCGGGTGGAACAGCAGCGCCTTGTCACCGGTCAGGGCCAGGCCGCCGTCAGGCTGGTCGGAGGTTAACAGGATGCGGTTGGCCCGTTGCAGTTCGTCAGGCGTTGGCAGATGGATGGTCGGCCGTGCCGTGCGCAGCAGCCAGGTCAGGGCGACGATCACCAGCAATACTGCACTGCCCAGGGCCGAGCGCAGGCCGCGCGGGGCGTCGGCGTCGAGGGTGAACTGCCACCACAGCTTGTGGCTGTAGGGAACGTCCTGGTAGGCGAACAGCAGCAGCCACACCGATGCGCCGACCACGCAGGCACTGGCCACCAGATACACCGGTGAGAACGGCAGTTCCAGCAAGCGGCTGGGGCGATAGAAGGAGCGACGGAATACTGCCAGCAGGCACGCGGTCAGGGTCAGCAGGCTGGCCTCTTCCCAGTCGAAGCCCTTGAGTAGAGAGAGCAGGGCGCCCACCAACAGAAACACAGTGGTGAGCATCCATGCGGCCGACAGGCGACGGCGCAGGCCCTGGGCCAGCAGCAGGCAGAGTACGCCGATCAGGCTGGCGCCGAAGTGCGAGGCGTCGATCAGGCGGTGCGGGATCAGGAAGCCCAGGTGTTGCAGGCGTTCATCGATCTCCGGGGTGGCGCCGGAAAACAGCAACACCACGCCAGAGAGAAACACCAGCACGGCCAGTACCGGCGCAGCCAGCCCCGAAGCCACCTTGATGGCCTGCTGGGCAAACAGGAAGCGCCGCGCTTCGCTGGCCAGCAGCACCACACAGGCCACTAGCAACGGCAGTACTACATAGATCAGGCGATACAGCAGCAAGGCGGCAGCCAGGGGTGCAGCCCCCAGCTGATTGGCGAATGCAGCGAGCAGGATGGCTTCGAATACACCGACACCGCCAGGCACGTGGCTCAGGACACCGGCGGCGAGTGCCAGCAGGTAGACCAGCAGGAAGGCGCCAAACGGTGGGGCTTCAGGCAGCAGCAGATAAAGAACCGTAGCGGCAGCGGAAACGTCGAGCGCAGTAATCACCAGTTGCAGCAGTGTCAGGCGCGCGCCCGGCAGGCGCAGGGTGCGCCGGCCGATCTGGGTCAGCAGGTTGTCGGTGATCGGCTGCTCAGGCAAGCGGCGACGGTACAGGCCGTAGACCAATGCCAGGCACAGTCCGAGTACGGCAATGGAAATACCCGCAAGCAGACCGCTGGGCATGCGCAGTGCTGCCGAGGCTGCAGGCAAGTTGCTCAAGGTGGCCAGTGCGGCCAGCGGCGGCAGTGCGCAGCCCAGGGACAGGCTGGCAAACAGGGTCATGCGCGCGACTTCGCCGGCGCCAATGCCGTGTCGTGCATAGAGGCGGTAACGTACCGAACCACCGGACAGCAGCGACAGGCCAATGGCATTGCCGATGGCAAAGGCGCAGAAGCCGCCCATTACCAGTGTCGGCGCAGGCAGCTTCACCCCCGCATAGCGACTGGCGGACCACTCGTAACCGAGTAGCACGACGAAGCCGGCGATGGTCGCCAGGAAGGCTCCGGCCAATGCAGGCTTGGGCACGCTCAGCATCGACTCGTGCAGGGCGTAGATGTCCAGTTCGCTGAGCAGGTGGCGACAGGCGATCAGTGCCACGCAGAACAACAGCAGCGTGACGGCCAGGCCAATGGGTTGCTTGTATTTGCTTAACAGTTCAAGCCAGCGCAGGCGGTGCGCAGCAATGGGCTGCGCCGCCGTGACAGGGGCTTCGGCTTCAGGAATCTGTGGGCGCATCAATCACCTCGTGGATTGTGCGCGACTGGATGAAAGTATCCGGCCAAGTTACCAATCCCTATGGAAAAAATAGTGCCTGAATATTACGCGCGATCAGGCGAATCCGTGCCATCAGGATAGTTAAAGTTGTTTCACATTGCCGAGCGGCGAGGGGGAGGGCTTTGTTCCAGACGCAAAAAAGGCCACTTTTTTCAAAGTGGCCTTTTCTGTTGTTTGGTTGCGGGAGCCGGATTTGAACCGACGACCTTCGGGTTATGAGCCCGACGAGCTACCAGACTGCTCCATCCCGCGTCTGTGTGGCGGATTCTACAGCGTTGAGCGATGCTGTCAATCCTTAATTATTGATTTTCAAGAAATTCCTACTGACGGACTTTCCGTCAGATGCAAAAAAGGCCACTTTTTTGTTGTTTGGTTGCGGGAGCCGGATTTGAACCGACGACCTTCGGGTTATGAGCCCGACGAGCTACCAGACTGCTCCATCCCGCGTCTGTGAGGTGGATTCTATAGAAATCTCGCTGTGTGTCAACCTATTTAATCAAGAAATCCTTTTTGTTCAAATGCTTAGCTTGCCTGGAGTGGCGCGGGACCCGCTGCGGCGTGGCTTGCAGGGCCAATATGCCCTGTGCGGGGTGGGATGCGGTGATGAACGCCGAGTGAGATACTATCTGTATGAATTTACAGTGCATGCCGTCAGCCATGTCCCAACGCAAGATCATCCACATCGACTGTGATTGTTTCTACGCCGCCATCGAGATGCGCGACGACCCGCGCCTGGCGGGTCGCCCACTGGCGGTGGGCGGTTCTGCCGAACGTCGCGGGGTGATTGCTACCTGTAACTATGAAGCACGGGCATTTGGTGTGCGTTCAGCCATGTCCTCTCGACACGCGTTGAAACTGTGCCCAGACCTGCTGATCGTCAAGCCGCGCATGGATGCCTATAAAGAAGCCTCGCGGGAGATCCACAACATCTTTCGCGAATACACCGAGTTGATCGAGCCGCTGTCGCTGGATGAGGCCTACCTGGATGTCTCCGATAGCCCGCGTTGTTCCGGCAGTGCAACGCGGATAGCCGAGGAGATTCGTCGGCGTGTCTCGCAGAAGCTGCACATCACTGTCTCGGCTGGTGTCGCACCCAACAAGTTCCTTGCCAAGATCGCCAGTGATTGGCGCAAGCCCAACGGTTTGTTCGTCATCACCCCGCCTGAAGTCGAGGATTTTGTTGCTGTGTTGCCAGTCAGCAAGCTGCACGGTGTCGGCAAGGTCACGGCAGACAAGCTGCACCGGCTGGGTATCGTCAATTGCCTGGACCTGCGCGAGTGGGACCGGCTGGCGCTGGTTCGCGATTTCGGCAGTTTTGGTGAACGCTTGTGGGGGCTGGCGCGGGGTATTGATGAGCGTGCGGTGCACAATGACAGCCGGCGTCAGTCGGTGAGTGTCGAAAATACCTACGATACCGATCTGCCAGACTTGGCCAGCTGCTTGGAGAAATTGCCGGAATTGCTGGAGACGCTAGCCCAGCGCATGTCGCGTATAGATAGTAGCTACCGGCCCGGTAAGCCGTTTGTGAAGGTCAAGTTCCATGATTTCAGCCAGACCACCCTGGAGCAGGCGGGGGCGGGGCGTGACCTGGGCAGCTATCAGCTGTTGCTGAGCCAGGCATTCGCGCGTGGCGGCAAGCCGGTCAGGTTGCTGGGGATTGGCGTGCGCTTGCAGGATCTGCGAGGTGCCCATGAACAACTGGAGCTGTTTGGGCAGTAAAACGAGGTAAGTTCATCGCGGGACCAGCCCGCTCCCACAGGTGTTTCTGTGGGAGCGGGCTGGTCCCGCGATGCTTTTACTGTGCGCCAGGGTCAGCGACCAGGCGGCCGGCATCCTTGGTCAGCGACTTGAGAAACTCCTGTTGCAGCTCCGGATCATTGCGGGTCAGCTCGATCAGGCTCTGCTCCAGTTCGCTGGCTTCTTCTTCAAGGCCCAGTTCGGACAGGCGTTTGACGCGGTGTACCCATTGGCTCACCTCGTCGTCTTCCAGGTCCTCGTAAATCAGCTCGTGTGCTTCAACCAGCTTGCCGCGCAGGGTAGGGCTGATCAGCAGGCTGTCGTCCGCGCGAACATTGTTGTCCTCGTCGGTCACTGCCAGGTGCAGGGTTCCGACATGGGTCAGGTTCTGTTCGCTGAACGGGCTGTCTAGCAGGTTCAGGCGCAGCACGCCATTGCGGTCAGTGGTCAGCTCGTGGGTGGTCTTGCCAGCCTTGACCTCCACGAGTCGCTCGCTCCACGGCACGCTGGTGTATTCCTGGCGTTTTTCCTTCTGTACTTCGTCGATGCCTGCCAGGTTCTGCTGGGAGCGGCCGTTGGACTGCACGTTCATGAACGGGTTGAGGCCGGCGAAACCATAGCTCAACCAGTCGTGGGTCACGCTGTCGGGCAGATTGCCCAGGGCAAACACGTTGACCACGTTGGCGCCGGCACCAGCCACCACGGCGACCGCACCCAGCGGGATCTCGTAGATCTCCCGCCAGGCTTGGTACGGCGTGTAGCGGTCATAGTGGCGGGTCACCTCGAATTCGGTGACTTCGAAGTGCTTTTGCTCATGAATGCGCACACGGCGTTGCGGCAGCTCGAGTACCTTGGGATCTCCGATATCGATCTGCAGGCTGTGTTCGAGCAACTTGCGCTCGATACGTTCCTCATGCTCGCTGCGCTGGGACATCTGGTTGGCGCAGCCGCTGAGGAACAGGGCGCCGCACAAGGCGGCGCCCCCGAAGGTAAAGGTACTTCGCTTGAACATGATTACTCTTGTTTTGGCTATCAGCGACGAATACGGGCTTGCAGGAACGACAGCACTTCGGCCACCGGCAAGGCCTGGGCCTCGCTTTCGGTACGGTGCTTGTATTCCAGGTTGCCATCGGCCAGACCACGGTCGCTGACGACGATGCGGTGCGGGATGCCGATCAGCTCCATGTCGGCGAACTTGATGCCCGGGCTGGTCTTCTTGTCGCGATCGTCCAGCAGGACTTCAAAGCCGGCGGCAGTCAGTTCGGCGTACAGCTTGTCGGTAGCCTCGCGCACTTCTGCGGTTTCATAGCGCAGCGGTACCAGGGCGATCTGGAACGGCGCCAGGGTGTCGCTCCAAATGATGCCCTTGTCATCGAAGTTCTGTTCGATGGCAGCTGCGACCACGCGGGATACACCGATACCGTAGCAACCCATGGCCAGGATGACCGGCTTGCCGTTCTCTCCCAGTACCTGGCACTTCAACGCTTCGCTGTACTTGGTGCCGAGCTGGAAGATATGGCCGACTTCGATACCGCGCTTGATCAGCAGGGTGCCTTTGCCGTCCGGGCTTGGGTCGCCAGCAACCACGTTACGCAGGTCGGCGATTTCCGGTACGGGCAGGTCGCGCTCCCAGTTCACGCCGAAGTAGTGCTTGTCGTCGACGTTGGCGCCGATGCCGAAGTCGCTCATCAGGGCGACCGAACGGTCGATGATGCATGGCAGCGGCAGGTTCAGCGGGCCCAGGGAGCCGGCGCCGGCGCCGATGGCGTCACGCAGTTCGGCGTCGCTGGCCATGACCAGAGGGCTGGCAACCTGTGGCAGGTTGGCGGCCTTGATTTCGTTCAGCTCGTGGTCGCCACGGACTACCAGGGCAATCAGCTTGCCCTCTTCGGCGGCGTGCACGATCAGGGTCTTGACGGTCTTTTCGATCGCCAGGTTGTAGTTGTTGACCAGTTGCTCGATGGTCTTGGCGTCCGGCGTGTCGACCAGGCGCAGCGCTTCGCTTGGGGCTGGGCGCACGGTTTCGCGTGGGATCGCCTCGGCCTTCTCGATGTTGGCGGCGTAGTCGGAGCTGTCGCTGAAGATCACATCGTCTTCACCGGACTGGGCCAGCACGTGGAATTCGTGGGAGTAGCTGCCACCGATCGAGCCGGTGTCGGCTTGCACTGGGCGGAAGTCCAGGCCCAGGCGGCTGAAGATGTTGCAGTACGCCTGGTGCATGCGGTCATAGGTGACCTGCAGCGACGCCTGGTCGGCGTGGAAGGAGTAGGCGTCCTTCATGATGAATTCGCGACCACGCATCAGGCCGAAGCGCGGACGAATCTCGTCACGGAACTTGGTCTGGATCTGGTACATGTTCAGCGGCAACTGTTTATAGCTGCTCAGCTCGTTGCGGGCGAGGTCGGTGATGACTTCTTCGTGGGTCGGGCCAACGCAGAACTCGCGACCGTGACGGTCCTTCAGGCGCAGCAACTCGGGGCCGTATTGTTCCCAGCGACCGGATTCCTGCCACAGTTCAGCGGGCTGGATGGCCGGCATCAGCACTTCCAGGGCGCCAGCAGCGTTCATTTCCTCGCGTACCACGGCTTCGACCTTGCGCATCACTCGCAGGCCCATCGGCAGCCAGGTGTACAGGCCGGAGGCAAGCTTGCGGATCATGCCGGCACGCAGCATGAGCTGGTGGCTGATGACGACCGCGTCGGACGGGGTTTCTTTTTGTGTGGCGAGCAAATATTGACTGGTGCGCATGGTAGGCCGTTGTCGGTTGCTTAACAGAAATGACCCCGCATTGTACGGGGGCGATTCGGCGACGTATAGGATGGCAACGGCTGAAACTGCGGTAAGTGGATCACCGGAAAGGAAAAAGCCCGGCAATGCCGGGCTTTTTCATGCTGGGATGCTGTGAGCCGAAGGGCTTACAGGATGCTCAGCGGGTACTCGACGATCAGACGGGTGTCGGTGAAGTCGTTGTAGTTCGCAGCGTTCTCAACCGAGTTGGCACGGTTGATCGAGTGACGAACACGGAACGACAGATCCTTGGCCGGGCCTTCCTGCAGCACGTACTTGGCCTCGACGTTCCATTCGTGTTCCTTGCCTTCTTTGTTGCCGCCTTCGTCATCTCTCAGCTGAATGTTGTCGCCGGTGATGTAACGAGTCATGAAGCTCAGGCCTGGAACACCGTAGGACGCCATGTTCAGGTCGTAGCGACCCTGCCAGGAGCGCTCGTTCGGGCCGACGAAGTCGGAGATCTGTACGGAGTTGGCAAGGAATACCGTGCCGCCGCCGTCGATGCCGTAGTTGTAGCCGGTAGGGCCAGTGGAGCGCTGGTGGCCCAGGGTGAAGGTGTGTGCGCCCAGGGTGTAGGCAGCCGAAAGGCTCCACACTTTGTTGTCCAGGTCGCCGGCCAGCTTCTTGCCGTCGTCTTTGCTGCGGTAGGCGTTGAAGTCGAACACCAGACCTTGCTCGTCCGACAGAGGCAGTGCCCAGTTGACGTTGACGTATTGCTTCTTCCAGAAGTCTTCAACGTCGGAAGCGTGGATCGCTGCGCTCAGGTTCTCGCTGAACTTGTAGCTGGCGCCGGCAATGTTGGCCGACTTCAGGGACTCGCCGCTTTGAGTCAGGCTGTCACGACCGGTCTGCACTTGGCTGTTCATCGCGGTGAAGCGACCAGCGCTCAGCTCCAGGCCTTCGATTTCGTTGCTGGTGATCAGGGTACCCGTGGCAACTTCCGGCAGGATGCGGCTGTCGTCGGTAGCGAAGACCGGGCTGCTGGTCATCTGGTTACCGTACTTCAGTACGGTGTTGGACAGACGCAGCTTGATCGCGCCGCCCATTTCGGACTGGGTGTCTTCTGGACGACCTTCGCTGTTGGTGGCGAACTGGTCCGCACCACGGGTACGGCCACGGCCGCTGTCCAGCTTGGTGCTGCTCAAGGTATGGGCGTCAACGCCGAAACCAACGGTGCCCTCAGTGAAGCCCGAGGAGAACAGCAGTCGGGTGCCGAGGCCGAACTCTTCGAAGTAGGAATTGCGCAGACCGGCTTTCGTGTTGTTGAAAGCTGCACCGTTGCGTGCATCACGGTTCATGTACAACGCACGGTTGAAGATTTTGAAGGTGCTGTCTTCAACAAAGCCTTTGGATTCGGATTGTTCGGATGCTATTGCCATCTGCGAGGTGCCGGCCGCTACGGCCAAGGCGATCATGCTCCACTTCATCACGCGCATCGTGATTTGCTCCTTTGGTTTTTAGGAAGATTACTGCCATGCCCCGTTGGTTTTTTTATCGGAGTGGCTCTTTCTTGTTTGAGTCGGCGGAATGTATATCACGCTTACTCTTGTTGGCGATACTTGCGAAACGAACCTTTCAGTAACTTTACGGTCCCGTCGCAAACAGTTATGTCCCTGTCGCAAATCACGCCCCGAGCATAGCGGGTCGTACAACTCCAGCGCTGTTTTAGATGGCATAAGGATAGGTAAAAAAACGCTAAGTCCTTGATGCCAAAACTCCCTGGTTACCCGTGCAGCTGTTGTTATTTGTCGCACACCACTTGCTTATGCAGGTGCCATGCCGACGTTGGCAGCTGAGAATGCAACAAGCGTGCTCAAACGCGGGTCAAAAAATGAAATTTTCACATTTCTTCGTTCGAAAGCCGGCGAACCCCCGAAAACACTGGGGGCTAAGATCCAAACGTTCGGGTGCAGTGCGTATGACGGAATAAGCCTATATCCGGACTTTGGAGTCAAAGCGTTACCGTTTTCAGGTTGCGGTGGGTAGTTTGCGGATACGGGTTGCGCCGAAGCGGGTCGTTCGGCGCTATTTTGGTGCGAAAAGTAGCGTTTGGTTACTTCTGTAGGAGGATGCCTACGATTCTTTGTGGGCATTTTCCGGCCTGGTGCTGCGCCAAATGGGGGCATCACCCCATTTTCCGGGTGTCTGGCGGTGTCGGCCGCTGCTGATCAGGGTATCCTGCGTGCCTGGCTCGCCCTTGGTGAGTATCAATCGATGGTGTGAGGAGAATGCCCAGTGTTTGCTTTGGATCAACGCCTTGAACAGGACACTTATCCGTTAGGGGACTTTCCCCTGTGTCGTTTGTTGCTGAGCAAGGATGCCAACTATCCCTGGTTCATTCTTGTCCCGCGCCGCGCGGATATCAGTGAAGTGTTTCAACTTGATGACACTGATCAGTTGCAGCTGTGGAAAGAAACTTCGGCCCTGGCTGAAGTGCTCAAGCGCAGTTTTGCGGCGGACAAGATGAATGTCGCGACCTTGGGTAATGTGGTCAGTCAGCTGCATATGCATGTGATTGTTCGGCGCAAGGATGATGTTGCATGGCCGGCGCCGGTGTGGGGTAATAAGCCTGCTATCGAATATTCGGCTGAGCAAATAGCAGTGATTCGCAATACCGTCGAGTCGGTGTTGGGTAATGAGTTCAAGCCTGTGGGGCGTGAGCAATGAATCTTGAAGACCGCGTCACTGAACTGGAAACACGCCTGGTATTCCAGGATGACACGATTCAGGCGCTGAACGATGTGCTGGTCAAACAGCAACAGCAGGTAGAACGCCTGCAGTTGCAAATGTCAGCTTTGCTCAAGCGCTATGAAGAGATGGTCGGGCAGTTCGGTGCCAGTGAAGAAGAAGCGCCACCGCCGCACTATTAATAGAAGCGTAAAAAAACCGCGACAGGCAGTGATGCCGTCGCGGTTTTTTTATGCGTGGATCAGCGGCGAGGCGCAGCGATCACGTCTTCGGCTTGCAGGCCCTTGTCGCGATTCATGACCGAGAACTCGACGCGCTGGCCTTCGACCAGTACCCGGTGGCCTTCACCACGGATGGCACGAAAGTGCACGAAGATGTCGTCACCGGAGTCGCGGGAGATGAAGCCGAACCCTTTGGAGGTGTTGAACCACTTCACGGTACCGGTATCGCGGTTGCTCATGTCGTAGGTCGGTGCGGCGTTGCTGCGTGCCCGTACTGGTCTGCTGAAGGCGGCAGCCAGGTGCAGCAGGGTGGCGAGCAGGGCGCAGGCCAGGGCGGGCAGGGTGCCCAGTTCCGGGCGGGCCAGCAGGGTCACGGCTTGCAGTGCAACCGCGATGACCAGCAGGGCGTTTGCGCCGATTTGCAGGTATTGGCGCAGGCCTTTGTAGTACAGCGGCACAACGGGGGCCAGGATCAGGTTGAGCAGGCCGAACAGTGCCAGGTAAATGGCATCCGGTTGCTGCAGGAAGGGAACCTCGGCGGTTCTCAGGCTCGGGAGGACGCAAAGCAGCAAGGCTGCCACGCCCGTTAACAAGTGGACGATCTTGAACATGGTGGTTTGACTCACATTTTATTTGAGCGGATCACGGGAAGAGCTGAGCCCACGGCGCACGGATACACAAAAAGCACAAAAGCGTGGGGGAATCAGCCTATGCGTCATTGCCCTGAAATAAATTGGCAATGCCGACACACTGTCTATTTAACCGCAAAGGCCGGGGTATCTCAAATCAGCCCGTCGCCCGGTCGGCAGGGTGCTGCGCTGTGTCGCAGGCAGCGCCGGGCAGCAAGGCTGCAGCAGGCGCCAACTCTTGCTACAGTGGACGGGTCTGACATGTTGAACAAACATCATAGGAAGGACTGTATATGGCAATTGATATCGGTATCAGCGAAGATGATCGCAAGTCCATTGCCGATGGCTTGTCGAATTTGCTCGCGGATACCTATGTTCTGTATCTGAAGACCCATAACTTTCACTGGAACGTCACCGGCCCGATGTTCCGCACCCTGCACCTGATGTTCGAAGAGCAATACAACGAATTGGCCCTGGCGGTGGATTCGATTGCCGAGCGTATTCGCGCGCTGGGCTTTCCGGCACCTGGAACTTATGCCGAGTACGCCAGGCGTTCCTCGATCAAGGAAACCGAAGGCGTGCCGTCTGCCGAGGCGATGATCCAGTTGCTGGTCGAGGGCCAGGAAGCGGTCACGCGTACCGCACGCAGCCTGTTCCCGCTGCTCGACAAGGTCAGCGACGAGCCGACCGCCGACTTGCTCACCCAGCGCATGCAAGTACATGAAAAGACCGCGTGGATGCTGCGCTCGCTGCTGAGCTGATTTCCCCACGTGACAACATAAGCCGGGTGCCGAAAGGCCCCCGGCTTTGTTGTTTCAAGCGCAATGGAAAGTGTTCTCGGCGTTTTTAAAATCCCGTTCTTTTTGCGCTATTCCTACAACTTCCATGCCGGCCGTCTGCTGGTGACGGCAGGCGGATCAGCGCTTTAGTGGCAGGTACTTGTACAGCACAGCGGATGTGTTGGTGTTCCGGTCAGTCAAAGCGTGGTGAAGCTATGCCTCAGTTAGGGAATCGATGGGCCCGGGTCGCGGGTGAACCTCAACGGACGGCAATTGATCCGTTTGAGGCCGACTTCGACATGGGGCTTGCCCACCCCTTGTCTCGTTCGGTGCGGCTCAACGGCTTTGCAACCTGCTTGCGTCTGGAAGCGGTGTACTGGAAGATCCTTGAACGCATCGCCTTGGCGAACCAATGCACGGTCAATGCCGTGCTGTCGCATGTCGACCGCCAGGTGCACCTGCGTCACGGCGGGGTGAAGAACTTCAGCGGCCTGGTGCGGGTGATCTGCGTGGTTTATCTGCTTGAGCGCGGGGCGACGGTCTAGACTGTTCGGCGGATGGGTGGCGTTGCCGGGCTGCACAGCCCCGGTGAACCATATATAATCCCGCTTTTTGCTGCGTGGCGCGGTCCGCGCAGAGATCGACGAGATACCTTCATGCCCCTGTATGACTATCAATGCGCTTCCTGCAATCACCAGATGGAAGTCCTCCAGAAGATGAGTGCGGCGCCGCTGACGGACTGCCCGGCCTGCCAGGCGCCGGCACTGAATAAGGTCCTGTCGGCCCCGGGCTTTCGCCTGAGTGGCAATGGCTGGTATGAAACCGACTTCAAAACCGGCACGAAAAAGAATCTTGCAGGCGGCGACAAGGCCGACTGAGTTGAACTGAACCGTCAGGGTCCTGCACACTGGACCCTTTGGGCCGTCAAGGCCTTGACCGAACATCCGAATAGACGAGAAGCGAAACCACCATCATGATGCGCAGCCACTATTGCGGCCAACTGAACGAGAGCCTGGAAGGTCAGGAAATTACCCTTTGCGGCTGGGTCCACCGTCGTCGCGACCACGGCGGGGTGATCTTCCTCGACATCCGTGACCGCGAAGGCATGGCTCAGGTCGTTTTCGACCCGGATCGCGCCGACAGCTTCGCTGCGGCTGACCGTGTGCGCAGCGAGTATGTGGTCAAGCTCACTGGCAAGGTGCGTCCTCGTCCGGCCGGTGCGGTCAACCCGAACATGGCCTCTGGTGCCATCGAAGTGCTGGGCTACGAGCTCGAAGTGCTGAACGAAGCGGAAACCCCGCCGTTCCCACTCAACGAATACTCGGACGTGGGTGAAGAAACCCGCCTGCGCTATCGCTTCATCGACCTGCGTCGTCCAGAAATGGCCGAGAAGCTGCGTCTGCGTTCGCGCATCACCACCAGCATCCGGCGCTTCCTCGACGAAAACGGCTTCCTCGACGTCGAAACGCCGATCCTGACCCGTGCTACCCCAGAAGGTGCGCGTGACTATCTGGTGCCGAGCCGTACCCACGCCGGTAGCTTCTTCGCCCTGCCGCAATCGCCTCAGCTGTTCAAGCAGCTGCTGATGGTGGCTGGCTTCGACCGCTACTACCAGATCGCCAAGTGCTTCCGTGACGAAGACCTGCGCGCTGACCGTCAGCCAGAGTTCACCCAGATCGACATCGAGACCAGCTTCCTGGACGAGTCCGATATCATGGGCCTGACCGAAAGCATGATCCGCAAGCTGTTCAAGGAAGTCCTGGACCTGGAGTTCGGTGAATTCCCGCACATGACCTTCGAAGAAGCCATGCGCCGCTACGGTTCCGACAAGCCAGACCTGCGCAACCCGCTGGAACTGGTCGACGTTGCCGATCAACTCAAAGACGTCGAGTTCAAGGTCTTCAGCGGTCCGGCCAACGATCCGAAGAGCCGCGTAGCAGCCCTGCGCGTCCCTGGTGGCGCGAGCATGCCGCGCAGCCGCATCGACGAGTACACCAAGTTCGTCGGCATCTACGGTGCCAAGGGCCTGGCCTACATCAAGGTCAACGAGCGCGCCAAAGGCGTCGAAGGCCTGCAGTCGCCAATCGTCAAGAACATCCCTGAGGCCAACCTGAACGTGATCCTTGATCGCGTCGGTGCGGTCGATGGCGACATCGTGTTCTTCGGCGCCGACAAGGCGAAGATCGTCAGCGAAGCCCTGGGCGCCCTGCGCATCAAGGTCGGCAACGACTTCAGCCTGCACACCTGCGAATGGGCGCCAATGTGGGTCGTCGACTTCCCGATGTTCGACGAGAACGACGACGGCAGCTTCAGCGCCTTGCACCACCCGTTCACTGCACCGAAGTGCAGCCCGGAGGAGCTTGAGGCCAACCCTGCCACTGCCCTGTCGCGCGCTTACGACATGGTCCTGAACGGCACCGAGCTGGGTGGCGGTTCGATCCGTATCCACCGTAAAGAGATGCAACAGGCGGTGTTCCGTCTGCTGGGCATCGAAGCGGCAGAACAGGAAGAGAAGTTCGGCTTCCTGCTCGACGCGCTGAAGTTCGGTGCACCGCCGCACGGTGGCCTGGCCTTCGGTCTGGACCGCCTGGTCATGCTGATGACCGGTGCCCAGTCGATTCGTGAAGTGATTGCCTTCCCGAAAACCCAGAGCGCCGCGTGCGTCATGACCCAGGCACCTGGCCTGGTCGACGCCAAGGCCTTGCGCGAACTGCACATTCGCCTGCGCGAAACGCAGAAAGCAGAATAAGGCAGCCAGGGGCGCATCTTCGGATGCGCTCTTGCGTTAAGCCGGCAGGAACCTGCCCCGGGCAGGTAAGTACGTGATTCAAGCAGAATTCGGAGTTGTGTTATGGCGGGTCATTCCAAGTGGGCGAACATCAAGCACCGCAAAGAGCGCCAGGATGCCAAGAGAGGCAAGATCTTCACCAAGTGGATTCGTGAGCTGACCGTCGCCGCCAAGCAGGGCGGTGGTGATCCTAGCTCCAACCCACGTCTGCGCCTGGCACTGGACAAGGCTTTGGCTGCCAACATGAGCCGCGACATCATCGACCGGGCTGTCGCTCGCGGTGCTGGCGCAACCGAGGCGGACAACGTCGAGGAGCTCAGCTACGAGGGCTACGGTCCGGGTGGTGTGGCGATCATGGTCGAGGCCATGACCGACAACCGCAACCGTACCGCGGCAGCCGTTCGCCATGCGTTCAGCAAATGCGGCGGCAACCTCGGCACCGACGGCTCGGTTGCCTACCTGTTCGAGCGCAAGGGGCAGATCAACTTTGCCCCGGGTGTCGACGAGGACGCCTTGATGGAGGCGGCCATGGAGGCCGATGCCGATGATGTGGTCAGCAACGAAGATGGCTCGTTTGACGTGTTCACCTCCTTCTCCAGCTTCTATGCCGTGCGCAATGCGCTGGAAGAGGCGGGCTTCAAGGCGGCAGATGCCGAAATCGTCATGCAACCGACCACCAGTGCCGAACTGGACCTGGACGGCGCGCAGAAGGTGCTCAAGCTGATCGATATGCTTGAAGACCTGGACGATGTACAAAACGTCTACTCCAACGCGGAAATTCCTGACGAAGTCATGGAAAATCTCGGCTAAGGTAGACCCCAGGCTGTTTCGAGGCCGGATCCATCATCAGGTGCCAGCACCTTGTGAGGGCTCCGGCTTCTGTCTTTGTTGTGGCGCATTCCGTGCGCCTCTATTCGCGCAGGCGTTATGACTCTGATTCTTGGTATCGACCCCGGCTCGCGCATTACCGGCTACGGTGTGGTGCGTCACACCGGGCGGGGTTGCGAGTACGTGGCTTCTGGCTGTATCCGCACTGGTAGCGGTGAGCTGCATGAACGGCTGCACATTGTTTATCGCGGTGTGCGCGAAATCATCCAGCAGCATGGCCCGGTCACCATGGGCATCGAGCGGGTGTTCATGGCACGCAATGCCGATTCGGCGCTCAAACTGGGCCAGGCACGCGGTGCGGCGATTGTCGCGGCCGCCGAAGAGGGCCTGGAAATCGCCGAATACAGCGCTACCCAGGTCAAGCAGGCGGTTGCCGGTACGGGTGGGGCGAACAAGGAGCAGGTGCAACAGATGGTGATGCACCTGCTCAAATTGACGCAAAAACCGCAAATCGACGCCTCTGATGCCCTGGCTATCGCCTTGTGCCATGCCCATACCCGCTCAAGCCTGGTGCCGCATGGCCTGGGTGCGGCACGCAGTCGTAGCGGTCGCCTGCGACTCTGATAGCATCGGCTCACAATTTTCCACTTGCCGGTATTTGCCGGCCTGCAATCATGGCGCACCTGTTCGGCGCGCATGAGAAAGGACCTGAACGTGATTGGACGTTTGCGCGGTACCCTGGCTGAGAAGCAGCCGCCGCACCTGCTGATCGATGTCAACGGCCTCGGCTATGAGCTGGAAGTGCCGATGACCACGCTGTACCGCCTGCCGAAAATCGGCGAAGCCGTGACCTTGCATACCCATCTGGTGGTGCGCGAAGACGCGCACCTGCTGTATGGCTTTTATGAGAAACGCGAGCGCGAGCTGTTTCGCGAGCTGATCCGGCTCAACGGCGTGGGCCCGAAGCTGGCGCTGGCGCTGATGTCGGGCCTGGAGGTGGATGAGCTGGTACGCTGTGTTCAAGCCCAGGACACCTCAGCGCTGGTCAAGGTGCCGGGTGTTGGCAAGAAAACCGCAGAGCGCTTGCTGGTCGAGCTCAAGGACCGCTTCAAGGCGTGGGAAACCTCGCCGGCCATGTTTGCCCTGGTGCCGAATGGGCCGTTGCCGCTGCCAAGCGTTTCCAGTGCCGAGGCCGATGCGGTCAGCGCGCTGATTTCGCTGGGCTACAAGCCACAGGAAGCCAGCAAGGCGGTGGCTGCCGTCGATGCCAAGGGCCTGAGCAGTGAAGAGCTGATCCGCCGCAGCCTCAAGGGGATGAACTAAGTGATCGAAGCAGACCGACTGATAGCTGCCAGCGGCCGCGACCGAGAAGAAGTCCAGGACCGGGCCATTCGCCCGCTGAGCCTGGCCGAATACATTGGTCAGCCCGTGGTGCGCGAGCAGATGGACCTGTTCATCCGCGCCGCACGCGGGCGTAGCGAGTCGCTGGACCATACCCTGATCTTCGGCCCGCCGGGGCTGGGCAAGACCACCCTGGCCAACATCATTGCCCAGGAAATGGGCGTGTCGATCAAGAGCACCTCGGGGCCGATCCTTGAGCGTCCGGGTGACCTGGCGGCCATGCTGACCAATCTCGAGCCGCACGATGTGCTGTTTATCGACGAGATTCACCGCCTCTCACCGGTGGTTGAAGAAGTGCTCTATCCGGCCATGGAAGACTTCCAGCTGGACATCATGATCGGTGAAGGCCCCGCTGCGCGCTCGATCAAGCTCGACCTGCCGCCGTTCACCCTGGTCGGGGCGACGACCCGTGCCGGCATGCTGACCAACCCGCTGCGCGACCGCTTCGGTATCGTCCAGCGCCTGGAGTTCTACAACACGGCGGATTTGGCGACCATTGTCAGCCGCTCTGCCGGGATTCTCGGCCTGCCGATCGAAGATGAGGGTGCCTACGAGATCGCCCGGCGTGCCCGCGGTACCCCGCGAATCGCCAACCGCTTGTTGCGGCGCGTGCGCGACTACGCGCAAGTGCGTGGCAAGGGGCATATCACCAAGGCGGTTGCCGACCTGGCGCTGAACCTGCTGGATGTCGACGAGCGTGGCTTTGACCATCAGGACAGACGGCTGCTGCTGACCATGATCGAGAAGTTCGATGGCGGCCCGGTCGGGGTCGACAGCCTGGCGGCGGCCATCAGTGAAGAGCGTCATACCATCGAGGACGTGCTTGAGCCTTACCTGATCCAGCAGGGCTACATCATGCGCACGCCGCGCGGTCGGGTGGTCACCCGGCATGCGTACCTGCATTTTGGCCTGAATATTCCCAACCGCATGGGCGACCTGTCTGGCACGGAGGTTTTTTCCGGCCAGGCCGATGAATGACAGATTTATCCGGCGTTTTTGTGGTCCTATCGGCGGGCATGGAAGGGCTGCGCTGGCAATACGACATAATCCGGTAAAAAACAGTGGTCGTGGCGGATTGGCAAGCCGAGGAGTTAGCACTAGAGTATGCGCGCGCAAAATGGGGTTGAGCCGTTCGCACATCGTTGTCGCGTCTATTACGAGGACACCGATGCGGGCGGCGTGGTGTATTACGTCAATTATCTGAAATTCATGGAGCGTGCCCGCACTGAGCGGTTACGCGAGCTGGGCTTTGCCCAGTCGGCAATGGCGGAGCAAAACACCCTGTTCGTGGTGCATTCGGCCGAGGCGCGCTATCACGCGCCGGCACGGCTGGACGATGAATTGCGGGTGACCGCACACGTGCTTGAATTGAATCGGGCCAGCCTGCGCTTTGTGCAACAGGTCTGGCGCGAGCGTGACGAAACGCTGCTCTGCGAAGGGCAGTTCCTGGTGGCCTGTGTGCGCGCCGATACTTTCAAACCCCGAGCCATCCCCCCTGAGCTGCGAACGGCTTTTGTCGAGGCGGGCGGTCCGGGTACACAATCAAAAGCAGGAGATTAAGCGTGGAAGCTAACGTCGTCGACCATACCTCCATGTGGAGCCTGGTCAGCAATGCCAGCATCGTGGTGCAGCTGGTAATGCTGGTTCTGGTGGCCGCATCGGTGACCTCATGGATCATGATTTTTCAGCGCAGTACCATGCTGCGCGCCGGTCGTCGTGCGCTAGAGGGCTTTGAAGAGCGCTTCTGGTCGGGTATCGACCTGTCCAAGCTGTACCGTCAGGCCGGCAGCAACCCAGACCCGGATTCGGGTGTGGAACAAGTGTTCCGCGCAGGTTTCAAGGAGTTCTCCCGTCTGCGTCAGCAGCCAGGCGTCGATCCTGACGCAGTCATGGAAGGTGTCGGGCGTGCGATGCGCGTTGCCATCTCCCGTGAGGAAGAGAAGCTTGAGCAAAGCCTGCCATTCCTGGCAACCGTCGGTTCCACCAGCCCGTACATCGGTCTGTTCGGTACCGTCTGGGGGATCATGAACTCCTTCCGCGGCCTGGCCTCGGCGCAGCAGGCGACCCTGGCCACTGTGGCCCCGGGTATTGCCGAAGCACTGATCGCCACCGCGATCGGCCTGTTCGCGGCGATCCCTGCCGTTATCGCCTATAACCGCTTCGCTGCCCGCAGTGAAACGCTGATCGGTCGTTACTACACGTTCGCCGACGAATTCCAGGCCATCCTGCACCGTAAAGTGCACACCAGCGAAGAGTGATCAGGTAAAAGCCCATGGCTCGAGTTCGACACAAACGCAAGCCGGTTGCCGAGATGAACGTAGTGCCCTACATCGACGTGATGTTGGTACTGCTGGTCATCTTCATGGTGACCGCACCGATGCTCAACCAGGGTGTGAAGGTCGACCTGCCCAAGGTTTCCAGCGAAGCCTTGCCGCAGGACAACAACGTTCAGGTCCTGACCATTTCGATCAAGGCTGACAAGACCTACTTCTGGAACCTTGGCAGCGAAGTCGACACCGAAAAGCAGATGGACAAGGCAATGACCTTGCCGCAAATGACCGACGCGGTGACCAAAATCATCGCTGCCGGCCGCGACCAGGGCAAACAGACCCAGGTCTTCATCCGTGGCGACAAGTCCGTCGACTACGGCGCGGTCATGGGCGCCATGGGCGGGTTGCAGAAGGCCGGTGTCGGTAACGTTGGCCTGATTACCGAGGCGCCCTGATGCAACAGCGAGAGCCATCCGCCTCGGAAAGCTATTTCTGGCCCAGCGTCTGGGCCATCGTGCTGCACGTTCTGGTGTTTGGCATGCTCTTCGTCAGCTTTGCCATGACCCCGGAGCTGCCGCCGGCCAAGCCTATTGTCCAGGCGACCCTGTATCAGCTGAAATCGAAAAGTCAGGCGACCACCCAGACCAATCAGAAGATTGCTGGTGAAGCGAAGAAAACCGCTTCGCGCCAGACCGAAGTCGAACAGATGGAACAGAAGAAGGTCGAGCAGCAGAAGCAGGAAGCGGTGAAGGCTGCGGAACAAAAGAAAGAAGAGGCCGCTCAAAAAGCCGAAGAGGCTCGCGAGACCGCCGAGGCGAAGAAGTCCGAAGAAGCGAAGAAGGCCGACGAGGCCAAGAAAGCTGACGCGGCGAAGAAAGCCGACGAGGCGAAGAAGGTCGAAGAGAAAAAGCTCGCCGATATCGCGAAGAAGAAAGCCGAAGACGAAGCCAAGAAACAGGCTGAGGAAGAGGCCAAGAAGCAGGCGAGCGACGACGCGAAGAAAAAAGCAGCCGAGGATGCCAAGAAAAAGGCCGCCGAGGACGCGAAGAAGGCAGCCGCCGCCGATGAGGCGAAGAAAAAGGCTGCTGAAGAAGCCAAGAAAAAAGCTGCAGCTGATGCGGCGAAGAAAAAGGCCGTGGAAGCAGCACGCAAGTCGGCGGAAGACAAGAAAGCCCAGGCCCTGGCCGAGCTGTTGTCCGACACCACTGAGCGGCAGCAGGCACTGGCGGACGAGCAGGGTGACCAGGTGGCCGGTAGCTTCGACGACCTGATTCGCGCACGTGCAGCCGAAGGCTGGGCGCGTCCACCTTCTGCGCGCAAGAACATGACGGTGGTCCTGCAGATTGGCATGTTGCCTGATGGCACCATTACCTCGGTGAGCGTAGCCCGCTCCAGTGGCGATGGTCCGTTCGACAGCTCCGCAGTGGCAGCGGTCAAGAACATCGGCCGTTTAACTGAAATGCAGGGCTTGAAACCGAGCGAATTCAATCCCTATCGTTCATTCAAGATGACATTCACACCTGAGGATCTAGCCTTGTGATTAACCTTCTTAGAGGACTGCTTGTCGTTCTCTGCTGCGCAGCAGGGATGGCCGTGGCAGAAGAAAAGAACATTCTGGTCACCAGCGGCAGTGATCGGGCTACCCCGATCGCAGTCGTGCCGTTCGGCTTGCAGGGCGGCAGCGTGTTGCCCGAAGACATGGCCGACATCATCGGCAATGACCTGCGCAACTCCGGCTACTACTCGCCGATCCCGCGGCAGAACATGATCGGCCAGCCTTCCCAGGCCAGCGAAGTGATCTTCCGTGACTGGAAAGCCCTGGGCGCCCAGTACGTGATGGTTGGCAGCATCGTCCCGTCCGGCGGTCGCCTGCAGGTGCAGTACGCCCTGTTCAACGTCGCCACCGAGCAGCAAGTGCTGACCGGCAGCGTCTCGGGCTCGGTCGACCAACTGCGCGACATGTCGCACTACATTGCCGACCAGTCGTTCGAAAAGCTCACCGGCATCAAGGGTGCGTTCTCCACCCGCATGCTGTACGTGACGGCCGAGCGCTTCTCGACCAACAACACCCGTTACACCCTGCAGCGTTCGGACTACGACGGTGCGCGGGCAGTGACGCTGTTGCAGTCGCGTGAGCCGATCCTGTCGCCACGCTTTGCTCCGGACGGCAAGCGCATTGCCTACGTTTCGTTCGAGCAGAAGCGTCCTCGTATCTTTGTGCAACACATTGATACTGGTCGCCGTGAGCAGATCACTAACTTTGAAGGCCTGAACGGTGCGCCAGCCTGGTCGCCAGATGGTTCGCGCCTGGCATTCGTGCTGTCCAAGGACGGTAACCCGGACATCTACGTGATGAACATGGCGTCGCGTCAGTTACAGCGTGTAACCGCCGGCCCAGGCATCAACACCGAGCCGTTCTGGGGTAAAGATGGTTCGACCATCTACTTCACCTCCGACCGCGGTGGCAAGCCACAGATCTACAAAACCAATGTTTCCGGCGGTGGCGCCGAGCGTGTGACGTTTGTGGGCAACTACAACGCCAACCCTAAGCTGTCGGCGGATGAAAAGACCCTGGTCATGATCCACCGTCAGCAAGGCTTCACCAATTTCAAGGTGGCGGCTCAGGATTTGCAGCGTGGCAGTGTAAAAATTCTTACAGAGACAAGTCTTGATGAGTCTCCCACTGTTGCGCCCAACGGCACCATGCTAATCTACGCCACCCGCCAGCAGGGCCGGGGAGTCTTGATGCTCGTGTCCCTTAACGGACGCGTGAGGCTCCCACTTCCTACCGCTCAAGGCGAAGTCAGAGAACCGTCCTGGTCCCCTTACCTGAACTGACGCGGCGCTTTACGTTGTACTTAACACACTGGGGTTCATTAGGAGTTTCACGATGGAAATGCTGAAGTTTGGTAAGTTTGCTGCGCTGGCTCTGGCCATGGCTGTAGCTGTAGGTTGCTCCTCGAAAGGCGGCGACAACGCTGGTGAAGGCGCTGTTGATCCTAACGCTGGCTACGGTGCTAACACTGGCGCTGTTGATGGCAGCCTGAGCGAAGAAGCTGCTCTGCGCGCAATCACCACCTTCTACTTCGAATACGACAGCTCGGACCTGAAGCCAGAAGCCATGCGCGCTCTGGACGTTCATGCCAAGGACCTGAAAGGCAACGGCGCTCGCGTCGTCCTGGAAGGTAACACCGACGAGCGTGGTACTCGCGAATACAACATGGCACTGGGCGAGCGTCGTGCTAAAGCCGTTCAGCGCTACCTGGTACTGCAAGGCGTTTCCCCAGCCCAACTGGAACTGGTTTCCTACGGCGAAGAGCGTCCAGTTGCTACCGGTAACGACGAGCAGTCCTGGGCTCAAAACCGTCGCGTCGAACTGCGTAAGTAATTCGATATGCGAACGTGCCGTCGTGCTGTAACCGTCCTGGCTCTCACCCTGCCTCTCATGGCATGGGCTGAGGTTCCTGTTGTTGATGACAACGCTGGCTATAACGGCGCAAGCAGTTATCCGCCTGCGGGTTACGGTACGAACGGCGCCTATGCCGGGGGAGGGGTTACGGCCCCTGCCTCGGCACAGGGTCAGCTGTTCATGCAACTGCAGCAGATGCAGGAGCAGATAGCTCGCCAACAAGGAATCATCGAAGAGTTGCAAAACGATGTTTCCCGCATGAAACAGGAGAGCCTGGAGCGTTACCAGGACCTGGATCGGCGTATTGGAACGGGTGGCACATCTGCCCCGGCTCCACAAAATTCCTCCGCGGGTGGTGATGTCAATGCCGCCGGCGCAGCTGCAGGTGCCGCCACTGGCGCTGCCGCAGCACAACCCCCTGCAGCCAGCAGCGAACCTGGTGATCCGGCCAAAGAGAAGCTCTATTACGATGCTGCCTTCGACCTGATCAAAGCCAAGGATTTCGACAAGGCCAGCCAGGCGTTCAACGCCTTCCTGCGCAAGTACCCGAACAGCCAGTACGCTGGCAACGCGCAGTACTGGCTGGGTGAAGTAAACCTGGCCAAGGGTGACCTGCAAGCAGCCGGCCAGGCGTTTGCCAAGGTCAGCCAGCTGTATCCCAAGCACAACAAGGTGCCAGACTCGCTGTACAAGCTGGCCGACGTTGAGCGTCGCCTG
Organism: Pseudomonas fontis; assembly: GCF_028656955.1. Taxonomy (GTDB): domain Bacteria; phylum Pseudomonadota; class Gammaproteobacteria; order Pseudomonadales; family Pseudomonadaceae; genus Aquipseudomonas; species Aquipseudomonas fontis. Next base: position 24,281 of record NZ_JAMDGY010000060.1, read on the forward strand.
GGGCATACTGACCGGGTGAAGGGTATACTGCAGCAAGTCGTGACCCAATATCCGGGCACTTCTGCGGCGCAATTGGCCCAGCGTGATCTGCAGCGTCTCTGACCACTGAGTCAATGTTTTTAAAGAAACCCGCGCTTGTCGCGGGTTTTTTCGTTAGAATCTGCGCCCTTTATTTGACTACGCTGCTGCGAATGACGCGATGCCGGGTTCGCAGCGGTGCCTGACGGAGGCGGACAGCCTGTTTAGCTGTTACGCCCGTGGCGACTATGCAAGACACATTACGCATTACCGAAGTTTTTTACTCGTTGCAGGGTGAAACGCGTACCGCTGGGCTGCCCACGGTATTTGTCCGCCTGACCGGCTGCCCATTGCGCTGCCAGTACTGCGACAGCGCCTACGCCTTCAGTGGCGGCACGGTGCGTACCCTCGATTCGATCCTTGAGCAGGTCGCCGGCTTCAAGCCGCGCTACGTCTGTGTCACTGGTGGTGAGCCACTGGCCCAGCCCAATGCCATTCCCTTGATGAAACAGCTCTGCGACGCCGGCTACGATGTCTCGCTGGAGACCAGTGGTGCGCTGGATATTTCCAGGGTGGACGAGCGGGTCAGCCGGGTGGTCGACCTCAAGACCCCGGGCTCGGAGGAAATGCACCGCAACCGTTACGAGAACATCGAGCTGCTGACGCCCAACGATCAGGTCAAGTTCGTCATCTGTTCGCGTGAAGACTATGACTGGGCGGTGTCCAAGCTGATCCAGTACGGTCTGGAAAAGCGTGCGGGTGATGTACTGTTCTCGCCAAGCCACCATCAGGTGAGCGCTACCGACCTGGCCGACTGGATCGTCGCCGATAATTTGCCGGTTCGTTTCCAGATGCAGCTGCACAAGCTGCTGTGGAACGACGAGCCGGGACGCTGACAGGAGAGCAATGCAATGACTGAGAAACGTGCGGTAATTCTGTTGTCTGGTGGCCTGGATTCGGCCACGGTGGTTGCCATGGCCAAGGCTGAAGGTTACAGCTGCTACACCATGAGTTTTGATTATGGCCAGCGCCACCGTGCCGAGCTTGATGCCGCTGCACGGGTCGCGCGCGACCTGGGCGTGGTCGAACACAAGGTGATTGGCCTGAACCTGAACGGGATTGGTGGTTCTGCGCTGACCGACAGCAGCATCGATGTGCCGGAAGCACCGAGCGAAGGCATCCCGGTGACCTATGTGCCGGCGCGCAATACCGTGTTCCTCTCACTCGCGCTGGGCTGGGCGGAAGTGCTGCAGGCGCGGGACATCTTCATTGGCGTGAATGCCGTGGATTATTCCGGCTACCCGGATTGCCGCCCGGAGTTCGTCGAGGCGTTCGAGCGCATGGCCAACCTGGCGACCAAGGCCGGGGTAGAAGGGCAGGGCTTCCGTATCCAGGCGCCGCTGCAAAACCTGAGCAAGGCGCAGATCGTGCAGGCCGGCATGACTCATGGGGTGGACTACAGCCTGACCGTCTCCTGCTATCAGGCGGACGATGAAGGCCGCGCGTGTGGCAAGTGCGACAGCTGCCGCCTGCGTGCCGATGGCTTCAAATCGGCCGATGTAGCGGATCCAACGCGTTATTTTTAAATTATTTTGTTGTGGGGTGTTGATTTCCTGTTAGAAATCAGTATTATACGCCCCATCAACACAGCGGGTCGTTAGCTCAGTTGGTAGAGCAGTTGGCTTTTAACCAATTGGTCGTAGGTTCGAATCCCACACGACCCACCATATGCGGTAAGAAAAAGCCCGCCCCTGAAAAGGGGCGGGCTTTTTCGTTTTCCACATTCTGCACGTACCTGCCTGGTACTTCGTGTTCAGTTCATTCGCTGTTGCGTGGTCGCAATGAATTCGACCACAACCTGAATCCATTGCTCGCTTGACTCTGCCCCAGGGGGCACAGTTTGGCTACTGCATCGACAAGGCAAGGGCCGAGCTTGGTTGCGCTAATCAAGGGCGCCATTTCCACAAGCTTGAATCCTGCGGCCTTGGCGGCCTTGCGTTGTTGTAGGAGTTGCATTGCGCAGTGTTGACGCAGTGGGCACATTGTAGGGGCGGTCCTCGTGGGACAGGCTATACATTCATGGTGTCTCTCTGTTGCTAGGTCAGCTGGGCTGTAGGCGGGGGTATCCAGTGGCGATGGCACAAAAGACTTCCCGCCAATGCAGTTTTCGCCAGCCGCTGGAGGATCACCATGGACATGGATTGGCATCAGGCCCTGCAAGAGAGCCTGAGCTGGCTCGCCGTCGCTTCGTTCATCACCATTGTGTCCTTTGTCGTCACCGCCCTGCTGATCGTGCGGTTTACCCATTGGGGCAGGCAGTTCTGGCTGGTGGCGGGGGCGTACTTTGCGCCAAGGCGCAGTTGGCGGCCCTTGTTGGCATTCAGCCTGTTGCTGGTACTCACGTTGTTCTCGGTGCGCATGAACGTCTTGTTCTCGTTCTGGTACAACGGCTTCTACAGCGCGCTCCAGGGGCTTGATCAGAAGGCCTTCTGGTTCCTGCTCGGGGTGTTCGCCATCCTGGCGACGATTCATATCTTTCGCTCCCTGTTCACCTACTACGTGACCCAGGCGTTCACCATCCGCTGGCGGGTGTGGCTGAACCAGCAGATGACCGATGACTGGATGGCAGGCGATGCCTATTACCGCGGGCAGTTTCTCAGTGAACCGGTGGACAACCCGGACCAGCGTATCGAACTGGATGTAAACACCTTCGTCACGGGGTCGGTTTCGCTCGCGCTCGGTGCGGTCAGCGCACTGGTCTCGTTGGTGGCCTTCACGGCGATCCTCTGGGGGCTCTCGGCGCCGCTGCAGGTGTGGGGAGAGGAGATCCCCCGGGCGATGGTCTTCGCCGTCTACCTGTATGTGATTGTTGCGACCTTGATTGCCTTTCGCCTTGGTCGGCCGCTGATCCGCCTGAACTTCCTCAACGAAAAACTCACGGCGAACTTCCGTTATGCCTTGGTGCGGTTGCGTGAGTACGCCGAGAACATCGCCTTCTACCGTGGTTCGGCGATCGAGCGGCAAACCTTGCTCGGGCGCTTCTTCGCGCTGATTGATAACGTCTGGTCGCTGGTCTATCGGAGCCTCAAGTTTGACGGCTTCAACCTGGCGGTCAGCCAGACTGCCGTGGTGTTCCCGTTCATTCTTCAGGCGCCGCGCTTCTTCAGCGGCGCGATCAAGCTGGGCGATGTCATGCAGACCTCCCAGGCCTTCGGCCAGGTGCAGGATTCGCTGTCGTTCTTCCGTTCCTCGTACGACACCTTTGCCCAGTATCGCGCCACCCTCGACCGTCTGGCCGGGTTCATCAATGCCAACCAGCAGGCCAGCGATCTCCCGCGGGTCGACACCCAGGATCAGGCCAATATCCTCGATATCGAGCGCATGCAGGTATTGCGCCCTGATGGGCACACGCTGATCAGCGACCTCAACCTCAGCTTGAGGCCAGGGCAGGCGCTGTTGATCAAAGGGCCGTCGGGGAGTGGCAAGACCACGCTGCTGCGGGCCCTGGCAGGCCTCTGGCCTTATGCGCAGGGGCAGGTCAAACGTCCGGGTGGGGCCCAGGCGCTGTTTCTCTCGCAGCGCCCGTACATGCCGCTGGGTGATCTGCGTGTCGCCATTGCCTATCCCTCCACCAGTGGGCCTGACGATGAACCCCGATTAGTGGAAGTACTGAACAAGGTCAATTTGGCCCACCTGGCGGGGCGTCTTGACCTCAATACGGATTGGTCGCGCATCCTCTCCATTGGTGAACAGCAGCGCCTGGCCTTTGCCAGGGTGCTGTTCAATCGGCCGCAAATCGTCTTCCTCGATGAATCCACCTCGGCCATGGACGAAGGCCTGGAGCACGCGCTGTACTCGCTACTGCGCAACGAGATGATCGACACCATGCTGGTCAGCATCGGGCATCGCAGCACCCTGATGAACTTTCATACCCATCGCCTTGAGGTGGATGGAAAAGGGGCGTGGACGTTGTTTGAGCAACATCCTGCCTTGGATATCAGTCCATAGATGCCCCTTCGGAAGGGGCCCTGGTCTACCTGTCTCATCGATGGCTATCACCGTTCATCAAGCGGTGATAGCCATTTGCTTCCCTCCGGCACCCGAAATGATGATAATGATTTTACTTATCATTAACGTTTGTGCGCTTTCGGTGCCTCTATGTCTACAGACTCCAGCCCTGACGCTTTCGAGCGTCTGTTCACTGATCACCCTGGTTGGCTGCAGCGCCGACAGTTGGTCAAGCTACTCACCCTGTTTGCCGGCGTTGGGGCTGCTGCCTGGGGGCTTGAGCAGGCAACGCCCTGGCAGCGCGTGGTGGCGGATCACGCGACGGAGGTTGGCGAGCGTCGACGCTTGACGCTTGCTGATGGCAGTTCCCTTGACCTGAACACCGACAGTGCAGTTCGTTTGTATGACGAACGTGGCGCGCAGACCATCGAGCTGCTGCGCGGCGAGATCAGTGTGCATTTGACCGGGCATGCACCTAGCGGGCTTCGCACGATGTTGCGGGTACGTACCGACGCTGGTTTGCTGGAAGCCATGGCGGCCCAGTTTTCGGCACGACTGGACGCTGACGGCATCCGCCTGAGCGTCCTGCGGGGGACGGTGCAGATGTTTCCCCAAGTCGTTCCCGATGAGGCGACGGCGCAGGCCGGTGAATGCTGGATGTTGCAGCCGTTGCGTGTCTGGCTGCTGGAGGGGGTTGCTGCCCAGGTCGATGCTACGGCTTGGCGCGACGGCGTGCTGGTTGCGCGGGATATGCCGCTGGAGCGGGTGTTGGCGGAGCTGGGGCGCTATCGCCATGGCCGGCTGAGTTGTGATCCGCAGCTTGCCCAGTTGCCCATCAGTGGCCACTTCCAGCTGGAAGACATCAACGCCACCCTTGGCTCTCTAGCCCATGCCCATGGCCTCAAGTTGCATAGTGTGCTCGGGCTCTGGACCCGTTTGAGCGCCGCCTGATCGTTGGGGCGCTTTCGTCGGATGCCGGGCTGGCGCCATGAAAATTTCTTCACGGGCCGGGCCTGGCGCTGTCAGAACCCCGTATCGGAGTGATATGTTCCCCTCCAGAATTGAAGACGAAAATACTGGAATGATCATGTCTAGAGCCTCCCACCAAGATTTGCGCCGTGCCTTTCGCACGCTCCTCGCTTCCCCTGTCTGCTACCACACGGCTTCCGTGTTCGACCCCATGTCTGCGCGTATTGCCGCAGACCTGGGTTTTGAAGTCGGTATCCTCGGGGGTTCGGTTGCATCGTTACAGGTACTGGCAGCTCCGGACTTTGCCCTGATCACCCTCAGCGAATTCGCTGAGCAGGCTACCCGTATCGGTCGCGTGGCCCAATTGCCGGTGATCGCCGATGCCGACCACGGCTATGGCAACGCTTTGAATGTCATGCGCACGGTGACTGAACTGGAACGCGCAGGTGTTGCAGCGCTGACCATCGAAGACACGTTGCTGCCGGCCCAGTTCGGCCGTAAATCCACCGACCTGATCAGCATTGGCGAAGGTGTCGGCAAAGTCCGTGCGGCCCTGGAAGCCCGTGTCGATCCGGAGCTGTGCATCATCGCCCGGACCAACGCGGCGGTGATCCCGGTGGAAGAAGTGATTGCCCGTGCCGTCGCCTATCAGAACGCTGGCGCCGACGGCGTATGCATCGTCGGCATTCGGGATTTCGAGCACCTGGAGCAGGTTGCCAGGCATGTGACGATCCCGCTGATGCTGGTGACCTATGGCAACCCGCAGTTGCATGACGACAAGCGATTGGCCGAGCTGGGTGTGCGGATTGCTGTGGATGGTCATGGCGCCTACTTCGCCGCGATCAAGGCGACCTACGACAGCCTGCGCGAACAGCGTCGCATCACCAGCAGCGCTTCGGACCTGAGCGCCACCGAGCTGACCCATACCTACACGCTGCCAGGCGACTACATCGACTGGGCCAGCAAGTTCATGGACGTAAACGAGTAAGGCCTGCAGGGTCTGAAAGCGACATTCCCCTTAAAAACAACGGACAGACAACGGATCATTTCATGAAGAAAACAGTGGGCGCGCTTTCAGGCCTGGCCCTGGCAGTGGCGGCGATTTGCACGGCAGGCGCCTGGTACACCGGCCAGCAACTGCCGGCGGTGCTCGATCAGTCGATTGCGCAATCGAACCAGCAATTGGCGCAGAGCATTGCCGGTGCCGGGGGCAGCGCGCAGATCGAACTGCTGTCGCTGGAGCGCCACCTGTACAGCAGCACCGCTCGCTATCACCTGAAGGTCGAGAACCTGCAACTGGGTGAGGAGCGTGTCAGTTTCGAGCTGACCTTCGTTGACCGCATCGAGCATGGCCCGTTGCCGTGGTCACGGCTGAAGGCGTTCAAGCTGATGCCGGTCATGGCCTCCAGCAACTATGCCCTGGAAAAAGATGCCGGCACCGCCGGCTGGTTTGCCGCAAGCAACGACGTGGCGCCGCTGCAAGGGCACATGAGCCTGGGGTATGACCGTTCGGTGGATGGCCAGTTGCGCCTGATGCCGCTGGACATTACCCAGGCTGAAGGGTCGAGCGTCAAGCTCTCCGGGGTCACGCTGGATATCAGTGGTGGTGCCAAGGGCGAGACGGTAAAGCTGGCAGGGGACTTGGGTAGCCTGGCCATGACGCTGGTGACGCCGGATCGTCCACCGGTCAAGATTGCGCTGCAGGGCCTGGAGCTGGCGGCCAATTTGAAGCTTACGCCGTTCGGTTTCTACGTCGGCCAGGTTGATCTGCTGTTGGCCGACAGCGCCTTCACTTATGGTGATCGTCAGGCTGAGCTGGCGTTCAAGGGCATGGAGCAGCGCAACGACTACCAGATCGAGGGTAGCCAGTTGGCGGTCAAGCAAGTCTACAAGGTCGCCGACATCAGTTATGACGGCAAGCCGGTTGGCAGTGCCCAGGTTGCCTGGAGCGCACGGCGCCTGGATGTGCCTGCGGTACAAGCCTTGATGGAGTTCTACGCCAACAACCTGCCAGCCTTCGAGCAGGCAACGGCCGCCGGTGTGTCGCCGTCCCAGGCATTGACCGAGGCGCAGCGCGCAGACTTCCAGCAGCGTATTCTCGCCGTGTTGGCGGGCAAGCCGCAGCTGGCGCTGGACGATGTCTCGTTCAAGACCGCCAACGGTGAAAGCCGCTTCAAGCTGACAGTGGACCTGGCCCAGCCGGCATCGCTCGACCTTCCGCTGGAGCAGGTGTCCCGGCAGATGATTGAGCAGGTGCAGAGCGATCTGTCGCTGTCCAAGCCGATGATCGGTGATCTGGCGGCGTTGCAGGCCAAGGTGCAGGGCGAGGACGTCCAGCAGATTGAACAGGCATCCCGGGCGGGCGAAATGGTCGCGCAGATGGCCATGTACACCCAGTTGGCGACAATCAAGGACGACGCCATTGTCAGCAACCTGCATTACGCCAATGGCCAGGTGAACCTGAACGGGAAAAACATGACGGTCGAGCAGTTTGCCGCGCTGCTCATGAGCAACTTCGGTGCATTGCAAGGCCCGCGTTAAGCGCCTGGCACACTCGGCAGACGACGCGCCCTGCGTCGCCTGCCGCCCTTTACGGGCAAAAAAATCTTTAGAATTCATCCAATTATCTGTAGCCTTCGACAACCAATAGAACCCGGTATTTCAGCGGGTCTTGGGCTTGCGCCGCAAAGGCCGAGCCGCTATCCGAATTGCCATAGCCTGGTGATACACTCGACTTACGCGCGAACGCGCCTGCAGGTCTTGCGAACATGACGCAGATTTCCGAACGCCTTCTGGTTCAAGCCCATCTGGACGCCAAGCAGCCCAAGCCGTTGACGCTTGAGCAAGAGGCGCAATACCGTGCCGCCATCGCCGCCGAACTCAAGGCGCAGGATGCGGTACTTGTCGCTCACTACTATTGCGATCCGGTGGTCCAGGCCCTGGCCGAGGAAACCGGTGGTTGCGTGTCCGACTCGCTGGAGATGGCCCGCTTCGGCCGCGAGCACTCGGCGAAGACCGTGCTGGTGGCGGGCGTACGCTTCATGGGCGAAACCGCAAAAATCCTCACCCCCGAAAAACGCATCCTGATGCCGACCCTCGAAGCGACCTGCTCGCTCGACCTGGGCTGCCCGGTGGAAGAGTTCTCGGCGTTCTGCGACAAGCACCCGGAACGTACCGTGGTGGTGTATGCCAATACCTCGGCAGCGGTCAAAGCGCGCGCCGACTGGGTGGTAACCTCCAGCTGCGCGCTGGAAATCGTCGAAAGCCTGATGGACAACGGCGAGACCATCATCTGGGGGCCGGATCAGCACCTGGGGCGTTACATCCAGAAGCAAACCGGTGCCGACATGCTTTTGTGGGACGGTGCATGCATCGTCCACGAAGAGTTCAAGTCGCGTCAGTTGGAGGACATGAAAGCGCTGTACCCGGACGCGGCCATTCTGGTGCATCCCGAGTCGCCGGAAGCGGTGATCGACCTGGCTGACGCGGTGGGTTCCACCAGCCAGCTGATTGCTGCAGCGCAAACCTTGCCGAACAAGACCTTCATCGTTGCGACCGACCGCGGCATCTTCTACAAGATGCAGCAGCTGTGCCCGGACAAGGTGTTCGTGGAGGCGCCAACGGCCGGTAACGGCGCGGCGTGCCGCAGTTGCGCACATTGCCCGTGGATGGCGATGAACACGCTGGAGCGCACCTTGCAGTGCCTGCGTGAGGGGACCAACGAGATCTTCGTCGAGCCGGCGCTGATTCCCCAGGCGATCAAGCCGTTGCAGCGCATGCTGGACTTCACCCACGCGGCGCGGATGAAGTTGTCCGGTAACGCTTGAGGGCCAAATCGCCGGCAAGGCCGGCTCCCACGGTATTCCTGCCTTGACGGGGGCTTGTGGGAGCCGGCCTTGCCGGCGATAGGGCTGGCGCCAATCAGCGCATCATGTCCTTGACCATCCGCTGCTGTTCGAGGATGTCGCGCTGGCGCGCATCGAGCTTGGACGCCAGCTGGAAGTTGTTGCCCGCCCGGCGCTTGGCGTAATCAAGCTGCTGCACGGCCTGATCGTAATCACCGACCAGCGCAAAATACTCCGCCCGTGCCTGGTGCAGGCCAATGGTATCGCCCGCCAAGCCGCGTGCTTCGGCCACTTCGTACCAGACATCCGGATCGTCCGAGCGCGACTTGAGCAAGGCTTCCAGTGCTTTTTGCGCCTCCACCGGGCGATTCTGCTTGAGCAGCAGGTCGGCATTGGCCTGTTGCAGCGGGTAGTTGGCCGGGTACAGCGCGCGCATCTTGGTGACTCGCTGCTGGGCATCGGCCAAACGGTTGTTGGTGATATCCAGGTCGATCTGCGCCAGGTTGTAGGTAATGTCGTTCGGCGCCTTGGCCAGCAACGGCTTGAGGTTCTCTCGCGCTTCGTTCAACTGCCCGCCCTTGATCTGTGCCAGGGCCAGTCCGTAGCGGGCGGCATCCAGGTTAGGTGTTTCGTCCAGCTGCGCCCGGAAGCGTTTGGCGGCAAGGCCAGGTGTGCCTTCGTAGATCAACTGCACGCGGGCCCGCACCAGCTGGTAGCGCAGGCTGTCCTCGGTGCCGCCGGGTGGCGCCTGTTCGGCACGGTTACGGGTGTCGGCGATACGCGACTCGGTAACCGGGTGGGTCAGGAGGAATTCTGGTGGTTTGGCGTCGAAGCGGTACTGGCGCGACAGACGTTCGAACATGCTGGGCATGGTACGAGGGTCGTAGCCGGCCTTTTCCAGGTTGAGAATGCCGATGCGGTCAGCTTCCTGCTCATTCTGCCGGGAGAACGTGCGCTGCGACTGGATGGCGGCGGCCTGGCTGCCGGCAATCGCCGCGATACCGGCATCCCCGGCGCCTGCGGCGGCGGCCACGATGCCGACCAGCAGGGCGGCCATCATCGGCATCTGCATGCGCTGCTGGGCCTCGACGCCACGGGCGAAGTGGCGTTGCGACAAGTGCGCCAGTTCGTGCGCGAGTACCGAAACGTACTCGCCTTCGGTCTGGGCATTGAGGAACAGGCCGCCGTTGACCCCGACAATCCCGCCGGGCGCGGCAAAGGCGTTGAGTTCGCGGCTGTCGATCAGGATGAATTCCAGGCGCCGGTCCTGCAACTGGCTGGTTTCAGCGAGGCGGTAGACGCTGGTTTCGACATAATCCTTGAGCTGGGGATCGTTCAGTTGATTGACATTGCCGCGCAACAAGCTGAGCCATGCACGGCCCAATTGGTGCTCCTGTTGCGGCGAAACAATGGCAGAACTGGCGTCGCCGAGTGACGGCAGGTCGTCGGCCTGGCTCGGGAGAGCCATCAGACAGGCCAGCGTCAGCAGGGTAGGGCGCAGTAAATTCATGCACGAAGCTCTGGTCGACAAAGAACCTTACTGTAGCCGGCTCACACGTTGGCGACCAGTGGCGGTATTCTACGAGCCCTTTTTCGCCTCCCCTGGTCAACCGGGTGCATGCCCGTCTGGAGAAACCTGATGTCCGAAGATCAATCCTGTGATGCCGAGCTGGATGCCAGTGGCCTGAACTGTCCGCTGCCGTTGCTCAAGGCAAAGCTGGAACTGAATCGTCTGGCCAGTGGCGCGGTGCTCAAGGTGATTGCCACTGATGGTGGATCGCAGCGGGATTTCCGCACTTTTGCCAAATTGGCAGGTCACACGCTGCTTGCTGAAAAAGTCGAAGCCGGGGTGTACACCTACTGGCTGAAGAAAGCCTGAGCTATTTTCGCGTTTTAAGGATCGTTGATGTTCAAAGTGCTGCGCAACTGGATGCACCGCTACTTCTCGGATGAGGAGGCAGTGGTGCTGGCGGTCCTGCTGATACTGGGGTTTACCGCGATACTCACGCTGGGCGGCATGCTCGCGCCGGTATTGGCCGGCATGGTCCTGGCGTTCCTGATGCAGGGGCTGGTCAACGCGCTGGAGCGCTGGCGGGTGCCGAGCAAGGTCGCGGTTGCCTTGGTGTTCACCTTGTTCCTCGGGGCGCTGGGGGTGTTTCTGCTGGTGCTGGTGCCGCTGCTGTGGCACCAGGTAATCACCTTGTTCAACGAGCTGCCGGGGATGCTGGGCAAGTGGCAGTCATTGCTGCTGCTGTTGCCGGAGCGTTACCCGCACCTGGTGTCCGATGAGCAGGTGCTGCAGGCGATCGAGGCCATGCGCGGCGAGATCGGCAAGTTTGGCCAGTGGGCGTTGAGTTTCTCCCTGTCGAGCCTGCCGTTGCTGGTCAACATCATGATCTACCTGGTGCTGGTGCCGATCCTGGTGTTCTTCTTCCTCAAGGATCGCGAGCAGATCGCGCGCTGGGCGGGTGGCTACCTGCCGCGGGAGCGCGCGCTGATGACCCGGGTGGCGGAAGAGATGAACCGGCAGATCGCCAACTACATCCGTGGCAAGGGCATCGAGATCCTGATTTGTGGTGTGGCTACCTATATCGCCTTCGCCTGGCTGGGGCTGAACTACGCGGCCTTGCTGGCGCTGCTGGTGGGCTTGTCGGTGGTGGTGCCGTATGTGGGGGCGGTGGTGGTCACGGTGCCAGTCACCTTGATTGCGTTGTTCCAGTGGGGTTGGGGCGACCAGTTCATCTACCTGATGGCGGTGTACGCGATCATCCAGGCGCTGGATGGCAACGTGCTGGTGCCGCTGTTGTTCTCGGAGGCGGTGAGCCTGCACCCGGTGGCGATCATTTGCGCGGTGCTGCTGTTTGGCGGGCTGTGGGGCTTCTGGGGGATCTTCTTCGCCATTCCGCTGGCGACGCTGTTCAAGGCGGTGCTGGATGCCTGGCCACGGCGTGAGCCGATGGTCGCGCCGCTGCTGTAGGGTGTTGTAGCCGCTGCCGTCAGGCTGCGCTGGAGTCCGTAGGGCTCCCCAAGGCGGCGCCTGC